>PBAI01000026.1 GCA_002715825.1 Roseibacillus sp. | reverse complement strand
GCCGGGGTGAGAAAAACAAGGAAGTCGCATCGACCAGAAGAGAAGGTGGAGGGGAAGGCAATAGAATGGGGAAAATTAGAGAAGAGTCAAAGTGCCATTCCGGATGCAAAGTCCTTACAAAACCCGATTGGGGTAGGAGTTGGACAGTTTTAATTCGGGCTTAGCCGACTCTTGGCAGAATTGAGGAAGGGAATCCTCAAAAATATTTTCCTAATGCTCCACGGACGTCCTCTTCGAATCGTTGAATAAAAGATATTGTAAATTCCAGAGGATCAAGGCTCGGGTCCTCGACGAGAGGAGTCAGGTCCATGGCAAACCAGAGCTTTTCGGCATCATCGACCGAATGAGAGTCATAAAAGGTGGCATTCGCTATTCGGCGTCCGTCCACTGCGAGGTCGTATCGCTTTCCTCCGGCAATCTGAGAGTCGAAGATACCTCCGATGGCGGTTGCAAGGTTAGGGCGCCTGCTTACATCGAGCGTGGTTTTGTCCGAATCCAGCATCCAATCAAGTCCTCGCCAAACTTCACATCCTAGAACCTTCTTGGGCCGCTCCTCGGAAGGCAGCGCCCGGAGCGCCTTCAGAACATTGGCAGCAACCGCCACATGGGTGGAGTGCTTATCAGCTGGATTATGCGTATAAACCAGATCCGGAGTCGTAGCCTTCAGGACGGACAGGAGATCCTCGACAGGCGCTCCGTTAGAAGGGTCCTTGATGGCGTGACTGGGGTAATCGAGTTGAACCATGGCGGCATAATCGCCGACGACGGCTGCATGATCCTGCTCGCGACGTCGAATCTGACACATCTCCTCGTCGGAATAATCCTTATAGAGCCCGCTCCTCGCACTTCCAGCGCCATTTGTGCAGGTGACTCCGCCAAACCATTTATCGGTTTGTCGATAGCAGGCTTCGATTCCATGAAAAGCCATGAACTCCAGATCATCTTGATGGGCGCCAATTCCGAGATGAGTGATACGGGAAAGCGCAGAGCGCTCAGACTCATCGGAGGGAATGAAAGTGGTAGCGGTAGAATTCGAAAAATTCATAAGGGAGTTAGATCATACTGTCGGGCAGGCGGGAAGGCTCGCAGCGGCGACGGCCTGACCATGTCGCTTCATCTGTTCATCTGGAGTCGTCATTGTGATTTGCTCTGTCAGGTGCGGGAATTCGTCCCGGAGAACCTCAGAAGCTTTATCAAGGATGAGCTCTCCACCATGCCCGGAAGTAACCCTTCCAAGAATGAGGAGATTCTCGATCTGATAGAAATTGGCATAATGCGCGATCGTATAACCTAAATAGATGCCGATCGACTGATAAATTTTCCGAGCTCCTTCGTGACCTTTTTCCATCGCTTTCTGGACTTCCAGAAGTTGCTCCGGGAAGGGCATGTCACCAAAGTTGAAGCCGGCCGCAGGAGCCAGACGGGCGACTGCCTGCTGCGAAAAATATTGCACACCGCATCCGGTATCTCCGGACCATTCGTCCCGGGGTGCTTCGTCCCGATAATCTACAGGTGCAAAGGCGAGTTCGTTAATCCAAGGGGTGATACGTCCCCCGGGCGTACAGTATCCGGCCGCGAGTGAGGTGCCCATGGAAATGCCCAATACGGCATTGGCACCCATGCTCATGGACCCAGCAAGAGCGGTTACTTCACCGTCGTTGATCACGACAAAGGGGATGTCTCCCCACTCCTTCTGCAGTTTTAAGAAGATAGGGCGGACATCACGTTCAAAAATGCCCTGATCGGTAATCCCTCGGAAAAGGGACGCGATTCGGACTTCGTTGTTGATGTAGTCTCCGGCCGCAGATCCGCCAATAGCGTCTACTCGGGGCAGATGTGCGGCAGCTCTCTGGAGGGTATCTCGAATTCCGTTCAGATGGTATTCAGGGTCCGATTGGAAATAAGGGTCCCACGGGATCTCCTCCGAGAACACCACCTTTCCGTCTATAACGGCTGCGGCTTTTCGGTCAGATCCACCGAGATCAAATCCAATGCGGCAACCATTCAGGTTCCTTCCTAATGTCACATTCTCCTCCGAGGGAGGCGGAAGTTCTTCCCGGGAGCAGGCTGCGACCGTGATTGGTTCGCCAAATATTCCCTGTCCGACGATCTCGCGATCGAAAGAACGGGCACCATCCTCTGAGTAGAGTCTTGCGAGCAGGCTGACGATAGATTCCTCTCCCGCTACGAGGAGACGGCTTCCACCTTTCATCCAGAAGAGAAACTTTATGGTGCGTTCAACATACCTGTTGTTGAGAGCTCTGTTTCTTCCTTCGTGAGGAAGTATGCGCAGGTGGTGTCGGAAGGTAGTGCCATCCTTACGCGTTAGCGCCAGGTATAGGTCGCTGCTTCTGGGATCGTTTTCGACAAGACCATCGTAGGTTCTGTGCCAGAGTGCTGCAGGCACAAAGTCTACGTCCAGAGGAGGGTGGTGGCTGGGGCTGGTAAGCTGCATCGTAACGAAGGATGAAACACGGGTTAAGGGAAACGTCTTTCTCAGCGAGGGGCAGTCGGCTGGGAGGCGAGCAGATAATTCCGGATGGTAGCTGAAGCCTAGGCTCTGCGTGGCTCCGATAGCTGGAGACACTCCATTACCAAGGTGGATTCATTCGATATTCTGAACCTGCTCCCTGATCTTTTCGAGTTCGGTTTTGGCGTTTATAACTGCTTGAGCCAACACGGCATCGTTTGCCTTCGATCCAATGGTATTCAGCTCCCGGTTGATTTCCTGACAAAGAAAGTCCATTGAACGGCCCACCACTCCTGATCCCTCTAAATAAGAATGAAACTTCCGGAAATGAGACTTCAGCCTCGTCAACTCTTCCGTAATTTCACAGCGATCAGCAAAGAGGGCGATTTCCTTGAGGATTCGCTCGTCACCGAGGTCAATTTCAAGGCCTGCCTCTCCTAGGCGGGAGAGCAGGGTTTCCCGGTGGCCGACGACAACGGAAGGAGCGTGATCCTCGATTTCATTGGTCAGGTCCTCGAGAGTCTTGAGGATTCGTGCGAGCTCAGTCCGGAGGTCAGCTCCTTCCTCGGTCCGCATTTCGATCAGATTTTCCAATGCTTCATCAAGGGCTGGTAGCAAAGCCTCAAGCGTTTCCTCGACGTGGGAGCCGTCGCTGAAGACGAAAATGTCAGGAACACGAAGGTAGTCTGCTGCTTGAGGAGAGAGCCTCTCGCCAAGGCTCTCAGATAATTCCCTGAAAGCAGATTGCAGGGCACGTGCTTTATCTGCGTCAATCCTGACACTTTCTCCGAGTCCGCCTGGGTGTTCAATAGATACATTGATGTTTACTCTTCCGCGGGTGATCCGCCCAAGGACGTGCTTTCGGAGGCGGGGCTCAAGCTCTGCGAGGTTGCGCGGCATGAAGAGGTGAACCTCTCCCTGCTTGCGATTGACCGAGGATGCCTCCACGCGAACAGCAATGTGCTCAGTTGCGTGCGCCCCCCGCCCGAATCCGGTCATGCTTTGCATGCTGTATTGTAGTGGTGGCGGATCACTTGTGACCAGAGTTAAACTATCCGGAAAGCCGGAACGGTTGCCGTGGACTCACGGTTCTTCTCTGGAGCGATCAATCAGGTCAGGACGATTCTGGCGGGTACGCTCCAGAGCTTGCTCTTTTTTCCATTTGTCGATGGCAGCATGGTTTCCGGACACAAGAACGTCAGGGACCTTCATGCCCATGAAATCCACAGGCTTGGTGTAGGCCGGCGACTCCAGAAGGGTTGCGTCAGAGAAGGACTCCTCAGCGGTAGACCGGTCGTCACCAAGGGCTCCCGGAAGCAGGCGGATGATTGCGTCGCAGAGAACGGCGCTAGCCAGCGCCCCGTTGGTCAGAATGTAGTCTCCGATGCTGATTTCTTCGTCAACCAGATGGTCGACTATCCGGTGATCTACACCCTCGTAATGACCACAGATAAATATCAGATGTCCAGAGGTGCTAAGCCTCTGGGCAGTCGACTGCTTAAAGGGAACTCCTTGAGGGGTGGTCAGGATGACCTTGGTTTCTTCTCCGCGGAGCTCTGCGACTGCAGCGAAGATTGGCTCAGGCTTGAGGAGCATGCCCTGCCCCCCCCCACAGAGGTAATCATCTGTTTTACGATGTTTGTCCAAAGCCCACGATCGCAGGTTGTGAGCATGAATTTCCACGATCCCCGCATTTTGAGCTCTCTTAATTATGCTCTCGCGCAGTGGCGCCAGAGCGATTTCGGGGAAGAGCGTGAGGATATCAATGCGCATAGCCTGCACTCTCATCGGGAATTTGCGGACGAAAAGCAATTCCCAGCGTATATTTGACGGATCCTCAGCCTGCTTCTATTAGATTTACATACCATGAGAGCATTTCCCCTCCATTTGTCCCTCTTTCTGAGTCTAAATCTAGCGGTATTTGCGGAAGATCCTGCGGAGGATGCAGCAACAAAAGAGGGGAGACTCCTCAGCTCGGTTCGGCAGCTTACCTTTGCTGGAAAGCGGGCGGGAGAAGGCTATTTCAGCTCCGATGGGAAAAAGATGATTTTTCAGAGTGAGCGTTCCGAGGATAATCCTTTCTTTCAGATCTACCTGATGGATCTGGAAACAGGGGACACCCAGCGTATTTCACCTGGCCACGGAAAGACGACCTGCGCGTGGATTCATCCCTCGGGCACCAAAGTGATGTTTGCGTCTACCCACAGTGACCCTGACTCGAGGAAAAAGCAGGAGGAAGCGCTGAAGCGTCGAGCAGAAGGAACGGAAAAACGCTACTCGTGGGATTACGACCCCTTCTACGATATTTATGAATACGACCTAGGAACAAAAAAATCTCGAAACCTCAGCAAGACGGTTGGTTACGATGCCGAGGGAGCATATTCTCCGGATGGAAGTAAAATCGTCTTCGGATCAAATCGTCTCGGATATTCTGAAGCAAGTGAGTTGAGTGAGAAAGATCGTGATTGGTTCAAACTGAATCCATCATTCCTCATGGACCTTTTCATTATGGATTCTGATGGGTCCAACGTAGAGCGTTTGACTTCCGAAGAGGGGTATGACGGAGGGCCTTTCTTCGACGCTGATGGGAAGAATATCTGCTGGCGGCGCTTTAACCGTGAGGGCGATCAGGCTGAGATTTTCACCATGGAGCTCACAGGCAAAAAAGAGAGGCAGCTCACGGATCTTGGAGCGATGTCGTGGGCCCCATATTTTCATCCCAGCGGGGATTATCTTATCTTTGCGACGAATTTGAATGGGTTCGCAAACTTTGAGTTATATCTCGTTGATGCCGCCGGGAAGAAACAGCCAGTGAGGGTAACGTGGATGGACGGGTTCGATGGGTTGCCTGCTTTTTCCCCGGATGGGAATCGTCTTTCCTGGACCAGCAAGCGCTCCGGGCTCTCAGGATCGCAGATTTTTCTGGCGCAATGGAATCATGAGGCAGCTCTTGCGCTGCTGGCTGAAGCTCCGCTCCGGGGCTCATCCACAAATACCCCTGATGTCCAAAAGGCAGAGCCTTCCCAAGAAGCCCTCGACGGGTTGACGGGAACGAGAGCGCAAGTGGACAAAGACGACTTACGTCATCACATCGAATACCTCGCAGGACCAGATCTGGAGGGGCGTATGACAGGCACCGTTGGCGAAAAGAAAGCCACTGCCTATGTAGGCAAGGCATTTGAGCTTGCCGGATTGAAGCCATTCTTGGCGGACGACTATTTTCATCCGTTCGAATTTACAGCGGGTGTCGACCTTGGAGAAAAAAACAAACTGACTCTCACCATTAATGGCGAAAATACGGATCTGAGGATTAATGAAGACTGGAAGCCGTTATCCTTTTCACAACTAGGAGAGATCGAGGCTGAGGAAATCGTTTTTGCCGGATACGGGATTGAGATTCCCAAGGGACAAATTGGGGCGGACGGGAAAAAGAGTTCGATGTATTCCAGCTATTACCATCTGGCGGTTAAGGATAAGTGGGTGCTGGTCCTGCGCTTCATGCCCGAGAACGTCAGTGCTGAGCGCCGGCGCCAGTTTGCCCGCTACTCAAGCATGCGCTACAAGGCAATGACCGCTCGGCAAAAAGGTGCAAAAGGAATCATTTTCGTAGCCGGTCCGAATACCGAGGTGAAGGACGAGCTGGTGGGATTAAGATACGATGCTTCGATGGCCGACTCAGGAATAGCCGCCTTTTCTCTGAGCAAGAAAATTGGAGAGAAACTCGTCGCTGCCACAGGCGAAAATCTGGAGGAGATTCAGACCACGCTCGATAAGGGTGAAATGATGATGGGGATCAAGGTTCCAAAGGTCACCGTCAAGGCGACAATCGATATAATTCAGCAAAAGCGGGTGGGACGGAATGTTGTTGGGCGGCTGGCCGCCCGGGATGCAGAGGCTCACCGTCGGCCCGCTCTTATCCTCGGGGCACATGTAGACCATCTCGGATCTTACGGGAGTGGATCGAGAGCTACAGGGAAAGAAGCGAGGAAGATTCACTACGGCGCAGATGATAACGCGTCAGGAGTTGCCGCCCTGCTGGAAATTGCGCAATACCTTGCAGCCCAGCAGAAGGCAGGCGCGCTCCGCCTGCAGCGAGACGTGATTTTTGCTGCGTGGTCCGGAGAAGAAATCGGATTGATCGGGTCCTCGCGTTTTGTCAAGGAGGTGGCCCAGCGGATCAAGGGGGATCAGGACGCCAAGTTGAATGACATTTTTGCAGCGAACCTCAATATGGATATGGTTGGCCGTCTTGACGAATCACTGGTTCTGCAGGGCACAGGATCAAGTTCGGTATGGCCACGGGTTATCGAGCAGAGGAATGCTCCTATAGGTCTTCCCATCAAGACCCAGAGTGATGCTTATCTCCCTACCGATGCGACTTCCTTTTATCTTAGGGAAGTACCGATTCTCAATGCCTTCACGGGGGCTCATGACGACTACCACACGCCGAGAGATACAGCGGATAAGATTAATTATCCTGGAACCGAGAAGGTGACCCGTTTCATGGCGCTTGTTGCCAGAGGGCTAGCGTCAGCAGAAGACGCTCCTGATTACGTTAAGGTGGAGCGACCAGAGGGACAGGGAAGACGGGCAAACCTGAGGGCTTACCTAGGAACAGTACCAGATTATTCGCAGGGTGATGCCGTCGGGGTAAAACTTTCCGGAGCAACCAAGGGTGGACCGGCGGACAAGGCGGGAATACAGGGTGGAGATGTCGTGGTGAACGTAGCAGGGAAAGCGGTGAAGAATATCTACGATTATACCTATGTGTTGGAGTCGTTGAAAGTTGGTGAGAAGGTAAAGATCACGGTATTACGCAAAGGGAAAGAGCTGACACTTGAGGTGACTCCCGGGTCCAGACAGTGACATTTCGTTAAGTAGGCCAAACATCCAGCCTCTATGGTGGATCCAACTGGCGCTTATTTTCCCATTCGTGGGATTACTCCAGAAGGCGACCATTCAAGAAATGAGTAGGGGTCGTGACGGTTTCTTTTAAAGTCCGTGACCAAAAGTTTAACGGAGCAATTTATCCCTGACTTATAGGGCACTAGAGCGTCGAGGTAAACGTCTCAGCGGATCAGCTGAGGATTGGTAATTTGGACCTGATGAATAATTGTATCAGTTAACCAGATTATTGGATATCAGGTATGGTTAATTTCATTTCTAAATTTGTTTTTGGATAGGCTCATTCAGTCCAGTTAGCTGGGGACCCTGTTCAGTGGATTTTGCTGAGCGGGTGGATGAATTCACCCTTGTCCCTTCCCCCGTCAATGTCTGCTAAGACCTTGTCTACTATCCCTGGAACACTCCTTATGGCGCCTGCGCATCGAGTGACAGCGTTTTCAATTTGGTTCGCGAGTTTGTTTCTTTTAACGGTTGGATTGAATGCTCTGCTTACCCCTTATGATTCCGAAAGCCTTGTATTAAATCCGACGCCTTTTTTGCTCCTCCCGGCTCTTCTTGGTGTGAGGCATGGGCCTGTCGGCGGCTGTTTTGCGGGGGGAATTGCCATATCACTCCTCGTCGTGGCAAGTTTCTGGATGGGTGAGACCAGCGTGAGTTCGGATCACCTCCATGCGATGGTCGCCCTGCCTGTTTTCGGGCTTCTGGTAGGCTTCGCCTCCAGATCGGATAGAGCACAAAGTGCGCGATTGCTGGCCGAGAGAGATCTCCTTCTTGAAGAAAACAGAAGGTATCGTGCGGAGCGAGAGCTTCTGGTTCTCTCCCGGCAGGATCTTCAACAAAGACTGGAGTTTCAAGGAGTCGACGACGGTGCAATCGATGAGCAGGTAGCTCAATTGCGAGAGGCAACGGACTCCTTTCTTCCTGCGGCAATCCTCGAAAGATTAGCGCAGATTACTTTTACGAGGAAAGCCGCAGTCTACGAGCTTCCCAGTGGACCGTCCTCCACAACTCTTATCCGCGTTAGTTCCACGGGGGGTGTCGAGTGTTTTCCTGAGCGGTTGCGCCAGAAGGATCACCCAATTGTGTCTGAAGCTCTGGCCCGGAGCTGCTTCCTTGTACAAAAGGCTCTCTTAAAAACGCCATCTATTCGCAGTTCCGGGTATCTGGCGGCCTATCCCATTCGCAGGGCGGGCCGGGCGCCTTCACATGTTCTCGTGGTGGAGGATCTCCCACTGGAGAAAATCACCCCGAGCACGTTTGATCTCATGAAGGCAGTCTGCGACCGCAGCGTGGCAACGCCTAAAGAGTTCGTTCGAGAAGAACTCGATCATCGAGCTATCAGTCAGTTGGAGTTTTACGCGGCTATGGAGAGCGCCGTGGAAACCCACGCTTGCTACGCTGTGCCTTCGACTCTGGTGAGCGTTCCCTTTGATTTTTCGGGCGAAACCGATCCTTTGGAGGCTTTCTGCGATCTTCTGGAAATCCTACCAGGGCAGACACTCCTGAGTAATTATCACGACAACGGGCGGCGTGCCCTGCTTTTCCTGCTGCCAGCCAATTCTGATCCTGTCTTGCGGGACGCTATCAGAGACCTCTTTCATGACTTTGTAGCGGAACTGGGAATGAGCCCAAACTGCATCCCCCGCTTTGTTATGACTGGCCCCTCTCACTCTCCCCAGCAACTTTGGGGAGAACTCGTGGCCTTTGACCAGGATGTGGCCTCGCGCTGAGGATCCGCAAGTCCGCCTGCTTCGAGCAGGTTTTCACTAGGGACTGCCGGACCCCTCAAAAGCGTCACTATATTTCCTCAGCACGTCTGCACTCGATGCTTCAGTCTTAACAACACGCCCTCCGACTTTGATCCGGGCGATGCACCCTATCAGAGCGTCCCGGCTCCGCTGTGACCTTGTAGCGCTGACCGCGCCACTTCCTCGACATCATGTGGACCCTGCGACTGCAGTGACGGACCCTGCCTTGTAGTAGCTTGTAAGTGGAATGCCGCCGATGACGATATTTTCGTCATAGTTTGGTACAAGAGCAGTGAGGTTTCTGCTTCCACGTTTTATGGACCTTGTACCGTTACCGTTTGTCGAATCCTTCCTGTAAATAATGAGGTAGTCCACCGAGACATCCTGAATTGCCCGTCGGAGGTAGTTCCTGATTTCGATTTTATAACCTCCGTCATAAGTACTGGTTTTCGTGCTGCCGGTTCGCGCGCTCCCCACTTTCTGAACGCTTTCATAAAACATCATGCGCAGGCCTCCTTCCGCTTCCAGCTCGACAGCGCGGCTTTCGACAAAACGACGGTGCTCTTTCGAGAGGAGGTCGATTTTGAAAGTAACAGGGCGCAGGGTAGATTGCCGCTGGACGGTGACTTTTTTGGTAAGCGGGTCATAACCGACTAATCGCCCTTGAAACGATTTTGTCTTATCCGCGTTCTCAAAGTTACGCCATTCGAGCTCCGCGACGGCAGATGCACAAAAGGCTGGCAGAAGAAGGAGAAGGATCTTCATGGGCAGAGAAGCTTAGCAGATATGCCAGACGAACCAACTTCCAATCGTGATGGCTTCAGGAGTTTTGCTGCCCCCTTAGCATGGCTTCGATAAAAGGGTCGATAGAGCCATCCATAACCGCTTGAATATTGCCGGTTTCGCATCCGGTGCGCAGATCCTTAACCATCTGGTATGGCTGGAAAACGTAGGACCTGATCTGGCTCCCAAAGCCAATCTCACCTTTTTCACCGTATGTACGGTCAGCTTCCGCTTTCTGCTTATCCTCCTCGATCTGGTAAAGTTTGGCTTTCATTAATTCCCAGGCCAGTTCCCGGTTACGCAGCTGAGAGCGTTCCTGAGTACAACGGATCATTATCCCGGTGGGCTTGTGCTTCATGAGTACCGCAGTCTCAACTTTGTTGACGTTCTGCCCACCCTTGCCACCGGAGCGGGTTGTTTGAATCTCCACGTCACTCTCAGGAATTTCGATATTGATATCGTTTGAGATTTCAGGAGTGCAATCGATCGCCGCAAACGAGGTGTGACGTTTCCCAGCAGCATCAAAGGGGGATATACGGACGAGCCGGTGGACTCCACGTTCGTTCTTCAGATAGCCGTAAGCATACTCCCCTTCAATTTTAAGAGATGCACTGGAGATCCCTGCACCTTCCCCTTCCTGTTCGTCGGTGATGGAAACCTTGAAGCCACGGCTATCGGCCCAACGCATATACATCCTTAGTAACATCTGAGCCCAGTCAAAGGCTTCCGTTCCTCCTGCGCCTGCCTGAATGGAAAGATAGGCATTGTTGGGGTCAGATGGTTTATCCAGCAGGGTAACAAGCTCAAAGCTGCCGATGTCTCCTTGCAAGGATAGGAATTCGGAAACTGCTTCCCGAGCCGATTCGACATCATCGAACTCTCTCGCGAGTTCGACTCCAGCCTCGATATTCTGAAGGCGCTCCTCAAGTTTTAGAAAAGGATGGAGTTTGCCCTTAAGCCTGCTGGCTTCCCTGACTGTTTGCTGGGCCGTGTTCTGATCGTTCCAGAAATCTGAAGCCTCCATCTTTTTCTCGATGTCGGCGATGGTGTTTTCCAGCGTAGGAACGTCAAAGGTACCTCCGGAGTTCCGACAGGCGGCCCTTTAGAGCTGCAGTGTCGAGCGCCTGGAGGTCATCGCTCAATGAATTTTCGGCCATCTGGTCGGGAGTGTGATCATCATAAGTGGGGAGTCAAGACGGTGTTAAGTCATCTTGGAGAGGACAGCCCCGGGAATTTTCCGGAGTAAGCAATCCTTGCGAAGCGGGAGCTCTTGTTCAAGGTGGTGGAAGTGTTTTGCGAAAGAAAGAGACTCCTGGGAGTCGTTATTTCCGCTTTCGGTGTGCTCTTTTCGGGGTGTGGGGTGGTTGAGGACAGCGCTCGAATCCGGTCAGGTGTGGTTCTGTCCCGAACGATCGAATTTGCATCCCGTTATAACATCGAGCGTGCGATTATCACCGTATTTCAGGGGGATGGTTTCGAAGTGCAACCGGGGAGCGGAACTGGTGGAACATTACGGTTTGTTCGAGAGGGAAACGCCCTTGGTGAAGAGCGGTTCGGGGAGTGGTTCAGCCGTGGGGTGTTCCTCAGAGTCGAGGTGAACATAGCCGAGGTGGAATTCGGAACCCACCGGGTGTCCTCTGCTCTGGAAATAGGGAGAGAAGACCAATTCGTAACCACCCGGAAAGGCAGCCGCAGGGTGAAACTTCTTTTGGGGCGGGTGGAGAGGCTGGCAGGCGTTCTTTGAGTAATATTTGTTCTCAACGGACAGTTCCAAGAGCAATCCGGACCATGTCATTGAAAGTCGTTTGCCGTTCCTCCGAGGAGGTTGCCTCCCCGGTCCGGATGTGGTCTGAGACCGTGCAGATTGCAAGTGCTCGCTTGCCGCATTCCGCAGCACATCCATAAAGTCCTGCAGCTTCCATCTCAATTCCGAGAACACCCATGGCCTCTATGACGTCAAACATATCCGGCTCGGGACTGTAGAAAAGGTCAGCAGAAAAGAGGTTCCCGACTCTGACTGGTATATCGAGGGATTCAGCGACGGAGACGGCTTTGCTAGCGAGATCAAAATCAGCGATTGCGGCAAAGTCGTGCCCTTTAAAGCGACTCCGGTTGACTTTGGAGTCCGTGCATGCCCCGGTGCCAATCAGGATATCGCGAACGCTTACTTCCGAGTGAGAGGTTCCACAGCTTCCCACACGTATAATTGTTTCTACGTCGTATTCGGTCCAAAGTTCCCGCGCGTAGATGGAAATGGATGGGATTCCCATCCCGCTGCCCATGACGGAGACCTTTACCCCCTCGTGTTCACCGGTGAAAGCTAGCATTCCACGTACGCCGTTGACCTGTCGAACACCCGAAAGGAATTCATCGGCAATGTGTCTGGCTCTCAGAGGATCACCGGGCATGAGGACTGTGGGCGCAAAATCTCCGGGGACTGCTTCAATGTGAGGTGTGGGAGAGGACATCTTGAAATAGAGTGTTCAGATAAGAGAAGTGGCATTGGGAAAAGGCTCCAGTGAAAAATAGCAAGCTATGGTCTGCCCGATATCTGCGAAAGTGTCCCGTGCTCCAAGAGAAGTGCCGGCGGGGACTTTGTCTCCAGTTAAGAGAATTGGAATGTCTTCTCTGGTGTGGTCCGATCCGGGCCAGGTGGGATCGTTTCCATGGTCAGCAGTAATGACCAGCAGGTCGCCCGGGTGCATTGCAGAGAGCAGGACGGGCAGGTTGCGATCGAATTCTTCGAGAGCCCGACCGTATCCGTGAGGGTCCCGGCGGTGACCATAAACGGCGTCAAAATCGACAAAATTTGTCATTATAATAGTGTCGTCTCCACTTTGCCCCAGGGCACGAAGGGTCTCTTTCCATAGGGCTGGGTGTCCATGGGCCCTGACCTCTTGGGTAATTCCAGTATGTGCATAGATATCGGCGATCTTGCCAACTGCGATGACCGATCCACCTGCTTCGCGCAGTTTCTCAAGAATCGTGGTGCCTGGCGGAGGCATGGCAAAGTCGCGCCGGTTACCACTGCGCTTGAACTCTGCCGCACTTTTACCAGTAAAAGGTCGAGCGATGACTCGACCGATGGTGAGATCACTGGCGTCAAGGAGGCGTCGAATGCACTGACATAGTTCATAGAGGCGCTTCAATCCGAAGTGTGTCTCATGTGCTGCCACCTGGAAAACGCTGTCGCCGGAAGTATAGAAGATCGGGTTGCCGGATATGATATGCTCCGCTCCAAACTGCTTGATAATCTCAGTTCCTGATCCGTGGCAGTTTCCGAGAGAACCCGCGATAAGTCCTTGATCGAAAATCTGCTTGCTGAGCGGCTCTGGAAAGAAAGGGGTGCTTCGTGGAAAGTAAGACCATTCGAACGAAACCGGGACTCCAGCGATTTCCCAATGTCCACTGGGGGTATCTTTTCCACGACTTGTTTCCTTCGCGTAGGCCCACGCCCCATGGATTTTTTCAGGAGGGCTCATCCCGGCGGGATAGAGCCCGTGCTTGAGTTTGTAAGACTCGAGAAGCCCAAGCTTTGCAAGATTCGGTAGCTGGAGAGGAGTGCCGGCAAGGGTAAATGCTCTGGCGATGTGACCTAGAGTGTCTGCGCCTTCATCGGTAAATCCGGCGGCTCCAAAGGAACTGGCATCGGAGGCGCTCCCAATTCCGAGGGAGTCCATGACCAGAAGGATTACGCGTTTCATGGTGAGGCAATCCGCTCAAGAATAACAGGTGACTCTTCCGGGGCCCGGGCACTTACCGTAAATACGGATCGCAAATCATCTGCGACTCTCAGGACAGAATCTTCCGAATCCGCNTGGATCAANGCGAGGGGTGTTTTACGGTCTACTTTCTCTCCGAGGCCAATGATTTTTCCAAGGCCCACCCGTGGGTCGATGNTTTGCCCGGGCTCGCTTCGACCTCCTCCCAGTCTCACCANTGCGAGACCAAGTTCGCGAGTATTGATAGAAGTAACGAAACCTTCCTCAGANGGGTAGATTTCCTTGGTGATGGGGGCGAGAGGCAGGTGGTTTTCTGGGCGCTCGAGAAGGTCTGCAGGCCCTCCCAGCGCACAGACCATTTGAGCGAACCGATCAGCCGCCTGCCCGGAGGTTAGAGCCTTTCGAAGAGACGCGAGGGCTTCANCTTCTGTTTCTGCAAGCCCGGAGATCTGAAGAACCTCTGAGCAGAGAGAGANGGTGACCGCTTCGAGTCGCTCATTGCGCCGATTGCCAGTGAGGAAGTCAATTGCCTCTCTCACTTCAATGGCATTTCCCGCGCTTGAACCAAGACTCTGGTTCATATCCGTAAGCAGAGCTGAGGTNGGCGTTNCTGCCCCGCTTGCGACCTTGACTATGCTCTGGGCNAGTGCCCGTGACTGCTCGGGGGTAGCCATGAACGCACCATTTCCGACCTTAACATCCATGACNAGGGCATCGAGACCAGCAGCGAGTTTCTTGGATAGAATNGAGGCAGTAATCAGGCCAATGGACTCAACTGTTGCGGAGGTATCCCGGATTGCGTAAAGGCGACCATCAGCCGGTGCAAGAAGCTCTGTTTGACCAATTATGGCTACACCTGCGGTGCTTACCACTTTCTGGAAAAAAGTGGTTTGAGGAGAAATATTGTAACCTGGTATNGCTTCTAACTTGTCAAGGGTCCCGCCTGTATGGCCCAACCCTCGTCCTGAAATCATGGGGANATAGCCGCCGCAAGCGGCGAGCAGCGGTCCAAGGACCAACGACACCAGATCCCCTACTCCTCCCGTAGAATGCTTGTCGATTACCGGGCCGTCCAAGNGGTATTTCGACCAGTCCAGGACGATTCCGGAATCGCGCATTGCGAGGGTCAGGTCGACACACTCTTCCGAGCTGAGGCTCTTGAAATAGACAGCCATGGCGAAGGCGGCAGCCTGACCATCAGTGATGTTTCCATCGGTTAGTCCACTGATGAAAAAATTGATTTCCTCCCTGCGTAGGGCGTGGCCATCGCGTTTTCGCCGGATAATTTCCTGAGGAAGAAAGGGCATGGTTTTCGACTCAGGAGAATATCCTCACAATGAAGGGCCACGCCTGAGCGCCCAGATAAATTCCCAGAATACCAACCACTCCGGCAATAGCGGGAGGCGCAGGAACCGGGAGTTTNCAGGCGCTAAAAATAATACCGACAACGATCCCAACGGNAAGGGCGAGGAGAAGCTCAATCATAGGTTTTTTAGAGGTTGNTGTGTTGTCAGTCACCNGTGCGGGAGGNTTCAATTGCTCAAAGCTAGAAAAAGGCCTGCAATCGCGGCACTCATAAAGTTAGCAAGGGAGGCGGCGAATACAGCCTTGAGACCCATCCGGGCGATATCCGGGCGGCGGCTTGGTGCCATTCCCCCTAAGCCGCCAAGAAGAATGGCGATTGAGGATAGGTTNGCAAAACCACATAGGGCGAAAGTCACAATGCCTTCCGAGAGAGGAGAGAGCGAGCCATCATCGAGGAGGGCCTTATAAGCNACGAATTCATTGAGAATAATCTTCTGGCCGATAAAACTCCCGGCNCTGCTAGCTTCCTCCCAGGGNACGCCCAGAATCCAGGCGAGAGGTGCAAAGATGGTCCCAAGAATTTGCTGCAGAGAAATGTCGGGACAGCCAAACCANCTGCCTATGGTCCCAAGGCCCAGATTGAGCAGGGCGATGAGCGCGATAAACGCGAGTAGCATGGCACCAACATTCAACGCGAGCTTTAACCCTGCCGATGCTCCTTGTGCGGCGGCNTCGAGGACATTGACAGGCTTGTCTTCCTNATCTTCGTCAGGGAGGTTTTCCTCTGGAGTATCGNTTTCGGGGAAAAGGATCTTGGCGAAAAGCAATCCCCCGGGTGCNGCCATGAACGATGCGGCAAGGAGATACTCGAGGTTGACNCCCATACCCGCATACGCTGCCAATACGGAGCCTGCAATTGAGGAGAGCCCCCCTACCATGATGGCAAAGAGCTCCGACTGGGTCATCCGGGNGATATAAGGGCGTACGACGAGTGGCGCTTCGGTCTGACCAACGAAGATATTNGCAGTGGCTGAGAGGGATTCAGCCCGGCTCGTGCCTAGCAGCATGCGCAGNACACCGCCGAGACTGCGAATGATCAGCGGCATGATGTGAAGGTGGTAGAGGACTGCGATCAGGGAGGCGAAAAAGATAATTACCGGTAGGACACGAACGACAAAAATGAAGCCCATGGACTCCTGTTCTGCGAGGGTTCCGAATAGAAATTCGATACCCTTATCCCCGCTNGCAATAATAGCGCGCACCAGATTGGAGAGAGAGCCGAGAATGGCCTGNCCTTGCGTGGTGAAAAGGACAAATGCTCCCAGCCCGATCTGGAGCAGCAGGGCCCCGGCCACCGTGCGGAGGCGGATAGCTCGCCAGTTGGAAGAGAAAATTGTCGCAACACCCAGAAGAACAACGATTCCTAGAAGAGAGGTGAGNGCAGACATGACACTGGGACAGGAAAACGCTTAGCAGAGAAGAACGGATGGTGCCATCGAAACTGTCAAGCTGCNGACCNATCTTAGCGTCCTTGACAGGTTGGGGCAGGATCTGGAGGTTTGGGCAGATCCTCCTCCGAGAGTGTGTCCCCGGCCNTGTTCGTATGCCTGAGTCTGGATATGCCGGGATTTGGAGAGAAAAGCAGCACTTTGGTTATGGAAAAGGCNCGCGGAATAGTCACTCGAGTTACCAGGCTAGGTGACACGAGTCTCATTGTGCACTGGTGCAGCCGGGAAGCAGGATTGATCAAGACGGTTGCGAAGGCAGCTCGTCGCGCAACGAGTCCATTTGCTGGACAACTTGACCTTTTCGTTGAGGCGGAACTGGTGTGGAGCCCGAGCAGGAAAAGCGATCTGCACGTTTTGAAAGAAATNGAGGTGTCAGGATTCCATGCTGAGTTACGGCGGGGATACGCTGAGACCATGGTGGCCGCATACTTTTGCCAGCTTCTCGAGGCCGTCGTCGAGCGGGAGTATCCTGTTCCAGAGTTGTTCGATCTTTTGCGTGGAGCTTTTCGCTACCTATCGAAATCTGCAGCGGATCGACCTGCACTTCTTCACTATGAGCGAAGGCTGGCAGAGCTTCTAGGGGTCGGTCATGACGGGGTAAATGCAGGAGCAGCTCTGGAGCGAGCATTCGGAAAACTGCCCCGCTCGCGCANGGACTGCCTTGCGCTTCTGGAGGGCGGCCCAACNGAAGGGTAACAATGCAAAAGAGACAGAATCAGCCTGTGGGCTCAGCGGGTCTGAGTCCTGAACCTTTCGCCGAGAAGCCATTTGCGAAGAACCTCGTTGCTTGCTGTCAGGTTGCCAGTTACCCGGTATTCTGAGTTGCGAACGACATCAGAGCGCTCTCTGGGTTCATCGATNACGCAGCAGGCACTNGAGCTGGAAGAATGGATGAATCGGATTTCATTACTGGCTGTAATAACNAGAAAAGCAACGTGGCTATCGAGCCCAACAATGTAAATCCCGGGCCCTGAGAGAAGAAGTTCATTAACAAATACGTCGTAGGCCATTCCGACTCTGATTCTCATCTTTTCCGGAGAGAGGAACGTTCCTAAGATATTTTGGGAAGCCTGTTGAGCGAGCGGTGCCCATTCAANTTTGAATCCCGCATCCTGGAGNACAGAGGAGACAAAATACCCGCAGGCGACTTTTCCTGTTCCCGGCTCGTGAGCCGTTCCGTTGAAATCCCACGGTGTGCCGAGCCAGCACCGCATCAGGCGGGGCAGACTCATTTGCAAAAGTTCGCGAGTCTGTGACAGAAGGATCTCTCTCTCAGGTCCATCCGTAGCCTTCAGGTAGGATCGTCCAAGGCGTTTGCGATGTTGCTCGAGGTCTGCTGATAGAGTCCGGTAGGTGGCAAGGTCCGGNACAGGCCCGGATCTGANTTGGGAATCCTTCGAGTTCCCGACCCCAGTCGTAATCCAGTGCCGCTGGGTCCACGCTGTCAGAGCGAGGGNAACCACCGTAAGAAGGAGGATAACTGTTCTTAGCAACCNCCGCATACGTGGAAATTACCTCCATCTCCGTGGTAATTCTAGCCCGTAANGGNCATTTGATCCNTTCAGGATAGAATGCGGCGCAAGGGATGNAGGAATGCGCTACTGAGAATTTTACCGCTTTGCNTGCAGCGTGTAATAAACNGTGTCACCNANAAGATTTTTTCCGGCGTTTGAGCGCACCTCAGGGAGGCTAATCGTATANAGGTAGCCCGGCTTGAGGTCTCCCGTGTTTTTGAGGCTGATCACACAGGAGCGATTACCTTCCGCCAGCAGGACACCTCCTTTGATGGCAACGTNCTGCTTGTCCACCTTTGGAGAACCATATGACGCATGGTATCTGTAGGTATGACGGGTTATTTCAATCTTCTCGATACTCTCAGGGTCGACCGGCTGCGTGAANCCCAGAGAAAATCCNNCGGAGGTTAGCTTTACGCTGTCGATCGCAAGAAAGTCTGATGCCTGTTNCTTGAGGCGAACTCTGACCAGNCCTTCGCCTCCGGCCCAGGAAAGGTGAGTCTTNGCCACCCATAGTGAGCCATCAGGAGTGAAGGTTAGCCGGTGATTACCCGCNCCCAGTGCCCCTGTNCGGAGAAAGGGTATGGCAGCCCCCTGAGAAACGTCGCCAANGGGATCGGGAAGGAATCGTACCAGAGTGGGGCTGTTCATTTCCCCGATGAGCATCTGTTCGCTGAGCCCACCGAAGACCCCTTTCGGGATCATTCGTGGTTCCGTGGGAGAATTCGCGAGCTCTCCNTGGGGCAGNANGCCCATCGCCGGAGTGCGCATTTTTTCGAGCTCTGCCACGGAAACCTGCAGAGGCTCTCNNTTCCAGCCTTCCTTCCAGACCAAGGATGCGGGGTGTCCGTAAAAATGCCCCTCCCTCACGTGAAAGACTTTGCTCGTTCCTAACCAGTCTCCCTGATTGTCAGCGACAAAAAGGCGGCCNTCCTTGTCGAAACCAAGTCCTTCTGGAGACCGGAACCCGCTAGCGAAAGGCTGCCACTCGCTNCCGTCTGGGGAAACCTTGATCACCCACCCCCGGTAGGGAACTCTTGAATACATACGCCCGGCGCGGCCCTTGTATTTGCGCCAATCCGCNCCATTCAGCATATATTTCCGGTCGAGGCCGATGGTGCTCCAGCGTCCCCGAATCTCNTCTCGGATACCTGCGCCATTCGAAGCTGTGCCAAGCGCCAGATAGATGAAGCCTTCCTTGTCCTGGGCGAGGCCGAAGGCAAACTCGTGATAGTTTCCGGTCATTCCGAAATCATCAAAGACGGTCTGGTAGAGGTCTGCGACCCCATCGCCATCCGTATCCTTGACGCGCGTCANTTCGGGGCGCTGCATGACCAGAAAGCTGGAGTTGCTTTCTGCAAGAATGCCCAGTGGCTCGTGCAGGCCTGAGGCAAACTGCGTCCACGTTTCCTCACNGGGNTTGTAGATAAAGAGTTCGCCACGGTGAAAACACGCAGCAAGATTGCCTTCTGGAGTTGTTGCAATACCTCCGATCTGGGCATCGACCCCTGGNGGAGGAGAAATATTTTCTATGCGGAAGACGTCGGTCCAGATGTCTGCGGAGGCGAGACAGGAGGAGAGAATGATGGTNGTAATGCTACGGATCATGGCGGGGAATCATGGTGACGGTCAGGCGTCCCGGACCCTTCAGAGTCTGGGATTCTTTGGAGACCGATAGTTTTTCGGAGGACTGGAACTTGANTGTGATGGGNTATTTTCCCTTCGCGCCNTTGATATCAAAGCTGCGGGAAAGCGCTTTNCCGTCAGCGGTNGGCGTGATGGTTTCTTCGATATGAAAATNCTNCACCTTCCATCGGAAAGTGGGCAANCCATTGCTGACTGAATACCCGAGGAACTTCGGAGAGNTTGCACTCTGNGAGACTAATTTGTCGAAAGGACTAGAACCTTCCCGAAGCAGGACATCTCCTTCNATTGANGCCAATCCGTTGCCGTTACCTTTCCACACATCCCAGCCATCGATGAAATCTCCACGCCAAATGTAGCGNAGGCGGCATTCGCCAGCGTCCCAGCAGTAGTGGAGATCATCATTTACAGCTACCGCAATGGCGGCTGGCCCAGCCTCGGGCATGAAAATACGCTTCACCTGNGGGCGTTTGCGCATACTTGGAGTGGTATAGAAAGGATCACTCCGCGGCTTGCCCCTCACNATGCCAACAGCGGCGCGTCGGGACACGTTCATTACCCCATTCATCAGGGTAAAGTGGCCCGGATAGGTGCANACGTAGGGGTATTTCCCTTCNTTTTCCGGAGCTTGGAACCATAGGACAGATTCCTTGCCTGGCTGAATCATNCCGGAGCTATGCAACATTCTCGGATGGGACTGCGGCTCCCACCCAAGTTCTGCNCCCTTGGCTCCCAGGGCCAGAACTGCGTTTACCAGTTCGGCTCCCTTATCATTTCCTTTNGACGCTCCGGGAGTGCAGATGATCAAGTTGTGAGGGAGTTCATCCGGGTTCCTGAAAGTGAGCTTGATCTTGGCGCCGGGCTTCACCGTGAAGGACTGAACGTCATACTTCATCTGAGTCCGGATTGTTGAAATAACGATATTCTGGTCGATTTTCTCAAAGCCCGCGGGTGGTTTCCTGGCCTGNATCGGGGGAGAGCCAATGAACGCGACCATGGCAATCAGAGTGATTCNCAGTTTCAGGTGGTAGGCCATGGNNGAAANCAAGGGAGATCCCCCACATAATCAAGCGAAATTCAGCACACNCTGTCTTCAGCCGCCATTCTNTGAACAGNTCAGCTTACACTCAGGACCAGTAGCGAAATGNTTTCAATGAGGTCCCCGGGACATGCTCCCAGTAGGCTCTGATAGAGGGAAGAGTCAGGAGAGAGGATAATACAGTCAAATCCCTCGTATTCAACGGTAGACCCTCCGCCGTCAGGTGCGAGGAGGTAGAACACGATTGTTCCTCCGTGCTCGGTTTCGACAAGTGCTCCAGACCGGACAGGTTCTCCCTCTCCACAGGGAGAAGGCTCAAAACATCGCAGGACCTCAATCGCAGCAGCGATTTTGTCTGCTTGCACGGATTGAGCTCCCGCAAGGTAGGACGCTTCGATGGCCCGGGTGTCATATTTGCCCTCGGACTTAGTCTCTTCACCAGTTGCATTGTGACGAGCCTCTTTCGCGGCGGCCTGCATGACTGCAAGCTGGCCTTCGAGAAGGGAACAGACGTCTCGGATGATTCTGGACTTCGACATTTAAGGAGACTGGTCTGCGGCATCCCGGGATGCCCATGCGCGACGAGAACAGGCCTCTCTGTTTGTCACTAGGTGATTTTGTCCCCGGGAAGAGACAGGTCAGCCGGGAGAGGAGGTCCTCCCCCGGCTGATTAATGGAGCGGGTGAACGGATTCGAACCGTCGACATTCACCTTGGCAAGGTGACGCTCTACCACTGAGCTACACCCGCATCCGTGAGAGGCCTAGATACACCGCGGGAAACGACCGGCAAGTCCTTTTTCCTGCCCGTGGAGAGAGACTTGACCCCTTTTGTTCGAAAAATCTCGTATCCATAAGGGTAGATTCCCGGTTAAACCCCTGCAGCCGCATGAACAAGCTTGATGAAATCATTGCCCATAAACGTGTCGAGGTAGAGCCCCTTGTTCCTCTCGCGCCCAAACTCAAGGCTCAAGCCCTGCAGAGAAACGATTTCCGAGGTTTTCGATCAGCCCTGGATCGTGGTCCCGATCGCTTAGGGGTTATCGCGGAGGTGAAGAAATCCTCCCCCTCAGTCGGGGTGATCGACCAGAACTTCGATCCCATCCGACAGGCTCGGATGTATATCGACGGAGGAGCTTCCTGCATGTCAGTTCTGACAGACAGGAAATATTTTCAGGGATCCCTGACCTATCTGTCTGAAATTTCCAAGGACTCTCCAGTGCCTCTTCTGCGGAAGGATTTCACAGTACATGAGGCCCAGATTTACGAGGCGGTGATTGCGGGGGCTGACGCAATCCTGCTGATCGTGGCCTGTCTCGAGGACGAAGATCTTCACCGGTTTTACCAGACAGCCAGAGATCTCCAGCTGGACGTTCTGGTTGAGGTTCACGATTTGTCAGAAATGGAAAGGGCTATCGATCTCGGAGCCGACCTTATCGGAATCAATAACCGGAACCTGAGGACCTTTGAAACTGATCTTTCCACGACTCAAACACTTGCCGATGAGGTTCCCGACAATGTTATGGTTGTTTCAGAATCCGGGATAAAGACCGCGCATGATGCACAGTTTGCCCTCGATGCAGGGGCGAATGCCATTCTCGTAGGCGAATCACTTATGAGAGCCAATGTGCCCGGGGATGAAATTCAGAACTACCTTTCGCTGACCCTTTCGGAGGTCGAGTAGGGAAGACCGCCTTGACCCGGGGCGCTTGAGAGAGGATAAAGCAGAGCAAAGTGAGACCACACGAAATTTTCAAAGAAGTAGAACCTGCGATTGTCACGGAGCTCTTCACCACGTTTCGCGAGGAAGATCGTGATGTTTATAAAAGTGCGTTAGCGAGTCTGGCGCAGTCCCGCAAATTACGCGCCGTTTTCGTGCAGAGGAAGTCGGTTGCTGATCAGATCGCGTGGATGCACAAGACTCTGAAGCTTCGTGGAAGTGATACGGTTGGGGAGCACCTGCTTCAGGTGTGGTTCATGAAATTTCAGCAACCACTACTTGTCCGTTTTTGTGACGGGATGGGAATCGAGCACAATGGGGAGGGATCGGTCGAGGGTGCCCTCCCCGACGAGTTGGATGCGGACAAGCTCAAAAAAACTGTCGATGGGCTCTATGCTGATTTTAATCCCCGGATCGTTTCGCTCTATCTGAATCTCTTCAACCTTCAACGGTCAGGAGGATGGGAAGCTCTTGAAAATCTTATCTCTGATGATCACCGGGTCCGCCTGGGAGAGGAGCCTGAGGCAGCTCCCGCGGAAGAGGGGGACTCCTCATCGGAACCAGACTCGGGGGAAGAAGGGGTCCCGCAGGTGGAAAAGTGTTCGGCTGACGTGCCTGTGGCCAGCGAGCCCGAGGAGGGCAACAAAACCGAAGCGGAAGCAGAGACCTCCTCGGAGCGGGACTGAAATTGCTCGTGGTCCCAGTGGGCTCTCAGGGGCCTTCGACTGGCTCTTCTGGCGGAGATGGGCTCACCTCCGGGATGGGGACTGCTCGAGCGGGTGGCGCCTCTTCAATGGGAATTGCGCGAGCAGGAGGAGGCTCAGGCAGCTCTTCGGCTGGGGGTGGAGGGGGAGGCTGAATGTCCTCCTCAACGGGGAGGGCTTTTGGAGGGGTGGCCGGTTTTGGCGGGGCTGGCGCGACCGGGAGAGCTACAGAAGGCTTTACTCGGACCGGAAGGGCTTCCTGCGGTGGAATTGTTTTACGCATCAGGATGTCAACCCGGCGATTGATGGCCTGTGCTTTCTGGTCGCCTGTGAGGACCTTGGGTCTGGCGTGACCATAAGCCCGGACGATGATGCGGCTTGCATCAAGGTCGAGCGAGCGAACCAACCAGTTTTTTACGGCCATTGCCCGTTTGCGTGAAAGTTCGATGTTGTAGGATTCGGTTCCAAACAGGTCGGAGTGACCTTCGAGAATACAATACATTTCGGGATTTCGATCAATCAGCATGCCTAGCTGCATGAGACCAAGGCGGGCGTTCTGTTTGAGCTCGTTCTCGTTAAATTCAAACAAAAGGTCACTGGGCAGGGCGGCTCTTCCCTGATCCAGCTGATCCACATCAAAACTGAGGTAGCGTCCGAGTTCAGTGTAGCCCTCGAGGAGCCCGTTCTCGTCCAAACCATTGGCGCCACGGAGGGCCACATCCTTCAGAAAAGAATCGGGATCCGGCAGGTCTGCAGTGATGCGCCCTTCCTCAATCACAACGCGTCCTTCCGGAACTTCGGTGAAGAGGGGTTCGTTGCGTCCCAGGTCTGCCAGAGTGGCTTGTACTTCCGGGGCTTTCAAGGGCTCAAGCAAGGGAGCATTTTCCTCTCCTAATTTGGCCGGCTGAAGTGGTTCCAGAGAGACCTTGGGTTTTTCGAGCTCAGGGAGAATATCGATCTCCAAATCATCAAGTTCAGGAAGAAGCTCCTCGATTTCAGTGAGCAGAGTTTCAGCACTGGTGGGAGGAGTAGAATCCTGGGTGTCA
The DNA here is from genome assembly GCA_002715825.1 of Roseibacillus sp. Classification (GTDB taxonomy): domain Bacteria; phylum Verrucomicrobiota; class Verrucomicrobiia; order Verrucomicrobiales; family Akkermansiaceae; genus Roseibacillus_B. The sequence goes on along the minus strand of PBAI01000026.1, from coordinate 72,074 downwards.
GGGGCAGGGGCGATAACATCTGCAGGTAGTTCCTGAGTTTCGCTTACGTGGAAAGTCTGGGAGCTCCATTCGAAATCGGCCAGCTCGAGAAGCAGATTAAACTTTCCGAGAGCCCAAAGGCCCACAACATGAAGGATTACAGCGACCGTAACTGAGAGGAGGACCCAGAATCCGAATTTCCGACGGCGCGAACTCGGATCGCGACCTTCCCGGGACCTGAGGGAATCCCATGTGTAGCGCGAGTCGATACTCATCTGTTCACATTAGTATAACGCTGCCGGCGACTTCCTTAATTCAGAGAAATCCGATCAACTCCATGAAAATCACGAAAATCCCAGTTTCCTATGCAAAAATCTACCACGTCAAAATACCATATTGGGAGTCAGGAGTAGGCAAAACGCTGCTGGGTTGTGACCTCGTGGCACAATTTCAGGGTGACAAGGCGCCCTTTGAGCCTTTGCGGCACGCACGATATCCGCTATCGCTCGGGAGTGATCACAAATGATGGCACCATCGGAGTAGGTCTTGCCGGATTTGGCACGGTTGGATCCGGGGTATGGAACGCCTTGGCTAAAAACGGCGGCCTCATTACGGAGCGTTCTGGATCGGGTGTGCAATTTGAGATCCACCAGATCGTTGTTCGCGATCCCGCAAAGCCTCGCGAAGCCACTGCGCCGGCGGAGCTGTTTACGACGGACTGGAAATCCATGGTGGAAAACCCCCTCGTCGATATCGTGATAGAGTTAATCGGGGGAACGGAGGAGGCATTTGAACTGGTAGCGGAATCATTGGAGGCTGGTAAGCCGGTGGTTACAGGGAACAAGGCCCTTCTTGCCGAGCGGGGTGAGGAGGTTTTCGCTCTGGCTCGTCGCCACCAGACACCGGTGTATTTTGAGGCGGCAGTCGCGGGAGGAATTCCCATAATTAAAGCGGTCCGGGAGTCTTTTATCGGTAACCAGATCGACTTGATATCAGGAATCATCAATGGAACTTCCAACTATATCCTGATGAGAATGACTGAGGCCGGGCTTGATTACCCCTCTGCCCTTAACGAGGCCAAGGAGCTTGGATATGCCGAAGCGGATGAGACACTCGATGTCAACGGCTGGGATGCCGCCCATAAGGCGATGCTGCTTGCGACGATTGTCCACGGNTTTGTTATTGATCCTGAGGAGGTCTATGTGCGTGGAATTGAGTATGTCCGACCCCTCGATATTCGATTCGCCAAGGANCTCGGNTACGTCGTGAAGCTCCTCTGTATCGTTCGAAAGCATGAGGATGGTTCGATCGAAATCCGGACTCAGCCATCCTTTATTCCAAAGACCAATATTCTTGCTTCGGTGAATGATGTCTTCAACGCAGTCGCTATTAGAGGTGACGGGGTAGGGGACGCACTATTTTACGGCCGGGGCGCCGGGCAGGATCCTACAGCATCCTCCGTGGTGTCCGATCTGGTCGATGCGGGTCGAGCTTTGAGGTGCGCGTCAAAGGGAGAGAGACAGGGGTTTCTCCCGTATCGACAGAAGGGAACGCTCAAGCCGGTCGATGAGACCGAGACGGCCTACTACGTCAGATTTCCAGTGACGGATCGCCCGGGAGTNGTTGCGGATATCGCCTCGTTACTCGCAAGGGCAGGAATTGGAATCAGTGGAACGCACTCGTCAGTCGATCCTGACGAGCCCGATGCCGCCTTTGTCGACATGGTATTTCTTCTGCATACCTGTCCGTTTGGAATTTTGAAGTCAGCGCTTAAGGGAATTGAGGACCTTGACTGTGTCACGGAACGCCCNGTTGTTTTTCGGATCGAGACTCTACAGGAGTAGAGCANCACGAGCCCGTATGTGGCGCTGCTAGTTCGGTCGCTTATCAGGATCGCCNGTCCAGTAGACGTTATTCTGGCCGTTGGCCGCCTGCCCCATCGCGTCGGTGATATCCTCGAATCGGAACGACTCAACGTGGCCGTCTACAAAGAGAATGTGGCCCTTGCCGTTGTAACGCGGAGCAAAATTCTTGGCATTGGCTTTAGGGCCGCCATCAAATCCCCCCTGCAGCTTTGTGGTCTCCTCGGCCTTCTTTACGCCTCGCTCCAGAAAAGCGACAGTGCGATCCTTGTGCTGGATTCCTGCAAGACTGGCGGCTCGCTCTGAGCCATCCTCACCCTTTACCTGAAGACTGCTGTTAAATCCGAAAGCGAAGTAGGGTCTCCCTTCTTTTTTGCTGGGAGGGTAATCAGCTCCTGACAGGAAAAGAGGATAGCTTTTCTGATAGAATCTGGGGGCCGGGTCATTTCCCAGCTCACTTACAGGAGAAGCTCCCATCTGCTTTGGAAGCGCATTGTACCAGACACTTTCCGCCTCTGGTTTTGCGGCATTGAGCCAGTTGTCCTTACCGGTGGCATCTTCGAGCGGGAACTCTCCATTGGTATCATTGAGGTATCCCGTGAGTGCTACGCCAATTTCCTGCAACTTGCGGAGAGCTTCGGCCCGATCGTTCTTGGATTTTCCTGATTTTGCCATGGTCGCCACGATGCCGATGGCAATGACAACCACCGCTGTGCCAACAAGGATCTGCATCATGTAGGATTTTCCCGGACGAAGAGCCGGATTTGGTCTGCATTTGTTGTTCATTCTGAGAGTGCGGGAAGCAGAAGTTTCTTGGGAAACCTCACTAAGACCAGCGGCTGTGCAACTTACTTGCAAGCCTACAATTGAGGTTGCCCTACCTCAATTGTCCCGGTTTCCGCGCCCTGCAGAGTTAATGAGCGGTCGAATATGCCATTTCGGATTCATGTGGACTTGCCCGGATCCTCCGATTGTTACTAGTCTCGAGCGATGAATAGCGTCCGATATCTCCTTGTCGTTCTGTGTCTCGGGGCTTCCCTCGGCGAATTAAGGGCCAATCCGTTGACTTATGAAGGCCCGAGTGGAGCAGGAACAGGAAAGCACATAGTCTTTATTGCCAGTGATCATGAATATAAGTCGGAGGAGACTCTCCCGGCGCTGGCGAGGATTCTGGCCCGCCATCATGGATTCAAGTGCACTGTTCTGTTTGGACTGAACGACAAAGGTGAGATTACTCCCGGGCAATCTAATGTGCCGGGCATGGAAGCCCTCGGGTCAGCAGACCTGATGGTCGTCTTTACTCGTTTCCAGAATTGGCCAGACGAACAGATGCAGCATTTTGTTGATTATATGGACAGAGGAGGCCCCATTGTCGGTCTGCGCACCGCAACACATGGTTTCCGGATCCCCAGTGACAGCAAGTGGGCAAAGTATGGTAACGGCTTTAACGGTGAGGAATATCAGGGGGGATGGGGTCGACAGGTTCTTGGTGAGAAGTGGGCTGGCCACTACGGCGGGAATCACCGCCAGAGTACTCGTCTCGACATTGTAGCCGCAGAAAAAGATCACCCGATCCTCAGAGGAATCAAAAAAATGTGGGCTCAATGTGGAGGCTACCGGGCTGCACCGCTGGAGCCCAGCAGAGTTCTCGCAATGGCACAGCCGCTACAGGGAATGACTGCGGATTCACCTCCCAACCAGAAAATGCCGCCTGTGCCTGGCGCGTGGACGAGAAGTTACCGTGGGAAATCCGGTAAGGAGGGTAGGGTTTTCACCAGCACTTACGGCGCTTCCAATGACATTCTGGATGAAGGCTATCGAAGGCTCCTGATCAATGGGTGTTTCTGGGCTGCAGGGCTGGAGGACGAGATCATCCCTGATGCCCAAATCGCTTTCGTCGGCCCATATAATCCCACCTGGGGGAGGGGCGGTGGTCGACGTAAGGCAGGCACAAAACCGTCAGACATGGCAGGCTGGGACACTCCTGTTGTGCCCTTGGCGGACTAGATGACCTTTTCCGCAGCTGCTGCGGCTGAACTGGGCCAGCGGACGTACTCGCGCGGTGAAGTTGCAACGAATTCGAGAACAGAAGCTTGCGCTCCTTCATCGAGGGCGCTAACCCGGCGGGGACTCGTGCTTCCTGCGATCCTAATTTTCGTGGGGAAAGCGGCTATTTCGAATCTCCATGCTTATTGTCCAGAAATATGGTGGAACATCCGTCGGATCGTTCGATCGCATTCGCAGCGTAGCACGGCGGATCGAGTCGCTTTTAAATGAAGGACACCAAATTGCAGTGGTTGTCTCCGCGATGGGAGGAGTCACTGATAAACTGATCGGAATGGCGGAGGAACTCTGTGATGAGCCGCCCGCCCGCGAAATGGACGTCCTGCTTTCCACCGGAGAGCAACAGTCCATCGCGCTGGTGACCATGGCTCTCAAGCAGATTGGCGTAGAAGCAGTTTCCATTACTGGACGTCAGGCAGGAGTGAAAACCTCCGGGGCACACACGCGGGCGCGTATTGATACCATAGATGCGACGCTGAGCCGGAGCTATCTGGAGCAAGGGAAGGTTGTTATTGTGGCAGGTTTTCAGGGGGTTAATGAGCAGGGGCTCATTCAGACTCTTGGGCGAGGTGGGTCGGATCTCTCGGCGATAGCGTTCGCTTCTTCCATTGATGCCGACCTCTGCCAGATTCTGACCGATGTGGATGGTGTCTATACTGCAGACCCCCGCGTCGTTTCCGATGCGAGAAAACTCCCTGAGATCTCCTACGATGAGCTTCTGGAACTCGCCTCTGTGGGAACCAAGGTAATGCAGTCGCGATCGGTCGAATTCGCGAAGAAATATGGCGTAAAGTTTGAAGTTCGTTCTTCTCTCAATAATAACCCCGGAACAATTGTGACTGAAGAACACGAAGCAATGGAAGCTGTGGTCATACGTGGAGTCTCTATCGAGCGCTCACAGGCACGCGTTACGATCACAGGAATTCCCGATGAACCAGGAATGTCTGGCCGCATACTCGGAGTGCTGGGAGACGACGAGATTAACATCGACATGATCGTCTCAAACATAGCCCATGATGGACATGCCCGGCATTCTTTCACAATGCACACTCACGATCTGGGCCGGGCGCAGGCTTCGCTAAAGCCCGTGCTCTCAGAGCTAGGAGGAGAAGCTGACCTCGAAACTGAAGCCGGCATCGCGAAGCTTTCGGTCGTTGGAATCGGGATGCGCTCCCATTCGGGTGTTGCGGCCCAGATGTTCAAGGCGCTTGGAGAAGCTGGAATTAATATCGGGATGATCAGCACCTCCGAGATCAAGATTTCCATTACGGTTGCCGAAACACGTATAGAGGATGCAGCCCGTGTCGTTCACCAGGTTTTCGGTCTGGATAGCGCACCCGGATAGAAAGCGTGTCAGTAGTGGACACCAGAAGGGTAGCTCCTGAGTGAACAGGAGATAATTTTGATCTCCCTGCATGGTCAGTACGGGTCTATCTTCAGTTGTGTTTTCGACTGACTTTCAATCTCAACTCAAGCGCCTCCTCGAGGAGATCAAGGGAGAGGGTCTCCATAAGGATGAGAAATTGATCAATTCCTCTCAGGACGTGACTATCAGGCTGGATGATGGTCGGGAGGTCCTCAACATGTGCGCAAACAACTACCTCGGGCTTGCGAGCCATCCGGCTGTTGTGGAAGCCGCTCGTGAATCACTTGGGAAGTGGGGTTTTGGAACAGCCTCGGTGCGTTTTATCTGTGGTACTCAATCTATTCACCGTGAGCTCGAAGAAAGGATTACTGCTTTTCTTGGAACGGAAGACACCATCCTCTACCCTTCCTGTTTTGATGCAAATGGAGGCCTTTATGAGACTCTTCTGACTGCGGATGACGCCGTGATTTCTGACAGTCTGAACCATGCTTCCATTATTGATGGAGTCCGACTGTGCAAGGCGCGGCGATACCGCTACCGCAACAACGACCTGTCTGATCTGGAGACGAAACTGCAGGAAGCTGAGACCTCCGGAGCTCGAAGGAAATTGATTACAACAGATGGGGTCTTCTCAATGGACGGAGTAATCGCTCAGCTGGATGGGATTCATGAGCTGGCCGATAAATATGGTGCTCTGGTGCATTTTGATGATTGCCATGCCACAGGGTTTCTCGGGCCCAGNGGACGNGGGACTCACGAGCACTGCGGGCTTTTCGGGAANATCGACCTGACTACTTCAACCCTTGGNAAAGCACTTGGAGGAGCTTCGGGAGGGTATACCTCTGGGCGCAGGGAAATCATTGATTTACTTCGGCAGCGTTCGCGGCCCTACCTGTTTTCCAACAGTCTGGCTCCAGTTATTGTTGCGGCAGCCTTGAAGGTNTTTGAAATGCTTGAGAGCTCCAACGAATTAGCTGAACGCGTAAAACGAAATACGATCTATTTCAGGGAGTCCATGGCGAAGACGGGGTTTTCCATAGCTGGTGCCGACCACCCCATTACTCCAATCATGCTCGGGGATGCTGCACTTTCGCAGCAGTTTGCNCGGAAGCTTTTGGAATACGGGGTGTATGCCATCGGTTTCTTTTACCCGGTCGTNCCGCATGAAACAGCTCGAATCCGCACTCAGATTTCTGCGGCACATACCACGGAACAGCTCGATCGGGCTGTGGAAGCCTTTGCCAGGACAGGTCGAGAGATGGGCGTTATCGGCTAGGAGATGGCCGCTCCGAGCACTGGCACATGATGAACCGATTGAGGCGGTGCAGGCTTAGGCTAGGACCCTGTCAATCACCTTGCCAGCGACATCCGTCAATCGGAAATCCCGTCCGCTGAAGTGATAGGTGAGTGCCTTATGATCGATTCCCATGAGGTGGAGGATGGTGGCATGAATATCATGAACAGAGGTTCGGTCTACTGCAGCGTGGTATCCTATTTCATCGGTTTCACCATAGCTGGTGCCTCCCTTGATGCCGCCTCCAGCCATCCACATGGTAAACCCAAAGGGATGGTGATCGCGTCCATTCCCTCCCTGTTTCTGGGGAGTTCGCCCGAATTCACCTCCCCATACAACCAGGGTCTCATCGAGAAGTCCCCGCTGTTCGAGGTCCTGCAGCAGGCCAGCGATGGGCTGATCCGTGGCGGCACAATGCTTATCGTGATTGCCTACAATGCTGCCGTGAGCATCCCAGTTATTATCCCCGTGNCCTCCACCGGAGTAAAGCTGCACGAAGCGTACCCCGCGCTCAACCAAGCGCCTGGCCATAAGGCATTGGCTTCCGAAATACTCTCCGGGGTTCCCGTTTTCAATGCCGTAAAGATTTCGGGTTGATTCCTTCTCCTGAGAAATATCCAGTGCCTCGGGAGCCGCCGACTGCATCCTGTAGGCAAGCTCAAATGACTGAATGCGTGCCTCGAGCGCATTGTCAGAAGGATAGCCCGTCATGTGACGTCGATTGAGTTTGCCCGCGTAATCAAGCATTTCTCTTTGTTGAGAGTAGGCCAGGCTGTCTGGCCTGTTTAAATTCAGGATCGGGGTGCCCTTCGAGCGAACCGGGGTGCCCTGAAAGGCTCCGGGCAGAAAACCTGATCCCCAGTTAGGAGACCCTCCAATTGGCCCTCCGCGGTAGTCGTAGAGAACCACAAATCCCGGAAGATCCCTGTTGTCAGAACCGAGGCCATAGGTAACCCACGAACCCACGCTGGGGAACCCGGTCCGGATCATTCCTGTGTTGAGTTCAAAAAGTGCCGGAGCGTGGCTGATGGAATGGCCGTAGACGCCCCGCAGCATTGCTGTCCGGTCGATCATCCTCGAAAGGTGAGGGTAGCGGTCGGAAACCCAGTGACCACTCTGGCCGTGCCGCGAAAATTCATAAGGGGAGGGGAAAAGGCCGCCGCTACTTCGCGCGCCCTTGTTATCAACGACTTCGCTCACGTTCTTTCCCTCATATTTTTTGAGAGCGGGTTTGTGATCAAAAAGGTCCACGTGGCTGGGTCCCCCGTACATGAACAGAAAAATGACCCGCTTAGCACGGGCGCTGAAATGTGGCTGCCGGGGGGACAACGGGGAGTCCGGTCCGCTCATTGGGTCTGCCAGCAGCTGCTGATCCGCCATAAGCCCGGCGAGGGCCAGAGAGCCAAAACCGCATCCCGCGTTGGAGAGAAGGTCTCTACGGCTTATCAACCTTGAGGCTCTGTTGAAATCAATCGACATAGGCAAATTCGTTCAGCGTCAGAAGAACGTGACAGAAGTTCTCAACGGTCTGTCCTTCCCGGGCCATCAATTCGGCTCCCAGTTCGATCTCGTTGTCCGTCGCCTTCCGCGAGAACGCCAGCCAGTAGGCCTCTTCTACGATAGCGCGGGCTTCATCCGCTTTGGATTCAGGGGCGCGAGACTTGGCCAGGGCAGTGACTCTGCGGGCGAAGTGGGCAGCCTGTTGACGTACAAACTCGTTGTTCATCAACAGGAGAGCCTGAGTTGGAACCGTAGTTTTTTCCCGCAGTCCTCGACTTTGCATGGCGTCTGGGACATCGAAGGTTTCAAAGAAAGGGACTCTCATCGAGCGGCGCATGAAGACGTAAATGCTGCGCCGCCAGGTCTCCGGGCCATCCTTGACGTTTGTGGGCCATTTATTGGTTGATCCTGTTTTCACGGCGTCGCTGGAGACCCATGGCTTTACACTGGGCCCGTAGAGCTTTCTGTTCAGGGTCCCGGCGGTATTCATGATCGAATCGCGAAGAATCTCAGCTTCGAGGCGTCTCGGTTGCCGCCGCCAATGGAAGTTGTTTTCGGGATCTAGGGCATGCCTCTTATGGTCCCACTCGGTGGATTGCATATAGGTCGCGCTCGTCATGATGAGCTTGTGAATAGGCTTCAGCCTCCAGCCTCCGCTGATGAGTTCAGTGGCCAGCCAATCGAGGAGTTCCTGATTGGTGGGCCTGTCCCCGACGCTGCCGAAATTATTGCTGGTTTTGACCAGTCCGATACCGAAGTGGTGTTGCCAGAGACGGTTGACGATCACCCGCGCCAACAAGGCTCCAGCCCCCTTGTCAACGTCCGTGAGCCATCGCGCGAGGCCTTGCCTGCCATCTCCACTCTTGTTTTCCGTCTCCCGGATCCAATTGGTGAGGTCACTACCGGCGGGGCTGAGGACCGTCAGAACTCCAGATCCAACATCGCCCTCTTTTTCCTCAACATCGCCTCTGCTAAGGAGAGGATTTTTGCGGGTATTCCCACCATTCCACGTGAGTGCCTTTACAGTATTACCCTTGTCACCAATGGGAAGATCACGATCTGCTGGTTTACCTGGAAGAAAAAATCCGACAAGGCGATAGTAATCACGCTGAGAGATCGGATCATATTTGTGGTCGTGACATCTTGCGCAACCGATGGTCAGGCCAAGGAACGCGGATCCGGTGGCAGAGACGATATCGTCCATCTTGTCATACATGGCCTTTTCACGGTCAACTCCATCGACATTGGTTACCGTGGATCCTGCGGTAAGAAATCCAGTTAGGGCCTGGGCCAGAGCGTCCTCACCTTTCAAGGTGTCGCCTGCCACCTGCCACCGGGTAAACCTATCGAAAGGCATGTCCTCATTCAGAGCCCGAATGACGGCGTCACGATAGGTCCACGCGGTTGGCCGCTCGTTGTCACTTTCGTAGCCGTGGCTTTCACCAAAGCGCGCTACATCGAGCCAGTGCCGCCCCCACCGTTCCCCGTAATGTGGGCTCGAGAGTAATTGAGAGACGAGCTGGTGGTAGGCGTCNGAAGAAGAATTCGCGATAAAGTCTTCGACCTCTCGGCGCGAAGGAGCAAGGCCGATCAGGTCAAAATATGCGCGCCGGATCAACGAGTGTCGAGAGGCACTAGGATTCGGGGAAAGTTGGCTCTCGCCGGCATTTTTCAGGACGAAAAGATCAATCGCATTTCGAGTCCATGAATTAGTTGCCCTGGTAGGAACTTCTACAGGGGTGAGCGGTCGGAAAGCCCAATAAGCCTGCTCTTTGGCGGCGGTCGACATGATGGAAGCCGCCATGAAACTAAGAAGAAAAAGAATTAGCCTCATTGTTGCAGTGGTCTGACCAAAGTTATTCAGCCCTTTGGAAAGATTCGGGTAACCAAAGTGATTACAATCAATGCGGCTGGACTACAAGATCTAGGATCAATTCCTTTGCCTCCGAGGCCTTCTTTTTTGCCGGTGATGGGGCAAATCAGGAGGATCGGTGAGAGGACCGATACCAGACGTTCACGGAGCACCTCGCGGCATGAATCTTCTTTGTCGCTTCGGGGCTGGACTTAGACCGGAGAGAACGAGACAAGCGGGTGTGGAAGTATGGATCCAGCACTATGACGGCAGGCTGAAAGCGGCTTCGGATCCTTCGCTGGAACACTGCCTTGAGCTGTTGCAATCGTATGATTGGGAAAGCGAGGTGTCTTCTTACGAGCAGGCATTGGAGGAAGGGCGAGATCGATCCTTTCCCGGCCTACAGCTTATTGATGCAGACAGGACGCTGCAGGTGATGCCGATGCGCGCGAGACGGGCACATTATTCGTATTCCTGTGATCATCCTCTCAGGATTCTAGCCTTTCTCGGGGCCAGCAAAACCTTGAACGCATGGGATGTAGCGCCTGAGTATCACACCACTTTGATTAAGAGCCATTTTGAAAGAGACCAGAGAAAACTCGTCAGGATGCTGATTCAATTAGCGTCTGGTGACCACGAGACGTTCTNGTGACTATCGAGGGNCGAGTCGAATNACGTGATGCCTCGGAGTTCTCCCCACAATATTTGCAGGGATGCCATCGCGCACAGATCGATAAAATGCAGCGAAATCTGTTTTACTATCAGTGAGNCTGTGAAGTAAAGGGTGAGGGCAACGATGTGGGTATGGTCGAAGCGCTCGGCAGTAAGCCAGGAAGAGGTCTGGGAGGAGCGCTTTTATGGAAATCAGAACGTCGTTATTAGAAGGCTCAGAAGTGGGAAATCTCTACGGGTAGATCTCTATTGTAAGCGAGAAAGTGACGCTCTTGATTTAATGGGGCAATACGGAGGGATAGTTCGAAATCTCAAGGAGGTGGATTGGGTTGCAGAATCTGCGAAGCCCGTTCCGCCATTGAAAATTCGTGATTCCCTGCTGGTGACTTCTGAAACCAACAGGGCGAAGCTGCGGGAGCTTCAGGAAATAAGGGGCGACCGGGTGGTGATGATTATTCCGGCTGAAATGGCTTTTGGAACCGGGGACCATGCCACTACATCTTCCTGTTTGAGATTTCTCGCCGATGAGGCGCGGAGGCGTCAAGCCGGGGGCTGGAGCATGCTGGATCTCGGATGCGGTAGTGGAGTTCTGGCCATTGCCGCGAGTCTGCTTGGTGCAGCTGGTTGTGAGGCGATGGATTTTGACCCCAACGCGGTGTCGGTGGCGCGGTGTAACGTAGAGCGCAATAAGGCGGAAGGGGTCAAGGTCTCACAATCAGATCTGGATGATTGGTCCCCTGACGGGTTGTATGATGTGATCACGGCCAACCTGTTCGCGACNGTCCTCCAAAGGTCCTTTGCGAAAATGGCTGACGCCCTCGCGGTTGGGGGAAGTCTCATAGTTTCCGGGGTCCTGCAGGATCAATGGGACGATACCAAGGAGATAGCTCAGGCTGCAGGACTTACTTTTGACGTCGTCCAGAAGAAAGGAAAATGGATTGCCGCCAAGGGGGGATTGGCCTGACCCCCGGGAGCACTAGATGCCTCCGCCCTCTTAAAAAATGGAGCTATTGCGGAGAAGAAGTTCTCACATCGCCAGANAGATGAATTTTTCTTTTGTCGCCAGCCTTCCTGTCGACGAGCATCCCTCCGTGAAGAGCCTCGTAATATTGGCGGTCCTGCTTCTGATTCCCAGTATCGGGTATTTTCACAGGCAGATCTTCCTCAGCGAGCTCAAGCCGAGCCTTGAGAGGCAGGTTGTGGAGATCCTGAAAGAGGAGGGGGTGGTCGATCCAGGTGTGCGACTTGATTATCTCGATGCCGTCATTTCGGGGGCGGTAGAATCAGATTCGCAGCGAGTCCGGGTTGTTGCACGGGTTGACGCCTTATCGGGAGTGCGGGTAGTTGATCATGCGAGTGAGTTAAGGGCGCCGGGCTGGTTGCGAGTCGAGAGGGAGAGAGGGCGCTTCAAAGCGAGCGGCGTTGTTTCCGAGGATCTTGTGGTTGAGCTTGCCGCCCCCCTCAAGACACTTTCAGATTGGGACACTGGTCTTGAGCGGCGTGCTTTTGTCGTCGACCCTGAAGGGGTTGAAACATGGACAGAGTTTCTCGCATACTATTTCCGGGAGCAGGGCGATCGTAGTGTAGAGCTTCGCAAAGGGAGATTGACGATCGGAGGGGACACTACCAGTGGGTTGCGAATCGATTGGCTTTCCAAGGCTAGTGAGGTCGTCCCCAGAGATATGGTTTCCGATGAGTTCGTGCTACGCTCGTCTCAGTATCATTTTCCGGGATACAAGCCTGAGTCACTGCAGGATGGAACTGTCCTTGAGCAGTTACGGCGAAAGTTGAATGACAGCGTTGTTACCTTTCGCCCTGGGAGCGACGAGATCCAGAGCGGTGATCGTGACAAGGTGATCATCGCCGCACGGGCGATTATTACTGCGGGAGAGGGAGCTCGCTACGCAGTAGGAGGGCATCCGGCACGTGATGGTAATGCCACCGAAAATAGCCGGCTTGCGCGCCTCAGGGCAGAAATCGTTGGAAAGATTCTCGTGGATCAAGGAGTGCCGCTGAGGCAAATTGAGACCCGCTCCTTCGGTGTAGCTCCCGGGGGAGACCGTGATAACCAAGTGGAGATCATGGTCAAGTAAGAGAGCTCGCCTGAAGAGACAGATTCCGCATGGACGCGATAACCTATTTTCTGGTCAATTACGGCCTCTACAGTTTGCTGCTTATTGTGCCGGCAGCTTTACTGGGAGCAGCTCTGGGGTGGTTCGCGTGGGGCAAGTATCGTGCTGGGGAGATTGAATCGAGGCAGCGCCTCGAGGAAGCGGAACAGGTGAACGAGGTCGTAGAGATCGCCTTGAGTAAGGAAAGGGAGCGCCTCAAGAACTATCAGGAAACCGGAGGATTGAAGGGCGCTCCGGTAAACTCATCCGAACTCGAGAGGAAAATAGAGGACCTGCGGCGAGATAACGAGGAACTTGAAAAAATCCTGAAGGTTGCCCGCAAGGAGAGAGCAGCGGTGGAGTCGAGCCTTGCGGAGATGGCTCAACAGAAGAAGAGCATCGAGAAGGAGCTGGCATCACAGTCATCGGGCGGAGCAGGTTCCGAAGGGAATCACCCGGCAGGTAAGCGAGAATCCGATAAGAACGGACAGGCGGAGGCCGTAGTTTCCAAAGGCGAGAGGAAAAAATTCAAGGCTGAGAAGCGAGCATTGGAAAAGGAGCTGGCGTCTGTCGGGCGCGATCTCCGCAAGAAGCTCTCTGCCGCCGAGAAGGCCGCAAGCCGCCAGTTAAAGACACTGGAAAAAAAGACGCGAGAGCTTGAAAAGCTACTCGAGGCCAAAGTTTCAGAGGCAGATCGGCTTGGGGCTGCGGTCGAAAAGCTGGAGAGTCATCTCGTCGCCGAGCGGGCGGACATGCAGAAAACGGAACAAGATCTTCGCGACCTTCAGGGAGTGAGCGTGGAAGTTAAGCGTGCGCTGGAAGACGTGACCAAAGAACGGGACCGCAATGCCGCCGAACTGGCAGGTGCGACAGAAGAGTGCGGAAGCCTCAGAAGTGAACTGCAGGCGGCAGAAGAGGGTCACAGNAAGGATAAGAATCTTCTGGAGGAAGAGCTCTCATCCTTGCGGGGAGCCACCACTACCCTCGAAGAGGCACTCGCCTCGGTAGANGAACAGCGGTTGAATATAGAGAGGGAATTGTCAGCCCTTAGGGAGGAGCGTGAGGCCCTTCAGGAAAAAATTGGAAGGCAAGAAAAGGAGAGAACTGGAGAAAGGGCCAAGCTGCAGGAAGAGCTCAAGAAACTCCGCGAGACGCGTGAAGTCACCGAGGGACATCTTGCCGAACTCACGAGAGAACGTGATGAAGGAAAGAACGAGCTGGAAAAAGCGGAGGCTCGCCATGAGCAAACAACGGCTCGGCTTGAGAAGGAAGCAGAGGGCCATCAGATGCAATACCAGAAGATCTCTGAAGAACTTCTTGAAACCCGGAAGGAGAGGGACACTCTCCGCAAAGACGCGGAGGCTGCGGCCAGTGAGCGTGATACTCGCGAGAGAGAGCTTGGACGATTAAGGAAAACCGAGGAGAAGCTTTCCTCACAGGCAGAGACCGAGGCCAAATTACGTCAGGACGAGCTTGAGAGAAACTCGCTGCTGCAGGAGGAATTAGAGCGTAAAATTGGGAGTCTGGAAGCGCAGCTCAGGACAATTGAGCANGAAAGGAATGGAGTAGCTCGTGAGCTTNCCGGAATGACAGATGAGCGAGCGAGGCTGGAAAGTGACCTGCTTCTCTCAAGGCAGGGAGCAGAGAAAATAGAGTCGCAGCTGCAGGAAGCAGAATCAGCCAGAGCGAAGCTGGAATCGGATGGCAGTGAACTGCAGAGCAAATACCGGGATGCCGAGGAGAAGCTGAAAGTAACCAACGAAGAGAAGGTGGTGTTGGCTGTGACCATCGGAGAACTGGAGGAGCGGGTTGTACGGGTCAGCAGTGAACTTGAGGACTCTTCGGGTAAAGAGGCGGTCTTGAAAGATCAGCTCATGGCAGCCCGGCGTGAGATAGAGCAAGTCCTGCTGGATCTTGAGCTGGTGCGCCAGGAGCGGGAACGGGAGCAGGAAGAGCTGCAGCAGTGTCGAGTATCTGAAGCGAAGTGGTCTGATGAGCTACACCGATTGCGTGAGGAGAAGAAAGAACTGAATAAGCATATGGCGATACTCTCGGGGGACAGTAAGGCGGAGGTGCTTCTCAAGCAGATCAAGGCGGAGAAAGACAGGATCCAGCATGAGCTGGGTGATCAACAGCGTGAACGCCAGCAGGTAGAGGATGCTGGCAGAATACTGCGGACAGAAATCAATGGATTGCGGGTTGAGCTCGTGGAGGCAGAAGAGAAGTTAAAGAAGGTGAATTCCCTTCAGGAGAAATTGCATTCCGCGGAAGAACGGGTTCGACGGGCTCAGACCGAGCTGACAAAGTCAAAGGAGGAACAAGACATCCTGAATAAGAAGCTGACTTCCGTGGAAGCCACTGCTGCGGAAGCCGAGAAAGAGAAAAAGCGTCTCGCGAAGAGGGTGGAAGTCGTCAGGGAGGAAGGCGAGCAGGCGCTCGAGGAGGCAGTTTCAACGGTTCGGAAGGAGACCGAATCTAGTCATGAAGCTGCGCAGGACGCTTTGCGCGCTAGCCTGAAACGCGCCAAAGAGCAGATTGAACAGCACATTGAGACCGAGGCTGCGTTGAAAGCAGCGCTTGGGGCCGCCGAGCGCTCAAAAACTCAGGCCGCGCAGAAGTCTTCCGCAAGGGATGAAGTGGTCAGGCTGCCCTCACGGCGCAAACCCAACTTGGTTAAAGACCCACGAATGGGCAAAATATACCGGAAAGCTCCAAAGGAGGTCGATGACCTTACGGAACTACAGGGGGTGGGTGAGGTGATCTGCCGGCGTCTCCATGATGTGGGTATTTATACCTATCGGCAGGTTGCCGAATGGAGAGCGCCGCAAATACGAGCGATCAGTGAAGATCTCAACCTCAAGGAACGGATCCGGAGGGATGGCTGGCAGAAGCAGGCTCGGGCTCTTCACAAGAAGAAGTATGGCCAAGCGCCCTAGATACGCCCTAATTACCGAATTCCGCTTGCATCCTTGAGGAGCAGCGCTATCAACTCCTCCCGCTCTGGAGGAGAGTGTGTTCGCCCAGCGTCCGTGACTCCGCCTCTTTGGGCGGCATTCACAACTACTCTTACCGATGGATCCAGACTCGCTTTCTTCCCGCATCCAAGGGGTTACTCCCTCTCTCACTCTTGCTGTTACCAATCAGGCTAAGGCGCTACGTGCTCAGGGAGATGAGGTCTACGGTCTGGCTGGAGGGGAGCCAGAAATCGATACCCCTGATCATATCAAGGCGGCAGCGATAAAGGCTCTNCAGGACGGAAAGACCAAATACACCCCGGCGGCAGGAATACCGGAGTTGCGCGAAGGCATTGCGAACAAACTTCGTGATGACAATGGTCTCACCTACGACCCGAAGCAGATTTGTGTTACCTCCGGGGGGAAACAGGCGTGCATGAACGCCATCATGGCAATGTGCGATGAAGGGGATGAGGTAATTATCCCGGCGCCCTACTGGGTGAGTTATCCTGAGATGGTGAGGCTATGTGGAGCTGAGCCCGTGATAGTGGAGACCAGNGAGGAGAATGGATGGAAGATGACAGCGGAGCAGTTCGAGGAGGCGATGACTCCCAAAACCAAGATGGTGATCATCAACTCTCCCGGGAATCCAACTGGGGCAGTTTACTCCGAAGAGGAGTTGCGGGCGATTGGAGAGGTGGCTTCCTACGAGGATATCATGATCCTCTCAGATGAAATTTATGAGAAGCTCATCTATGGTGACCATAAGCATGTCAGCATTGCCTCGATCAGCGAGGAGTTGAAGAGCCTCACGGTGGTCTGTCACGGGTTCGCTAAGGCGTATTCAATGACTGGGTGGNGGATTGGTTATACTGCCGCTCCGCCCGAGATGGCGGCAGCTATTGCAAAAATCCAGAGCCATACTACGTCCAACGCGACTACCTTCGCCCAGTATGGAGCGGTCGCTGCCCTCAGCGGTTCACAGGACTTCGTCGAGGACATGAGGAATGAGTATGACCTCCGCCGACAATTCGTGCAGCAACGCCTCAGCGCCATTCCTAATATCAGCGTGCAGGACCCGGGAGGGGCTTTCTATTTCTTTGTTAATTGTGAGCCTCTGGGCCTGAAATCCCAGAACCTGTGCGACAAGCTGTTGACCCGCTACAAGGTNGCAGCCGTCCCAGGAATAGCCTTCGGGCACGATTCCTCCCTGCGCTTGAGTTACTGCACGACTCTTGACGTTCTCAATGAGGGTATTACCCGCTTCGAGGAATTCTGTCGCGCTCATTAGGGAAGCTTCAAATCCGGCACCTGAGAACGTGTGACATCAGGCGAACCGTGATTAATAACGCTCACGGGATTGAGATAGGAGGGCTGCTTGAGGCAGCTCGGCTGGCTGGCGCGCGGATCCTCGAGATCTATGGGAGCGAATTCGAGATAGAATATAAGGGAGACAATTCGCCTCTCACGNAGGCCGACAAGGAATCCAATGAGGTGATTATGACCTTTCTGGAAAGAGAGTATCCGGGGCTACCTGTGATATCAGAGGAGAATCAGCAGGTTCCTTACAGCGAGAGAAGAAATTGGGAAAGATTCTGGCTGGTGGACCCTCTTGATGGAACAAAGGAATTTATAAAGAGAAACGGCGAATTCACGGTTAACATTGCGTTGGTCGAGCAGGGCAGGCCAGTGATCGGAGTGGTCTATCACCCGGTAAATGATACCCTTTATCTCGGTGTGGAGAGTGCGGGGGCGTGGAAACTGTCAGGAGATTGTATGCCCAAGGAAATTGAGGGAGGGGCGCACTATATGGAGCGCACCAAGATCACGGTCGTTGCCAGTCGTTCACACTCGGGTCCGGAGGTGGCGGCCTTCGTCGAGGAAGTTGAAAGGAAAGGCAAAGAGGTGGACTTCCTCTCTGCCGGCAGCTCCTTGAAGCTCTGTCTGGTGGCAGAGGCGTCGGCGGATGTCTACCCCCGGTTTGGACCTACCATGGAATGGGACACTTGCGCCGCTCACGCGGTGGTCAGTGCTGCTGGCAAGCAGGTGCTTGACATGGCAACCCGGGAGCCTCTGCGCTATAACAAACCGGAACTCCTTAATCCGTTTTTCATCGTCGAATAGGAAAGGGGGCAGGCCCCAACGTGCTGTTGTAAGTGCTCGGTCCTTAAGGTTTCATTCTCACTATGGCACCACGGTATTCTCTCTGGATAGTCTTGGCAGGCGTGTTAGCGGGCCTTCTGGTAGGCTTCGTGGCGGGGCGTGGCTCGTCCGGGTCTTCGGAGCGGAGTCCAGCGACCTCTCCGAGGGCCCCATTGGATCTTCCCTGACCCCAGAGGGGCGTTCGCCTATCGGGGTAGATCAAACTCCATCTGATCTCCCCCGGATGCAGATCGGGCCTCATAATTTCTCCTGCGGAGTTCGGCAGCGAATTCCCGTGTATAACCGTGGACTGTAACGATNCGCTTCGGGTTGACCCGCTGAACCGCCTCGAGTAGTCCAGGAAAGTCAGCATGATCGGAGAGAGGGAATGCGACATCCACACCAAAGCGGCAGGTAGCGTTCTTGTTCAGCGCCCATCCGGAGAGCATTGCGGTCCTTAAATTGGNAATTNATCGGAATTGCTCGGAGCGTCCGACCTTGGGCGGGCAGATTAATACGTGGCCGGGAGGAATAGCATCTTCAAAGATGAGAGGAGTAGATAACTGGCACCCTGCGTTACGACAGGCCGTTGTCATTTTTGCGACTGCTGGATGAGAAATTGTAGGGATGCCGGCACCGGTGAGAATGGCATGAGCTTCCTGAGCCTTTCCGAGTGAATAAGCGAAAAGGACCGGGGAGATTTCTTCTTCAAGGCACTCATTAACAAAATTGAGGATCATGCCGGTAATCTCATTTCTACCGGGAAAGGTCCATTGGGGAGCTCCGAAGGTCGTTTCCATAACCAGAGTGTCGGCCTGACGGAACACGGGATCCTCGGCAGTGAGACTCGGTTGCACCTTGAAGTCTCCGGTATAGAGGAGGGATTCTCCATCGGATTTCCGAGTAATATGAAGCATGGACGATCCGAAAATATGACCCGCTGGTAAAAGTTGCAGCCGATAGGGACCAACATCCAGAGGTTCATGGAACGGCCTGGGGTGGAGTCGCTCGTCAGCTACGTTGTAGCGGGCCTTCAAGATGCGAGCGGTGGGTTCTGAGCACAGAATATTTTCGTGTCTGGCGAAGTGATCCGCGTGAGCGTGTGAGATGAAACCGTTTTCTGCTGGTGTGCGAAGATCAAGGAACAGCTCAAGGCCGGGAAGATAGAGTCCGTTTTCGGTTTCAAGCTGAATAGGTTCACGCATGGGACGGTCAGGAAAGGTTCATATGGGGGGCGCCAGTGCTGTGAATCAGAATGTCGGACTTGTCACTGCGTTGTCCTTTTGTGAGNGGTGCGCTCATGCAGAGCCTTTATCTCTCCGATGAGAAAGGCGGAACCAGTAATGAGAGAGGGCAGGCTACTGGGGCTTTCGAGAGCCGACTGAATGGTAGAATGAATGGTGAAAGCCGGTGCTTTTTCGGAAAGGAATGCGACGAGTTTCTCCGGGGCGAGGGCCCGGGGAGAATTCACGGGAACGAAGTGTAGATGACCCGCGATCGGAACCAGTGCGTCGAGCATGCCTTCGATATCCTTTGCTTCAACTGCTCCGAAGATAAGATTGGCCTTGGTGTTTCCGAACTCACTCTGCCAGGTTGCCGCCAGCACTCTGGCTGCAGCGGGGTTGTGTGCAATATCAAGAATGGTGACGGATGCACCTTTTGGCATTGAGAAATCCACTCTTTCAAACCGCCCCGGCCACTGGGTCGAACTCAGGCCAGCTTTTACGGTCTCATAGTTGAGCGTGATTCCTGCGGCGTGCAGGGCCTCCACGGCGAGGGCTGCATTCTCCTGCTGGTGAGCACCTGTCAGTCCAAGAGCATAGCCTTCCAAGGGCTCTCCGGCGAAGGTAAGAGGAGCTCTGCGTTCATTCGCGATCTGCCTGATGATAGCATCCGCCTCCGGCAACTGGGTGGAAGAGATTACGTTTTTTCCGGGAACGATTATAGCAGCTTTTTCGGTAGCGATATCTGTCAGGGTTTCTCCGAGCCATTCCTGATGGTCCATTCCGATTGGAGTGAGCACTGCAATATCTGCAGGGATCGCTGAGGTCGCGTCCAGTCGGCCTCCCATCCCGGTTTCAAGAATAACCAGTTCACATTGGCGCTCCGAAAAGTATTTCATGGCAAGCGCGAGACTGATTTCAAAAAACGTTGGGTGAGGGTCCCATTGGGTCACCAGTTCCCGAAGAGCGGACAGATGCAGTGCAACTTCATCTTTCTCGATCTCTATTCCAGAGACACGGATGCGCTCCGGGTATTCAATAAGGTGAGGGGAGGTGAAAAGGCCTGTTCGCGTACCTGTTGCGCGCGCCACGGAGTCAATGAAGGCACACGTCGAGCCCTTGCCGTTAGTGCCGGCTACGTGGATAACCTTGGTGTTTCGTGGAGGGAAGGCAAGGTACTCCCGCAGTAGTCGCCTCGGTCCTTCCAATCCAAGTTTTATCCCAAAAAGCTGGGTGGAATATAGCCAATCGAGGGCCTCGGAGTAGTTCACGGGCTGCTCTCTACTCCTTTCCGGGCATCATGTAGCCCAGTAACTGTATAATCCGTTCCCGCAGGAAGCGGCGCTCCACGATGGAGTCGATAAGGCCATGTTCCAGCATGAATTCAGCAGTTTGAAATCCTGCAGGAAGGTCCTGATGCGTCGTCTCCTTCACCACGCGAGGACCGGCAAATCCTATCATGCACCTCGGTTCCGCGAGGTTGACATCGCCGATCGTGGCAAAGGAGGCAGTTACCCCTCCGGTGGTGGGATGAGTTAACACGGAAATATAGGGTAGACCTGCATTATTGTGTCTGGCGATGGCTCCACAGGTTTTTGCCATCTGCAGGAGAGAGAGCATGCCCTCTTGCATGCGAGCTCCGGAGGATGACGAAAGGATAACCAAGGCACGTTCCTCACTTGTCGCCATTTCGACCGCACGGGTGATCTTCTCCCCCACCACAGAACCCATCGACCCGGCAAAAAACCGGAAATCCATGACGGCCAGAGCTGCAGGATGCCGTCCAATATTGACGCGCCCCGTGACCACGGCGTCACTCATCCCCGTCTTCTGCTTGAGAGTGGCAATCTTATCCGTGTATTTGTCAAACCCGAGAGGATTAGTGGACTCCAGGGACGTTTCCGTCTCTTCGAAGCTGTCCGGGTCTGCCAGCAGGGTAATGCGGTCCTGTGCGCTCATCAGGAAGTGATGACTGCAATGGAGGCAGACCTGGTAGCTCTGTTTGAGATCGAGGGTATGGATCAGCTCCCCGCAGTCGGGACACTTGGTCCAGAGGTCATCCGGAACCGTATCCTTCTTTTTGTTGCCGCTACGGAGTTTAGGCTTGTTAAAGATACCCATGGCTCAGAGCGCGTTGGTTGAGGGGAGGTGCGAAGGGCCTGATGATCTTCGCTGGGAATGGGAGGCGCTTAGAAAGCTTGTTTGTTGGGAAGGGATATTATCCTCGCAGAACAGTCAGGACAACCACCTTTTCGGCACCCCCTTCCTGCCTTAAAACCCGGGCACATTCCTCTGCCGTAGAGCCTGTTGTGAATACGTCATCAATCAGAAGAACGGGTTTATTCCGCGTGGTTTCGAGGCGTCGTTCCCTTGGGCTTAGTTGAAATGCGCCTTGGAGATTTGCGAGACGGTGTCCACGGTCCAGAAGAGCTTGCTGGNTGGTATTTCGAGTTCTTCTCAGCGCTCTTTGGCAGCTGAGGTTGCATTGCCGAGCCAGTGTTTTTGCGATTTCGTACGATTGATTAAACCATCGCCACCGTTCCCTTTTCCAATGNAGGGGTACGGGAACAACGACCCAGGGCGGGTTTTTTTGNACCGCGAGGCGCGGATCATTCCAAAGTCCTTCCATGAGCAGAGCGAGTTCGCGATGGAGATGGATTTGCCTGCCATACTTGTAGGCGTGCATGATTTCGTTGACTGGGCCCTCGGCACTGGTGACAGACCGTGCGAAATCGAAAAAATAATCCGTTCCCCGGCAATGGCTACACAGGACATCTTCTGGGACATGGCCCACGATATTCTCGCCGCATTTCATGCAGTAGGGTTGCTCAATCCGTGGAAGTCCTTCGCAGCATGACTGACAGAGGTAACGCCCGTTCTGCAATGGGACACGGCATATTGAGCAGGAAGGAGGGTAGAGGAAGTCCATCCACCGCGCCAGAAGCTTTCGCAGAGGGTTCGATTCAGAGAGCGCCTTGTNGGACACGGATAGACCCGGCCGTTCAGGATGACATTCCCACTCAGTCATCAGTTTCGAGAGTCTTCTGAAGAGGGGTGATACCCCGGGACGGGAAGATCCTCACGAAAAGAACTACCAGAAGGGCTGTAAGAGCCAGAGTCCCCATCGGGATCAGACCTTCCTTGAGATTGGATCCTACCAGATAAGAGACGGTGTCGTCTGCCTGAGGGACTCGAAGGGAGATTTTTTTGAACGACACGTAAGCGAAAATCCAGCCAGTGTGGAGGCCAATCGGCAGCCAGAGCGAAGCCGTCGCATAGCGGGCGTAGGCGAGAATTAGACCGATCGCCGTGAGGGAAACGAATTCAAACAGCACGAGTTCAAAATTCTGGAATCGCATCAGAACAGCTTGGAGCAGTTGAAAGCCGGAATATGAATTTCCCGGGTCGATGTAGACGGCGCCCTCCGCGAGTGGCTCCCCTTGCGTAAATACTGCAATATTGCTGGGAGGCTGGAGAAAGTGCAGCGCTGAAAAAAGAAGGGAGACTACAATGATGGCTGTTGCGGGCCGAAAAGTGCGGAGACAGATGCCAAGAAAAATGCCCCGAAAGAGGATCTCTTCCACCAGAGAGGCTGAGATAGAAGGTCCGAGGGCTTTTTTCCATGCGACGTCCCACGGCAAGGGGTCCTTCAGGGAGAACCATCCCATGGACACCAGGAGCCATCCAGTGCCATAAAGAAGTCCAGCGGCAAGGAGGAAGCCGGCGAGAAGCTGTAGCGGTCCCCACCGGGAATTACACAGCGGTTGACCTCCCGAGCGTGCAACCACGTGGGAGGGAAGGTAAGCCGCCCACGGTGATTCACTAAGAGGTGCCGGGTTATTGCGTAGTCTCAGTGCAAAAATCAGCGGGGGCAACAGGAGAAGAGACGCAATGAGGAGGCAGCGTTTGAAGTATTTTGGGAGCTCTGCACGCCTCGCATGCTCTCCAACATAGTCAACTATTTGGTTATAGCTTTTCTCCTCGGTCATCTCGCCGAGCAGCGTTCCGGCATTATACAGCCAAGGTGTAAGCAGGGCCGCGAGAAGAAAGCAGGAAACGAGATACAGTATGAGCTTGGAGGCGTCACTGCGGATAATTCTCATTCCTCGGCGATCTGTAGGGCGCACCGATAAAATGTCAAATCGTGTTTGTTCTTGGGATTTTGAAACTTGTCCGTATGGGAAGGGCGTGCAGCGACACTCATGGCGAGAAAGAACAGATGAAGGAGTGCGATTTTATCGCGCCTCCCATCACTCCTCGACGTGGCAGCTGCATTCCCAGTTGAAAGGGGATGAAGAATGGCAGGAGCATCGGCCAATCAACAGGACTGAGTGGGTAGCCCTGCGCGAAGTTCTCTGGCGTAAATACCAGCGGGGTCGTTGTCCTTGGGAGTTGATCAACAAAATTGATCAAAAACTGGAGGATATGGCGGACGAGAGAGAAGAGGGAAAGGAGGCTCCGTGACGGACTCCGGTCATAATTGGCGCTCTTGGGACCGGCAACATTGCTGGCATCCTTTCACCCAGCATGCGGAATGGGCGAGTGGGGGCGAGGAGCTTATTCTAATCAAAGGAGAGGGGCCGTGGTTGTTTGACGCTGAGGGGCGACGTTACTTTGATGGGAACTCCAGTATCTGGACCAATATTCATGGGCATCGTCATCCCCGGCTCGATGCGGCCCTGAGAGCGCAGCTCGACGAAGTGGCACATACCTCGTTCCTTGGATTCGGCAACCCACGTGCTGCGGAACTGGCGAAGAACCTGACGGCATTTTTCCCACATGGTAGCTTGGAGCGGGTCTTTTTTTCTGATGATGGGTCAACTGCGATAGAGGTTGCGATTAAGATGGCAATTCAGTTCCGGCAGCAATCCGGTGAACCGAAGCGCGTAGGATTCATCGCGTTTGAGAATGCATATCATGGAGACACCATCGGAGCGGCATCGCTGGGAGGAGTATCGGTTTTTTTTGACCGTTTCCGAAGCTTTGGGTTTCCTGTGTCCAGAGTGAATTCGCTTGCGGATCTTCGCGCTCTTCCCGCTGATGAGGTGGATCGAGCTGCAGCAATCGTCTTGGAACCTCTCATTCAGGGAGTGAACGAAATGAGACCGTGGCCAGAGGGGCAGCTGGCCGAGATCCGTTCTTGGTGTGATGAACACGGAGTGCACTTGATTCTTGATGAGGTCATGACTGGTTTTGGTCGCACCGGAACCATGTTTGCCTGTCAGCAGGAAAAGGTGATTCCAGATTTTCTCTGCCTCGCTAAGGGCCTCACTGGGGGCTACCTTCCCCTTGCGGCAACTCTGACGACAGGCCGGGTTTTCGAGGCTTTTCTGGGGGGGCGGGAGAGCACACTTAATTACGGACATAGTTATACTGCGAATCAGCTTGGTTGTGCGGTTGCTCTTGCGAGTCTGAAGGTCTTCGAGGAAGACCGCGTGCTGGAGAAGATTCCTGCGCGGGTCGAGGCTCTCGCGCGGGGATTAAAGGCGATTGCGCATCCTTCCGTTCACGAGATACGCCAATGTGGTCTTATTGCCGGGCTCGAATTGCGGAGAGAGAGTGGAGAACGCTTTTCTGACGAGGAGCGGATGGGAGAGCGGGTCTGTGCCGCCGCTCGTGCCCACGGGTTGCTCACTCGCCCGGTCAGGGATACCATTGTGATGATGCCTCCCCTGTGTAGTACGGAGGAGCAGATTGCTGGGGCATGCGAGGCCCTTGGCGAGGCCGTAAAAGAGGTGGGGGAGTGAGGCTTCTCCGAGCCAGGGTATTATCTGTTGGTCACCTTCAACGTCTTGAGCGAGCCGTTTAGACGAATATTTTGGGTATCAGGGTCTACTGGAGTGAAGTCATCAGGTCCGACGCAAAGNCTCTTCTGAGGGGGCTTTTCAGGAACCCACATCATCGATAAAGATAAGAGCCAGATTGGGGGTTTCCCGCGCGGAGAGGAAAAATGGAAGGAGAGCCGGAGAGATAATGAAAAAGGGCTTCATTCGCTGGAAGAGGCTAACGATTGGTTTTCGGGCGCGAAGAGTTCGGAGAGGGCTATCTTTTTTGTTTCCTTGATGCGCACTCCCAGACGACGTGAAACGATTCCGAGAGAGCGGTCTGCATCGTCGGTCAGGAGAACAGAGAGAGAGCCTTCCCGATTGGATTCGTTGCAGGCGTTGCGTTGATCCAGATTCTTAGCGAGGGCAAGGGCGGTGGCATTCGGGGTGTCCACTACGGGTTTTCCAAAGACTCGTGATATCTGGTCAGCCAGCAGGGGATAGTGGGTGCAACCAAGAATGAGAGAATTGCATTCTCCGAGACGGGAAGGACGAATGTAGTGCTGCAGCACCTCAAGGGTGAAAGGCTCATCCATGCAATCCTCTTCGATCAGAGGGACCAGAAGGGGAGTAGCGACGGATATCACCTCAGCACCGGGCTGCCTTTGCAGAATAGCATGGTGGTAGGCGCGACTCGTGATGGTAGCCCGGGTGGCGATGACTCCAATGGGTCCGGCCTCGTTGAGCTCTACCGCGGCCTCGGCACCGGGCACGATTACCCCTGAGACGGGGATGGAAGTCTGAGACGCCACGGCCTCAAGCGCGACTGCGGAAGCTGTGTTNCAGGCTATGAGAATCTCCTTCACGCCCAAGTCCTCAAGGTAAGTCGCGATCTGGGTCGCGTANTCGATGACNGTGCCGGGACTTCGCGATCCGTAGGGGACGCGGGCGGTGTCTCCGACGTAGACGATATCCTCGTTGGGAAGGTGCTCCTGGATGGCGTTGACCACCGTGAGCCCTCCGATGCCGGAGTCGAATACGCCAATGGGAAGGGAATTCATGGGAAAAAAGGCTGTAGCTATCTGGCGACCCTGATTCGTGCGTCGCGGATCAGGACGGGAGATCCTCCGCGGCTCAGGTTCTGGAACCCGATCCGCCCTTTGCGGGGACGGTCCCTGAGAGCCGTGGCATCCTTGCCATTGTGCCTCTTGATAACGGTATCCTCCTTGGAGAGATCATGATCGATGATCACGGTCCCATTGAGCACCACTTTGACCAGCGGTCCCTTGATGGTGATTTCGTAGCGGTTCCATTTTTCCGGCTTGTAGACCTGCTTCCCGGGCGCGAGGGCGCGGTAAAGTCCCCCAGTCAGTTCGGAATCCGCGGCCTTGGTGTTGTAGCGATAGTCTGCCATCTGGAGCTCCAGACCATCGAAGGCTGGATCTCCGGAGGCCGGAGTGCGGAGGGCACAACCACTGTTACCCTGGGGCCCGAGCTTGAACTCGAATTGNAATTCAAAGTCGGAGTATTCCGCCTCGCTCATCAACCAGGACCCCCGGGCGCCGCCGCCGTTCAGGACTCCCTTTTGCACCACCCACTGGGCGCCTTCCGGACCGGGCTTGGAGACATCAGACCAGGCTCGCACCACCCAACCCTTCGGGATGCCGTCCTTGGGAAAGAGGGCCCTGAACTCGCCGGCCTGTGCCAGGGGAAGAACGGTGAGAACAAGCGAGAGAAGGGCCAGGACGTTCCTGATCATGGGGGNTATCCTGCCCCAGCCCGGGGGACAAGCCGAAGGCAAAAGAGCATTTGGACGCTCTTTTCGTCATCTTGTCAGCCGGGGGAAACTTGAAACTCGCCCCGGGGGAGCAGATGGCCTAGGAGGAAAGGGCCATGAGACCTTTCCTGTTGCTTGCCCTTGCAGGGTCACTCACTCCGGTCCTTCCTGCTGCCGAACTGGTGTGGCCCGGGCTTCTTGGCCCTCGGCGCGATGGCTGGGCGGAGCATTTCAAGGTTCCGGCCCGCTGGCCAAACCAATTGAAGAAAGACTGGAGCGTGGAAGTGGGAACTGGATACGGCACACCCCTGGTCGCGGGCCAGCGGGTCTACCAGCATGCGCGTCAGGGAGAAGACGAGGTGGTCTGGTGTTTTGATCTGGCGAGTGGAAAACAGATCTGGCGCAAAAGTTATAATAATCCCTTCAAGGTTGGTGGAGGAGGAGAGCGTCATGGGAAAGGGCCGAAGTCCTGTCCGGTGATGGCCGATGGCCGCCTCTTTACTCTGAGTATCACCGGGATGATCCACGCCTGGGACGCGGAAAGTGGCAGCCTGCTCTGGCGCAAGGATTACCGGGAAAAGTGGGAGAAGGGAAACCAGCCCAACTGGGGCGTCTCCACCTCGCCCATCGTGGATGGGGAACGCCTCATTGTGCACCTCGGTAATGACGAGGCGGGTGCGCTCATGGCCTTTAACGTAAAATCGGGACGGGAAGTGTGGAAGCAGGGGGAGCATGGCACCTCGTATTCCTCACCGCTTCTTGTGGAGATCGCGGGAGTGCGACAGGTGGTGCAGTGGAACCATGAAACTCTTGCGGGAGTGGCAAGCAGGACCGGGAAATTGCTCTGGGAGTATCCCGCCCCCCATCGGAGTCATAACCAGAATATGCCCACGCCGGTTTTCCACGAGGGACGGATCCTGCTCGGGGGAGAGAACCGGGGCATCAAGTGCCTGGAGCCGCTCCTCAAGGACGGCAAGTGGTCGGTGAGCCGCCTCTGGCACCAGCGCAAGGTGGCACTCGACATGAGCACGGCGGTCATCAATGGGGATCATCTCTATGGAATGTCGCATTTCAAGATGGGCCAGATCTTCTGCCTCGATCCCCGGGATGGGACGATCCGCTGGCTCAGCGAAGGGAGAATTGGCCAGAACGTGGCCTTCCTCGCACTGAACGGACACGTGGCGGCCCTGCGCTCCAATGGGGAGCTCCGCATCATTGCGGCTGATCCNGGCGGTTACCGGGTCCGGGCCTCCTACCGGGTGGCCCCCGACCAGACCTGGGCTCCCCCGGTCCTTCTCGACAGATCGATTCTTATCAAGGATCTCAACCGGCTCACTCTCTGGTCCTTTGGATCCTGAGAGCGCAGGTTAAGTTCAGGGGGCGGGTAGCTCGATGAGGGGGTGCCCGGGAGCCGCTTGCACGTTGCCCCGCGGGAGATCCTTCCCTAGGCTTCATGGCGCATGAAACCTGAGTGGTTCTCCCAGTGCGTTCTTGCCGGCTGCCTGTTTGTGGTGCTGCCGTCCTGTGACGACACGGTCCATGAGGCCGGAAAAGAGGAGGGAGACAAAACCGGGAGCGAGAAGAGCGAGGAAGTCTTTCCGCCATTGCCGGAACTCTGGCAGGAAAAAGGCGGTATTCAGGAGGCCACTGAGGACCTGATGGCCCTGCACGTTGCGATGCAGCGTTACCTGAAGGCAAATGGTGAAATCTGGCCCCAGGCTCCACGTGTGATGATGGATGATGTTGTGCTCTTGGAGCAATCTCACGAGCAGGTCGAACACCAAGGCNACGTGGCAGAGCCCAATGCCGCCTCCCTGGCTGCCTACCGGAAGTTCTGGAAGGACACCCTCGAGCCCTTTGGTGCCACAGCCCGGCATTGGCAACATTCCGGAAAACCGCGCGGCATGCGTTTCAATCCCACGTTTTATCAAGCTAATCAGTTTGCCCGGGACAAGGGAGCAGCTTATCGAGAAAATAACGGGGAGGAAGGACAGCAGTGGCAAACCAGCGAAGCTGTGTGGTTCTCAAATGACCCNCAGGGAGGAGGCGAAAATTTTTTTATCACTGCATCCGGCCGACTGGAGGATCATGGCGTGGAACACACCGTCAAACTTCCCGGCGAGTCACGCAACCAGCCCCTCACCCGGACCGCAGGCAACCTGATCAGGGTCAACATTGGTCACAATGGAGCCTACACCATTAAGGGAAAGCTGGTGACCGGGGAAGGCCTCGCCAAATGGATGAGCGAGGAGTTCGAGAAAACCCCAAATCTCAAGGTCCTGATCCGCTGTGACGAGGACTCCAAGCACCTCCACCTTGCCAACGTGATGTCCATCTGCAGCCAAGTCGGGGTCCCGAAGGCGAACATCGCAATCAAAACTGAAAAATAAAGATGATGCGGAGCTACTGCTCGGGTCCGAGGTGTTTCCCAAGGAAGGTAAGGAGGGACGGGATCTCGATCACATGGCCGCCCTGGTGGGCCACGAACTCGAGGTTTTCCGGGGCCTCGAAGACCTCGTAGATCGGCCTGATTCTGGCAAGGGCCTCGCGAGCAAGGGGAACGGTGAACCAGGTGGGGCGTTCCTGCAGGCCGTTCTGGCACATCAGGGGGCGCGGGGCGGTAAGGGCATAGATGTCCGAGAACTCCACCAGTTCCCGCAGTCCGGGAAACTTCCAGCAGCGGCAGTGATTCTCCTCCAGTTGATCCATGCTGGTGAGGAAGCCGGCGCTCATGGTGGCTGCGATGCGCTCGTCCATCGCCGCCAGCCACATGGCCATCTCGCCACCGAGGGAGTTGCCGGCGCATCCTATGCGTGCGGGATCGACCTCCCTGCGGGAGACCAAGAGGTCGACACAGCGTATGAGATCCCAGAGGCGTTCGCCCATCATGGTACGCCGCTGCTCGCGAACGCTGTGCTGGCTGATTCTGGTGGAGATGGTGACGTAGCCCTTTTCGGCGAGGAGGGTGGCGAAACCGCGGTCCCGGTAGCAGGAGTGCCGTGTTCCGCTGTGCCCTGCGATGGCAACCACCGCGGGGCAGGTTCCCGTCACCACCTTTGGGACGGTGAGTATTAACTTGATACGGTTCCCCGGAGTACTGTCGATCTCCATCTCGTGGAGAATGAATTTCCCCCGGTCCTCGCTGGAGGAGGTAATGGAGTTCAATGGAAGAGGAGTATCTTGTGCAACGAGGTCTTCCATCTTCATCAAGCGCGCAAGGGATGCGCGCAGTTTCTTCTGCCAGAGGATGGCTTCCTTCTTGGTTCCCGGGGTGTATTTCCGGGACCTCAGGATGGGGACGGGGAGACGAGCAGGGATGATGGCCCGGCCCGGGCGGGTGGTGGCCTCGAAATATCCGAGGGGCTTGCCGCTGGTTTCTGCTATCATCCAGCAGGATTTGGCAGTGGTTTTCTGCTCCCGGGTGGCTCCCGCGTGGAGTTCCCCGTAGGCCTTGAGGGTTCCGTTGTATTTTATCCAGAAGACCTTAAGGGTCCGGGTGGTCTGATTTTCGAACGTCAGGCTGGTGGGTGGTCCGGATATGGTGGCCGGGGGAAGGCCGGTGGCGAGGGAATGCCAGGGAATCGCTTCGGGGGTTCGGGGAGAGGGCTTTTCCTGGCCGGTCAAAGAGAGGGACAGGGTGAGCAGAATGAAGGCCAACCGGAACATGAGACCTCCGTGGGTAGCAGAATAAGGTCGGGGAAGAGAGTGGATTTCGCTCTCCGTCATCGGATCGAGTGGCAGTTTCTGCTTTCGGCGATCACGGTTTTATTGCTAGCTCGAAGGATCATGAAATCAGCTTTTCTCGCCCTCGCCGCCGCTCTTATCCCCGGGACCTGTGTCTTGGCGGACCACCACGAGTTTAAGACCATTTACGATGGGAAGGACCTCTCCAACATCAAGACTGAAGGAAATTGGAAGATCCAGGAGGATGGTTCTCTCTACCTGGACCCCCGACCGGGCGAAAGGGGTTGGACGCGCTATGGGTCCTATTTGTGGCTCAAGGAGGATTACAAGGATTTCACCATCGATTTCGAGTATAAGCACCCCAAGGGTGGAAATTCCGGTCTCTACTTCCGCATCTATGATGAGTCGGACGCTACCGCGCACGGCTTCGAAGTGCAGATCCTCGACTGTTTCGGAAAGAAAAAGCTGGGGCCCCACGACCTTGGTGGTGTGATCCAGACCGCGGGACCGCTCGTCAATGCCTCAAAGAAGCCAGGCGAATGGAACCGCATGCTGGTGACCCTCAAGGACAACAAGCTTACCGTGGTTCTCAACGGGAAGAAGGTTCAGGACGGGCTTGATCTCGTGGCCAAGAAGCGTCCCAACAAGAAGCTGGCGGACAAGGGGAAGATTGCGATTCAGGATCACGGACAGCCGTTCTGGGTACGCAATATCAAGGTCAAGGCGCACTAAGCGCAAGTTTCAGTTGCGCGTTGATGCAGGGGGAACCCTTGCGATGAATTATTCTACCGCCCTCTCTTTTTTGCGTCGGGCAAGTCGCTTGCGCCCCGGAATCCATACATGGGCAGGAGTCGATAGTAGACCTCCAGACTGAGTACTGCAAGGGTGGTAGAGACCACACGGCCACCAGCATTGGCATGCCGCCCGCCCGGATCCCAGCTCCCCCGGTTGTTCCCTATCTTGTTCTGGATACGAGGAAAGGTATCCTTGAGATTATCGTTCCATTCCTTCCAGACGGGCCCCTGGTGCTGGTAGAGAGCGAGGGTGGCATAGTAGACGTAATAGTAATCCGGATTGTTGTTGAACTTGTGGCGCCCGAGGTAGTCTGCACCCTCAGGCATCCGGGGATCGGTCGGAGGAACGAGATCCAGTTGCCGGCAGAACATCCCGCTGGCAGTCATGGCAGGGTTGGGGCCTCCTCCCGTATAGGCGTAAAGTCCACCATGCGTTCCGGACGCTACCGAAGCCATATATTTCTGGGCGCGCGTGAAAGGTTCGTCGGAAACCTCCAGACCTGCGAGGCGCGCACTGTGCAGAGCCATATACTGCCACGCTGTCACGGAAAGGTCTGAGTCATTACTGGGCGCGCCTTGCGCGTTGGCAGGGTTGTAGCGCCATCCACCTTTGCTGGGGCTCTGGGAGGAGACTATTAGCCCGATAGCCCTCTCAGCGGGCTCCTTCAGCTTCGGGTCCTTGGTAAACCCGTAGGCCTCACACAGGGCGATCGCAGCAATTCCATGACAATACATCCGTCCGCCACCCCGTAGATCACCATTCTCTTTCTGCTGGCGAAGAAGCCATTCAAGTGCCCGCTTGACGTTGGCCTGATACTTTCCTCCCTTGTTGTGTGTCTCTCCCCATCCGTAGAAACAGAGGAGAGCCAGTCCTGCTCCCGCGGTATCGAAGTCCCCATTAGCGCCGTGTTTGCGCATATCCCAGCGGCCATCCCCCTCCTGGTTGCGGGCAAGCCATTCCAGAGCGGAGCCAATCGCCCGCTCAGTGGCATCCGATCCTCCAAGTTGTTCGATGGTCTCAGGCGAGGGTCTCCCCCGGCGCTTGGTCATGAGCTTGGTGATAGCCCGGGCATCGAGATCATTCTTGGGTGTCGCAAGCTTTTCAGGAAGGAGAGGATTATTAGTCTGATCCTCTCCAGGAAGATTGAGCAGGTTGGTAATTGCGTCTCCGGCTCCATCGAGTTCCGGGGGAGCGCCGATAGCCTCAAGGCCTCGATGGGGATTGACGGTGTCGCCACCAGTGTCAGCAGTCTCCGGCGCCGCATCGGTTTGAGAGACATCCCTCACCTCGGACTCGTTGTCGATCGCGGTGTCCGCGATGGCGCGCTCTCTGGCTTGCTCAGGTTGCACCTGATCCAGTGATTCTGTGGGCTTGAACTCTGCGTCCGTGGGATCTGCGGGCTTTTCCGCAAGTTGTTGGTCAGTCACCTGTTCCTCCTCAAGGGTCGGGTCCTCAGGCTCGGGAAGAAAGGTCTCGGGCAGAGTGGTCAGAACACTGAGCTCCTTGGTGGGCTGAGTCTGCTCCTGTTCGGATTCGGATTCGTTGAGTCTGGAGGGACGAACACTTGGAACCAGAGAAGAACGGGAGGTCCGCGTTACAACGGGCACCACCTTGGTGTTTTCCTGTGGTCTAAAGACGGGAATCTTAAAGTCNCTTTCAAACTTTTCCGTCATTACGAGTTCCTTGGTCTCTGCGATCTCTGCCTGCTCGGGTTCGCTTTCTAGAGCAATTTCCTCTTCCATGAGGGCCTCGATACTGACTGTGATTTCTGGTGATTGAGGCTCCTCTCCACCTACCTCCTTCGCGATGAGCCAGACCATGAGAAGCAGGAGAATCACGAGATGGACTGCAGCCGATCCGGCAAGACACTTATGAAAAAGATTGGTGAGGTCCTGCCAGCTTTCCAGAAGGTACAGAAGAGCGGCAAGCGCAAGGAGACCGAGGAGGATCCACCAGCCGATGTCCTCCATGAGCTCCTTGAAGGATTCCCACCGCTCAAGACTGGTGTAGCCAACTACCTCCCGTGTGGTGGAACGGTAGAGCTTGAACCCCGCGTTCCCAGATTCAACTTCGGGCTTCGTGCTAAAAAGGAGATCAAACCCTTCCATCCGGACCGCAGGATCGGTAACATTTCCTTCATTCAGATACAGATCGACCCGCTCCGGGGGAAGAGCTTCCCCATCGATGACGCGACTGAAATAGACCCCGAATCCGATTTCATTACTNCGGTCACGGTCCGAGGCGAGAAAGACATGATCTCCGCGCCGTGTAAGGGCGGTCTGAAGGTCCTCGGCACTGGAGTTGAGATTGCCGGCTGCCTTTGCGCTGCCGAACTGGGGAAGTGGCGGGGCCGCCGAGTCCCTTAAGGTATTCTCTNTTTGTGCTGAAGCTCTCTCGCTGTCGGCTTCCGGAGCCTGCTCTCCATCAGGTTTCGAAACGGGGAGAGGCGCCTTCTCTAGGCGCTGCGCCATGAAAATATCATTTCCACCAGCACGGTTGGAGGAAAAGTATAGTCGCTTACCGTCGGCGGTGGGAGCGGGTCCAGTTTCCCGGGCAGGGGAGTTGATCGCGGTTCCGAGGGCCATGACCCCTGTCCATTCGTGACCATCCCAGCGTGCCACGTAGATATCATCACCTCCTTGACCGCCCTCGCGGTCAGAGCTGAAATAGAGATATTTTCCGTCGTGGGAGAAGGCGGGGCCTCGCTCGTTGGACGCGGTATTGAGGGATGCCATGCCGGCAGGACGCGTCCAGATCCTTCCGTTCCAGGTCGACTGGTAGAGGTCGGCCTGATGAGTCTCGGGATCGTTGCGGACCAGAATCATGCTGATACCGTCAGGAGAGAAGGCCGCCTCGAGGCGGCCCGAGGCCTGGTTGACAGGATCCGGCTCCAGGGTGGATCCTTGTTCTTCAAAGAGGTTCTGCCTGGGGTCCTGCCAGAGAATATATCGCTCCTTACCGTCCTGAACCTCCACACGGGTTCCCTGATCGTCCGTGAAGTAAGACCAGATTTCGTTCCGTAGTTTTCCGTGGAGAAGGAGGCCGATTCCAAGCATCACCGCAAGCGAGGCAAGCGGCAGGAGCCAACGCGCCTTACTTACCGGGACCTCTTCGGATCTTTGTTTTTCTGGTTCGGACATGGCCATCTGCCTGGGTTAGGGCGAGGACGCTGGATCAGGTGGCAGATCTTCGGGAAGTTGGGCGGAATCCGCTTGCTTGCCTGCTGACAGGGCTCGTCTCGTGAGCCAGACAAAGCCTGTAAGAGAAGTAACGAGGAGAATAATCCAGAGGAGGTTACCCATGATCCAGTTCATGTCCGGCATCTTGGTAAGATCGAAACGGCGCACCACGCGCTTGCTCCGAGCGCTGTAAAGTGCATTTCCGTTGTCGGCCCGATCGGAATTGAAGAGGAGGTGGAACCCGGCGTTGCGAACGGCAGGGTTTGTCTCATCGCCATCCCCGTTGATCTCGGGCCCAAGATTGCTTGGCTGGCCATACTTATTTGCCTCTGTTCGCCCGAGGCGAGATCGCCAGAGATCCGATCCCCCCTCTCCACTGCCGCGTTCCGAGGCGAAATAGAGAAAGTCACCATGATCGGTTAGTACGGGACCAGTATCGTTGGCTGGGGAACTGACATCCTCGAGGAATCTGGCATGTCGGAAGAGGGGGGTCTCGGCGAGCTCCACAAGGTCTCTGCTGGTGCCCGTAGGGCCATCGGCGTCTGGCTCCCAACCCAATCCATAAAGAGGACTGTAGCGATAATGCGCCTCAAGGCACAGCGTTACCAAGGCAGTAACGATAACCCCGCCCATTTGCCTGCCATGCCCACCACCGGTCTTCCAGGATCCATCGGGATTCTGGGAGTTCACGAAGCCTGAATGCATTTTTTCCATCCACTTCCGCCATGCTGGTCCCTGATGCTGATAAGAGGCTACGCTGCCGTAGTAGGCGTGATAAATATCTTCCAGTTTGAAACCCTGACGGTCCACGATGGCAGAAGATTCATACGCTTTGGCAGTGTTCGAGGATCGCCCGAGAAGTTGGGAGCAGAAAAACCCTGCTGCATTGAGTGCCGCCGTTCCTCCGCTCGCGCCAGTATAACCGTAAGCACCCTTGTTTTTACCGTGACTGACACTGTCGAGGAACTTCGTTGCTCCGTCCATGGTCTTGTCCGGGACGATGAGTCCGGACATTTCGGCACTTGCAAGAGCCATGATGTACCAGCCGGTGACTGAAAGGTCACCGGCCTGATTTGGACCATAGCGCCATCCGCCTCCCTCGTGCTGGGTCTCGCTGATAAAGTCGATGGCTGCCTGAGCCTTGGGGCGCAAGGTTGCGTCCTTGGTCACGCCATAAGCTTCGATCACGGCGAGAGATGCGATCCCATGATCATACATGGCGTTACTTTTTGGTTTGGCGCCTCTAAGGTCTCCGGTTGCTCCGTTCTGCTGTCCGACCAGCCACTCGATCCCCCGTTTAACGGTATCTTGATACCTACATTCCTCATCGTGGACTTCTCCTCGGCCGTAGAAGGCGAGCAAAGCGAAGGCAGTGGCTGCCTGATCGTGTCCGCTCTGCCCACCAGACTTACCTATATCCCATCGACCATCCTCTTCCTGAGTAGCCGCGAGGAAGGCAAGACCCTTGTCGACGGCGCTCTCAGTCTGCTTGCTTCCGCCTAACTTGGACATGACCTCGGGATCCGCAAGCGCACTTTCTCGCAGCGAGTAGAGCATGCTCAACTGACGCTCGACGATGAGGTCGAAGGTAGTCTCGCCAGCCTTGTCGGCGGAGTAGAGGTCAAAGTTACCCTTGCGGTCCTCGACGTTCTCAAGCATCGCCGCTACTTTTTCGGAGGTGTCCGTCGCGCGGCGGGGCTGATTGGAAGCGAAGTAAAGAACGAGGTTATCTGGAGCGATATCAGGGTCGATTTCATCGAAGGGGGTGTTTACCCGTGGTGTCAGAGGGAGCGGCCATGCGTATTCGGCGCCATCCCACTTCGCGACCCAGATATCGAATCCACCCTGTCCGCCGGGGCGGTCGCTGCTGAAATAGAGCAGTTCTCCATCGCCGCTCAGTGAGGGCGATATCTCATGGAAGGCGCTGTTAAGAGCGCGCATCGGCCGAGGGTTCTTCCAGTTGTTACCGTCCCATTCCCGCAAAAAGAGGTTGGCGTTTCCATCGTCTTTCCCAGAACTGTAAATCATGCGTGCCCCATTCGAGGAGATCACAGGAGTAGCGATGTCTTCTTCCGGTCCGAATCCGCCTGCGGCAGGTTCCGCCTTCTCCCATAGGACATATCCGGGGGTCACGTCGCGGGCGACCTGATTAAAGGCAACTTGATCCGTATATGTATACCAGCGGTCGGGCCTGAGATAAAAGAGAGACCAGAGGAGAAATGCAGAAACTAGAACCACTGCCAGCCAGAAATAGAGACGGAAACGCTGCTTCCGGGTAACACCGAGAATCATCCGATCTGGGTTAGGATCTTCTCCGATATCCCCGGGGAGATAATTCGGCTGTCGTTTGTCCACTGATTGTGGGATGGGCTGCTGCTCGCTCATAATCCGGTCTCACTACTTCTCAGTCCGCACCGCAATATTTGCCTCCGGAACTCCCACAAACCGACAGATAGACATCACGTTAGCGAGGTAGAGGTGCTTGGATTCCTTATCGCAACGAACGAGAACCTTGATCTCAGGCTTTTTTTCGCGTTCCTCCTGCATCCACTCAGTCAGTTTTTCCTCAGTCACAGCCTGGCCCATCACGACATAAGCTCCGTTATCCCGGATATTCACCTTGATCAGGTTTCCTGCAGTCTGAGTGAGGGACTGATTGCGGGATTCCACGGGAAGCTTGACGAGATGATCGACCTCTTCCTCTTTGAACGTGGTGGTAACCAGGAAGAAAATGATGAGGATGAACATGACGTCTATCATGCTTGAGATGTTGATGATCTCACCCTGTTCGTTGTCCCTGCTTCGGATTCTCATGGATTCATTTAGCTAGTCTTTGATCCCTAGGCTGGTGCGGAACCGGTGGAAGCGATGTTTTTTCTCGCATGGTTGACAATGAAGTCGGTTCCGACTTCGTCGATGTGATCGATAATCTTGTCGACCCGGGATTGCAGGAACTGGTAGAGCAGCAGAGTTGGGATGGCGATGGTGAGGCCTGCCGCTGTCGTCACAAGGGCTTCATAAATTCCGGTGGCAAGGTCCGCGGTTTTTGCCGCTCCGCCGCTCTGGGAAGTACGCTGAAAGGCGTCGATCATTCCGTAGACAGTGCCGAGAAGGCCGAGGAGAGGTGAAACAGCAGCAATGATCGATAGTCCACGCAGGCTTCTCTTGAGTTTGTCCGCCTCACGGATCCCGGCGTCTTCGATGGCCTTGGCGACTGCTTCATGGCCTGAATCTCGCCACTGGAGACCGGCCTTGAAAACATGTCCTGCGCTTCCCGTGCTCTGCTCGCAATACTGCTCTGCGGTCTGCCCGGAAGGATCTGAATCCCATGCGTTCCCCAGACCGCTGAGGAATCCGTCAGGCAGCACCCTGTCGCGCCGCAGGGAAATAAAGCGTTCGAGGGCCAAGGCCAGCGCAATGATGGAGGCAATCCCGAGTGGGATCATGATTGGGCCCCCTTTTTTGATCAGGGAAAACATGGTTTCTTTTTCCACGCCTGAATCTGCTCCGGCCTCTGCTGCGAGAAGCGAGGTGGTGAGGGCCATGAGAAAGAGGGCGGCGATGCCTCCGGCTTTTTTCCAGGATTGGTTGGTAGTGTAGTTGGTCATGGGAAATCTGATTGATTGAGGGGTTTTCGGTTATCCGCTGGTGCGTAGTTGATCAAGATACTGGCGCGCAACAATTGCTGCTTTTTCGTTGGGGTAGCGAGTGATGACATCCTTGAAGCGTTCCTTGGCGTCACCACGCTTATTCTGGGCGAGAAGGACACGACCAATCTCAAGGACGCCCTTGGCCTGCCAGGCGGGATACTTTTTATATTGAATTTCCACGTTCAGAAACTCCTTCACCGCTTCCTCATACTTTTGCATGTTGAAATAGCATTCACCGGTCTGGAAGCGGGCCCTGACCGTCCAGAGGTCGACTGCCTTGTCGGACTCAAGAAGAGGCGCATAGTTACGGATGGCTTCACTAGGTTTGTCGGAATTCTCCAGCGACCACGCTAATCCAAACTGGGCGTTGCGCTTCCACCTGCTTTCGGGAAAGCGGTTGATGAAGTTGCGGTAGGACTTGTAAGCGCTGGGGTGATCAGCAGTGCTACTCTGCATCTCCGCGAGTCGCATCAGCATGGACTCGGCAAGGACTGGCTTCAGGTTGTCCTGCTTCATCCCTTCCGCAAAATGCGTCAAGGCGACCACGGTCTCCTTCAACTTATAACGGGATTCACCAGCTTGAAAGCACATGGATGCTCTGAGCTTGGAATCGGGATACTTAATAAGTAATTCTTCAAACATTCCGGCAGAATTCTCATAGTCGCCCTTACTGAAATGAGCAGTAGCCAGCTGGTAGCGGAGGTCTTCCTGCAAGGCTTCCTCCTTCACGGCAGCCAGAGCCTTGGTGAGGCGTTCGATCACCATGTCTTGCTCGCCACTCTTCAGGTTTAGTTCCGCGAGTTCACTCTGGACTTTCACGACCAGAGAGCTCTCCCGGTACTTGTTCAGGAATCTCTCGTAGAGTTTGACCGCATCAGCATCCTTCTTCTGCTTGCGCTCGCACCAGGCCCATTCATAGAGGGCCTGGTCGGCGAACTCAGAGTCGGCCCAGGCGTCTGCGACCTTTCGCAGATGAATTGCTGCAGGCCCCCATTTTTCCAGTCGCGCCAGAGAGAGGCCAGCGTAGTAGGTAACACGCTGGAGTTTTTCATGTTTGGGGTAGCGCTGAAGAATCTGAGGGAAGAGACTTCCAGCCTTGTCAAATTGCTCCAGCTGGATGTAGGCAAGGCCCTGTTGCAGTGCTGCATCGGCAGCGAGTTCGTGCCGCTGATTTTTAGCCACCTCTCCGAAGTGCAGAATGGCAGGCTCATGCTTGTTCTCGGTGGCATTAACCCAACCCAGGAAATAGTTTACCCGGAGCCTTTGAGCAGGAGCCCCGCTCTTGAAGGGATCCTTGTTTTGTTTGTCCTCGTTGAGAAAGCGCTCAAGGGACTGCCGGGCTTTGGGAAGGTCCCCCTGCTCGTAGGCGAGCCGCCCCTGTTCTGCAAGAGCAAGAGGAAGGTGCGGCGTGGTGCCAGGGTAGAAGCGCGTGAGGGTTTCCAGATGTTCGAGAGCCTTGGCAGAATCTTCTTCGCGGTCATACGCGACGGCTAGCTGGATCAGCGCTGTATCGACGTTTGCCTCAGCGGAAACCCTCTGGTTGTTTTTCCCGGTCTTCTTGACTCGAGTGGCAATGAACGCCTCCAGCGGTTCGAGACATTCCTTCCACTGCTCCTTCTGGAAGTGTGAGTTTCCGACAAGGAAGGCCAATTGGGCGAATAAGGGGCCTTCCGGCTTGCTGGCAAGGAGGGGCCCCGCGGAAGCGAGGGATTGATCCCAGCGGCCCTGATGATGATGAATCTGGGCAATCCGGAATGCCGCGGCAAGGGCATTGGAATGGTCCTTATGGGTGGCGAGGAACTCCTTGTAGGCTTCGATCGCATTATCACCCTGGCTCAGCAGGAACATGTTCTCGGCCCGCAGAAAGCGAGTGTCTCCGGCCATCTCATGTTCCTTGAACTTNGTGAGGTGCTCGTTGGCNAGGTTCAAGCTATTGTTATAGTCCCCGAGCTTGTGGTAGCAGGTTGCTCTCTGGGCGAGAACTTCCGCAAACTGCCCGAAGGCTCCACCGTTTATTTTTCCAAGGGCCTCTGCAGCGGTTTTCCAGTCGGGCTCGTTGCGGCTCATCAGTGCATTGGCATAGTCAAAGCGCAGATCGTCATTCACCGGNGTGACGTTTTGGTATTTCTTGACCGCGGGCNCAAGGGAAGCAGCAGCCTGATCGTAATTGGGCTTTGCCGGTCGGGAAAATACGCGTGCAAACCAGAGGTTCGCTCTGGCACCCAGAGANCCGTCAAGATTAGTGAGCTTCGACAGCCTTTTANGGGCCTCATTGAATTCTCCCTGCTCGAGAAGGCACCTGCCAATGTAGAGCTGAGACTCCTTGATGTTAGGGTTTTCTTTCTTCTGGTCCTCAGGACGGGTGGAAGGCTCTGATTTCAGGAAGGCTTCGAACTGCTCCGCAGCCCCGGTCCAGTCGTCGAGGATGAATCTGGTGACTCCGAGTCGATAGTGGCATTCCGTTTTATCGGAACCCTTCAGGCCGGGCAGGGCGGCCTCAAACGCGGGCCCAGCTTTCTCATGGTCTTTAACAACCGTGTAACACTCGCCGAGGAGGTATGAGGCCCGGGTTTTCCAGATCAGGTCAGCTTCAAGGGGACTGACCTTTTCGAGAATCCCGGCAGCATCGTGATACTTCTTCAGCTGGTAGTTGGCGAATCCCTGCTGATAAAGGCCTCGGGCCGCTTGATTCGAGGTGAGCTTGGCCTTAGCCAGTTGGGTCGCCCACGTGTTGACTTGATCCCAATCTCGATTTCCGAAGTAGATGTCGCAGATTGCAGCCAGCGCAGAAGCCTTATACACAGGATTCTGTAGGCGGGATTGTTCCTTGATGAAATGCTCGCGGGCCTGATCTTTTTGGCCACTTCGCAGGAGGCACTGCCCCTGCATCAGGATAATGCGGTCCCGGCTAACCTCTTTCGGCAGATTGGGTTTGGAAAGAAGCGCGGTCAGCAGGGGAATCGCCTCAGCATATTGTTTCTGTGCGTAGAAACTGAGAGCGAGCCCCTGTCGGGCCTGGTCTGCCTTGGTATGATTGCCGTGCTTCTGGAGGAATTCCTTGAATCCCCCAATCGCCGCCGGGTAGAGCTTCCGGTTATAGGCTCCTGTAGCGAGGTAATAGAGATCGAGGGCAGGGTCTTTCTGCTGCCCTTGGAGGTGTCCTGGCATAGACACCATCAAGGCAATAAGCGCCACGCAGAGTGTTGCAGATGTCCTTAATTTCCGGGAGATCACCATTGGCATCCCTACCACTCTGACCAAGTGGAAAGGAGCTGTCATGCTCATTCTCTGCCCGGATGAATAAAGGTCCCCGGAGGATCTGCCACTATCATGTGACAATTGTATGCTCTCTTGGTTACCGAGGGCCGAAGAGCTTGATCCGCGGTTTCTCAGGGGGTGGTTGCTGAAAAATAAGAGTTACTTGGGGGCGCCGTTTACTTATCCTCTGGCTCTGTCGCAGGGGATGGGGCAGCCACCATGGATTTCGCCCTTATAGCGATTCTCGTAAGCGTGTTTCTCGCTCCGGGACTTGTATTGCTCGACCGAAGGAATTCCAGAGCGCTCCTGATGCTTCTGGCTCTCAGTCTGGGGCTTTCTTATCTGGCAGTGTGTCGGGGGGTAGCCATGATTTATGAAGAGAACAACTGGATGGAGAACACGCAGGTTGTTATTCTCCTTACCAGTTGTCTGACCTTTGCTCTTGCTGCTTCGGTTCTGCGGTCCCGAGACAGGGCTTTGGCACTTTTNCTCTCANTCTTGTGCTTTATTTTTTCTTTTCGCGAAGTCGATGTTGATGAGCTGCAGGTTGCTGGATGGTTAATTTTTCTGCTGGCTGAGGAGGGAAGAGCTGTTTTTTTTGTGGGGGCTCTTATTCCCCTGGTGGGATTACTGAGAAACTTCCGGCACTTCCGGGAACACTTAGGCCTCTACTTGCGGTCATCCATCGGCATATACCTTCTGAAGGCTGCATTTTTGCTGATCGTGCTTAGCGGTGCGTTCGAAAAGAATATTTTCGGAAGTAGTTTCCATGTCTTCGCGGAGGAGTTGTCAGAGTTTCTGGCCTACGGTCTTTTGTTTCTGACATCCCTCGACTTTGTGCGGGCCCTTGGTGAGATCGAGCGCAAGGTATCTGCNAGAAATTAAGGCTCAACGCGAGATCTTGAGAACTCGCTTCAGCGCTTATCGGGAGTGATTTGAAAAGTGAGTTTCTCCTGACCGCGCGCTACCTGAATGGGATAAGTCTCGCCTGGCTCCAATTGGAGCAGGACCGCGATCAAGGCTTCTCTGTCATCGATATTTTTTCCNTCCAATTTCCTGAGAACGTCACCTTCCCGGAGCCCTGAGCGCGATGCTGCGGATTCCTCCTGAACGTTAGTCACCCTGAGACCGCTCTCTCCTCCCTCGAAGCGTATGCCAAGAAGGACTCGCGGAGCAGGACGACGGGCATTCCGTTCAACCCTGATATAGCCGGGTGGCTTCGGAATCGTGGTCAATTGAAGGGCCATGTCCTTGACGTAGCTGGTGACCTTAAGCAGGCCCGGAAAGTTCAAGGTTTCAATGGTATCTCTGGGNGTGTGATAGTCNTCGTGGAGCCCGGTGAAGATAGACAGGATTGGAACCCCCGCATTATACAGCGGAGTGGTATCNGTAGGCAGGAACGGGCTGGAAGACCTGAGGATAGTCATACCGTCGTCAGCTGTATCGATCGTATTCAGCAGGTCGTCCCACTCCCCGCTTGATCCAGTTCCCTGAACATTAAGACCCTGTTCCCGGAGCCGCCCAACCATATCGAGGTTGATATAGGCTGCGATTCTGGGATAGAGATTGCCTTCTTTTTTTCCTTCCTCGACGTAAGCGGTCGAACCGAAAAGCCCCATCTCTTCTCCCGACCATCCGGCAAAAATCAGGTCGCGTTTCAGCGTAAGACTGCCCTTCGCTTTCTGAGCGGTGAAATACTGGGCCAACTCCATCATCGCAGCAACTCCCGAGGCGTTGTCATCTGCTCCGTAATGCAGTGCTTTCGCATCTTCGCCCCGGGCTCGAGTCCCTCCACGGTTGCCATAGCCAAGATGGTCTATGTGGGCTCCAATCATGATGGCTTCTGCAGCTGGTTTGCTGCCTGAAACAAGTCGGGCAATTACGTTTCGTCCCTCTTCCCTATTCTTTACGATTCCAATCTGACTCGAGATTGTTCCCTTGAGGGAAAACCCTTTCACCTTTTCTCCTTCAGAATAGGAACGGAAGAGCTCCTTCAATGCTTCCTGGTCTTCTTTGCCGGTAAGGAGTGGCGCCGCGANGCGATCCGTGATGCAGAGGGCTGGCAGGATGGGTGCACCCCCGATCTCCTGGCTCAGAGGGAAGAGCTCGGTAGCGATTTCCTCATTGGTTCCTTTGACGAAAATAATACCAGCGGCGCCCTTTTCCTTCGCGAGGTTGGCTTTCACGAGCAGGGGAGCAGAGCCGCGCAGTTCAGGCCGGGATGTGGGCACCCCCCGAAACACTACTATCCAACGGCCCCTTGGCTCGATACCAGAAAAGCTGTCATAGTCTCCTGCTGCGATCCCGAAGCCAGCAAAGACGGCTTCTGCTGTNGTTTTCCCGGAGGTTGAGATCGAGAGAGGTTGGTAATCTTTTCCGAGCATTACGGGGCTTTTTAAANCCTCCGATGCTTTGTCTGCAAAGGACAGNTCATTGGCCCCCTCCGTTCGCATTCCGGCTGCGAAGTCGAAGGTGTGAAAAAAAGATGAGGCAGGGACCTCGGGCGATAATCCAAGCCCGTTGAAAAAGGTGGCTAGGTAAGAAGTCGCCATCCGCTCGCCCTTATCGCCGGTTCCGCGCCCCTCATATTGTTCAGAGGCAAGGCGGGTGACATAGTTTCGCAGATCATTTTCTGATAGCTCTGCTGCAGACTTCTTTAGTGCCCGGTTGCCTTGTTTTCGGGCAATTCGCTCCGCTTTTTNGAAGGTCTCTGCCGCTGCAAGGGACGCAATCAGGCAGACGAGGACGAAAGGGATCAATCTCATGGCAGGCGGATACACCAAACGAATCCACAGTGAAAGCGAGAGATCTCTGGAGAGAACCAATCTTCGTGGCTGGTGANAAGCAGCCGGGGAGGTCTTACTTGATTCTCTGCGAGACAAGTCTTCCGCCAATAATGACTCCCGTACAGTGAGT
Organism: Roseibacillus sp.; assembly: GCA_002715825.1. GTDB lineage: Bacteria > Verrucomicrobiota > Verrucomicrobiia > Verrucomicrobiales > Akkermansiaceae > Roseibacillus_B. The sequence goes on along the minus strand of PBAI01000026.1, from coordinate 28,031 downwards.
TACGGTTTCCAGAGGGTCTCCATCAAACAGAGCCAGATCTGCCTCCAGACCCGGGCGGAGGGAGCCTATGCGGTCNTCCACTCCGAGAATTTTGGCTGCTGCTGACGTGCACCCTGCCAAGGCGACTTCATGGGGAAGTCCGTAGGCGACGGAGAGTGCCGCTTCAAAATGCACCACTCGCGTTTTCGGAACATAGGCCTCGTAGCCTGACTGGAAAGCAAAAGGGATTCCGGCAGCATGCAACTTTGCCGCCAGAGTGAAAGTGACATTCTCATTTTCCCCATACGGGCGAGCCATAGTGGGGTGGATGATGATAGGGACCTCGGCCTCCTTGATTTCCTCCAGCAGCAGGTAAGCCTCCGAGGCGCCATCGAGAATCAGTGGAAAGTTGAACTCCCTCTGAAGACGAAGGGCAGCGGCAATATCTTGGTGGCGTCTGGCTGTCACCAGCAGGGGCACCTTTCCCTCAAGAACTGCCGCCATTGCGTCCAGTCTCAGATTAGGTTCTGGCGGTTCGTCTTCCTTGGCCTCGGCTCTTTTTCTGAGGTGGCGCTGGGTCTTGAGGAGATGCTCCCGCAGCATGGCCAGAGACTTAGCACGGGTTCCGGGGGATTTCCCTCCTCTTCCAAAGCCTGCTTGCCCGAGACTACTTGCCACCATCGCAAAGGGGCGAAGGGTGTTCTTCACTGGATCGGTAATGGCAGGAACGTTTGTCTTAAGGACCATGGTCTGACCTGACACCAGTGCACCAGGAGCATGTCCTGTGTGGATAGTCGTGATTCCCAGCTCGCGAACCCATTGAACAAGAGGGTCTCTTCCGTTGTATGCATCGACGGCTCTGAGTTCGGGCTGGATGGGAGCGGAGGTCTCCAGCTGTTCCTGATCGTGGCGATCGAGATTCAGGATTCCAGAGAGCCCTACGGTTGTATGAGCATCAATAAAACCGGGGGTTGCTACCGCAGCCTTGAGGAGGCGGTATCCCTCGGGAATTTCCACCTCACCGAACGGGCCAACCTTTTCGATCTTCCCGGCTTTTGAACAGAGAACCACGCCATTACGCAGCGGCTTCAAGTTGCCGGTCATCGTATAGAGTGTCTCTGCCTGAATCGCTACCTGAGCGCTTGTGGGAGCAATACAGTAGAGCAGTAAGCTGGCAACCAGGGGGTAAATCTTCATGGGAGAATCGTTTTATTTGTAGAAGCAGCAACCACTGGCCAGTCTGCGATGTCCGGCGCCGAAACCTCCCTCAGCCCAGAGCCGGTCCCCGGGGTCGGCGAGATCAAAGACCTTGTTCCCTTCCACGTGAGTCTCAAGAACCCGCGTGTAGACCGAAAGGGGATCCCCATTCAGGACCACAAAATCCGCTTTTTTCCCGGCCGTGAGAGATCCTGTATGCTTTTCCTGGTCCATCATTCTTGCCCCTGCAATGGTCACGGCCTCGAGAGCCTTCTGCCTGGACATCCCAGCCCGGACTGCAAGGCCTGCACTACGTAGAAACCACCGCGAATCATTGATAGGGTCATCGGTATGAAATGCGGTCAGGACACCACGTTTTTCGAGCTCGGCGCCATTTTTCCATTCGAGATCTCTGGCCTCCAGCTTTCCTCCGGGGGAGTCGAGATAGATGATGGAGCAGGACGCTCCTGATTCTGCAATTTCGGCGGCCACTTTCCACGCTTCGGAGACATGGTGCAGGACGACCTTGAACCCGAATTCCTTTTTCAGGCGTAGGACCGTGATGATGTCATCGTGCCGGTGAGTGTGGTGGTGCACGACCTTTCGTCCCTCGAGCACGTCAACGAGAGCCTCCATGGCGAGGTCGCGGTCAGGGGGGTTATCCCCGCCTGCGGCAATCTTGTCTCGATATTGCTGGGCCTTGATGAACTGTTCGCGGACCAATGCCGCTGATTTGCCACGGGTGCCCGGCGACCCACCCGAGCCCTTGATGGAATTTGTACCATTGGCCATCTTGATACCTCCTGCCATCGAGCCATCTTCATTACGCAGTGCCAATTCTTCAACAGTGACCCCATCGCGGAGTTTGAGGTATGCGGTCTGTCCCGAGAGAAGGTGTCCTGATCCCGACATGAGATTGGCCATGGTAATGCCTCCGGCTCGCGCTTTCTCAAGGGTACTATCGAGAACATCGATGGAGTCGAGGACCCTGACTCCGGGCTGGATGGGAGAGGAACTGTCGCCTCCCTGAACTTTTCCGATGTGTGAATGGGTGCAGACCAAGCCCGGGAAAAGGAACTTGCCCTTCAGGTCGATGACCTTGGCTCCCTTCGGGATGGCAACTTCATCGCGTTTTCCAACAGTGACGATGGTTTCTCCTTCTACGAGGAGGACGCCGTCGGGAATTTCCGGAGCCGTAACAGGAATGATATGAGCTCCCACATAGGCCCTGAGCGGAGATGAGTCCTCGCCGCCACCCAGCGATGCTACCGCGATGACCGCAAGTATCGCAAGGGGCGTAAGATAACGCAGAGAGGCAAACATGTAATTCTCTTACAGCAGGTGAAAGCACTTCGCCATCTGGAAAACCCGGGAGACGCATTTGGGAATTACCAGGGTGTGCGATGGATCAGGGAATAATCTTAAGCTGAGAGGATTGGCTCAGGTGGAGGGAAGTGCAGATAAACCGCATGAATTTCTCTTAGGGGTCTTCACGGATCGGAGCAAGCTCCTGCACGGAACAGAAGGTAGTCGGATCAGGGGAGAGGGATGACGTCTTTCCTCTTATTTGCCAGGGGTCAGAGGGCAGAGGATCGGCGACTCCTTCTCTTCGTCGAGCCAGGAGACGCCTGCTGGGTACGGTAGAGGGTTTTGAAAGGGATCAACACCCGCGTGATCCCGGGCGTGATTGCTTTGAAGGCAGTTCTTTATGTCTACCATGTTTCTGATGACTTCGACCGATTGCTTCGGGTTGAGAAATTCCAGCGGCGGAGAGAGAGAGCAATCGTCCCCGAACTTGTTTCCTCTCAGGAAGCTGATCGCATCAAAGAGGATCTTCGAATATCCCCGTTGCTCCTCATCGGCAACGTCACCATCAGTAATCGATCCAGAATATCCGTCTTCAGTCGTTGGTTCTGGAAAGTCTTCCTCGGCGATATCTATTGTGAAGAAAGGAAGGTCATCTTCGTCGCAGCGTGGGATAATGTGCACTTTCTTGTTCTCTTTCATCAACGCTTTTGCACTCCGGATATAAACTGTCACTGTGCGGGGGCAGCTTCCATCGGGTTCCGAGACTCTAAGCTCGATCCTGATGCTGAAGTAGGTTTCCTGATTCAGACTGGTAGCGCCAGTATCAGTCTGAATCTTATCTGCCGCGGCCATAAAATTCTCTTCGGATCCCACCGCGAGGCACTCGCATCGATCTCTCACTACCATAACACTCTTGCCGGCGAAGAGAAACTGGAGAGCGACAAGCGCGTGCGGCATCATATCATTAAAGAGGCCGGTGCTTGCCATGTAACCTGTGCGAAACATTGGGATGGACTTCTTCTCGGACAGATCAATGACTACCCGGTCCGTGTTGGAGACGATGTCCCGGAAGGTCTGAATTTCGTGCACCATGCCCGGGAGGCGGGACAGGGTCCACTTGGCTGCGTAGTGATCAACGGAATAGAATTGCAGCCCAAGCGACTCCTCTTCCATGGTCTCCAGATCCCGAGCAAGGTCAGTGGCTTCCTCCAGTGTCGTCTGGAAGGGCTTTTCGAGCAGAATCAGCTTTCTGGTTTTTGAGGCCTCGGAATGGGGTGTGGCGTTCCTGAACGCATTCTGAATGCGACGGCAGGTGTCCGCGTAGGCTGCTGGTGGTAGAGCCAGATAGAATATCCAATCCGAATCAATTATCTGGGAGTTGGTGAACACCGAATCGAACTCTTCGGCGGTGCCGGTGGTGCAGTAGTTCGCTACGAGGAATTGCCCGAGAGAGGTCAGGATCTCTGTCTCGGAATTCGTGACGGCATCGCTGATTTTCCGCTCCAGATCCTTGGAATCCGGTCCTCCGGTATCTCCGCGTTGTTCGAAGGAATCGAGGAAGGCACGGGTGAAGTAGGATTCCAGCTGGTGGTAGCTCTTGCACCTCGAATAAAGCTCCCCGATCAATCCGGGCGTATCGTAATCGGCAACTCTACCGCAAAAATAGACTTCGCGCAGCGACTTGGGATACACTGTGGAGGTGTATTCGTGGACCTGATGGTTGATGCGGGACAGAGCAAGATCCCCAAGGGCTCCGAACAGAGCGAATTTCACGGGGTATTCTGGCCGTTCGGCGGAAGGGTCCCGGACAAACAGGCTGAAGCTGCCATCAGATGCTGGAGGTGCTGGGGTCATATGGAGAGGGCGATTGCAATCAAACCTGATTGCCGATCCTTCGCAAGGGTGGCATGTGGTAATATTGCAGACTGAGCATCCTCTGGCACAGGAGATCTAAGCCAGAATTTCATTTACCACGCGGCCATGCACGTCGGTGAGCCGGAAGTCTCGTCCCTGAAAGCGGTAGGTGAGCCGTTCGTGATCAAAACCCAGCAGATGCAGGAGAGTGGCGTGCAAATCGTGAACGTGAACTTTGCCATTCACGACACCGAAGCCAAGTTCGTCGGTCTCACCATGGATGTAGCCCTTCTTCAATCCGGCTCCAGCCATCCACATGGTGAATGCGTCGATGTGGTGATCGCGTCCTGTAGTCTTGCGGTTTTCTCCCATAGGGGTGCGACCGAATTCCCCACCCCAGATGACAAGGGTGTCTTCGAGCATGCCCCGCTCCTTGAGATCGAGGACGAGGGCAGCACTGGCCTGATCGGCTGACTTGCAGACTTTTTCGAAGTCTTTGGAGAGGGTTTCGCCCGGGCCGCCATGGCTATCCCAATTGCTGTGGTAGAGTTGTACGAAGCGGACTCCGCGCTCTACCAGGCGGCGGGCAAGGAGGCAATTAGAGGCATAGGATGGCTGGCCCGGAGTCACCCCATAGAGATCGAGCGTGCGGGAGGACTCTTTGCTTAAATCCATCAGCTCGGGAGCGCTGCTCTGCATCCGGTAGGCCATCTCATAGGCATTGAGTCGGGTCAGGATTTCGGGGTCGCCGGTTGCCTGCAGGCGGGCCCGGTTGAGGGCGCCCACCGCGTCGTAGAACCTGCGCTCGCGTTTCCGGTTCATTCCCTCCGGGCTCCGCAGGTGGAGGATGGGGTCACCCTTGCCGCGGAAAGGCACGCCCTGGAAGGATGTTGGGAGGAATCCGCTGGCCCAGAGCGAATTGCCTGCGCGTGGTCCCCGCGGCCCGCTCTGCAGAACCACGAATCCGGGAAGACTGTCGTTCTCGCTGCCAAGGCCGTAGGTTATCCAGGAGCCCATGCTCGGACGCCCCGGAGCCTGGAATCCGGTGTTCATGAAGAGCTTTGCCGGGCCGTGGTTAAAGACATCAGTGGTCATCCCACGAAGCCATACTACCTCATCTACGATCTTGCGGTGGTGTGGGATCTGATCGCTCAGGGACATCCCGCACTGTCCGTGGCGTAGGAACGGACGTGAGTTGCCGAGGAGCGTTTCATTACCCTTCAGGAAGGCGAAGCGTTTGCCTTCCATCAGGCTCTTGGGGGGCGTCTTACCATGGAACTCACGCAGCTTCGGCTTGTCTTCGAAAAGTTCGAGCTGGCTGGGAGCACCAGCCATATGAAGGAAGATAACGTTTTTGGCCTTCGCCTGCAGGGGTGGAATGCGGGCGTCCATGGGTTGGGCAGGATCGATGACCGGGAGGTGACGGGCCTGCAACTGCCCGAGCAGTGAATTCAAGGCAATGGTCCCGAGGCCTACTCCGCAGTCGCGGAAGAAGTGCCGCCTCGTAGGCTCTGCCAGCCAGTTTTTGACGTGATCGTGATCGTTCATTCGCGCGTAATGAAATTGTCAGTGTTGAGGATGGCCCGGGCCACGCACACCAGTGCTGCGCTCCGGGCATAAGATTCCGGACCAGCCTTCATCGCGGGAGTGGTTAACTTTCCTGCGGCCACTGCATCATTGGCAAAGTCGGCGGCTTGCGCTTCAAAGTAATCGATGAGGAGCTTGTGTTCCACCTCGCTGGGAATACGGGAGAGCGCGAGCTGATATGCCCTTTTAATGTGGGCGGTGATATCGGCCGAGGGTAATTCACGCAGCAGCCGTTCGGCTAATCCCTGAGCGAGCTCGAGGAAGGCGGGATCGTTGGCCACGGTGAGAGCCTGAAGAGGCGTATTTGAATTTACTCGTCTTGTGCAGGTAGTCTGGAAGTCGGGGGCGTCGAAGGTTTGCAGAAGGGGATAGGGAGCGCTCCGGTAGAAGAAGATGTACATGCCGCGGCGGTAGCGGTCTTCTCCCGTGCTGGTCTTCCAGTTCTTCCTGCTCTGCGTAAAGGCGTAGATGTCCGGGGGCTGCGGAGGGTAGACACCGGGCCCGCCAATTTTCGGGGCGAGCAGTCCGCTGGCGCAGAGAGCAGCGTCACGCACAATCTCGGCATCGAGCCTGATCCGGTTCTGGTGGGCCAGAAGATAGTTACCCGGGTCGATCTCCACGAGGTCGGGCCGGGCATGCGAGGAGCGCTGATAGGTCTTGCTGGTGACGATAAGGCGATGGATCTTCTTCGTCGACCAGCCTTCAGCCACGAAACGTTGGCTCAGGTAGTCGAGCAGATCGGGGTGACTGGGGGGGCTTCCCTGGGTCCCGAAGTCTTCCTCTGTTTCCACGAGACCGCGTCCGAAGTAGCGCATCCAGATCCGGTTGACTGTTACGCGTGGAGTAAGAGGATTCTCAGGATGAACCAGCCAGCGGGCCAGCTCGAGACGCGTGGGGCGTTCGCGGGATTCTCCGAGAGCAGGGCGAATTTGTGAGAGGGTGTCCGGGGCGATTTCGCCTGACTCCTTATGAGGGCGGGTAAAGTCGCCGCGGGTGAAGAGGAAGGTCGATCGAGGCTTGGGAAGCTCCTTCATCACCATCACCCTGCCTTTACGGGGTTTGACCATTTCAGCAGGCTTGGAGGCTGGTGCGGGAGGAGCTGTGGGAGACAGTTCGATCGCGAATCGGCCCACCAGATAGCTCTCGTTGCGGGTGTGCTCCATTGTAACTTCGAAGGGCTCTCCCTTTGTCTCGAGAGGTTCCCTGAACACAAAAACGGCCTCGTGTGGCGAATTCATAGTTGCCTTCCGGGTTCCTCCGACATTGATGGCCCATCCACTCTTCGCGTCCTGATCTAACGTGCCCGCGATGGGGTAGCCTGGCTGTTCGTGATCAGCGAAGGCATGACTTATGGCAATTGGTTTTCCTCGTGACTGGATACGCAACTTGGTGAGAACGAAATTGCCGTTGGCAGCAGTGCCAGGGCCATTCCGGGGGAGAGATTTGTCCGGTAATACGCGGAGGCGCAAGGCAGCCACGCGGTCGAGGTAGGTCGTTGCCTGCACACGATAGGAGTCATTCCTGCCTGCTGCCTTGTCCACGAGGAGAGAGTTGTCTTTTTGCAGGTGCAGAGGCTTTCCGGAGCTTGTAACGGGGTTCCGGTAGCGCACCGGATTCCACTTGGCCCTCGCTGAGGGGAAAGTTTTTACGGGTGGGGCTTCAGGTGCGTTTCCCAGGATTTCGTATTCTTCCACCTCTACGGTGGCGCCGGTGCTGTTAGCATCTTCCGTATTATTGAAGAAGGCGAAGAGCTGGTAATACTCACGCTGTGTGATGGGGTCAAACTTATGGGTGTGGCACTGTGCGCAGCCAACAGTGAGTCCCAGCCAGACTGCCCCCGTGGTGTTGACACGATCAATAACCGACTCGACCCGGAACTGTTCGCGGTCCGATCCTCCCTCTTGGTTAATGAGAGTGTTACGGTGAAAAGCCGAAGCGACATGCTGGGCCTTGGTGCGATTGGGCAGAAGGTCTCCCGCAAGTTGTTCGATAGTGAACTGGTCAAAGGGTAAGTCGTCATTCAAGGCCTTGATTACCCAGTCGCGGAAGGGCCACATCTGGCGGTCGCCGTCGATGGAGTAACCATGAGAATCGGCGTAGCGCGCTTGGTCGAGCCAGTGGCGGCCCCAGCGCTCGCCGAAATGAGGAGATGCCAGCAGACGGTCGACTGTAGACTCAAGGCCTGCATCCGGAAAAGACTTCTGCTCTTCCAGGCTTGGCAATAGGCCAGTCAGGTCCAGCGATAAGCGGCGGAGCAGCGTTTCTGAGTCGGCCGGACCACTGGGAGTGATTCCTGACTCCTTCAGGCGTTTCTCGACAAAATAGTCGACGGGGTTGTTTGACCAAGATTCGGGAACCCTCACATCGGCGACTGGCTCGAAAGCCCAGTGACCCTGGTAGGGAGCGCCTTGTTTGATCCATCTGCGGAGAAGAGAAACTTCTCCCGTGGTAAGTTGTCCTCGATTGGAATCGGGAGGAGGCATCAGTTCAGAGGGCTCTTCGTGGGCGAGGACCCGGGCGAGGAGTTCACTCTCATCTGGCTTGCCTGGTACGACGGCGGCATATCCGCCGAGGTTGGCAAGCGCGCCGTCCCGCTGGTCGAGACGCAGGTCTGCTTTCCGTTTTTTCTCGTCCGGTCCATGGCAGAGAAAGCATTTGTCTGAGAGAATGGGCCGGATATCGCGGTTGAACTGGATCTCCTGCGAGAATGTTGATGGCCCCAGCAGGAGCGGAAGAAGGAATGGCAGGAAACGAAACATCTCGACGGGCAGGGCCATCTTTAGACAGGAACGCCACTAAGGGCAATCTCTGGAACAGAGATCTGCTGGGTGAAGCTTGTGCTTTTGTTCCCTTCTCTCTAAGCACTCGACACCATGAGCGTGATTGACCTGCGAAGTGATACCGTGACCCGACCGGGATCTGCAATGAGGCGTGTGATGGCGGAGGCCGAGGTGGGAGATGATGTTTTTCGCGATGACCCCACGGTGGACAGGCTGGAGGATCTGACTGCGGGGATGCTCGGCAAGGAAGCCGGCCTTTTTGTGGCCAGTGGAACCCAGAGTAATCTCTGTGCCTTGCTGACTCATTGCGGTCGTGGAGACGAATATATCGTTGGCCAGCAGGCGCACACCTATATCTATGAGGGAGGAGGGGCTGCAGCCCTTGGAGGAATACAACCACAGCCGATAGAACAGGAAAAAGATGGGAGCCTCGACCTTGAAAAGGTGGAGCGACTCATCAAGCCAGATGACTATCACTACGCGAGGACCCGTCTCCTGTGCCTTGAAAATACAACGAATGGGAGAGTCCTTCCTGAGGGTTATGGCCGGCAGGCGCACGAGCTGGCGACCCGCTTTGGGCTAAGCCTCCATTTAGACGGAGCTCGCCTCTTTAACGCAGCTGTTCAAATGGGGCAGCCTGCCTCTGCTCTTGCCGCTCCGTTCGACACTGTTTCAGTCTGTCTTTCCAAGGGTCTTGGTGCGCCAGTTGGCTCAGTGCTCGTAGGAACCGCGGAGTTTATTGCGGGTGCCAGGCGGTGGCGTAAGGTTGTTGGAGGAGGGATGAGGCAGGTGGGAATGCTCGCTGCAGCGGGGATTCACGTTCTGGAGAATCACGTCGATCGACTGGCAGACGACCATGTCAATGCGAGAACAATGGCTGAGGGCCTCCGTGCTTTAAACGGATGTCGGATCGACATGACTCTCGTGCAGACTAACATGGTCTATCTCGGATTGCCGGACGACCGGGCGAGTGAGATTCCAGAGAAATTGCGAGAGAGAGGTATCCTGGTCTGTCCGGGTAATCCAATGAGACTGGTCACTCATCTGGACGTTTCTGCTGAGGATGTTCAGAGGACTCTGAGGGCGTTTGAGGAGATCCTGTGAGGAAGTGGAGCGCGGAGCTCTATAATGGGGGACCAAGGGTGTGAATCGTATTATGCAGGGTGCCGATCATTTCATCCCCGCTTGTGGTCTCGAGATCAAAATCAATTTTCATCTGCATGACGGGAGCAAGACTGGGGATTTCGAGGAAAACCTCCTGCCCCCCCGGGAGGAGTCGAGCAGAACGGATTTCCACCTTATCGTGTCCGGGAGTTGATGGCTCCGAGACCTTGTATTCCTTTGAGCCGTATTTGCTGGTCCACTGGTAATTCCATTGTTCGATCTGCCAGCTATCGAGGTCTTCGGCGAGTTCCTCGTCTAGCTGCTGGGTAAATCCAACACGAATACCATTTGCATGGATATTCAGGCTTCGGGGCATACTAACCTTCTCCCCGGTAAAGCGAACCCGCTGGAGGCATCCGTCCTTGGCGCCACTTGTCTGCCACCCTTTAAGGCCGCTGACATAGAGTTGCCCATCATGAGGGTTGAAACGGGCCCGCATTCCACCGGATTGAAACTTGAATGGGAACTGAAAGACGCCGGCCTGATCGACACTTCCAATGGTTTCCTGCATCACGAGGAAGAGAGTACACTTTCCGTAGGAGCAATGAACCATGTGCCCCTTGAAGGGCCCCCACTTATCAGAGGTATTCCATGCCTGCCCACCACAGGAATTATCGACCTTGTGAGGGATCCAGCAGAGAGGCCCATCGTAGGAGGTTGGAGGATTCTTTCGGTGATGAGCATTCATGAATCCGTAAAAGCCGCCCTTTTTGATCAGATCTACCCGCGATGACGGAACCCATGTGCCTTGCTGGTCGGCCACCGTGAGTTCGCCGTTGGGTCCTGCGCCGGAACCGTTGGGCCAGCGGAACCCTGTCGCGACCACGCTGATATCTGCCCCATCGGGAGAAACTTTCAGCAAAGTGCCTGCGTGCTCGTTATTAGCTCCGTGTCCCTTGACGTAGTAAAAGTTCCCCTCAGGGTCCGTTTCCAGTCCGGTAGCATATTCGTGGACGTGTTTCCCGATGCGGCATCCGTTGTTGAAGCATTCGTAGAAGTCAGCCTCCCCGTCCCCGTTCAAATCGTGAAGGCGGGTGATCTGGTCTCTGCCTAGGACATGCACTTTGTCTTTTACGATCTTGAGCCCGAGAGGCTGGAAAAGTCCGGTAGCAAGACGGCGCCAGTGGATTGTATCCAACTTTGAGTCAATACCTGAAACCCGCCAGACGTCGCCATCTATTGAGCACACGGCAATGTCTCCATTAGAGAAAAAATCGTGTCCACCGAATCGAAACAGGATTTTATCCGGGTTATCAAATGGGGGAGTAATCGTGTCAACCACGTAGGGCCCTTTCTCCGTGCCGATAGCCCCCTTGGTCACTAGTGGCGAGGGATGACGCGGAGGCCCTCCTGTAATAAATTGCGAGAGGTCCTCGACCGGAGAAATATTCGCGGAGGAGATCGTAATCTTCCGGATCTGATCTGCAGTTGCCGATGCCAGTATGACCTTGATACGACTTGGGTTCTTTCTCGGCTTGATATCAAGATGCCACTCATCATCTTTCTTCGCGAGATTGAAGGAAGAGTCAGGCTTTCCGTGAGGTATGACAACAGTTGGGGCTTCGGTGTTGTCTCTCGTCTGGCAGATCTTCAGGGCCAAGAGTGAGTTCGAGGGTGCGATCTCCAGTGTTCTTGTTAAGACCTTCTGACCCGCGATCTCTTCAATCCATGGCATGTCGAGGATGTCGACTCCATTGATTCTGTAGGTGAAAATCACTCGCTCGCCATGACGGTAGAGTCCACGGTAGTGAGCCCACGACCTTGGGAGCGGTCCGGCTTTCTTGCCCTCGCGGAGATCGTTAAAATTTCCTCCCTCATTGGCCCACGCCGGCCCGCTCTCAGCGGTGAAAATGTAAGGAGATCCAACCCAGTGACCTGCTCCGCCCAGTCCGTCCCGGTAGGTATTGAACATCACGGGTTTGTCGGGAACAGCGCAGGCCATTCTCATCATTTCGGTATCAAAGATAACGGTGCCGGCCTTGCCGGCCTCTCCAAGCCGTACTGCGATCGCCTTGTAAATAGTGCGATGGGATACCTTTGCATCTCCACGCATATCCACTGTGCCGCTGAAGACGCCTCCAAGTTCCGATTTGGAGAAGCGGGGCTGGGGGGCATCCCACCAAGGCTTCTTTTCTTCTTCGACCTGCTTTTTCTGTGCGTGGAGGGGTCCTGTGGCTGCGAAAAGGAGTGCAATAGTGGCTAGCGAATGGACGAGGATTGGGCGGGTGTTGCTCATGAAGCTGGAAGAGTGTTTCCTTGTATAAATGGGTCCTCATCACCCTGCGAGATGCTTTTTTCATCCATTCGGGTGGACCTCTTTGCCACACTGTGCGAAGCGAAAGGTATGACCCAGAATGAGCGAGTCTATATGGCGAGTCATCGCTGTCATGATGTGGACTTCCTCATGAGGCGCTGGCGCGGGGTTGCCAGGCAGGCAGGCATGCGTGTAGACGGCCTTGATGCCGCGAGCCAGACGACTCTTCTTGCGCTGTCAAATTTAGAAAAGGGCTCCGAGGGAGGTATTTATCTCAGTGCTGGCATTCATGGCGATGAGCCCGCGGCCGTGCAGGGGCTACTTCAATGGGCAGAGGAGAACATCCCTTTCCTGAGGAATCACCCCGTGATTATCTTTCCGTGTCTGAATCCATGGGGTTTGAGGAATAATATGAGAGAGGATGAGGAAGGGAAGGATTTGAATCGTTGTTTTGACCAGCTTGAGAACGAGCTTGTGGCCTGGGTCCACCGTTTGATCGAGGGGTATAGGTTCCAGGTCGCTGCCTGCCTGCATGAGGATTTTGATGCCAAGGGGGTATATCTCTATGAGCTAGCTCGCCGGGGTGAGCACTTTGGGAGCTCTCTTCTCAAGAAGCTGGAGAAGATCATTCCCCGCCATCGCGGAAGAGTCGATGGCAGGGAATCGAGGGATGGCGTAATGCGGAGAACAAGGGGTCTCAAAAAAATCGTGGAGGAGATCGGTGGTATGCCGGAGGCAGGCTACCTTTTTCTTAACCATGCCCGAACGGCCCTGACCTTTGAAACACCCTCGGAATATTCACTCTACCGTCGGGTTCAATGCCATGTTCGGTTCCTGAATGGAGTTGCCGATATTGGCCGCTGAATGTCGTAATAAGATCCTTACAGGCGGTCCTCTTCCACTCTCCAGAATCCCCGCTGGGAGCTTCCACTGCCACGGTGCCGGAACTGCAACGTTTCCCTTCCATTAGAAAAAACTGAACCGACCGCATTCCATGTTTCGAGATCAGTAGAATAGAGAATGCGATAAATGTAGGATCCCGGGGCGGCTTTTGTGCTAAATGTGATGATGATGTCCTCAGCAGCCCTTTCAACGGCAAGGAGTTTAAACCGTCCACCAAGGCCTTTCAGGGCAACCTCAAAAATCGGGACGAAAGGGTCGCTGCTCATGATTTTGAGATCAGCGACACGCACTCCCTGCTCTATGGGGCGAAAGTTAATACGAAGGGGGAATGTCTCCGCCGGATCAAGCTGAATTGGTGGAGCACTGGAGATGGTGAATTCAGAGCTGTGCGGGCCAAGCATTTCAATATTGCTGATCGTCAGCGTAGTGTTGCCCGTGTTCTCGATAATAAAAATGCGAGTCGAGATTGTTTGCAGGTCGGCCTCAGGAAATTGGGTATGATCCTCCAGCCGGGGAGAATCGTCCCCGGGACTGATTTCGATGCCGTTCCCGGTGAGCGTGATTTCGGGTTGCTGCAATACACCAGTCCCCCGGAGGTTAAAGCTATAGGTTCTCTTGGTTGGGGAGGGGTCATTGCTGTTGATAAAGACGGTGACTCGATGAGCACCTTCCCGGTCCGGATCATAGCGAATCTCGAAACTGGTCTCATTACCCGGAGGAATAAAAGTAGCGGGCGGTCTGCTGATTGCGAATTGGTCGCTGTTAATCCCGGTTATGCTGAGGCCCCCGATCCGGAGGGTTTGCTCACCATCGTTCCGGATGGAAAAGGTGCGAATACGGGGCGGATCTTCAAGGGTAATGGTGCCATAGTCCGTATTGTTGGATGCAACGGGTGAGGAGGCTCCATCAGGGATCTCCACATCATTTCCCAATACGATAATATCGGGAGCGGGCAGAATAAAATCACCAGCCACGTCAAATTGGAAATCACTGTCGATAGAAGATGTGGTGACGAGTCGGATAGTAGCGCTTCGCAGCCCTCCGGTGGCAGGAGGAAGAAAGCGGACCGTGAGAGAGGCTTCGCCATTTCCTGGAATAGTCGGTTCGGGGGGATTGATGATAGTGAAGCTGCCCGGGTGCGTTCCGATCCGTTGGAAGAACAGGATTTGCAGGGGGATCTGGCTGAGGTTTCGGATCAGAAAATTCCGGTCGACAGGTCCAGATCCCGCCGATATCTGGCCAAAATCGGTATGGTCCCTGCTGCTGGGAGTCGTGTCCCCGTTGTTGATAGTTCGTCCATTCCCGGAAACCTGGATCAGCTGCCCTACAGCTGGTGTAATCATGAGGAGAGCGAGGGCAACCGGCGCGAGGCTCATTTGGAGAGGGAAGAGCGGGCGCAAGATGAACATGACAGAACGGTTTGTTATGAGGGTGCCGCTGGTGAAGCAAGGGTCAAGGAAAACCCGGAAGGGCTCTGCTCCACAATTGTGAGGGAACGCGCTCTGGGCATTCCTGCATCGGTTAAGAGAGATTCAGTCAGAGGAAGAGCGCGGATTCTGCTATTTACTTCTTTTCCCCACTACCCCCAGCTCTGCTGCGGAGCCCCACGCCTTCCCATTAACCTCGGAAAGGACGCGCACCTTGACGTAGCGACCATGAGCAGTTTTTACGCAGCGCACGGACTGAGCCTTTCTCGTTTTGGTGAAACGGACCTTCGCTGCGCAGTCAGTAAAGATCGTGGGTGAATCGCTGACGTAGAATTCGGTATCTGCAAAGGCTCCGTTCCACCCTCCATCCTGCCGTGCAAGGTAGCGGAAGCCTGTGATACTGCAGGAAGATCCAAGGTCGATGACCAACTCGTGAGGATGTGCTTTCAGCCCATCAGACCAGCTTGAGTGCCATAGCGTATCTGGTCGGCCGTCGATCGCGAACGCCGCTTTGCGATTGTTCGACTGGTTCTCGCTGCTGGAACTCAACAGTTTCATGTCCTTAAAGGGAATCAGGCCTTTGTCCTTCAGGCGGTTCATTTTGTCCGCACCAGAGGATCCCTGAGGACGGGATGTTCCCCATTTTGCCCACCGATCGCGTTCGTGCCGCTCTCTCGTAGTATAAGTGCCAGGACGAGCAGGTTCATGGCTTGCGGCGATGATCTTTGTCATCTTCTCAATGATCTCCGGGTGATCTGCGGCGACATTGGAGGTTTCACTGACATCTCGTTCGAGGTCGTAGAGTTCCCACACCTGTTTGTTTCTAATGTAGATCCCCTTCCAGGATCCGATCCTGACAGCCTGCATGTTACCGAATTCCCAGTAAAAGTGAGAATGCAGCTCCTGCTCCCCAGCTGTATTCCCGGCTTTCAGCAGGGTCGGCAGGATAGAAATTCCATCAGTATCGGTCGGGATCGTCGCTCCTGCAAGTTCCGCCAACGTAGCAAGAATATCATACTGAGCGAACATCAGGTCGCTAACCTGCCCAGCCTGTATTTTCCCAGGCCACTGAACAAGAAATGGGATGCGAAGTCCCCCCTCATAAAGGCTGCCCTTGCCTCCGCGGAACTCTACTCCAGTTACAGGGTTTTTGTTTGGGCTGAAAAATCCCCTCGGGTGCTCAGGACTGCGAAAGCGATCCTGCCCTCCATTATCTCCAGTAAAGAACACAATGGTATTTTCACTCAATTTGAGCTCGGCAAGGAGGTCAATCACCTGGCCGAGATTGCTGTCGACCATGGTCACCATGGCAGCGTAGTTCTTAACGTCCTGCGGAATCTTATCATCCTTGAGCCATGACTCATTCTTGTAGTGCTCCCATGCGGGATCGTCGCTGGGAATGTCAAACATGCCGTGGGGCGGAGTAATCGGGAGATAGCAGAAGAACGGAGAGTCCTTGTTTTTGCGGATGAATTTGAGGCCCTCTTCCATAATGGCGTAATGGGAATAGGTTTTCCCCGTGCGTCCACCGGCGTTTCCGGCAAGCTTCACCTCTTCGCTGTTGCGGATCAGATAAGGTGGATAGAACGAATGAGCGTGGACTTGATCGTAGTAACCAAAAAAAATGTCGAATCCGTGTTTCTCTGGAACACCGGTGGAGTCCCGGCCCCCAGCACCCCACTTGCCAAACCCTCCAGTTGCGTAACCCTTCTGCTTCAGCAAAGAGGCGATAGTGACTTCATCTGCACGCAGCGGAGTGCCCCCATCGTTTGCTCGAACTGAAGTGTGTCCAGCGTGCTTTCCGGTCATGAGATTGCAGCGTAGTGGCGCGCACACTGGAGCGGCTGCAAGAGCATGTGTGAAACGAATGCCGGACTTTGCCATGGCGTCGATTCGCGGCGTCTTGATGTAAGGGTTTCCCATGTGGGAGAGCTCATAATAGGCAAGTTCGTCCGACATGATGTAGACGATGTTAGGCGGTCGGCCGCTGGCAGCCGACACGATGGCCATGCAAATGAGCAGAAGATGAGAGAGTGCGCGCATACCCGGTTATAGGTAACGGTTGATGACTTGAAAAGGCCTTCCGTGAGATCGATGGTTGACAGGACGGGTAGTCAGTCCGCGGTGACCCATGCGCTCAAGGTTGAGTTGTCGTAAAAAAGGAGAGTGCGATTGAAAGAAAGAAGCCGCTGTCCGGAGGCTTTGAGAAAACGATCTTCAGTAAAGCGCTCGGTCTGATTTTCAATGACGCCCTCGGAAATGGTTCCACTGGCAATATTTATGAGTGAGAGCTCCTGTTTGTCACCGTGGTGGACGATTTTCAGGAAATGCCCATCGGGAAGCTTCACAAAGATACCGTTCTGGTTACGTCGTGAGCCCGGTTTCTCCGGAAATTCGAGAAACTGTTTTGTCTTCAGGTTGGCAACTGAGATCTTTTGGCGGCCCATCGCTAGCCAATCTCCCTCGATTACAATATGTCCCTGGTGTCCATGGTTAATCTGCGGGGTCAGTTCGAATCGGTAGGAAGCATCATCCGAGCGCCGCAGGATGAGTTTACCCTGAGAAGAGATCAGGGCATAGGACGCGTGCATGGAAAGAAGCTGGGCCTGATTCTCAACAAGTTCTGTAGTCTTTTTTTCGATGTCATATCGAAAGACAGCCTGATCCTTGCCGGGATAGTTACGGGCGTCGAAGAAGACAGCACGTGGACCGAAATAGTTACGATTTACTCTGAGCCGGTTCACTAATATTCCAGCAGCAACCGGGGTGCCCCAGTCCTGATGATTTTCCCGGGCATGAAACTCGTAGTCGCGGATCATGCCGTTGTTATTGTTGATCTTGGCAGGAAGGTAACGGAACCCGCTGATTTTATAATTCTTGCCGAGGTTGATATGAATGAAGTGAGGATGGGGAACGATTTTTCCGATACGGGGATTTTCAGGATTCTTCCATGGGGAGTGCCACCATGTGAGTGGGTCCCCGTCGATCAGATTGCGAGGCAGGGCGCGGAGGCCGTTGTTCCTTTCATGCTCTGCCTCTATGGCCCATTCGTCTCTGGGCAAAGGATTGCCTTCCTCGTCCAGAACATGGAGTTCTGCCGCAGAGGCCCAGCCCTGCCCATTGACCTCGGAAAGGGCCGCAAGGCGGATCCAACTCGCGGTCCGGGCGGGAAAGCGTACTTCCAGCCATCCATCATCCACGGGCTTGGCAATGTTCGGGGCGGATGTTGCAGTCATAATGACAGGTTCACGAGTAACCGTGTTTCCCGTAGCAGGATCCAGAACAAGGAGGTGAGGACCATGCCACGACGACGTGTGGAAGACCTGTAGCTGCTTTCCGTCCCAGTGTGGATCGACCCGATCTCCTTCATCCAGGGTGCGCTGCCAGATCGTTTTCCCGGTTCCAAGATCGAGGACGATCATTTTCCCCCGGCCGTCATGATACATCAGCTTGCTTTCGAAGAAGAGTGGATTCCCGAGCGACGTGGGGACCATTGATTCCCATAAAATGCGTCCGGATTTGGCGCTGAATGCGACGGCCCGGCTGAAGCCACGCCGGTTTCGTCCGTTTTCCACGAGGAGAAGCTTGTCATCGAAGAATGACAACTGGGCCTTGTGGGCATCCACAAAGCGGCGCCAGTTGATCGACCCACTCGGGCTGAGGTCGATGGACTCGAGAATTCCCCCGGAGAGAATGTAGGCAGACTCCTTCAGGGTGGAAGAAGCAGGCGGGATGGCAATGCGTGCATTGCTACGGTTGAGCTGCCACGTGCGTTTGAGAGGGAAATCGAGAGCACGGGCAGGTGTGTCAACCTTGGCCAGAGGGTTCCCAAGCTCATATCTCCGGTCCGCGGCAGGGCTGTCACTTATCACAAAGAGCTTTTTTCCGTTGAGGGTGAATGCCAGAGGTCTGGCATTGCCCATAGACCATGGGCGTTGCTCCAGAACCTTTCCCGTTGCGGCATCCATGCGGATGAGCTGGTTCCCGGAACCTACATAGACCGAGTTCTCCAGCAGCAGCGCTCGCCCCAGCACGCCTTCCGGGCTGGAGCTGAACCACCGGGCCTTTCCGGTGTGGACATCCAGTCCCGCCATAACGCCTGCTCCTCTAACTATAAGAAGATCGTCGTAAATCCCAATGGCCTCGGTGCCAACGACAAGAGGATTGTCCCAGACTAGAAGGCCGGTCTTCTGATCGAGGGCAAAAATCCTGCCATCGTCCCGGGGCATGCAGATTACATTACTGCCGCTGATAATGGGCGGAGCTCCCAAGTTTTCGGAGACGAGGCTGGAGTTCTTTCGGCGGTAGTTGTGAGTCCAGTCAACTTGACCATCGCGAATATCGCAGCGGATGATCATTCCGGCATTGGTATTACAGTAGACAGCTCCGCGGTGAACCGTAACGGAATTTCCGTATAGGGTATTCTGGGGTGTTGATTTTTGAATACTACCGGCCATGTCCATGGCTTTCCCCGAGCTCGCAAGATCAGCGGACCAGCGGGGTCGCTGTTTTTGCAGGTCGAAATTTATCAGGCTGATCGTGCGGTTCCGGTCGGTAACGTCACCCGGAGTATGCCATTGCAGGTAAAAAAGACTCCCGTCTGCTACTGTTGGATCGCCCATTGGAACACCCTTGGAAAAAGGAGAGCTCCCGCGATCGTAAGAGTAGGCCCAAAGTGGCTTTCCTCCTTCCAGCATGAACGCGGCGATCCCATCAGGGAGAGAATAAAGTCCCCATCTGGTATAAATCACGCCATTGCTGATTAACGGCCGGAAGTAGCCGGGATGATATCCGGTTCTACGATGGAACTCAACGGGATGACGTTGGAGTTGGGACCACAGTGGAGTATCTGGGTTCTCGGCATCGTAGCTGACGATCAGGTTGCGGCCACTGGCAAGGACCTGCCCTCCGGATACCTGCAGGTCGATGCCGAAACCGACAGCCGGGGTGTCTGTTGGCCACGGAGAAACCGGGGGGAGCTGCAGGATGTGTTGGCGCAGGGACTCGAGGGTGGGGGCTACTTTGTTCAGAGGAGCAGAGCGGTTCTTCAGGAGCTCACCTCTGATCTCTGCCGCCTTGGCGGTCTTGCCCATCCATGGATACATTTTACCAGGGTCGAGAACACCCGCGGCGGCCTCAATCTCGGCGGTGGCCCCGATGAGTCTCAGGGCGGTCCACAGCCCAGTCTGGGCACTCCCCCTCAGTTCCGGATCCTCGGTGTGATCGAGGAGTTCCTGAAAACTGCGGAGAGCGGACTCGGGGCGACCCGCCCAGAGAGCTGTGTTAGCCAGTGCGAGGAGTTTGCGTTGCATGGCTGTGGACCACGCGAACCTTCGGCTGAGAGACAGAAGCTCATTCTCGCTGGGGGCTGTCGGGAGCCTTTCCCGGGCAAAAAGATCGTTCTGGAGTTTGCGCAGGGCCCTGAGCTCCATGGGAGCTTTGCTTTGAAGGTGCAGATCAAGAGCCCGCAAAGGATCGGTGAGTCCGGTCTGGTCCGCCCATGGAACAATCTGAGTAGCGGAGAGAGCGGCAACCCGGTCCACCATGGTGGGGACATCTGCAGGAGAACGGTCGAGGACTATTCTCCAGTAACCGTCTGGGTCATCGGGCTCCATAAGAAGGAGGGGAGTTCCCTTGGGGAGGGGATAGATTGGGCTGGGAAGCTGCTCGATGGCATTGAGCTCTGGTTGCATCCAAGCCCAAAGTTCGCGGGTGGACGGATGAGGATGGTCAGGATCATACTCCTCCTTCAATTTCTGGTAGAGAGGAAGAGTGTCGAGCAGATCCATTCTCCGGTAGTTGTAAGCGTGCCGAATGCGCCAGTAGAGGTCATTTGGATTCTTCTGCAGGAACCGGTCGCTGGTCGCGCGGGCTTCAAGGTGACGGCCCTCCACGAGCGCTTTGTCAATGACGCGGGAAACAGCTTCGTGGACGACTTCGGTATTTGCCGAGATTGCCCCAAACTGCTCAAGAGACATAAGCCTGTCAGCTGCAAGATCAATCCAGGGATTGGATTTCAGAGGTTGTCCCTCCACTTCAAGAATTGTGGAATAGCAAGCTACCGCAAGGCCAAGCTCCCCTGGATTAGAGTCCGCGAGTGCAACAAGCAGTTTGTGGCCATCGCCCTTGTTACCCTCCTTATAACTGCTCTGCGCCCTGGCCCAGCGTGGGTCAGAGGTTGGTGCCCCCTCGGGAGCAGCGAAGGTCTTAGCGCTGAGCAGGAGAAGAAAGCAGAGGAGCGGTCTCATGCTCTGACTCATGGTTTTCGGAAAGGAATGGGGATTCCGTTGGAATCCGTAAGGCGCAGGCGAACCCACCAGCGATGATCAATGTTTGCGGATTTGACGATGAATCGGTTGGTTCCAGCAACGAGCTTGATCTTAAGCCCCTTGTCTTCAGCGATACAGTCCTTGCGGTGTTGGTAGGGTGCGATTTTTTCTGAGATCTTTTCGTCGTTAAGCCATACCCGGAATGCGTCGTCCCCATCGATGTCGAGAAACACCTCTCTCTCACTATCAACGTGGATATCCGCTACGGCATAACCCACCGCAAAGGATCCAGGCGGAGGTAGCTGCGAGGACATGGAGAGTTTTCCATCTGTCTGATCGACGAGACCTTCACCCCAGGTAACTTCCCGCTCGATAGGTTTGTCGCTCCGTCCTTCAAGGAGCCAGATATAGGTCGCCTTGTAGCTTTTATCGAAATCGAGTTCCTTTTCTGGTTCGTGGATTTCGTGAAAGGCCTTGTGCTCCTTGTCGTTGAGGAAGGTGCCGATTACCATCCAGTGAGCAAGGTATCCCTGAGCAGCGACTACCTCCCCGATTTGATCCTCAGGAGCGAGAGCGCCAAGTGCCTTTGCGGCGGCCGATCGAAGGATTTCATCGGTGCCTGTCAGAAGTTCTTCGAGAGCGGCCATAGCCGGACGAAAGTCGGCTTCGCTCCCTGCGTGGGCGAGAACCTCATATGCGAGCGCTCGGATCGACTCGTTGTTGCTGGAAAGAGGAGTTTCAAGATAGGAGACGAGTTGGCCCTTTGGAGCATTTACAGCAGGTTGGCGTTTGAGGGCGCCGAGGGCAGCCTCAACTACCTCATAGTTCGAATCATCGAGACTCTCCCTTAAAACTTCATAGTGATTGATCTCTTTACAATGAGCGAGGCAGCGAATGCTCAAGGACCGAATCGAGGGTTGCTCGTGCTTGAGTTTGGAGCGGAAGAACTCCTCATGCTCATCGGGATTCATGATCGCAGAACCTAGAGCGATCAGGCCAGCCTCGATCGTTTCAATCTGGGTCGCCTGACTCAGTGCGACGCGAAGAGGGGCGCCAAGTTCGGGGGAGCGCGTCAGGGTCGTGATGAGACGAGCACCGGTTTTCACCTTCTGCTCGTTTCCACTCTGAATGAAGGCCGTAAGGCCCGAGGTCACGGCCTTCCATTCCTGATTCTGTAGTGCGGTCAGAATCATTCCATAATTCAGATGAGTTTCCTCCAGATTCGGCAGCAGATTCAGAAGAATAGGAATCAGCTGCGGATCTTCGATACTCCGGATGCCCCTGAGTGATTCCCGCATCAACCCGGGTTGCGAAATTTGTGTCGTGAGCCGCGCGTGAGCTTCTGCGGTGCCAGTGAAGGCGAGAGCCCTCGCGGAGGCTCTTGCAGTAGAGATTGCAGGGTCGAGGGTGAGCGGATCCACGATGTTCCAAGCGGCGGCCTTGTTGCGTTTTGCATGAGCTGCTGCGGCTTGGCATCTGACGCTCAGATCCGGGTCCTTCAGAAGGATTTTGATCCAGGTTACGGCAGAGTTCCCTCCGTAAGTCTCGAGGACCTCAGCGGCCGACGACCGGATAGCAGGGTGCTCGTGGGCCACCCATTTCCCGAATTCGGTCGGATCCACCTTGCCTTTGATATGAGAGAGGGAAAGAAGAGCCTGACCGCGGGTCCAGGGGTGGACGGTCTGGGACTCCAATAGTGCGCCCACGGCAGTCGCTGCCATCTCTACACGATACTCCCCGAGGTAGTGAAGGGCTTCGGCCTGTTCAATCCAGCTCTCGCTCTGTAGTTGCTGTATCATCCGCCCCGCCCCCGCGGGTGGGGGAGCCGCCGGACTCCAGCTGCTTATATGGACGACGAGGCCAATGCAGATGCTGAGGGTAAGTCGTATCATTGGTAACCTTGACGAGTGAGATGGGGCGAGCCCCGGTTCTCCCGGTGCTTGCTGCTCTCGGTCCGGAAGAGGCCGGCTGCTATCGTTGATAAATCGGTAGATAGCGGTAAGGCACCCCAAGGATGAGAATCGAAAATCCAGTCCCATAGACAGTGCCGTGGGCTCCACTCCAGCTTCCATCCTGCTGCTGCTTGGAGACGATTGTCGCTGCTATCCTAGGATACCAGGACTGAAAGTCCGACTCTCCGGCCTGATACATGGCTTGGATGGCGTAGTAGTGTGAGTAGTGAAAACGGGGATAGTTCTTGTCGAACTTGCGATCGGGATAGGCTTTGAGGAAGGCCAGTCCACGCTGGGTTGACTTGTGTCGGAGCTGTCCGCACATGATGAGAGACATGACTCCGGCTGCGGATCTTGCAAATCCAGGCTCTCCCCCGCCGGGCTGGTAACGGAACCCTCCGCTGTCTTCGTCCTGGCAGGAACGGACATATTCGGCGGCTTTTTCGATGGTGGCATCAGGGACCGAGATGCCAGCTTCCCTGGCGGAATTGAGTGCCACCACGTGCATGACCGTCATGGAGAGGTCTGCGTCGCGGGGTTCCGGGTTATATCGCCATCCACCTTCTGCATTCTGGGCCCGTAGAATGATATCGACCGCGCGGCGCAGGCCGGTTTTCAGACGGGGGTTCTTGCTTTGACCCCAGGCCTCTGAAAGAGCCAGCACGGCGAGTCCGTGCTCATACATACCAGCATGATTGTTCGGGGTCCCCATGAATCCACGCTGCTCCCGTCCCTTGTTGATGAGGTAGGAAATGGCCTTGTCCATCAGGCGCCCATATTCTCCGCGGCCGGGGACATACCCTTTCAGCATGAAAGCCATCAGGCCCACAGATGTTTCGGCCACCGGGTTTTGAGATCCTCCCCAGCTTCCATCTGGATTCTGAACTCCCGCTTTGGCGAGGTAGGCCAGCCCTTTTTTTATGGAAGCCTCGGCTTCCGGGGTGAGCCTTGCAATTCCCACGATCTGGGTCGGGGCAGATTCATCCTGTGCCTGCGTCGGGGTCGGGCAGAGGGTCAAACTGAAGAGAGAGGCTGTCGTCAGGGCAGCCATGGTTGTGGTGCGAAGTGTTCGGGTATTCATTCTTCTAGAGCTTCATAATACTCTGCAACCATCTTCTTGAACTCGGCCGGAAGGGGCTGCACGTATTCTTGGATAGCAGCAGAGCGTCTGCGCCGGGTCAGAGAATTATTCGATTGGCGGCTTCGAGCTACAGCATCTCCCTGAGCGACGGTTGAAGATGTTCCAGCAGCGGAGCTTTCCTGAAGATCGAGAGGGTTGCCCTGACCTTGGCCTCCGCCCTGACCTTGCCCCTGACCTTGTCCACTTCCTTGGCCTGCTCCCGCGCCAGCCCCCGCGCCTGCTCCAGCCCCTGCGCCTGCACCAGCCCCTGCGCCTGCGCCTGCACCTGCCCCTGCGCCTGCGCCTGCGCCTGCACCTGCGCCTGCTCCAGCTCCCGCGCCTGCTCCAGCTCCCGCGCCTGCTCCAGCCCCGTCGGCTCCAAAGCCGTCATCGCCAAAGCCGTCATCGCCGAAGCCGTCATCGCCGAAGCCATCATCTCCGAAGCCATCGTCGCCGAAGCCGTCATCGCCGAAGCCGTCATCGCCGAAGCCATCGTCGGAAAGGCCATCACCAGATCCGAGCTCAGCTTCTGCGCCAGCCTCTGCTGCGGCAAGAGCCTTTTCCAGAGCGGCGATGACATCACTTTGAGCCTTGATGCCGCCGTCCGTGTTGCCGGTGTTGATTTCCGCGGCTGCGACACTTACGTGCTCTCCTGCCTCGGTGAGGGCATCACGGAGTGGGTCCTCTGCATCCGGAGTCGTTTCCTCGACCAGATGCTCCGTCGTCACTTCCTCGATCTGGATGCCTATCTCAAGTTGACGGGCTTCCAGTTGACTCTGTTCCGACTTAAAGACCTCTCCCTCGGCCTCCACTGCTTGGATCGTGTCCTGCTGAAGATCCTTCTGATCGGCAAGGATCTGGGCGATATCAGCTACCAGGTCCGACAGGCCGCTGGATTCAGCGGCGAGAATTTTTTCGACTTCGCGGAGAGCCTCCAGAGCCTTTTCCTGATCAGTTACAGCATCAGCCGCCTTGGTCTGGGCAATCTGCTCGATGGCTCGAGCCATGTGTGCAACTGGTTTGCTTTCAAGCAGAGAAAGCTCCGCCCTGCCGAACCTACTCAGGGTCTCCTCGTCTACGGCCTCTTTCCTGGCTTTGACGAGAGTCTGGAAAAACTGCCCGTAGCGATCGATGACGGCTTGCTGGGCTCTTCCTAGCCGAGCCTGGTCCACCTTGGCGGCTTCTTTATTGGTGTAAGCCTCGATACCCCACTGCTTGGTCTGACGCTGCATGAACTCCTCCGTCTTGATGATCTCCCGGATCTGCTTGATGAGCAGGTCGTCGACGAGGACGGTGTTGGCGCCAGAGATGATCTTGCCAAGCTCTTCCACGATTTCCTCGATCGTTTTACCTGCATTTGCGAGATGAGGATGAGCGACCTCGGGTTTACCGGGTTGGAATTTTTCCCGAGCGTTCGACAGTTCGTCGCGGGCTGCGATGATTTTCTGGGTTCGGAGTCCTCCGAGAGCATTTCGTGTTTCGCCCAAGGTTGTGGCGTTGCCCTGTTCCCCGAGCCCATTCGATTGCAGATCTTCAAGGAGAAAAGTGAGGCGTCCTACTACCGAATTCATCTTGCGGCCGACCCCGTTCTGACGGTTGACCTCTGTGCCGAGCCGCTGCTTGGTGTCAATGATACTGTCAGCGCGCTCATTTTGCTCCTGAGCGAACCCTGAACCCATGAGAAGACTCGCAGTGGCGAGCGTCATACTGAGTAATTTGCTATTCGTTTTCATCATCTTCTTCTTGGGCTGGTTTGAGGCCCTCTTCAGTTTGTATCCGGGTTACTGCTTCCTGGGCAGCGAGTTCCTCGTTACGAGAGCGTTTCAGTTCTTCGATCTGCGATCCATACTCTGTACGATACCATTCTAGGTAAGCTTCGGGAGTAACGATAGTCAATTGTCGAGGTGCGGTGCGCCGCAGGTGGATGTCCCGGTCAGGATGCCTGTCCGCGACCTCAATCGCAAAGGATACCCGGTCGTCCGGTTTGAGCTCCGCGAGGTTGTCGGCGAGTTTCCAGCTGTAATCAAAGGTTTTGTTGGTATCTCCCTCGAAATTGAAGATTTCAACCTTAGTTTCGTCGGCCCCATTGAGAGAGTAGACCAGCCACGCTTTATCGAGACCGATGTCATCTGTTCCCTTGGCTTGCATTTTGACAACCTTCCCCACGGTGGCGTAACCAACTTCCCGGGGCTCGATCAGGTCCACATCAGGGAGTCCGTCGGCGGTCACCTTGACACCGTATTGAACATCTTCGTACTGGAATCCATTGGCCTTTTCAGTCCACCGGAACGAATACTTAAGAGCCTTGGCGATCGGGATTTCGAATGTGGCGGTGGTTCCAGCTTCGTCGAGATCCGCGAAAATAGAGCGAACCTTGGAGGCATCACCATCTGCCTCGGAACCAGCCTCGCTGGGTTTATTCTCCGCTGGCTGCTCTCCCCAATCCGAGGGCACGAGGACTTCCCAGGAACTCACAGGAGTATCACATGAGATAGTCCATTTTACGGTGGTGTCTTCTGGAACCTCAAGGTTCAGGTCGTCGAGGTCCTGAAGGGTGCCTGCATCCCTGTTCATATACTCCGGATATTGGAGGGCAATATCGACGCTTTTGATTCGTGGGGAGGTAATGACTTCAATGGTGTATTCCTCACTACGATCATCCCCGACCCTCACATAAAACAGAGTATCCCGGTCGATGGGCTTGAGTTTGAAAGAGAACTCGTTGTCGGGGTTTTTGCTCCTTCGCATGGGGACCTCCTTCCATCCGGACTCAGAAGAATTCTTGTCCTTCACGAACAGGCGTCCGTCTTCCGGAATCTCACCGTCTTCCGCAACCGTTGCAGTGATCACTGGTTCCCCTCCCACCCGGATAGTAAGGTTCCCACTGGTTCCCGTAATCACGGTATTCGTTGGATACTCTGCGTCCTGCCCCAGCAGGCGTTGGAAGAGAACCCCGGTGTGCTCTCTGTTGATAATTCCGGCGATGGAAAAAACGACAAAAAGGAGAGCTGCGACTGCTCCGATATTGCGAAGCTGCCCGAGGTCCACGATATCCTTGAAGTCAATCGGGCGACTGAATTCGATAGCCTGGTCCCGCATGGCCTTGATCAGCTCCTGCGAGACATTGCCCTCGTCCAATCCTGGCTCGTCCTTGAGCTCAATGTAGGAGACAAGCAGGGAACTCAGCTCCGGGTGGCGCTTTTCTACCTCAAGAGCGGTCGTGAGAGAATCATACCTCCGGCGGTATTGCCCCCATTCGCGCCGGTAGACCCATATCAGGATTCCTACGTTCACGACGAGTAGAGCAAGGCTGGTAAAGGCCGGCATCTGGGTCTTGGCAAAGAGCCCCCAGTCGATGAGAAAGGCCACCGCCAGAAGAGCAATCAGCCAGAGAGTAAGTCGCGAGGCTCCGCGGATGCCATACCATCGTTGTTCCTCACGGTAGGCTTGTCTAAGGCGTTGTTCGATGCCGTTGTCTTGTCCTTCGGACATTGTTTTATTCAGTGGTTGAGTTGTTCAATCTCTCTTAAACGAGGTTATCTTTCCGTCGCAGGAACCACTCGGCACCTGCCAGCACGGCGATGAGGATGAACCAGAGGGGGGTATCCCAGAGCTCCCTCTCGATCTTGACGGTGTTGGCGATCAGTGTCTCCTCGGGGAGAGTTCCGGGGAAGTCACCGAGACCTGCCAGGCTTAACTGGCGTCCACCCGAAATTTCGGCAGCCTGGCGTGCGACCTCGGGCTGCATGGCGGTTTCCTGATCCTCAAGATCAACAGTCCGCACCGAAAACTCTGCGGTGTTTGATTTATCAGCGTCCTGCAGCTGGGCCTTGATCTCGTAATTGCCATCCTTACTCGCGAGATAGGATCCCGCGTAAAGCCCGGGGGTGTCCTCGACCGCGGTCATCTCAATGGTGGTGGACGAGTCCGGGTTATCTTTCTCCTCGAGGACGACTTCATAGCTTTCCCCGTCCACGGGCTCAAAGGATTCGGTCAGCCTATTGGCAAAGATGCGGATCTGGTCCCCCGAGCTATAGCTGTTGCTATCGGTCTCGATGCTGATCTGCTTGTTGGCCCCAAGGAGTCGGGAGAGGGTCAGGAACTGGATCGTCTGGCCCCAGAAGCGAGCATGGAAGCGGTCACCGACCTCAAGGCGCATCCGCCAGAGATCCTCAGTTGCCACAAACAAGCTCTTGCCGGTTCCATATCGATGCCATGCGACCAGCGGATAATCGGC
>PBAI01000025.1 GCA_002715825.1 Roseibacillus sp. | reverse complement strand
TGTGCCTGTGGTAGGGAAGGAATTTTCTCTTTTCAACCAATCCATCCCAGTGCCTTGCCCCCGGTGATTGCGGCCACCGTAAGAATGGCGAGAGAACTCAGGGCAAAGGCGATCCT
This sequence comes from Roseibacillus sp., assembly GCA_002715825.1. Classification (GTDB taxonomy): domain Bacteria; phylum Verrucomicrobiota; class Verrucomicrobiia; order Verrucomicrobiales; family Akkermansiaceae; genus Roseibacillus_B. The sequence goes on along the minus strand of PBAI01000025.1, from coordinate 162,013 downwards.
GTAGGATGTCCCTCCGCTAAGTTCACGGGGAGCCCACCTGCGGTGCATGACGATCGCGGCATAGACCACGATGAGAAGAATAAAGGAAGTGGCAACTCCTCCGATGATTACCATGACTCCTGGTGCTTGGAAGGTGAGAAAGAGGGTGCCCCAGATAGAGGGGAACACATAGGCGCATCCCTTGACGAACTTTCGGCGGCTCTCAGGGTCCTGGAAGTCTCCCCAGCCTAATTGGCTGAAGGCGTCACTGAAGAGGCGGGTCCATGCCGCGAGGGCGGAGAAGAGGGTAGAAAAGAGGACCACCAACGCCCCTCCGAGGAAGATGCCAAATGCCCAGGGTCCGAGTGACTCGGTATAAATCGCTCCCAACTGGGTAATCATATCATTCTTCTCTGGAAGGAGGCCGTTCCGGTGAAGAATAGCAGCGCCGAGAATATAGAAGAGGACCGTGACGAGGGTATAGCAGACCATGGCAGCAATGGCGTCGAGAGTCATGACCTTGATCCAGCCTCGTGCTCGCTTTACCCAGACCCGGTGCGCTTCGCCAGTGGTCCATCCCGGCCGCGGCCCAGTGTGAGCAGCGTAGCCTTTTTCGAGCAGCCAGTAGTTGTAGGCCATGATCTCATCTCCTCCCACCCCGGTAATTCCGAAGGCACCTACCGCAAAGAGGATCATAGCGACGGGAAGTTGGAAGTTCAGTCCAGAGAGGATTTCTGTTCCGCTGACGGCATTGTCTGTCCATTGCAGGGCGAGGACGGAGATCAGGGTAAAGATGGTGAAGAGGCCAATCATGATGAGAGAGAGGCGCTCCAAAAGGCCGTAGCGTCCGACCGAAACAACGGCAGCGACAGCGAGTGCGGTGAAAAACGTCCACCATGCGAGTCCGAATTCCGCGAGAGCCGGGACCTGCATGAAAATGAGGGCCACTCCGCCTACGATTCCGCCGACCTGCAGGAACTTGAGGCTCATGATGAGCAGCCAGACCCAGATGGAGATGTGCCCTTTGCCGAGGCGGGGACCGGGCAGGCTGTTGAGGGCCTGCATGGTGGTGCGGCCGGTGTAAATAGCGTGTTTGCCGAACTCAAGCTGGATGGTGACTTTGACAAGACAGGAGAAGAGGATGACCCAGAGACAGATGAATCCTGCCTTGGCTCCAAGCAGAGTGGTGGCAAAGAGCTCTCCTGAGCCGACAATGGAGGCCGAGAGGATGAAGCTGGGTCCGAGGTAGCGGAGCTTTCCCGCGAAGGTGGTGGGCGGCTCGAGGATCTTCCTGTCAGTGAGCTGATATGGGTTTTCTTCCATGAGAGAGGGCAGGGTGTACGCTTGGTGATACTTTCTGAAGCTCGAAATAAAGTTATCAAAAGGAACCGAGGCGAGAATCTATCGATTCATTGAATACGAGGGGGGTGAATCAGGTCCAAAGGAGTGAATCCATTTATTCTATCGTGAAGCGTCTCTTCCATTATTTACCTGCTCTTCTCGCCCTTTGCCTTTTATCCAGCTGTGATCTTGCGAAACTTTCGGCCAATAGAGAGGCAAGGGAACTGAAGGAAAAGGTCGCGCAGCTTGAGAAAGAGCGTGAAGAGGCTGCCCTCGAAGCGGAACTAGAAGAGGCGCGTCGTCAGCTCGCGATCGCGCTCAGTTCGCTCGATGAAGAGAACCTTTCCGCGGGTGCGGAGCCGATGGACCTTGAATCTTTCGGGGATGGTCAAGGCGACTTGGAAGATTTCGCGGATGTGCCCCGGGCGATCGTGGTAGAGGAAATACCGCGGAGCGACGAATTTTCAGCAGGAGAGGAGAACGCGGTTGCTCTCGAAGCGACAGCTCCAGCCGCCTTGCTAGATACCGGGGACCATCAGATTTTCTTTGCAGAGCTTTCGCGTTTCGGGGAGTGGCTCGAGACACGGGATTACGGATACGTCTGGCAACCGACGGCACTGGGGGTTGACCCGGCGTGGCGACCCTACACCCGGGGTCGTTGGGTGAATTCCGACCAGGGCTGGACCTGGCTCTCGGACGAGCCGTTCGGGTGGGCGGTCTACCACTATGGCCGCTGGGTGCTTCTCGCGAGGCACGGATGGGTGTGGGTCCCGGGGGATGATTGGGCTCCGGCGTGGGTGTCGTGGCGGCAGAACGACGACTATCTCGGATGGGCTCCCCTGCCTCCTGAGACCCTTTACGATGAGGTGTATGACTATGGACCCGGGATCGACCTGGCCTACGATGTCTCGCCCGACTACTACAACTTTGTCCCGGTGGACCACTTTTACGAGCCGGTGCATTCCCACTGCGTGCCACGGGCGACGGTGATCACCGTCATCATCAACACTCGCAATGTGACACGCTTTTCGATGAGGAACAACCACGTGCATTGCGGGGGACCGGATTTCGGCTGGGTAAATCGTCACGTGCGCAGGCCGGCACGTCGCTGTCAGATCGACCTCGGTATCGGACGTGACCACTTTGCCCATCGTCATCACCACCGGTTGCACGAGGACCGCTTGCGTGTATTCGCCCCAAGGGTCGATGCGCCGTGGAACGCCGCGGTCTGCCCCGGCCGGATAGCGAGGGACCTTGGACGGGTCGAGATTGTCCGGGCCGGGAAGAGAGAGATCAAAAGTGATCTCACGCATCGCCATCACGAGGCTACGGTGCGGCGTCACGAATCCGCGAGGCAAGCGCTGGAGAGGCCGGAATGCCAGGTCGCTTTACGTAACAACCAGCAACGGAGAAGGGATGTGGAAAATCGGCCGCAGGGAAATGAAGATCCTGCTGCAGAACGGCAGCGTCGCAGGGTCAGGGCGGAGGAGGGTCTGCGCGCCGCGACCGAGGCGGTTGCAGCAGCAGAACGGCGAATGCAGGACCGCAAACTGCAACCCGAGGAGCGGGCCGAATCCCGCAGGAAGATTGAGCAGGCTGAGAAGGAATTGGACGTGGTTCGAGAGTCCCTGAATACCCGCAGGGTAGGACGAGGAACGCGACCTGAAAGTCAGGGCGATGGGAGCGCTTCTGAAGAGGCAAAGCGCCGGGCTCTGGCCCAGCAGCAGGCGGAGGCAGATGAAAGAAAGCGTCAGGTCCTTGCTGAGCAGAAAGCGGCGGAAGCGAAGCGAGTGGAACTGGCTCGCGAGAAGGCTGAGGAAGAAAAGCGTCGGGCTCTGGCCCAACAGCAGGCGGAGGCAGATGAAAGGAAGCGACAGGCCCTCGCCCTTAAAAAGGCCGAGGAGGCAAAGCGCCGGGCCCTTGCTGAGCAGGAAGCGGCGGAAGCAAAGCGGATGGAACTAGCCCAGCAGCAGGCAGAGGCAGATGAAAGAAAGCGACAGGCCCTCGCCCTGGAAAAGGCCGAGGAGGCAAAGCGCCGGGCCCTTGCTGAGCAGAAAGCGGCGGAAGCAAAGCGGATGGAACTAGCCCAGCAGCAGGCNGAGGNAGATGAAAGAAAGCGACAGGCCCTCGCCCGGGAAAAGGCCGAGGAGGCAAAGCGCCGGGCCCTTGCTGAGCAGAAATTGGCGGAAGCCAAGCGGGCGGAACTGGCTCGCGAGAAGGCTGAGGAGGAAAGGCGTCGAGTCCTTGCTGAACGAAAAGTGGCGGAGGCAAAGCGGGTGGAGTTGGCGCGTCAGCAGGCTGAGGAGGCAAAGCGCCGTGCTCTGGCCGAGCAGAAATTGGCGGAAGCCAAGCGGGCGGAACTGGCCCGCGAGAAGGCTGAGGAGGAAAGGCGTCGGGTCCTGGCTGAACGAAAAGTGGCGGAAGCAAAGCGGATGGAGCTGGCGCGTCAGCAGGCTGAGGAGGCAAAGCGCCGTGTCCTTGCCGAGCAGAAGCAGGTAGAGGCCAGGCGTGCCGAGATGGAACGTCAGCAGGCTCTTGCCCGCCAGAAAGCCGAGGAGGTCCAGCGCCGCGCTCTTGCGGAGCGAAAGCAGGCAGAGGCCAGACGAGCGGACCTTGCCCGTCAACAGGCTGCGGAGGCGAAGCGCCGTGCTCTTGCTCAGCAGAAGACCGAGGAGGCCAGAAGACAGGCTCTCGCCCGCCAGAAGATGGAGGAATCCCGCAGGCGGGCTGAACTGGACGCTCGGCGCAAGGCTCAGATCGATGCCCAGCGAAGGGCGGATGCGGATCGGGCGCGGGTTGAAGCCAAGCGCCGGTCCCAGATTGAGGAACAGCGTCGGGCAGCAGCCCTGCAATCCCAGCGTCAGGCAGAGGCCGAGCAGGCAGCTAGAGCGAGGGCGCAAGCTCAGGCACGGGCCAAGGCCCGGGCAGAAGCGCAGGCTGCGGCGCGCCGGCAGAATACGGACGCCATGCGGCGGGAGGCGGCCAAGACCTCACGTAGTCGCAAAACGCGCTAGGGTGGGAGATCGTTGATGGGGCCTTGAGAGAGCCGCCCTTCATGGGGCATCGTTCCGATGGCTTCTCTCCAGCAAATCAACGTAGGCGTCTGGAACGAGATCTTCGGGGGTCACCCCCAGAGAGCTCATGAGCTGGTGCGTCTCGGCCTCACCATTCGCTATGGAATCTCCCTCAGTTAGGACAACCTCGAGTTCAAGAAAGTCCCCGAGTCCCTCGACCCGGTCGAGATGGATACGGGTTCGGCCGACAAGGTAGAGGTGGCGGATTTTCCGGACTACGGCCTTTTCCCCGTAGGCGGTAGCGAGGACATGGCGCAGTCCGATGGGGTCGCAAGTGGGGGTAAGGGAGTAGTGGGAGGTCTTGGGTCCCTCCTGGTCCGGGCGCTGGTAGCAAATAAGTTCACCCCGCTCCGGGCCGAGGATGCGGAGCTTGAGTCGGCCGGAGTGGCACGGGAAGAAGACATCTTCCTGTTCGATGATGACCGGGTCGGAGCGGGACAATTCCCGGGCCTGCCGGGCGGTGTCCTCGTAGTCGGACAGATGGGCCTTGATTTCGACGTTGCGAGCCATGGTGAGAAGGTCGGGATTTTCGGGGCCGAGGTGATCGGAGAAACTACTTCTTTGAGTAGGTGGCCGACGGAATGGGCCATTATAATTGGTCGCCTGGAATGTAACTGGCAGGTCTCGATACTGCTACCTCTTCAGTTTCCGGTCGTGATAGGGGTCGCCAGCCGGGGGGCGGATGGGCATGAGGAGTCCGCCAGACTCACCAAGTTCCTTGAAGAGCTGGGTGCGGAGGGCGTCGGCTTTTTCGCGGAAGGCAGGGACCCTGATCAGGTTGTGGCGTTCGTGGGGGTCGGTCTCGAGGTCGTAGAGGCCATTGATGTCCCAGTGACCATGGGTGTAGACGTATTTCCAGCGGTTAGTACGAATGGCAAGAGTGGTGGGCTGGGCGGGAAAGTTCCACTCCCAGTGGTATTCGTAGAGAATGTGGTCGCGCCATGGGGTTGGAGACTTGAGTCCCTTGAGGAGGGAGAGGAACGAGCGCCCGTCGAATTTGGGGGCATTGGCAGGAGCCTTGGTTCCGGCAGCCTCGAGGAGGGTGGGAGCAATATCAATGTTCTGGACCATTTCCTCGATCACGGTGCCTGGCTTGATGCCCGGCCCGCGGGCGAGAAGAGGGACCCGGATGCTTTCCTCGAAGGCATCGCGCTTGTCGTAGAAGCCGTGTTCGCCGAGAGCGAACCCGTTGTCTCCCATGTAAACCACAAGCGTGTTCTCGGTGAGTTCGCTCTGGTCGAGGTGGGTGAGAAGGCGTCCGATGTTTTCATCGAGGCCGTGGATGGTCTCGCAGAAGTTATAGTAGAGTTCGTCGAAGTCAGGGACCGGGTCGTGGTCGAGGGGGCCGGTCTGCATGTGATCAATCCCGTGGATACCATAGCGGCGTTCGCGGACCCAGCGGGGCTGGGTAGCGTAGTTCTCCTCGGTATTGGCCATGGTGGCGGGGTAGGGGATTTTTTTGCCCTCGTAACGAGTGGCATGGCGGGGGGCGGGGGTGAAAGGGTAGTGGACAGCCTTATAGCCGAGGTAGAGGAGGAAGGGTTGATCGGTGGGTCGTTGCTTGAGCCACTTGATGGCCTGGTCGGTCAGGATGTCCGCATTGTAGCCCTTGAAGGCCTGCCGTTTGCCGTTGATGTTAAGCTCCGGATCAAAGTAGGTGCCTTGTCCCTTGAAGCTGACCCAGTGGTGGAACCCGGGACGTGGTTCGTCGTTGTCGTGGCCCATGTGCCACTTACCAACGTAGGCGGTGCGGTAACCGGCTTTCTGGAGGTGCTGCGGGAAGAAGACGGTTCCCTTGGGGACGGGGCGCTGGTTGTCGACCACCCGGTGGTGGTGCATATACTGGCCGGTGAGGACGGAGGCCCGGCTCGGGGAACAGAGGGAGGTGCTGACGAAGGCGTTGGCGAGGTGAGCCCCTTCTTTGGCGAGTCGGTCAAGGGCCGGGGTTTCCAGCCACTCGGGGGCATCCTGGTGGAAGCCCATGAGGTCGTAGCGATGGTCGTCGCTGAGAATGAAGATAATGTTGGGCGGATTGGCGGGGGCAAAGGCCGGGAAGAGGGAGGCGGCGAAGAGCCAGGGGAGGAGGGAGTTCATGGTGGCAAGATGGTGATTTGTCTGTCGGGGGCAAGCGCGGAGCTCTCGTTCTGGGCGTGACAGGATTCAGTCCCGGGTGACTTTGCTTCCCCACCAGGTCGGGTTGGGCTGGAAGGTTGGATCAAGGAAGTTGGCGTGTTGTTTTTCAAGTCGGGGAAGACGCTGGGATTTGATGGCGGCATCCTGTTGCTTCCTCCGTGCGGAATCGAAGCGGGCATCCTTCTCGGGGATACGGGCACCGGTCGTTGCGAGCCAGGCATTGAGAGCGGCATGGAGTTCCCGGACTCGTGGTTCTTCCCTGGCAGCGAGATCATTCTGTTCCCCGGTGTCCCGGGCGAGGTTGTAGAGTTCGTTCCTGCCATCCTCATAATAATGAATGAGCTTCCAGTTCCCACGGCGGATGATGGCACTTGGTTCCCCGCCTTGGTTGCCATAGTGCGGGTAGTGCCAGAAGAGGTCGCGCGAGGGAATGTTTTCGCCCTTGAGGAGGGGGACAAGGCTTACGCCGTCGACGTGCTGGGCGGGGAGGGGATCAAGGCCTGCCAGTTCGAGGAGGGTGGGATAGAAATCCGTCCCGGTCACCGGGGTCTCGCAGGTTGTGCCGGGGCGGGCGACCCCCGGGGCCTTGATATAGTAGGGTTCGCGAATTCCACCCTCCCACTGGCGTCCCTTGCCGCCGCGGTAGGGGAGGTTGCACGTGGCGAAGGCATCACCGGAGGAGACTCCACCATTATCAGAGGTGAAGATCACAATTGTGTTGTCGGCAACTCCCGCGTCATCGAGGGCCTTGAGGACGATGCCGACCGCGTCGTCCATGGTTTCCATCATGCCGGCATAGATGGGACAGTCCTGCACCTGACGTACCGGTAACGTGCGGTCGATGAGAAAGCGGTCGCCCTGATGGGGAGATTTTCCGGCCTTATCCCGGTATTTCTTCCAGAGGTCCGGCGTGGTCTGGATCGGGCCATGGACCGAGTAAAAGGAGAGAAAGGCGAAGAACGGAGAGTCCGCCTTGCCCGCGATGAAGGTGGCGGTGTCATCAGCGAGGCGGAGCGGGAGGGACTGGCCCTTCGGTCCATCCGTCATCTTTGGATTTCGGAAGGGAGAAAAGAATCCTCCGGGAGGGCTGCCCCGGTGGTGTCCGCCAATGTTGCGGTCGAAACCGTGGTCTTCCGGAAACGATCCCTCGCCACCAAGATGCCACTTCCCTGCGAAGAAGGTCCGGTAGCCACCCTTTTTGAGCGCCTCGGCAAGGCTGGTATCTTCATGAGGAAGGTGCCGGACGTATTCCGATGGAAGGATCTTGTTGTTACGCTTCCAGTCGAGCCCGGTAGCAGCCCCGATCCAGTCGGTGATTCCGTGGCGGGCGGGGTATTTCCCGGTCATGATGCTGGCGCGGGAGGGCGAGCAGACCTGGCAGGTGGCGTAGCCATGAGTGAAGCGGACGCCTTCTTTCGCGATACGATCGATGTGAGGCGTCTCGTGGTAGGTGCTGCCTTCAATGGAGAGGTCCCGGACTCCGAGGTCATCAGCGAGGATGAAAACGATATTCGGAGCGGCTGCAAAGGTCTGGGTCCATGCGAGGACAAGAAGGAGCAAAGAACGGATCATGATGACGGGTGATACGGTGGTCTGAACGTGTGATTCTGCGCTGCGCAGCAGCCAAGCTAAATGGCAAATACGGGGAGGGCGGTATTTTACAAGATGAAAGACGGGATGGGAGAACCAGATCGCGTCATGGAGCTCAGAGGACGGGGATCTTCCGTCACGGTTCTTTTAGAGGATCTTTTATTACTGGCCGTCTCGCCTGGTCTGACATATCTAGGGCCCACTTATGAACTATCGAAACCTCCTTGGTATCATGATGATGTCCGGTAGCCTCTGCTTGCAGGCCGGGGAGTGGAAAACTTGGCGGGGAGATACCCATGGTAGTGGGGTTGCTCCCGAGGCGGAAACGGTTCTGTCCTTCTCTGAAGAGCAGAATCTTCTCTGGAAGGTTCACCTTCCGGGGCCCGGAAACTCAACCCCAATCATTACGAATGACCAGCTTTTGGTTACCTGCGGCATTGAAGGTGATGACGCGGTGGTTTCATACGACCTTGAGGGAAAGGAACTGTGGCGGACAAGTTTTGGAAGTGAGACACCAGGCAAGGGAGATAATAAGCAGAAGGGAACCGGTGCTAACTCTTCCATTGTGACAGATGGAAGAGGCATCTTTGCCTACTTCAAGTCCGGACGTGTTGCCGCCCTGACCATGAAGGGAAAGAAGGTCTGGGAGCTCAATCTGCAGGATAAATTTGGAAAGGATACCCTCTGGTGGGATGAGGGAACTTCACCCGTGATTGCTGGTGGTTTTCTTGTGCTTGCGGTGATGCAGACTGAGGGAGGTTCTTATGTGATCGGGCTTCAGAAGAATACCGGGAAGATTGCGTGGAAGGTAGATCGTAATTTTGATGTCGGAGCGGAGTCCGGTGATTCCTATACGACTCCTCTCGTGACAGAAATCGAAGGGCAGGAGACGCTGGTAACCTGGGGAGCGGACCACCTGACAGGGCATGATCCATCTAACGGCAAGCTGCTCTGGACCTGTGGAGGATTTAATCCGAAAAAAACCAAGTTCTGGCGAGTGATCGCCTCTCCGGCATGTACCGATGGAGTCGTAGCAGTTTCATATGCCCGCGGCAAAATGACAGGAGGGATCCGCGTTGGAGGAGAGGGCGATATTACAGACGGCGCTTGGGCGTGGAGGAGAGAAGGTATTGGTGCCGACTCTGTGTCTCCCGTCGCTAATCAAGAAAGCGGAACGTTTATCGTTCTGAATGATTCGGAGAAGCCGAGAGGTCTGGTTTCCTGTCTCGATGCACGAAGTGGAAAGACTCTATGGGAGGAGCAGCTGCCGAAGGCGGCTCAGAAGTTTTATGCGTCACCTCTGCTAGCGGGTAACAAACTGTATCTGGCACGCGTTGATGGAGTGATTTTTTCGGGGACGGTTGAGGGAAATGGATTGTCCGGTCTTACCGAAAATAGGCTGGATGATAATCTGTATGCCTCGCCGGTCGCGATCGGCAAGCGTCTCTTCATCAGAGGACGTCGTAATCTCTATTGCTTCGGCAAGTAATTGTTTTGATCCCGTGGTCTTCTTCCCGGCGTTTATCGATAGCCAGTGCGACAAAATTGCGGCAATTTCCGAGCGGTGATGACGATGATCAGGATCGGGATCTGTGGAGCAGCGGTCCTCGTCGCAATACTTCTTGCGTCTTGTGCCGGAGGGTCTGGCGAGAAGCAGTCCGTTCGCCGGCTGCCTCCGGATAAGGAAGAAATCGGCACTTCGACCCGGGCTCCTGTAGACGGGAATTCTCGAGGGCTCCCCCGGATTAGCGCAATACAGCTGGAAGATTTGTTCCAGTTGCGGGAGGAGGGCACTGTTTTACTGGTGGACGTTCGTCCGGCTTTTTTCTTCCGTCTGGGACATATTCCCGGCGCCTTCAATCTTCCTCTTAAAACCTTCGATACAGGGGTTCATTCGTTCCTTCGAGATCTTGAAGGAGCCCGGAGTTCCGGCAGAAAAATCGTCATATACTGTGCCGACAAGAACTGTCCGGACAGTCTGACCACGGCGAGAAAGTTAGCCCGGATGGGATACTCTACTTCGGTCTACAGAGGCGGATGGAAGGAATGGCGGGGCGCTGGTCTGTAGGAGATTCGGAAGGCTTTGCTCTGTTCAGGATGGTTCGCGGATATGAAGCCAGGCGTGGACATGAGGCAAACCCCGGAAATACGAGACCATATTGGGACCTTCCAATTGCCAGACGTCCCAGACTTCATCATCGCCGAGGTTTTCATCCCTATAGAAAGAAAGATGAAGGTTTTCGATTCCTCCCGCCTTGATGTGCTTGATGGCTTCCTGAGAATCTTCTTCTCGAAAAGGGGCTAGAAGGTCACCGACGACTTTCATGACGTGTCCCTTCTGGTCTGCGGCAAGATCACCTACTCTGATTCCAGCGAGGCCGGTTGTTTTTCCGGATAGTTCCACGGTATTTTTCCCTCTCTCGCCCCGGCTCTTGCCCAAGAGAGCGGCCTTGCGCTGTTTGCCATCCAGCATCTGATAGACCTCGTTGGCTCTGACCGCCTGATACCAGTAGGCATTGTCCTCGTGTTTGGGACTTTCGTTGAATCCCCGCGCCGCATGACCGTAGAAAATTGGCCCACCGAAAGCAGCTCCCTTCATGGAGTCACCATCACATCGGCGCGTGCAGTGACGACCGGTAAGGACAAATTCAAAGCGTCCGCTTCCAGGTGTCCCGAAGATGGCTACTGAGGAACCTCCCTCGAAACCATCGATTCCGCTATCCCACTCAACCTGTTCAAAAACCCTTTCAGCATATTCATCACTGTGAATTCCCATGAAGATTTCCTTGATCATGGCCTGCTGGTCCTTGCTGAAACTTTCGACCTTGGCTTTCGTAATATGCCAGTTGTTTTCGATTTTCAGACGAAGATCATGGTCGTAAGGAAAGCAGATGATCCTGCGTTGCTCAGGAGTCAGGGACTCATAGAATGTTTTGACGATAGTCTCAGGTTGGTGTTTCGACTCAGTGCTATCGGTTGCAAGCAAAGGTAAAATCCCCGGAGTCACGAGTCCCCCGGTTGCAGCTGCAGAGGAGCGTAGAAACCTGCGACGGCTTCCGTGAAGATCCTTTCGGGGAGAGTCTCCGGAGATGGAATCAGAATTGACATACATGACCAGCAGACCTTGAGGGAAAGGAAGATGAAGAGGCAAACCTTTTTAGTGTTTGATAAAGAAGGAGCAACGGGTTTGTCATCTGGAGGTGAGAGAGCGAAGAAAAATACTCGGAACGGGTAGGCTTGGGGGATGATCGAGAATGATTTCGTAATCGCGCCGGGTATTTTCAGGTAATTCCCTGGAGATGTATTTTGAATCAAACAGTAATTCTATGGTAGTCAGAGCAGCTGGTGACGTTTTACTGTTGGAAGACGCTAAATCACAATGGCCGACAATTCTCAGAACGATCAACCAGATTCCATGGACGGGGGTCGTAAAAAAGGTTTTGAGCAGGCTTACGAGCGTACGCGTAAAAGCCTTATAGCCCGGCTTGAGAACTGGGAGGACCAGAGGACGTGGGATGAATTCTACCAGACCTACTGGCGCCTGATATATTCTGTCGGCCTGAAGGCGGGTCTACGCTCTGACGAGGCCTTTGACGTCGTTCAAGAGACAATTTTGTCGATCGCCAAGCAAAGCAGAAAGCAGCTTTACGACCCAGAGCAAGGGTCCTTCAAGACCTGGCTGATGAACATGACCCGCTGGCGAATCAATGATCAGTTTCGCCGCAGAAAGAAGGACACTGCGATGGCGGGAAACGAGTGGAATGAGGAGAGGAAGACTGCGGTCATTGACCGATTTGAGGATCCTAGCGGGGACTTGCTGGAGCGGATGTGGAATGTGGAGTGGAAAAAAAACCTCGCGGATGCTGCTCTGGCACGGGTAAAGGGTCAGGTATCACCGAAGCAATATCAGATTTTTGATTATTACGTAGTAAGGCAGTGGGACGCCAAGAAAGTTCAGACTCATCTTGGAGTGAGCATGGCTCAGGTTTATCTGGCGAAGCATCGGGTTGGCGCTGTCTTGAAACGGGAGCTGGCCAAACTGGAGAAGCATGAAAAGCAGTAACGTTCGCCCGGAGCTTACGATCCCGGATCATGAAGTTCTGAGGAAAATAGGTGGTGGCGCCTATGGTGAGGTGTGGCTTGCCAGAGGTGTGACAGGTGCACTGCGGGCGGTTAAAGCGGTTTGGTATAACGACTTCGACGATCAACGTGGATTTGAGAGAGAGTTCGAAGGGATCCTGAAATATGAGCCGATATCACGGGACCATCCCGGATTGGTTCACATTCTGCATGTGGGGCGTGCGGAGGTAGAGGGCGAGCCTTTTTATTACTACGTTATGGAGTTGGGCGATGATGTTGCCACGGGGCGCGATATTAATCCGGTAGAGTATGAGCCACGTACCCTTCGCAGTGATATGAAAGCGGTCGGGGGAGAAGGTATCGCAGTGGAGGATTGCATAACCTGTGGACGAATGCTGGCAGAAGCGTTGCAGCATCTTCACGAGAACGGTCTCGCTCATCGCGATGTGAAGCCGTCGAATGTGATCTTTGTGGACGGAAAAGCGAAGTTGGCAGACATAGGATTAGTGGCTCTTCGCGGACAGCAGACCTTTGTTGGAACGGAGGGCTTCGTTCCTCCGGAAGGTCCTGGGTCGGCCCAGGCGGATGTCTACAGCCTCGGAAAGGTGCTTTACGAAATGGCAACTGGTAAAGACCGGCTCGATTTTCCTGAATTGCCGGACCATTTACCCCAAGGAGTGAACCTCAAAAGGTGGCGAGCGCTCAATTCCGTGATCTGTGATGTTTGTGAGCCAAGGATCTCAAGAAGAAAAATAAGAAGAGCCGCCGAACTGGGGCAGGAACTTCACAGGCTCGAGCAGGGGCGTTCACGATCGTTCAGAACGCGAATGGGACTTGTAGCTGGTGTTCTCGGAGCTCTCACCGGCGTGGCCGCCCTGGGTCAGATGATTTCTCTGCCACCTCTTGAGACGGCCTCTGATTCAGGCTCCTTAGAGCCGCCCCCGTTACAGATGAGAAGCGTAACTATTTTGAGTGATCCTCCAGGGGCAGCAGTCTATAGCGAAGATGGTGAAATTCTGGGGCTGACGCCGCTGGATCCGAAAAATTACCCTGAGGGGAGTAATGTGACCTTTACACTCGAGCTAAAGGGCTACCGCCCGCAGACAGTGACGGAAAATGTCAGTGAAAGGGGAGCGGTGATTGGGGCAAGCTTGATAGAATTCAATCCCCCACGGGAACTTGAGCCCTGGGAGGATGTTTTTGGAGTGCCCTACCAGCCTGAGGAAGACTACCATATCAGCCAGCACTACGTCACTGCTGAGTCATGGGACTATTTTCAGCAATCAACAAACAGGCAAAGCGGGGTAATCCAAACTCTCTCCAGAAATGGAATTGAGAAAGAAATTATCCTCGCCACCGAGCGCGAGGCCAGCGACTACGTGAAGTGGCTCGAAGCTCAGTGCAGGGAAACACACCTTGAAGACGACCAGTGGTTCGAGTTTAAGTTGGATAAGCGGAGATCCATTGAAGGACTGAAAGAGGCGGACCCCAATAAGAGGAAGATTCACCCCTTTTACGCGGTTGTTCGCACGAGGGCATATGCGTATCTCAGGATCGCAACTAAGCCCACCGGGGCGAACGTTTACGTGCAGAGAACCCACAAGGGAGAGGTCTATTCGCAAACGCTGGGACAGACACCGCTAGAAGGGGATGAAGTGGGCGAGCGAGGCGTGAGGGTGGAGCTGAACCCGAAGGGGTTGGGGAGACTTAAGCTTATTGTTGAACTTCCAAGGTTCCGGCGTTACGAGCGATCCATCGTTCTGAGAATGAACGAGATCTCGGATAAGATCCTTGTAACACTTCAGAGAGAGAATCTTTTTGATTATCCGCGGGAACCGCTCGAGAACGGCCTGGGCATGCAGTTTATTCCTGTCCGGGAAAATCTCGAGTTACTTGCGAGCATCTGGGAAACCCGTCAGAGTGATTTTGATGCCTTCGTAGAAAGTATGGCAGAGAAAATTCCGGCTCCGAAGCGCGTGGATAAAAGTGCCGAGGCGGATTATGCGCGCTTTATCAATCGCTGGGCGGGATCGTTCACTCCTCCGCTGCCGCCCGATTTCGCAGATGGCGGATCATATGGTCCTGATCATCCGGTTGTTAATGTAACGAGAGCAGATGCCGAACTCTTCTGCCTTTGGCTAACTCTTCGCGAACGCAAGCAGGGTGCAATTGGAGCAGGCCATCATTACCGTCTCCCAACCGATACCGAGTGGAGTATTTTTGTAGGTCTGGAAGGTGAGGTCGGGGAGTGGCCGATGGATAAACACGGGCAGGCCGAGGAATTCTTCTGGGGACCCCAAATGCCTCCGCCGGTGAGCGGGGGCAACTTTGCGGATATCAGTCTCGCAGAGCTAGGCTCGCTTGAGGCCGATGGACATCTTGTGGGTTACGAAGACGGCTCTGCTTTCACATCTCCGGTCGCCAGCTATGCCGGAAGGCCGGTGGGAACGCAAAGGATGTTTGACCTTGAAGGGAATGTTCTGGAGTGGGTTGCTAGCGACTACAGTGCCTTTGGGCAATATGACGTCGCCCGTGGAGCTTGCTGGAAAAGCTACGATACCAATCACCTCAAGGCTTCGGTGAGGCAGCCTGTTCGCAAGCCTTCCCAGAGCGGAGGAGGTGTTGACACGTCTGGTCTTTATGGCTTTCGGGTCGTTCTTGCCAAAGTGCCGGTTATTGTCGAGAAGGAGGAAGAAACTGAGAGTACGATTGAAACACCAACAGAGTAATGATTGAGATCAAAATAGACTACGAGGGACAGCTGCGATGTTCCGCGACTCATGGTCCCTCGGGAGATGTTCTGGCGACTGATGCGCCGGTTGACAACAATGGGCGGGGAGAAGCTTTTTCGCCGACAGACCTTTTGGCGGCGTCTCTGGGTTCCTGCATGGCCACGGTCATGGGCATTGTGGCCCAGCAAAAGGAGATCTCGCTCGAAGGGATGAAGCTCAGCGTCACTAAACATATGTCTGATGACACCCCGCGGCGGATCTCACGTTTGGATGTTGTCATTCATATGCCGGTAGAAGAGGGCCACCCGGAGAGAAAGGCGCTTGAAGGCGCGGCCCTCGGGTGTCCGGTGCACCATAGCATTCACCCAGCGATTGAAGTGCTATTGAGCTGGCACTGGGCTTAGCAGAAGGTCAGGGAATTTAGCACCTCGGTGGGAGGTAAAGCGGTGGGGCACGGTGCCTTGGCAGGATTTTGCGCCAAGGCCTATGCTGAGGAGTAGACGAATTTTTCCGTCTGCCCGGTTTTACGATTGCAATCGGCGCCCATTATTAGAAACTTATAAACATAACTAACTTGATCAAGTAACTAATGTTTAAGCTGCCCGATGGTGCGCCTTTCGATAAGGCGCAGCGTGAAATTCTCTCAGGATTCCTGAGTGATTGCACGGTGGAGCAGCGCTCGTGGTTGGGAAAGCTCCTTGAATCAGGAAGCAAACCTCGCAAGGCAGCGGCTACGAGAAACCTCCTTGTGTTATACGGCACAGAGTCAGGCAACTCGGAAGAGCTTGCCGCTCGAAGCGCAAAGCTCGCGAAGGGAAGAGGGTTCAAGACGATCCTGAAAAACATGAGCGAGGCTGTCCTCGGGGACCTGTCCCGCGCGGAGAACCTTCTGGTGGTCGTCAGCACGTGGGGTGAGGGCGATCCCCCAGAAAGTGCTGAGGGGTTTTTTGGTAATCTGATGTCAGGAGAAGTTGATCTCAAAGAGCTGAACTACTCTGTCTGTGCTCTGGGAGATACGAGCTACGAGCATTTCTGCAAGGTCGGCAAGGATGTGGACCTGCAGCTGGAGAAGTTCGGCGCGAACAGGGTGACCCCACGGGTGGATTGCGACGTGGACTATGAGGAGCACTATGAGGAGTGGATTGAGAAGGCGCTGCAGGAGCTCGGGGGAGCAGCACTCAACGTTTCGGCAACAGGCAACACGACGGTGGCAGCCAATTCGCAGGAGTATGGAAAGAAAAATCCCTTCCCTGCTCAGATTCTGGACAAGGTGCTTCTTAATGCACCGGGATCCCAAAAAGAGATATGGCACCTCGAGCTGAGCCTAGAAGGGTCAGGGCTCATCTATGAAGTCGGGGATTCGCTGGGTGTTGTGCCGGCGAATGCAGATGATGTAATTGATTCTCTCCTGCAGGCAGCTGATTTGACGGGTGATGAGGTAGTGGAGACGCGATCCTCAGGGAATAAGGCTCTGCGCGAGGCACTTCGCACTGATTATGACATCACAGCCTTGTCCAGGAAGGTGGCATCTGCCTGGCAGTCACATTGCGGATCTGCTGAGCTTGAAAATCTGTTGGATCAGAACAATCGTCAGGCATTCAAGGATTGGAGTTGGGGACGCCAGATTGTTGACCTTCTGCGCGATTTCCCGGCAGCGAAGACAGAGGCACAGCACTTGGTTGGTATCCTCAGGATGTTACCCGCTCGACTCTACTCCATTTCCTCCAGTCCACGAGAACATGAAGGAGAAGTTCATCTGACGGTAGCGGCAGTACGCTATGAAGGACATGGCTTCGCAAGGAAGGGAGTTGCTTCGACCTGTCTCGCTGATCTTGTCGAAGAAGGCGACACGGTGCCGGTTTTTGTGACCCCGAATAAGCGATTCAGGCTTCCTGAGAACGATTCGCTACCCATTATCATGGTCGGACCGGGGACGGGAGTTGCTCCTTTCCGGGCGTTCGTCGAGGATCGGTCGACGAGGGAAGGCAGTGGACCGGCTTGGCTGATATTTGGCGATCAGCGTTTTACCTATGACTTTCTTTATCAGCTTGAGTGGCAGGATCACCTCAAGTCTGGGGCGCTGACCCGGCTTGATGTCGCATTTTCCCGGGACCAGCCGGAAAAAATATACGTCCAAGATCGTATCCGGGAGAAGGGTAGGGAGATATGGGACTGGTTGGAAAAGGGAGCCCATTTTTACGTCTGTGGAGATGCTTCGAGAATGGCCCCGGATGTCCACGCCGCCCTCTTGGAGGTAATTCAATCATGGGGAAACCGCAGTCCCGAGGCAGCTGACACCTACCTTGGAGAGTTGAAGAGCAAGGGGCGATATCAACGAGACGTCTACTAATTTCACACCTCAGTCGAATGAGCACAATGGACCGTAAACTCGCGGCAAATGAAGGGATTAAAGACCGTAGCGATTATCTCAGGGGAACAATCGCTGAGGGGCTCTCGGATCTTTCCACCGGGGGTATTTCTGCGGACGACCAGCAGCTGCTCAAATTTCACGGATCTTATCAGCAGGATGACAGGGATTCACGATCTGCACGGCGGAAGCACAAGCTGGAAAAGGCATTTTCATTTATGATCCGGATCCGTGTTCCCGGAGGGGTGTCTACCCCGGAGCAATGGATCGAAGTCGACCGATTGGCTACAGAGTATGCCAACGACACAATCAAGCTCACCACTCGGCAGGCTTATCAGCTTCATGGCATTATCAAGAGTAACCTGAAAAGGACGATCCGGGAAATCAACGATGTCGCCCTCGATACCATTGCGGCATGTGGTGACGTGAACCGCAATGTCATGTGCAACGCGAACCCTGATGTCTCTGCGCTTCATGCTGAGATTCTTCAGGTATCGAAGGACCTTAGCGATCACCTTACCCCTGCTACCGGTGCCTATCATGAAATATGGCTTGATGGTGAAAAGGTGGAGTCGAGTATGAGTCAGGAAGAGCCGATTTACGGGAAGCACTACCTGCCCCGGAAATTCAAGATCGCAGTTGCGGTTCCGCCCAATAATGACGTTGATGTATATGCCAACGATCTTGCTTTCATAGCCATCACGGGCAGGAATGGACTTGAAGGCTTCAATGTTGCGGTGGGAGGAGGCATGGGCATGACCCACGGTCAGGAGGAGACCTACCCGAGGGTAGCAGATGTGATTGGCTTTGTGGCCGCTGACAAGGTTATCGACGTTGCGGAAAAAATTGTCCTCGTACAACGGGACCATGGGGATCGATGCGAACGAAAGCACGCCCGGCTGAAATATACGGTCGACGATCACGGTGTAGATGGTTTCCTCGATCTTGTTGAACAGCGTCTCGGGTATAAACTGGAAGAAGCGAGGCCCTATGAGTTTACCGAGAACGGTGATCGCTACGGATGGTCGGAGAATGAGGATGGCACGGCTAACTATACATTTTACGTTCCGGGGGGACGTGTGTGCGATACGGGCGAGGGTCGCTGGAGGAGTGGGTTTCTCGCGATTGCGAGAATGCTCAGAGGTGAATTCCGTTTGACCGGAAACCAGAACCTTGTCGTAGCGCGGATTTCCGAGGAGCAACGTCCTGCGGTACAACAATTGATCGCTGAATATGGTCTCGATTCCCATGAGCGTCATACGGGTCTGAGACTTCATTCTCTGGCCTGTGTTGCCCTGCCAACCTGTGGTCTTGCGCTGGCAGAGGCCGAGAGACACCTCCCATCTGTGGTGACAGAACTGGAAGAAGTGCTTGAGGAGTGCGGTCTGAGGCATGACGCGATAACCATTCGAATGACCGGATGTCCGAACGGTTGCGCGAGGCCTTATATTGCAGAAATCGCCTTTGTTGGACGCTCCCCCGGAAAATATAACCTCTACCTTGGTGGTGGATTCTCCGGGCAGAGGCTTAGTAAGCTCTATCGGGCGAGCGTGAAGAGTGAGGATATCAGGGAAATTCTAGAGCCGATCATCAAGGACTATGCTGCGAGTCGTCAGGAAACGGAAAGCTTTGGAGATTTCGTTATTCGGAAGGCCTACGTTAAAGCGACGACCAACGGGTTGGACTTTCATCAGGATGTTGCCACCGGGGAGCAATGAGACTGTCAGGGTATCATGAAAGTTGACAAAAGATCTGGGATGGAGCCCGAGGATAACCTGAGTATTCTCAACACCCAGCTTCGCCCTCTTGAGGCCGGGGAACGAATCGAATTTTTATCGAAAAAGTTCGCGGGTCGAATTGTGGCTACCACGAGCTTCGGGTTACAATCTGCGGTAATGTTAAAGCTGCTCAGGGAGCATGCTCCACGTATACCTGTGGTTTTTATTGATACGGGATATCTGTTCCCCGAGACCTACCGCTATGCTTCTCTTCTGGAAAAGGAGCTGGATTTCATGGCTCATGTTTACTCCCCACGGATAACAGCTGCACGACATGAGGCTCTCTATGGCAAACAGTGGGAAAGCGGTCCAGAGGATCTGAATAATTATGCCCGGATCCATAAGGTGGAGCCCATGAACCGGGCATTGCAGGATCTGGGTGCTGATGCCTGGATCAGTGGGCTCAGGCATGAGCATTCTAGAGGGCGCTCCCAAAGGGACATGGCCGAACGGCAGGCCCAGACTCTCAAGGTCTATCCGATCATCGATTGGAATAGCGAAAAAGTGGAGTCTTTCATCAGTGGGCATAATCTTCCGCGGCATCCTCTTGCCTCGGCAGGTTATGTTACGATGGGAGATTGGCATTCAACCACCCCGGGGAGCTCAAGCTCCCGGGAGGCAACGCGCTTCAAAGGCGAAAGGTATGAATGCGGTTTGCATCTCGAATCAGGTCAGCAGGATTTCCAAATATAATTCATTGAAGCGGGACAACATGAAAGGTAGGTCTCGCGCCCATACAAACTACAACCAGGACAATAATGAGCGCAATTTCAGGTAACATGGTCGACATGGTGGGGAATACCCCAATGGTCAAATTGAACAGTATAGCCGAGGGGTGTAAGGCGGAGGTAATCATTAAATCTGAGGGCTACAATCCGCTCCTCAGTATCAAGGACCGGATAGGCAAGTCCATGATCGAGACTGCAGAAGCCGAAGGCCTGATAAAGTCCGGTGGTACGATTATCGAACCAACTTCAGGAAACACAGGAATTGCTCTCGCCTTTGTTGCGCGGACCAAGGGATATCGGTGCATCCTGACAATGCCGGAAACGATGTCGATTGAACGTCGAGTGCTCTTGAAAATGCTTGGAGCTGAGATTGTCCTTACCCCTGGTCCTAAGGGTATGGGAGGAGCAATTGCTAAATCGAAGCAGCTTCTTGAAGCAGATCCAGAGGCCTTTGGTCCCAGCCAGTTTGATAATCCTGCTAATCCTGAGGCGCACCGGAAAACTACTGCCGAAGAGATCTGGCGCGACACTGGTGGTGAGCTCGATGTATTCGTTTCCGGTGTGGGAACGGGAGGTACGATTACCGGTGTTTCCGAGGTGATCAAATCTCGTCGAGACCTCTATACGGTCGCGGTCGAGCCTTCTGCCAGCCCAGTGCTCTCCGGAGGTAGTCCCGGGCCCCATAAAATTCAGGGAATTGGAGCAGGGTTTATTCCCGGGAATCTGAATACTGATATCATTGATGAGGTAGCTCAGGTCTCCAATGAAGATGCCTTCGAGACCGCTCAGCAACTCTGCATACTAGAGGGTTTTCCCGCTGGTATATCAAGCGGAGCAACAATTCACGCAGCTCTGCAGGTCGCAAAGCGTGATGAAATGGCAGGAAAGCGGGTAGTCGTGATAGCGGCCAGCACCACCGAGCGTTACCTCAGCACGCCGTTGGCAGAAAGTGTCAGGGAAGAGGTGGCTGCCCTGCCGGTCTCAGAGATATAGAGATCAGATGAAATACATCGGCTCGCCAGCTTCCGAGGCCATCGATTCGAGGGTGATGCTTCCAAGTCGCTCATGCACGATCTTGGACAGTCCTTGCCACATTTCGGTAACGGCGGGACCGGACGCTCCTGAACTATCGTCCGGCGTCGCAAGAAGTCCCGGTTCTGCCGCTTGGACAACTTCACGCACAGAGATCTTGGCGGGGGCCTTGGACAAGAGATATCCTCCTGCCTTTCCCCTCTTACTTTCGACCAATCCGCTTCGTTTCAACTCATTAAGAATCTGCACGAGAAAGCTCGCAGAGATATCTTCCTGCTGGGCAATGTCTTCGAGCTTTACCACCGTAGCACCGTCATAATGTCTCGCGAGGCAGACCGCAGCTCTACAGGCATACTCCAGTTTCTGGGAAACCTTCACCGCTAGAACCCAAGCATATGTCCGATAACGGCACCAGTCCACAATCTACAGACTCTTCAGAAGAGGCGAAGCAGCGGGTGGAACGTCTCTGGCAGGATATGCGTAACCGAGCTGAGGAAATCGCAGAGGCAGAGCCAGGTTTGCGGGCTCTTCTGAAGGAGGTGGTTCTGGATCAGGAAAGTCTCTCGTCTGCTCTGGGAGTGCGATTAGCCCGTAAGCTTGCACGCCAGGATTCTCCTCTCGAGAATCTTGTTCCCCTGCTGGGTGGCCTCCTCGGGGAAAATCCGGTTCTTGTTGAAAGGGCGGGCGATGACCTGGAGGCTATCCTGAATAGAGATCCTGCGTGCAACTCGACTCTGGAGCCCCTGATCTACTACAAGGGCTTCTTTGCGATTACGACTTACCGGATTGCTAATCACCTCTGGCATGACTCCCGTCGTGCGATGGCTCTTTATCTTCAGAGTCTCGCAAGTGAGGTTTTTGGGGTAGATATTCATCCTGCGGCCAGCATCGGATCTGGGATCCTTCTTGATCATGCGACCAGTTTCGTGGTGGGAGAAACGGCCATTATTGAGGATAATGTTTCCATCCTCCATGAGGTGACCCTCGGAGGAACTGGTAATGAGGTAGGAGCCCGACACCCCATTGTCCGCTCCGGTGTGCTCATCGGGGCTGGTGCAAAAATTCTGGGGCCGGTTGAAATTGGTCACGGGGCCAAGATAGGTGCGGGCAGTGTAGTGCTTGGAGACGTTCCGCCTCATACCACTGTGGCAGGCGTTCCTGCAGAAATCGTGGGAGCGAGCACGGAAGAAAGCCCAGCTCTGGCGATGGACCAGAGCCTCGATGTGGATGAAAGTCTGAGATCCTCGGGGCTCTAGGAATCCGATTGCGGAGCCTAGTGTTCCTGAAGGTTTCATTTTCGTCTTTTCGCTCTGTCAAATCGGGAGGAGCGCTCGCTCTCCCGGTTTCCAGTGGATGGCGGAACCTCCTCCTGCGAGGTGGTAGGGACAGGAGCCGGATCCCTGAGCAGTTGGTTCTCCAGATCTTTTTCTTTCGAGGTAGCGTCCCCGGAGAGCTTGTCTCTCCTGCTCTTTCTTCGGGCGATGGCCTTGTTGCGGCGCCTGGTATTTCGGGTAGCTCTTCCCACCGGGACGAGAATAGGAATCCTCCATCCAGTCCGGGTAATCAGGGCATCAAGTAGTACGGTAACTAACAGGAAGATAAGAAGCGGAACCCGTAAGGTGGTTGAGGTTGTAGAAGGGGGGCGTATCCACGCCGTTGAAAGGTCGACAAGTTCCCGTCCACCACTCAAGCGTGCCACTTCCCTGAATTCTGACAGGCGCTCAGGATCAAACGACCATTCAGCCGAATTCGCCACTGCCACCGGGCCAAAAGGCAGTGCATGAGATCCAGCCTGAACAGCTCCACGTATAACTTGTCCTTCATCGAGATCACGGGTAACCGAAAAATGTCCGGGTGCCACCCGTCTCCAGGCGATTTCAAATGGTTCCTCGTCCCCCTTTCCTTTAACCAGTTTAATACGGGGTGGATTTTCCGACAGCCGTCGGTTCCAGTCCTCTCCCTCATAAAGGAGATCCACTGTCAGGCGGGTTCCCTCAAGTCGATGCCGCAATCCAAGTCCCGGGGGAGTTTCTGATCCCATGAGCCAACGGGTGGCGGTCTGAACAAAATTTCCATAGTTCTTCCAAGAGCGGATCTTGTCTGAGTGCTCGCCACCAAGCGGAAAGGAGACTGCCATGCTTCGGCCAAGGCCTCGCCTCCAGTATGCGATCAGGGGGCCAAGGTAACTATCATCGGCGACGAGGGCAGTGGACGCCATTTTCTTGGCGTAGGACAGGTTGTAACCGTCAACTTCCGAGAGAAAATCAAATCTCTTGGGTGAGATTTCAGCCCATTTCCCCGTGGCGAAAGTTGCAACTGGATCCTTGATAAAGGATGAGCGTGCTACCGTAACCGTTTCCTGCGCGAATATCTGAGGGATTTCGAGAGGTTGACTGGTGAAGAATACCCGCCCTTTGCCCAGGGCGGCAATGTCCTCGAGGAGCGGGGCGTCCGGATCTGATCTCGTTCCCAGACCGATCACCGACACCGTTCCACCATTAGCGGTGATCTCTTTGAGAAGCTGTTGGTAGTTTCCGGGCTTTTCAGAGTCCGCTGCGTCAGAGAACAGAATGATGTGGCGAGTTCCCAATTCTGTCTTCTTCAGCTCATCCCAAGCCGCCTTGAGGCCTTCGTACACGAAAATTCCTCCGCCCCGAGACTCTATCCTGCGTGCTGTATTCATCCATTGGCTCTTATTATTACCAATCTCGGTGAGCTTGATGATGCTGTGAGGTTTGCTGTCAACCGCATGAATGGAAATCTGGTCCTGCGACCCGAGAAGTTCGATGGCCTTGGCTGCTCCCGTGTTGGCAAGTTGCATTTTGGTCAACGGCTTTCCAGCTTGGTCGACGGTCATGCCCATGGAGCCTGACCTGTCCATGACAATAGCCATCGCTACCGCTAATTTCCTGTGCTCGTTCTTCAATTCCATGGAGACCGGGAGGAGTGGGTCGATCGAGGATTCGAAATATCCTCCCGATCCGAAGGACTGTTTTCCGCCGGCCATGAGTAAACCTCCGCCTTGTTCATTAACAAAAAAATTCAACGCGCTGAGAAAGTCTGCAGGAATTTCAAACGCGGGAACATTATTGATGATAAGGGCGCGAGTGCCCGACAGGAGACCAACTTCCAATTGAAAAGGATTGCTTATGGTTTCTACGGTGAAGCCCTGCTCGGAGAGAGCTTCGATAACAGGATCATCCGTATACTTGGTTACCAGAAGAACACGTGGTCCTCCAGTTACCTCAATCCAGCGTTCAGCCTTGTTATTTCCAGGGTGAGCATCGACTGGGGGAGAGATGGCGGCGGTATATCTGTAAGATCCAACTTCCGGCAGGCGGTCGGTAAACTCGACCTTGCCGACTCCGTCCTTGATAGGAACCATGATGTTTTCAGCGATCGCAGTTCCATTCCGCATGATTTGCAAAGGGATCGATGTGTCACTGAACCCCCGAACCGTGATTCCGAGGACAAACGGCTCCCTCGCCTGAACACGCATGGGAATCTGGATTTTAGCGATACGGAAATCATCATTTATCTCCTCACGCACGAGGCGAAAATCCAGCGGTATGCCGCGCGCCTTCAATTTGGCCGCAGCTTCAATGAGGGGCTCTGTGGCATACCCGTCGGTAAAGGCGAGAATTCTACTGGGCCGACGCTGATCGGCCAGAGCGAGGACGTTCTGGATAGCGAGGTTAGTTCGAGTTAAATTCCGTTTTCCTGTGAAAACTGCAGAATCACCAAGGCCCTGCTCTAGCACTTCTGCGGCATAATCCACAAAGAAAAGCTGATCCTTCCGCGAGGGTCTTGCCTTGTTAAGGAGCTCCCGCCATTCAGGGAGCCCCGTATCGATCAGCTCCTCGGTTGACTCGGAGCGGTCAAGAAGAACCCAGAGGTCGAGGCTGTCCTCCGCCTTGTCGAATTGAGGTTCTGAGAGGAGGATGGTGGCCGTCAGGAGGGCAAGTATTCTGAGAGGACGCCATAGCTGGAGTTTGGGCCAGAACCAGCCGGCCAGGAGAAACGCTCCCAGCAAGAGGAACCATTCTGGAGCATCAAAGGGCATGAGGTGGGGGAAGAGGGGACAAGGACATGAAGCGGGAGTGGAAGAGTGCTTCAGGAAGCCCGGTAATATCAGGGTTGGGCGGATAGGCTGTCATCAGCTTCTCGTGTATCGTTGGAACGATCTTTTATAAAATGCCATGAGATGAGAAGGGAGACGATAATAAGGATCGTCCAAAGGCGCCAGAGATGATCTTCGTTGGTCGTCCGATCAATAGCCTCTCCACTCGAGGCTGAGATGCGTTCCTCAGATATGCAATTCAGCAGATTGGCCTCGCGGGTGTCAGCAAAATGACACCCTGATTCGAGCAGTAGCTCATCCCCCTGGGAGATCCTGAAGAATCCCGGAGTCCTCGGAGCTTTAAGAAAGCCGGCCTGTGCCACAGGAACTGTTAGAGGTGTTTCTTCAGTGACTTGTTGTGCCGACCCGAATCGGTTCAGAACCAGCGGGGGCGAATCGCTGCTCTTGCGGAATGCAATCTGGAGAGGTTGTCCCACTTCGGTATTCAGCGACTCTGAAGCTATCTTCATCTTGCGCAGGTTCTCAGTGAACCTGTGGAGAAGCACGGCAGTGCACTCCAGTTGCTCTGCATTCGAGAGTGTCAGGTCGAAGTTGAAGATCAGTTGCTGAATGCGCTGTGGCGCGTCCCTGCTTGCGGTCGGGGCCGCAACAGAGGTGCGAAGTGCAATCAAGGGTCGATCGCCCTGCCAGAGGAGGATCTTATCAGTCTCGTTAAGTTCTGCCTGGACGGATTCACGCACTTGGAGGGGCTGCCAGTTGACTCCATCCATGAGCGGATGCTTTTCAGCCACAATTCGACCACGGAGGTAATTTCCGCCTCTCGCCGCCTCGTTCACCATGATGACGCCGTTTCCTGAGGGAAAAGATGGTTGAAGTGGGTCGTAGGTGACGAGGGACAGATCTGCCTGTGCGAGATCGTTCGTGGCTTCGATATTTCGGAATCTGCCGAACTTCTCGCCAAGAGTTTTGTAATCTCCTGTCAGTGAGTCGAAAACCTGAAGGGTCTTGGGGCGGGGTTTTACAATATGAAGCTCGTCATCCAGAGGAAAGTCATCAGGGGTGATCCTGACCTCGAGTCTGGTGGCGTTAGATGGAAAAATTGAACTGATCGTTGTTATGGAATTCGCTTCCAAGGAAATTCTTTTTGGTTGGCTGGGGTTCCCATCAGATATCACGGACCATGTCCGCTCCTGAGTGCTTTTCGAGTAATTGCGAAGAAGAGCCTTCCAGCGGATCGAGTTCTCGGTTGCTTCGAATCCCAGCCCGGTAAAGCCGATATTATCCCTTGGTTCTCCTATGGAAAGGAAGTTGGCGTCGAAGGGAAGATCCCCGGGGGAGCTGTCAGTGACGTAGATCAGAATGCCTTCACGGTTGATCCGGCTTCTGGCAAGGCGCAGGGCGTTATCCGGTTCAATCAATCCGCTTGAAGGACTCCAACTCTCCAGAGACGCCAGGGCTTCGTCGAGGTCCTCACCAGCATAAATAACGGGCTGGTCTTCCAAGCTTTCGAATATGTAGATCTGGAGACGGGAGGCATTTCCCCGGAGGCTTGGTAACTTCGCACGAAGATGATCTGGCAGACTATCCTTGAAGACACTCATTGATGCAGAACTATCAAGGACGAGAGCGACCTGCTGAGTAGAGTTAGGTTTTATGTAGCGCGGAAGGACAAGGAGCCACGTGAGAAGAAAGACCATCAAGATTTGCAACCATAACGGGACTGAATGAGTGAGCCGGTCAAAACGGCGCCCGCTCACAGATTCACGCTGCGTGTGGGCAAGCAAAAAAAGCGTGCTTACGGGCAACACTTTTGCCTGCCGTTGCAGGAAGTGAATCAGGATAATTGCAGGAATCCCTAGGAGAGCAAAGAAGCCGGCGGGATTTGTAAGAACGATATTCATGAGAGGCCCGCCACTCTCGCCCGGGTAATGAATACGTGATCAATTTGGTCCGTTTGCGCCATTTGAAATGATTAATTATGCCATGTGAATTGAGGTTTCAATTGCTCCGTTTTTCCTTCGGTGCTTGCTGCAGGCGCCTGTAATGAATCTGGGCGACCTTACCCATGTAATGATCCATTTTGTAATCTATCGCCGCCTTTCTCATATGGTGGACAGTTTTTTTGGGGTCTCCAAGTGCTTCATAATAGAGGCCAAGATAAAGGTGAGCGTAACATAGATGATTACGCTGGCTGCTCTTGTCTGTGGAATTCCCGGTTGCTGCGGCGAGAACCTCCTTCGGGGAGCCATTACCCTTGAAGAGGGCGTGCACTTGCTTCAGGGGAATCCGACGATCTCCAGCATAAGGATAGATCGCTTTTTGAGCCTTCTTGACGGATCCGCCCTCTGTGTGGACAGCGCAGATAAAGTGCCAGACCGCATTTTCTACATCGGTCCCGTTGACGGTCTGGTGACTTTCGAACTGTGCAACGCCTTCCCGGAATCTGCCTGCGTAGTAGAGTGCGATTCCCCGTTGCCAATGATGAGGAGCCTGCTGAGGAACCATTTTGACCACTCGATCCCAGTCTTCCAGCGATTCGGCGATCCGTCCTGCGAAAAAATGCTCGGTTCCTCGATTGTGGAGGAATTCAGGGCTCTCAACCTCAGCCGGATTTTCTCCGCGCGAAGAGAGATTCATGGTGATTACAATGAGAAGATAAAAAATGGTCCTCATCTGGGGAATTTCACCTCTCTGTCTCCTTGTTGCAACGCTCAAGGAGAACTAAATGCCGGAGCCCATGTCCCGGGGTGCCCTTGCTCCCTCAGTGGAGTGCCTCAAGAGCACCTGTTGGAATAGCCTCACTATATAGACCAGCTTCAAGGGGTCCCTCGGCATCGACTCTCGCGAGCGTTGCGTGATAGCGGCGGGCGGAGGTTTTCCAAGCGGCAAAGTGATTTGTGTAGGCTTTCTTGTAGCGAGCAAGAACCGCGGGTTCGATTCTATGGGGATGGCGCGTCTCGTGCTCAGCGTCAATGAACTCGTAATTGCCCTCCCAGTCAGGATCAGATTCAGAGCGGGAGTAGGGAGCAAAAATCACGGGGCTCCCTTGCCGTTGGCCGAGGAGGCGAATCAGTTGTGACGGGTCAGCCGAGAAAAGAAGGTCAGACAGGAACACCCGGAAGGCGTTGGACCGAAAAGGAATCCCAGCGAGATCAGGAGTCAGCCCAGACTGTGCTTCCCTCACTGCCTCTGCCTCGTCCTGCCAGTGATGGTTACAGACGGCATCCGGTGGCAGGGCCCGGGTATTGTTACCGGACACGAGATGAATCTGGAGAGAAGCTCCCGACCTGATGGCGCTTTCCGCCATAAAATAGAATAACTCGATGGATCTCCGTGCCTTACGGGACTCAAAAAACATGGACCCGGAAACGTCGAATACAAGATCGACCACAGGACGGACCTCCTCACGATACAGTTTCATCGTGTAATTACCCGTTCGGGCGAACGCCTGCCAATTTATATGGCGGGGGTCATCGCCGGGTGCGTAATTCCGATGATCCTGGAAATCAAGGGAGGAGCCTACTCCGGCACCTTGAAATTCCCCGGCCTGTCCCCTCCATACGCGTGAGCGCAGGGGTAATCTGAGTTTCTCGGCGCAAACGGCTGCTGCAGCTGATGCAGTTCTTAGGGTTTCGAGGTCCAAGGTTTAAAAAAGCATTTTCTCAACGTTCCGCACCAGTTGACCCGAGAAGCGAGTCATCAAGACCCCGTTGGGCCTCGGATTCCAGAACAGAGAGTTGACTCAAGTTTTGCAGGGACGTTGCTAGAATGACAAGGAGGTAAATGCTGGAGATCCCGATTGCAGCATAGAGGACGATAAGTGGCTCTGTCGTGGATCCCGACTCTAGGGCGAGAGGAAGCAGCGAAGCAGGGATGAAGCTGAAGATCCAGAGGAGAAGTTCTCCGGAGAAAATCTCAGAGAGCAAACTGAGTATAAGGCTCAGTATCAA
The DNA here is from genome assembly GCA_002715825.1 of Roseibacillus sp. Taxonomy (GTDB): domain Bacteria; phylum Verrucomicrobiota; class Verrucomicrobiia; order Verrucomicrobiales; family Akkermansiaceae; genus Roseibacillus_B. Next base: position 133,147 of record PBAI01000025.1, on the reverse strand, counting down.
AGTGACCATGAGGATGAAAAAATAGCTGCTAAAGCGATTGGTGGAGTTGCGGGCAAAGACCTGAATAATCACTGCCGGAAGCGCGAGGGTTCCAATTCCCAGAAGCACCATGGTGTAATATCTGGGATTTGGATTCGTCAGGTAGATGAGCACACAGAGAACCAGCGTCAGAACGAGAAAGAACAGGGAGCCCGTCCCCCATCCCGGGTAGAAGAAGCGTCCCGCAATCCGGCCAAGGAATCCAAAGCGAAGAAATTTCCAGCAAACGATCGGAGAAAAGGTGGCTCGTTCACTGAAAAGGTCGAGGGCAATACAGGCAGTAATTCCCATCGCGGTGAACAAAGCGATACCCTCTCCGGTGGGAAGGAGAAGCAAGTAGGTGAGAATCAGGACACCCAAGCCGACAATCCTTTTTCTGGTAGCTCTGTTTTCACTGGAAGGCGCGATAGCGGATGTGCCGAGTTCGAGAAAAAAGTAGCAGAGATAGCAGGTAGTGATGAGAAAGGCGATCACCGAGAGCGTCTGTTCACCACGGGTAAAGGTGAGCATTTCCATGAAGTGGGGAATTTGAGATAAAAAGCCAAAGAGGAGGTAGCCCATCATCAGGGCAGCGCCTCCCACTACCAAAAGACCTCGGACCAAAGCGTTACCAACTGCTGAGATGCCTACGGTGAGAGCGGTCAGGGCGCTGGAAACGACGAAAAGAGCCAGCCAAAGAGTGAGTTGGGGGAGTAACTGCAGGCCACCGAAGAAATATGGAATTATCAGGTAGGGGAGAATAGCTCCTGCAATTAAAGCGGATTGACTTACAATCGACAGCCACTTTCCGTAAACGATGCGCCACGCTGTGAGACTGGTGAGGGTCATCAGATCAATGGTGTTCTCCCGCACTTCGGAAGCGATCGCCGAGATCCCTCGCAAGGGTTGGAAGACAAGGATGCCGAGACCGTAAAAGAGAAGGATGAAGCCCGTGAACCAGTTTCCGATTGATGAAGAGTCCAGTAGTCTGCCCCCAAGGGAGAAAAGAGAGACAATCAGAATAACGATGGTGAGGATTGCCTGTAAGACGACGAAAGGTATGACAAAGGAGCTCGTCCGCATCCCCTGCCTCAGCTCCTTGACGAGCATGGGGCTCAATCGATCCGGAAATTCGTTAATCCGTTCGAATGGAAGAGCGGGTAGATCGGGTGGAGTTGGCGATAGGCTCTGCTCTGCCATGCTGTGAATAGGATGAATTATGGCGCAGGAGGTGCGGCGTCGGAGCTGGTGAAGGGGGCATCGGGTGTAGATAAGTCGGGAGGCGCCTTCAGTCCGGCCCCTCCCTGTTCAAGCTGTCCCAGAATATCAATAAAGGCGTCTTCAAGGTTCCTCTCCTCCCGATGAAATTCAATGACCGGAACCCCATCCCGGACCATTCTCTTCAGGACTTCGGCTGCTCTCGCGGGATCAGGATCTGGGAGCCGGACTCTCGCTCCTTGTTTTCGTGTCTCGATCACCTCTACTCCATGATTCAGGACAATCCAGTCTGTGACCGAATCCGGATTTCCGTGAACCTGTACGTCATAAAACACTCCGCCTGTTGCATCAGAACCGTAGCGAAGTGAATCCGCATCACCATGATGTACGATCCTGCCTGCATTGATGAACAGGAGTGAGTCGCACATCTCTCCCAGCTCTGAAAGGATGTGAGAAGAGATGAAGATGGTCTTGCCCTCTTCAGCAAGGATTCTGATGAGGTGTTTGAGTTCTACGCGGGCACGGGGGTCGAGCCCTGCGGCGGGCTCATCCATGATAAGGACCTGAGGGTCATGCAGGAGAGCGCGTCCGAGGCAGAGTCGCTGGGTCATTCCCTTGGAAAGTTTATTGGAAATACGGTCTGCCAGAGGCATCAGGTCTGCAAACGCCATCACCTCCTCAATCCGGCCTTTTCGGTCTTCGCCGGTATAGCCCAGCGCCCTCGCATAAAAGTCGAGATACTCCAGGACAGTCATATGATCGTAATTCCCAAAGTTGTCTGGCATCCAGCCGATGAGTGAACGGACCTTGTCAGGNTGATCGGTGACACTGATTCCGCAGATTTCCGCAGATCCCATGGTGGGATAATCAAGAGTGGCAAGTATCCTCATGGTGGTGGTCTTACCAGCACCGTTAGCTCCCACAAATCCACAGACCGAGCCGTGGGGAATGTCGAAGGAAATCCCATCGACGGCCTTCAGGGCGCCAAAATAACGATAGAGATTTCGAACTGATATTGCGGCAGACATGGACAGCGAGAAGANCTAGAAAGTCATGGATTGGAGCGGTTTGCAGGAGAGAGTTGTCCGGTGACAAAGGTCGAGGTTGTCTTCCAATCGATGCTCGCGAGGCTGCTGATCCCATCCGTTTCTGGAGCGAAGCCAAAAAAATATCCTCGTCGGTTGCGGGCGAGATCCAGACGCGCCCGATTGCGTGGTCCGAAGCGCNGCTGCTGCTCAGAGAACCAAGAGGTGAATTCCGTCTCTTCCGCCGGAGTCATTGAGGTGTTTCGGCCCTGTTGTAGGTCAGATGTGGTCCAGAGCCGTCCAGTTAGATCCCGAAAAAATACCTTTTCGACTACAAAACTGAAAGTGGAGACGATGGTAGGTTCGTCGACCCCNCCAAGAAGTGAAATGCGTTCCCGAGATGGTCGAACTGTCTCCAGGAGGTGACCATGTTCGCTGCTACTTTTGAACCAATCACCAGTTGCGGCCAGTCCGGCTTCGGTCATTTCGATATTATAGACCCCTTTTCCCCCANCATTGCTCTTGGTCACCCGTGCCCAGCGCGATTCTCCTATCGTTAGTGGACTCAGGAAACTGGATTCGCTTGTAGTAAAGCTGGTTTTCAGGAGAACTCCAGTGCGGGCGATCTGCTCCTGAGAGATATAGGCTGTGTTGTCCGGTCCAACCTCATGAAGAATAAGGCGTTTGCCGTAGCCGCCGAATCCGTCTTGGAGAACGATCAGTCCAACCAGAATAACGCTGGCGCCGAGAGATATCAGGGGTGTTGAAATAAAGAGCTTGTGGCGTTTTCCTGCCCGGGCGAAGACGAACAGGTTGATTGGTCCGACGAGAACCCCGAAGGCGAGGAGGACAATGATCACGAGAATCATCTGGGACGTTTTTATTCCAAGGGCGTCCTGAAGTTTCCAACTCGAACTGAAGTTGTCTCTCGGGTCTGAGATCCTTGGCCCGCCTGTCTTGTTCACGGCATCGACAACAAGTTGTACGACCCCCGGCGGCTCGAGAAGACCATCCCTCGGAAATGGCCTGAGAATGGTCGTTCCCCAGCCCAGGTCAGCGACAGAAGATCCAGCCGTGTCTCTTCCAAAACCCAGAGTGTTGAGGTCAGTTGCCGGGTTGTTGGTATAGATAATCAGTGAGCCTCCGAGTCGATTCCATTGGCGCAGTGCGTTGCGAGCGCCTGCCGGTAGCTCGTTCCACTCCTTTTCTGTCAGGATACATGCATCGTACCCGATGTAGGCACGCCAATCGTCAGGCATGTCCTCGGTGAGAAATAGCCCTCCAAATTCCCCGTTCAGCCGAGGTGATCCCGAGGCGGAACCTTGAAGATGATCCGCAGTGGCCTTGTCCAAGGCATTGCTGTTTGGATTTCGGATCTCCTCGCTGTAGATCACCGAGGGCCANTACGAGGAGGATCCTTCNGCTATTTCGGTGTCGAGACTGCCCCGGGATGTTACAATGCGCCGGGAAGTTTCCAGCAGGGGAGGAGGTCTCACGTCGACATCCAGCTGTGTCCGCAGTGACCCCCTCGAGGAAGAGCGTATAAAGCCCATATTTCGATTATTGAGAACACTCATGACTGGGACAAGGAGGTCAACTCCCGCCACGGAAGCTGCCTTGCAGGTTACGGTAAAATCTGACTTGAGACTGTTGCCTTCGCCAAAATTCTCACCTTTGGAGGTGAAGAAGAATTGCCATGTGCGGTCCGTCGGTCCGTCGTTGACAATTTTGACTCGAATCGGGTAGTAGCCTGACGCAGGTAATCTCCCTATGGGGGAATCTATTTCGAGAGAGATCAGGGGATCTCCTTTTTTGTTATAGGTCTCGTTAATGGAGATTCCCCCGGACTGCGCGCTAACCGTTCCAACCTGGAGACCGATCAGGGAGAATGTCAGAAGTATGGCGGTGCGGAGCCTCATATGGCGTTGAATTCAGCTCGGAGCTGATTGCTGAAGAGTCCTTGGATTTTTCCCTGCCTGAAAAGGGATTTCCTCGAGCAGGAGAGAGATAATCTCATTGCTCGTGAGCCCTTCAACGCGTGCATTGTAATCAAGGATAATGCGATGCCTGAGAACTGAAGGAGCGATGAACTTGACGTCCTCAAAGCTGGCGTGTGTGCGCTCATTCATCAGAGCGCGAGCTTTNGCAGCAGCTGCGAGTGAAAGGGCGGCTCGCGGGCTGGCTCCAAACTTGATCTTGCCTGCAGAGTCGGACTGCCCTGGATGGGTTGCGTCCACCAGACGGGCAATGTAATTAGCCACAACGTCGGGAAGGTAGATTCGTCGGACAAGAGCAAGAAGATCGATCAAAGTAGTCGCCTCCATGATAGGATTCACCTCTGGTTCAGAGCCAAGGTCACGATCAGTGACGATACGCTCGAGGGTATCGACATCGTTGCGCGTGATTTCGAGCTTGAAGAGAAAACGGTCGAGTTGGGCTTCAGGTAGCGGATAGGTCCCTTCAAGCTCAATCGGGTTNTGGGTAGCGAGAACAAAAAAGGGAGAGGGCAGTTGGTGGGTTTCTCCCAGAACTGTAACTCGTCGTTCCTGCATGGACTCAAGGAGAGCAGATTGTGTCTTGGGGGAGGCACGGTTAATTTCGTCAGCGAGGACAAGATTGGTAAAAAGAGGTCCGGGCTGAAATACGAACTGTCGTTTGCCATCTTTTTCCTGCAACACAGGATTTCCGGTGATGTCACCGGGAAGCAGATCCGGAGTGAACTGAATTCGACGGGTTTCCAGCTGGAGAATGCGCGAAAGTCCCTTCACGAGTTCCGTTTTGCCAAGCCCGGGCAGCCCCTCCAGAAGAATGTGACCACGGGCTAGGATGCCAGTAAGGACGAGTTGAATCAGTTCTTCCTGTCCGAAAAGAACCTGTTGCAGCGCGTTGGAGAGGGACCGGACATGCTTGCCGGCATCGGTGACTTCGGTTTCCGAGGCGTGGTCCATGGTGTTCAGGGGAAAATGTGTTAAGCGAATATACTATTTGAAGAAGTCTTTCAGGGCGCTTTTTTCGGAGGGAAGGAGAGACTCTCTCCAAACCCGGGAACCACCCTCGGACTCATTATCAACATTTCCACCGGCACGAAGACCGACTTGCGTCTTGTCGACATTATGTCTGCTGTCTTCGAGTTCTAGCAGNTCTCCCGGAAGGGACTTGGACAGATCTCCTGATTCCAATCCCTCAAGAGTGCCGGAATTCACCTCTGGTGAGACTTGGCCAAGCAGGCCAGGGGCTGAACCAGGTCCCCTGCCGATTCCTCCCTTGCCTCCCTCACTCTCCTGCAATTGACTGATATCTGAACCCTCGTTGAGAAGATCATCCAGCGAGTTCGGACTGGCTTCTCCGTCTTGCGATAAACTCTTACCGTTTCCACCCTGACACTGGGCGCAATTTTTGGCGGACTGCCTCATGCTCTCGCGAAGCTGTTCCAGTTGCTGCGGTTCCAATTGACTCAGGTTCTCCGGGTCAAGTGACCTGAGTTTTTCGAGGAGTTCGCTATTGGGTTTCATTTTTCCCTGTTCGAGCTGCCCTAAGGCTTCATTGAAGGCGTCCAGCATACGCTCTCTGGCATAATCGCTTACTTCCCCGGAATTTTCCTGCAGGCTGTCGAGTGCCTGCTCGGCCCGGCGGAGGTTGCGCTCCAGTTTGTCGAGCTCACCCTGATGCATCTCGCGAAGAGCATCGGTGGCCTCAATGCTGGAGTGGCTATACCATTGATTCGGACTCTGTTCCCTCAGCTGGTTGATTCTTTCTTCAAGCTCTTCGAGGTAATCCTGTTCCACAGTCTCCTCCCGAGTCAGGGCTTCTATGTCTGACGTGAGGTCTTTCCACGCCTGTGGTTCATCCAGAGGAAGGTCGCCAGCATCGCTTCTGTTCGAGACAGGAAGCAGAATACTGGCCCCAAGCAAGATGAGCGCCGCCACGGGGGGAGAGAGGAGCCGGGGCCAATGCCACCGGGTCCCGTCGTTCAGGACTTCCGGAACAGCTGGCCATGGTGTGAGGCCCTGCCTGGCTGCGCTCAGCTTATTGCACATTTTCATGCTGGCTTCCATCCGGACCAATGCCTGATCTGGTGATTCAAAATGTCCTTTCGCGCGCCACCAGCTATGGAGGCCGATGGAAATGAAAATAATGGAACCTATAATTGAGGGATAGAACCAGGAGAAATCGGTAAGTTCTCGTCTCGCGATCAGAATGAGACAAGCCCCGGCCAGAGCAGCAATGAGAAGGGGAGTGGAAAGTTTATCGAGCCACCAAGCAAGATTGATCTTGCTGGACACCTTGCTGGCGAGTTTGCGCCATTGGTTATCTCCTGAATCCTTCTTGCTCATTGGAGCATCAGGTATAAACCGGCAAGAACCTTAAAGCGAGGCCCTTCTACGTAGCTTTTTTGGAGGAAGCTGAATGGAAGAGGCAAGGGAGTTTTCTCAGTGGCATCAGGGAGAGCCAGGAAGGCAAAATCAGGATTCTACTTCGGGACGAGGAGCTCGCGTAAGTAGTTCCCGCAAGGCTTCTGCGGCAGGCTGGTCTTCGTAAAGAACACTGTAGATTGAGTCGATCAGCGGCGTACGTACCCCACTCTGCTGAGCCACTTCATAGATTGATTGGCAGTTGGGAATTCCTTCTACGACCATACCAGCTTCCTCGAGGGTCGCTTCCACGGTGTTACCCTTCCCAATTGAAATTCCCGCGCGGAAGTTTCGCGAATGGTGTGAGTAACACGTGGCGATCAGGTCCCCGACACCTGAGAGCCCGGTAAAAGTATCAGGTTTCCCTCCTAGGGCTGTGCCAAGTCGAATCATTTCAGCAAGCCCGCGGGTAACGAGACCAGCCGTGGCATTGTCACCGAGCCCCAGGCCAGTGGCGATTCCGGAGGCAATAGCGAAGATGTTTTTCATGGCACCACCCCATTCGAGGCCGGTGAGGTCATCCGAGGTGTAGCAGCGAAAGCTGGGAGAGGTAAGAAGCCCCTGAAGGTAGCTGCTAAGACTGGATTCAGCTGATCCAATCACGGTCATGGTAGCAAGACCCTTGCAAACTTCCTCGGCGTGGTTCGGCCCGGAGAGAGCAGCAAGTGGCTGATTGGGAAGAATTTCAGAGANAACCTCGGACATNCGCTTTCCTGTTCCACGCTCAATTCCCTTTGAACAGGAGGTCAGGATCACTTTTTGGTCTATTTGAAGAGATGCCAGTTGTGTGGCGGTGGAGCGGATGGCTGCGCTGGGTAGAACAAGAAGGATGAGATCGGCGTCTCTTGTAACGCTCAGATCGCTACTAGCCCTGATGCCGGGGTCGAGGACTTCCCCGGGGAGGTAACGCTCATTGCGATGCTTCCCATTAATATCCTCGATGACATTCTCGTTGCGACCGATAAGGGTCACTTTCGAGGAGACAGGAACAAGCAAGGTTGCGAGGGCCGTGCCCCAGGAGCCGCAGCCTACGACGGCAGTCCGTGGAGTAGGCGGAAAATTACGGGCGTTCATCGGAGTCCTCTATCGGGTTCATTGTCGCCACCCTTTTTGTGGCCTTTCGACTTTCCAGCCGGTCTTCAGTGCCAGCAAGAATTCTCTGGATATTGGAGCGATGGCGCCAGATCCCGAGCAAAGCAGCTACCACAGTGAAAGCCATCAGGGGTTTGTTCCATGACCCCGACTCCCAGTATGTAGGTAGAGTTTCATCGCCGTCAAGATGGCGGAGACGATCGTTGAGATGAGTAAAAATGGGAATACTGATCGCACCCAGAATGCTGCCCATGCTGACATAACGGGTGAAATAGAAAGAGGCACCAAAAACGAGGAGAGCGCCAAGAAATACCGTCGGAAGGAGGGCTACAAGAACACCTGCCGAGGTGGCAATGCCTTTGCCTCCTCCTCCCTTGAGAAAGATCGAGTAGTTGTGCCCCATGATTGCAGCCAGGGCGGTGACAACCTGAAGGGTGTGGACATAGACTTGCTGGTCCGCCGGGAACGGTNCTGTCGANTTTGAAATAAGGGCAAAAGAGAGCGGCGGCGAAACCCCTGCGACCCGGAAGAGGTTGGTGGCAAGAAGGACAGGAAGGAACCCCTTCAGGAAGTCCAGCAGGAGACAGGAGACTCCAAATCCCTTGCCGACGATTCGAAAGACATTGGTGGCTCCCACGTTTCCGGAGCCATGTCGCCGGATGTCAATTCCCTTGGACCTCGCGATGAGGACTCCAAAGGGAATGGATCCAACGAGGTAGGCTACGATAGGAAGAAGCCACGGCATGAGATTGGAGCTGTGATGCCAGCCGTCTTACTGGGATTGAGTGACCGAGGCTTTCTTAATGACCGCGTCCCGGAGGGGGACATCCGACATAACGTTCTCCATGAGCTCGCCAGTTGGAGCTCTTGCCATCATGCGTTTTCTGCCGGTTTCGCTTTGCCTGATCTTGTCTACGGTTTCCATTCCCTCGACAATTTTGCCAAATACGGCGTAGCCATCGGGACTGAACCCCCGGGGGTTCTCTGCGCTTTTTGGATCGAGGCCAGGATTGTCTACAACGTTAATAAAAAATTGTGACGTTGCACTGTCTGGATCGTTGGTCCGGGCCATGGAAATAGAGCCTCGAAGATTTTTCAGGCCGTTTTTGGCTTCGTTCTTAATGGGCGCCTTTGTTTCCTTCTGCGACCCCTTGCCCTCGATAAGTTCGAATCCTCCTCCCTGAATCATGAATCCATCAATGACCCGGTGAAAGATGGTGCCGTCGTAGAAACCTTCATTCACATAAGTGAGAAAGTTTTTGGTGCTGATAGGAGCATTGATCGGATCAAGCTCCAGCACGAACGANCCTTCAGAGGTTTCGAATGTTACGCGCGGTCCTGCTGGCTTAGCACCGGGGGCGGCTGGTGCAGGACTTTCAGTTGGTGGGGTAACCGGGTTGGAGGATGCCTCTTTGTCGGTTCCGGCAGGTTCCCCGGCAGGCTCTCCGGCAGGTTCTCCGGCAGGTTCTCCGGCAGGTTCTCCGGCAGGTTCTCCGGCAGGTTCTCCGGCAGGCTCTGCAGCAGGTTCTGCAGCAGAAGTCTCCTCGGTTTGGTTATTCTGTTCCGAGGACGCGGAGGGGTCTTGGGGAGATTCTGCGGATTTGTCCTGATTACAGCTGGCAAGAGCCACTACAAATACGATGGAGGAGATGATGCCACGAAATTTCATACTTAGCCCGTCTAGCCTGCCCGGAGGCATTTGTAAACCAATCCACGTTTACAATTGGCTTGTTGCAATCGCCCCTGATCCCCGTGAGGAGGTTTTTTAGGTGTAAAAGNGGCTGATTGTAAGATCCAACAGCGTTATTTTTAATAGAAGTGCGGATGCCCGGGTGGCCGCCTAATGTTACAGATTCTGGCTGGAAGGTTCTTGAGTTTGACAACTCGGGGTGGACGGTGCCTCATACCGCCACCCCATGAATGTGAAACACCCCGTGCGAGCAAGAAGAGGATTCACCTTGATAGAAGTCTTGGTCGTCGTTGCCATCATCCTGACCCTCGGGGCGCTCACTTTCGTTGGAGTGGGTAAGATTACGACCGCGGCCCACAAGGCGGGATCCATATCGGACATCAAGCAGCTAAGTGCCATTTCTCTGGCAGGGGCTGGCGATAACAATGGGATCTTCCCAAGGGCTCACTTTACGACCGACACCGGAGGGCTTCCCTTTTGGTTTAGCTGGGAGTGGAGAGAAGAAAATGGAATCACCCGTGACCTCGCGTACAACGCAGCCAACAAGCGGTGGACAACGGAAGGCAAGGATCGAAGTCAGAACAACATGGATCTTTGGAATTACGGTGGAGTGGATGAAGGCTCTTCCTCTTTATTTTCNTACGCGTGCGTGATTGATGATCCGGTCTGGTCCGGAAATGGCGAGTTTGTGCCACCGGAGCCTGCTGAGTGGGCGCGCATTCGCGATGATGTCTATAATGAAGATGATGAAACCTATCGGTTTACTCCCACTCGAACTGGGCAAAAGGTGGTGTATCCGATCCTCTGGGTCGACCTCGCCGTTGTGTGGAACAGCAAGCGCCTTGGTAATTATGAAGAAGATGAGAAATTCAAGGGGGTCCACCTTGGCTACATGGATGGCCATGTCGAGTGGCACCAGGGGACGCAAGTCCGGAGGCGATTCAGCAGCCCTGGATTGACCTTGTTCTGGTAGTCCATGGTGCCTGTCGAGGCACTGACCTACTCCCGAGCTCGTAGCTGGCTTTAGGCCGTTTCCGGGAAAACGGGATAGCGGGGAGCGGATCTACACTTCGCTGGCGGCGTCACTGACTTTCCGCGCCTTCTTGATTATGCTTGCCACGGTATCGGATGGCTGAGCTCCCTTGCTGATCCAACCGTCGGCCTTCTCGAGATCGAGAGTGTAGTTCGCGCCCGGCAGAAGCGGATCATAAGTTCCGATCTGCTCGATGTAGCGAGCGTCCCGGCGCTTGCGGCTGTCAACAGCCACAATCTTGTAGTAGGGCTTATTCTTGGTGCCTTTGCGTGTAAGTCTGAGAGCTACCATGTCCTTTTTGGCGTGGGGCGGCGGAACTTGGATGAATTCCTCCGGTTTGCCAAGGAATTTTGATGGGAAAGGGAGGTCAACAGGTGAAAATCCCTGATTGAGGGGTCCCAGAGCGCTTTTTCGCCGAATCCAGGCGTGGTTATATTGGATTCAGAATGATTTCCCGCGCAAGCCACCCCTCTCCGTTCTCGATAAATTCAATTAGACACTGGTATTTCAGGTGATGCCGACGGCGGGGACCAAGGCTGATTTCGACGGAAAGGGTCACTTCATAGCGACCGCTCTTGTCTGACTGCAGGTTGACAAGGGGGTTTTCCTTGCTGATGGCACAGGACATCACGCTGTTATGAAAGTCCCTCAGCGATTGTGCTGCCTGAATAGGATTAAAGCTGCCGGAGTCTACCGGGTAGGGAGCTTGAACTTTGAAGGTTGGAGCGAGTAGTCCCACAAGAAGATCCGCTTTCTCGCTCGGTGTCGTCCTGCTCAGGGCACCTTTTTCCAAGCAGCCCAGAAGTTGGTGGGCTTGCCTTTTGACAGTTTGCTCGGGGCTTGATCTCCAAAGGAGGTAGGAAGTTCCCAGAATCGCAAGAATCACAAAACCGATGATGATACGCCTTGGTTTCATCGTCCTGGGAGCAGCTGAAAGCAGAACCCCTTGAGATACTCGGTCTCTGGGATGGTGGGGAGGACAGGATGGTCTGGGCGCTGGCTGTAGGATTCAACAAGGCGCAATGTCCGGCGCGCGTCTACCGCAGCGTCTCGCACGTTATTGAGAAACAATTCCCGGGTAACATGATGTGAGCAGGAGAAAGTAGCAAGGTAGCCGTCATGATTAAGAAGCTTGAGAGCCCGGAGATGAATCTCCTTATATCCGCGCATTGCATCATTGAGAGCCTTCTTGCTACGGGTGAAAGAGGGAGGATCAAGAATGATGAGATCAAAGGTTTCATCGCAATTTTTCAGGTAGTCAAAGGCGTTTGCCTCAATCGCACGGATCTCCAGATCGTTGAGGTCGGCATTCTGGGTAACGTTGGAAACAGCTTCACCTGAAATGTCGACACAGGTGACGCTCGCAGCCCCGGCGCGGGCGCAGGCAAGCCCGAAGCCGCCCTGGTTGCTGAAACAATCGAGGACCTTCCTGCCTTCTGCCAGTTCCGAGACTTTCTGGTAGGTATCGATCTGATCGAGGTAGAGTCCGGTTTTTTGTCCGGTGAGCAGGGTAGATTTGAATTTGAGGTTTCCGTGCTCCAGTGTGACAGGATCCGGATCATTCCCGGTAGCGATAAAGTTGGACGGCTCCAGCCCCTCTGCCTTTCGCATCGGGGAGTCATTGCGGACTACGATGGATTCCGGGGAGAGGAGCTCCTGCACGACGTCGACTATGAGCTCTATGCGCTGATCCATCGCGAGAGTTAGAGTCTGAATGACGAGGTGGCGGTCATACCGATCTATGATGAGCCCCGGCAGACCATCAGACTCGCTCCAGGCGAGGCGGCAGAGGAGGGGGTCGACGGGAAGCCTTTCCCGGAGAGAAAATGCGAGTTTCAGGCGGCGGAGGAAGAAATCCTTGTCGAGGTCCTGTTTTCGCCGCGAAAAACGGCGTGCCACAATCTGAGATTTTGGGTTATAAATCGCACTTCCAAGCGGTTTGTCTTTGAAATCCTTCAGGGAAATGACCTCGCCTGGTTGAGGATTCCCGAAGGATTTCTTGATTTCAGAGGCGTAAACCCAATCGTGGCCGTGAAAGATGCGGGAGCGGGGTTTTATGACGAGACCGGGCATGAAGTAGTAAATTGTAAGGAAATTTATCTTGAAAGCTGGCGAGCAGACCCTTAGGCCGTACCCACCTTATGGGTAAGCAGTATAACAAGGTTCAAAAACGTCGACGCCGAAAGCAGTATTTCAAACGGAGGCGGGAGCAAATCAAATCGAATATCGCCCTGAAGAAGTCCTCGGCGAGCAAGAGTGGGTCTGCGAAGAAAGCGGCGAAGAAGGCAGCTAAAAAGGCCGTGAAGAAAACGGCAAAGAAAGCGGTGAAAAAAACCGCTAAAAAGGCAGCCAAGAAGGCCGCGAAAAAAGCCACGACGAAAACCACCCCAGAAAACGCTGCAGAAAAGCCAGCGGAGAGTTCTGCTCCTGAGGCTCCTTCAGAGAGTAAGGATTCTTCTTCCGATTAAGTCGCTGGGAGTAACCTTAGTGGCACTCACATTGTGATTTTCTGAGTTTCCTCATGAGGGAAAAAGGCTCCCGTTCAGCAAACGTCGATGGTGGGCTGAGATGGGGGTTGCAATACATGGTGGCTGCGTTGGTTGTCGCCCTTCTTGCTATCTTGGTGGCTGGCCTTTTTAAACGAAAGGCGATGAACGAGGTTGAGCTTTCGCCGGTGAGTTCCATGCTCGAGAGGTTAAAAGAGAACGATCGATGCAACGCAATTCTTGCGATTTCNCCGGATCTGGAGGGGCAGTTGGACGCGATTGAATTGTTGCCAGAGCGCAGGTCTCTTCACGGCGTTCCGGTTTTGGTGAAGGATAATATCGATGTGAAAGGGATGCCCACTACCGCGGGGTCGCGTGCGCTGTTGAATAATCATGCAGAAACAGATGCTCCGGTGGTCGCAAATATGAGGACTGCGGGAGCTCTGATTGCGGGCAAAACAAATCTTTCGGAATGGGCTAATTTTCGATCGACAGCATCAACGAGCGGATGGAGCAGTGTAGGTGGCCTGACGACCAACCCCTTTGATTCTTCCTGTAGCGCATGTGGCTCAAGCTCGGGGAGTGGGGCGGCTGTGGGATCCCGACTTGTAGACATCGCCATTGGAACCGAGACAGACGGATCAATAACCTGTCCTGCAGCAATGTGCGGGATCGTCGGCCTGAAACCAACCGTGGGATTGCTTTCTTGCGATGGGATCGTTCCTATTTCGGCCAGTCAGGATACACCCGGGCCAATGACCCGCACGGTGAGACTGGCTGCGTTGGCCTTAAGTGCCATGGCTGGAGGAGACTCAGATGATTACGCGGCATCTCTGAATATGGGGGCGCTTGAAGGAATCAGACTCGGTGTTCTGACTCCCCTTAGCGGAATGTATGACGACTCGGTTTCAGCCGCGTTTGCCGCCGCCCGGGGAACTCTGGAACGGGCGGGTGCAATACTGGTTGAAATCCATGATCTCCCAAACCTGAGAGAAATCAGCCGGCTTGAGTGGCAGATTCTTCTTCGGGAATTCAAACGAGATCTGAACGTGTATCTCTCAGGAAGGCCTCCTTCTGTCACCACGAGGACACTTGCGGACATCATCGCATACAACAAATCCCATGCTTCAATAATGATGCCCCATTTCGGGCAGGAGATCTTTGAGCAATCGGAGGAAACAGAGGGAGGGGACGATCCAGAGCTGCCGGGACTGGTTGCAAAGGCCAAGCGGCTGGCGGGGAGAGAAGGGATTGACCGGCTCCTTGCTGAAAATCAATGCGAGGCCTTGATTGCTCCCACTACGGGGAGGGCGTTTGCGATAAATCTTGAAGGCGGCGACGAATTTCAGGGAGCATGTACGACGCTGCCGGCGGTATCAGGATATCCTCATCTCACGGTGCCAATGGGCAAGGCAGATGGGTTGCCGGTTGGATTGTCCTTCATGGGACCTGAATTTTCGGAAGCTCGCCTTCTGGCCATGGGTTTTGCTTTTGAGCAGGCGCGGAGAAAGGAGCCGTCTCTCACCGCGAAGTGATAAAGGCCGGGGCTCTTCTCTGGATTTGACCTTGGCGGGTTCCCGGGAGATGCTGATTCCAATGCGCAGGAAGATGAGTTGGTTTTCTTTTGCCGTAATTGCGGCAAGAGCATTCCTGCAACTTCGCGAAACCCGGAGAAGAATCATTTTCTACACGATTGTGGCACTCCTGTCCGTGTTTGTTGTTGGCAACTGGCCCCTAGCCCCGTGGCTGGAGGAGGCGCCGCTCAGATTCTTGCTATATTGGGCGGGATGCGCGTTCCTCGCTGTCTTCCTCTTCCTTCTCGGTCTCTATGACTTTCTGCGGATCATCAAGGAGTATAAGGAGGTTCGTGGAAAGCTCCAATAGATTGCAGGTGGGGATCGCTGGATTCCTGAAGAAGATAAATAAAATCACCAACCATCATAATAGTGAGCCGCTGGATTAACGAATTTTTTGAGTTGTTACGTTTCCCAAGTGTTTCAACGGACTCCCGCTTTGATCCCGACGTCAAGGCCTGTGCCGAGTGGCTCTCGTCCCGGATGATCACCGCGGGGCTGGAGAGTCGCGTCCATGAGACCGAAGGGCACCCGGTGGTGATTGGTCGTAACAAGCATGAGTCTGGCAGGCCCACTGTCCTGGTCTATGGACACTATGACGTCCAGCCGGTTGATCCTCTGGAACTCTGGGATAGTGATCCCTTTGAACCGGTAATCCGTGATGGAAAGATATGGGCTCGTGGAGCGACGGACAATAAGGGGCAATTTTTTTCGCACCTTTGCGGTATCGCGGAAACGATCGAAGAAAGGGGTGCCTTACCGGTAAACCTCATCATTTTGCTGGAAGGAGAGGAAGAAGTAGGATCCCCCAATTTGCGCCCATTCCTCGAGGAGCATCGATCAGAGCTGGCCTGTGATGTTGTCGTAGTTTCCGACACAGGAATGGTAGCTCCGGGGGTTCCCACCATGACCTACGGGCTACGTGGAATTACGTGCTGTGAGGTAGCAGTGCGAGGTCCTGCCCGCGATCTGCATTCCGGTGTCTACGGTGGCGCCGTGGCTAACCCCGCTACCGTGATTGGGCAATTGGTGGCAAGTCTGCACGATCGCGATGGGCGAGTGGCAATAGAGGGTTTCTACGATGATGTGGCACCCCTCGAAGAATGGGAACAGGAGATGTGGACGGGAGTTCCTGGAATGGGGGAGGACGATTTGCTCAGCGTTACAGGTTCGCCCCAGCTGGTCGGGGAGAGTGGGTTCACGTCGGCGGAAAGGCTCTGGGCGCGCCCGACTGCTGAGGTTAATGGGATCTGGGGCGGCTATCAGGGTGAAGGCTCAAAAACGGTGCTGCCTTCGGAGGCGTTTGCAAAACTTTCATTCCGGCTCGTTCCTCGTCAGTTTCCAGTGGACATAATGGATAAGGTTGAGGCTCACCTCAGGGATCATTGTCCTCCGGGAGTAGCGTTGGAGATCACCCGTGGTCATCACGGACAGGCGTATCATACAGACCCGCATTCCTCGTATGGCAATGCTGCCCAGGAAGCTTTGAAAGACACGTTTGGAACCGCGCCATGGCTGATCCGGGAAGGGGGAAGTATACCCATCGTTCAGGACTTCAAGGAGGTTCTTGGGGTTGACACTCTGCTGCTGGGTCTTGCACTTCCGGATTGCCAGATTCATTCGCCGAATGAAAACTTTACAGTTGCTAATTTTGAGGCAGGGATCCGTCTCAACCGGGTGCTCTTTGAGAAGCTTGCCGCGACTGGAGTGGAATCATGAGAGAGGATGATTCATCAGGTAAGCGCGATTTTATCCGTGAGATCATCTCGAATGATCTGGCGACCGGAAAGCATGATAAAATCGTAACTCGATTTCCTCCGGAGCCCAACGGCTATCTGCATCTTGGACACGCCAAGGCGATCTGTCTTGGCTGGGGTATCGCGCAGGAAAATGCCGCTACCGGTTCGGAATTTCATCTGCGGTTTGATGATACCAACCCTTCCAAGGAAGAGCAGGAGTATGTCGATAGCATTCAGGAGGATGTGAAGTGGCTTGGATGCGACTGGGGGAAGCACATCTATTTTGCCAGCGACTATTTTGAGTTCTTCTACGACTGTGCGATGCATCTGATTGAGCAGGGAAAGGCCTTTGTAGATGAGCAATCTCCCGATGAGATCCGTGCCGCTCATGGATCCGTGGCCGAGGCCGGGAAGGAGTCGCCTTATCGCGACCGGCCGGTTGAGGAAAATGTGGCCCTTTTCAAAAAAATGCGCTCCGGTGATTTTGGGAATGGTGAGGCTGTGCTACGAGCCAAGATTGACATGGGTTCGCCCAACATGCACATGCGAGATCCGATTATTTATCGGGTCCTTCATGAAGCTCACCATAACACCGGAGAAGAGTGGTGCATCTATCCGATGTACGATTTCGCCCACCCTCTTGAGGATGCTCACGAGCACGTTACCCACTCTCTATGCACGCTGGAATTTGAGGTTCACCGGCCGGTATATGACTGGGTTATTGAAAATTGTCCGGTGCCAGCCGTGCCTCGCCAGATTGAGTTTTCACGATTAACCCTCAACTACACGGTTGTGAGCAAGCGGAAGCTTCTTCAGCTTGTGGAAGAGAAAAAAGTGGGTGGCTGGGATGATCCCCGCATGCCCACGCTCTCGGGCGTTCGACGTCGCGGCTTTCCCGCCGAAGCGATACGTAATTTCTGTGGAGATGTAGGAATCACCAAGTTCAAGGGAGTCACGGACGTGGCGAGGCTTGAAAACGAGGTGAGAAAATTGCTGAACCGGAATGCGCCCCGGCGGATGGCCGTTCTCGACCCACTCAAGCTCGTGCTGGTGAACATGGAAGCTGGCAGTAGGGAGGAGGTCGAAGCGAAGAATAATCCGGAAGACGACGCGGCAGGATTCCGGAAACTGAGCCTGGGAAGGGATCTTTGGATAGAGCGGGATGACTTTTTAGTAGAAGCTCCTAAGAAATATTTTCGTCTCGCCCCCGGCCGTGCGGTTCGACTCAGGGGAGGTTACATCGTGCAGTATGTAGATCATAAGGTCGATCCGGACACCGGTGAAGTTTCTGAAGTCCATGTGGAGTTTATTCCAAATACGATCGGGCAGTCCCCTCCTGAAGGGATTGTCTGCAAGGCCGCTATTCACTGGGTTAATGCTTCTGAAGCTGACAACGCTGAGGTGCGTCTTTACGATCGACTCTTTGATGATGAGAGTCCTGAGGCCGCGGAGGGTGGCTTCATGTCGGTTTTGAATCCAAATTCACTCAAAGTAATTGAGGGCGCGAAATTAGAACCCGGGCTGGCCGCGGAGGCACCGGGTTTCATCTGTCAGTTTGAGCGTCTGGGATACTTTTGCGCAGATTCACGTGATCATCTTCCGGGATCTCACGCCGTCTTCAACCGGACCATCGGGTTACGCGATTCGTGGGCAAAAAAGTAGATTGATGAATTCTCCGGTTGCCGGGGTGTCGGTTAAGGAGCTGCAGAAAGATACACCTTCCCGAGTCAATAAGAGTGCCTTTTGATCTCGGAAACCTAATTAAAATGGGGCTTTCTCGCGGAGTGGATGAGTTTGTTTTCACAGGAGACAAGCTGGCAAAAACCCTTCTTTGCTGTCCTTGCGTGGAGGTCCCGGACACGGGTGTGGAAGCTATTTTGGATTAGCAAAAGGACCGGTAATACGAACAAAACATTTATTCATATGCACTGATTATGTCCGAGCTCTGATGGCTTTGCTCCTTCAACTGCTCCGGGCTCATGAAAACAAACCTTTCCTTTGCAGCATGCTTTCTCCTGCTTGCCATCAAAGCCCTAAGCGCCGGCCTCTCAGCGGACTCGGAGCCCCTTCTCCATGGATCAGCCCTCGATTGTCGTCATGAGCGGAGTGAGGAACTGTTCTTCGCTCCAGTAAACCCAGGACTGGCGCTCGATTCCATTCGGAAGGAAATTTCCTATCCTCATGTTAATGCGACTCTAGGGGGCGATCTTTGCCGGTCACAGGACTTGCAGAAGCCAAGTCGTGAGGTTCAGCGCAGTCCTCATTACCTCGCGGTGGAGCTCGCTTGCGTTGATCAAAGTTTTATCAAGATTCGTCGCGCTGGACCCAGTCCGTGGCTGCTCCTGTTGCTGCCTCTTCTGTTGTGGTCCCGCGGCTTTCGACGGCTGCAGGATGAATGAAAGTTAAGCAGGAACGATCCTCATCATGGAATTCACCCTTCGAGTGGTCCGCGCCCGGAGAAGAAAAGCGGAGGCATCATTCACCCGCCATTTTGCCGGCATCGAGGGCGGAGTTCAGCTGGTCTTCAGTGAGGCCAAGTTCCTCAAGACGTTCAGAGCACAACTCTCGGACCGTTCTGCCCGATTCGACGGATTCCTTCGCGATTTGGCTGGCCTTATCGTAGCCGATAACGGGTGCCAGTGAGGTCACCATGGAAAGGGAATACTCGATGAGCTCATTGCATCGGTCGACCTGAGCTTCGATCCCCTCAACACACTTCGTTCTGAAAATGCCGCAGACGTTCGTGAGGAGCCGAATGCTTTCCATCACGCATTTCGCCATCACGGGCATCATCACGTTGAGCTCGAAATGTCCATTCGCGCCGCACCACGTGACAGTCGAATGATTGCCGAAAACACGAGCGGCGACCATGGTGACTGCTTCGCTCATGACCGGGTTGACCTTACCCGGCATGATAGAGGATCCGGGTTGAGTTGCTGGGAGCGAGATCTCACCGATCGAGCATCGTGGTCCCGAGCCGAGGAGTCGAATATCATTAGCGATCTTGTAGAGACTGGCTGCGATGGTGTTGAGGTGTCCGTGGCACTCAACGAGAGCATCTTTTCCAGACTGAGCCTCAAAATGATTTTCAGCCTCTCGGAACTCGATTTCTGTCTTCTCCGCGATAAAGGCGATGGCTTTCGGAGGAAAGTCGGGATGGCAGTTCAGTCCTGTGCCAACTGCGGTTCCTCCCAGCGCGAGTTCGTGAAGGGCCTTGAGTGCCTTGTGCGCGCGATCTGTGGCTCTGGTAAGTTGCATGGCGTAACCACCAAATTCCTGCCCGAGACGAACCGGGGTCGCATCCATGAGGTGCGTGCGTCCGATTTTGAGCACTTCATGAAATTCCGAGGCCTTGGTCTGCAGGCTGTCGCGGAGTGCCGTCAGGGCTGGAAGAAGATCTTCCTTGAGGGCCACCCCTGCGGCGATGTGCATCGCGGTGGGGAAGGTGTCATTCGATGACTGTCCCTGATTAACATGGTCGTTGGGGTGGACGGGTTTGGTCTCTCTGTCCGCATCAATCTCTACCCCGGCTATTTGCGCGCAGCGGTTGGCGATCACCTCGTTGGCATTCATATTGGTCGAGGTTCCAGATCCCGTTTGATAAACATCAACGGGGAACTGATCATCGAGCTTTCCCTCATAGACCTCCCGGGCTGCCTGCTCGATGAGAGGAGTTTTCTCCGGGGGAATATGGCCCAGCTCGCCGTTGACACGTGCAGCAGCCCATTTGATCAGCCCGAAAGCATGAATAACCCCTGATTCGACGGGTTCGTTTGAGATCGGAAAGTTCAGGACCGCCCGCTGCGTGGAGGCTCCGTAGAGGGCCTCCGCAGGAACTGGCATTTCTCCCATTGAGTCTCGTTCTAGGCGAGTATCGCTCATAGTCCTAGAACTACGCCGCGAGATCCCTGTTGCAAGTAACGAGTGCGGAGGAATAGTTGAATTTGGAAGGCGAAAGCCCCGTTTCCGAGCTCCTTAAAGCTACAAATAGCCTCACCGAAGAAAAAACCCTTGAATCGTCCGGGAATCCACGTAAGACCCCCCCTCCCATGGCAAAGAAGTGCTGGATAGAGCGAAACAAGCGCAAGCAGAAGACGGTCGACAAGTTCAAGGACCTTCGGCACAAGCTGAAGAAGGAGAAGGACTATATCGGCCTCAGCATGCTGCCACGGGATGCAAGTCCCACTCGCGTGGTCAATCGCTGTGAAGTGACCGGTCGCCGCAGGGCCTTCCTTCGCCGCTTCAGACTCTCCCGGATCACTTTTCGCGAAATGGCGTCCGCAGGGCTGCTTCCTGGCGTGACAAAGTCAAGCTGGTAGGTTATTTCCTACAGCTCCCAGCGCAGTGGTAATGAAACCCTGCCGACCGCTCTCCAGATGCCCCTCTACGAGTATCTCTCTGAAAACCCGGGTGATTCTTCCAAGAGCTGTGTACGCTGCTCTCGTGGTTTTGAGTTGAGGCGACCGGTGGATCGGCCCGCTCTTGAGTCGTGTCCGTTGTGCAAGAATCCGATCCGCAAGGTCGTGAGCCGGGTTCATTCACCCCGGGTGGCAAAACCTTTTTCCGCAAAGGCCGCTAAGAATGCCGGCTTCACTGTCCTCGAAAAACGGGACGAAGGTGTTTTTGAAAAGTTGTAGGGATTACCCCTAATGAGTCTGTTCAACCCATTTCTGCTAGCGAGTGGATCCGAGATTCCGACGAGTCTCCCCGGTTGGAATGAGCTCCTTTTATATCTCGCGGGGATCTTCATTTTCCTCGTTCTCAATGCGTTTTTCGTGGCGGTGGAGTTTGCTCTCGTCAAAGTGCGCAAAAGTCAGGTCCTTGAGGCTCAGAGCAAAGGGGCTCGAGACTCGCATCTTGCCCTCAGAGCCCTCTCGAAGCTGGACGGTTACCTTTCCGCAGGTCAGCTGGGAATCACGGTCGCCTCACTCGTGCTTGGTATGCTCGGAGAACCGTTGGTCTTCAAGCTAGTTGCTCCTCTTCTCCATGAAACCGGATGGCATCCGGTAGCGATCAAGGTGACCTCCTTCGTGATAGCTGCAGCATCGTTCTCGTATATCCACGTGGTTGTCGGGGAACAGGTCCCAAAAGTTCTCGCCATCCGCAAAGCGCTGCCCACGACGCTCTGGTTGATTCGGCCGCTGCATTGGTTTTATTGGAGCTTTGGATGGGCGATCTGGATCATCAACGGATCAGCGGGGTGGATTCTGCGTCGGTTTTTCAAGGTGGATCCCACAGGACATGATGAAGTTCACAGCGCAGAGGAGCTCGCTCAGCTTGTCGAGGAGAGTGAGAAACATGCAGAGGTGACCACTACGGAGCGCGAAATCCTCATTAAGGCGCTTGAATTAAATGAGCTCAAGGTGCTCGACGTCATGATTCCGCGAGGTGAGGTGATTGTCTTCGACCTGGAGGAAACGCCTCAGAGTAATCTTTCCCGGGCGATCAAGACACAGCATACGCGCTTCCCGCTGGTAGAGGGGCATCTCGATCGCACTCTCGGGATGATTCATTTAAAGGATCTTGTTGCGGTTTCAGATGATGCGGAGCCGGACCTCCGTGAGCTCCGGCGCGATATGCCCACTGTTCCGGGGGCCATGCGTCTGGATACTCTTCTGACTCTCTTTCTGAGGGAGCGGTCTCACCTTGCGCTGGTAGTG
Organism: Roseibacillus sp.; assembly: GCA_002715825.1. Taxonomy (GTDB): domain Bacteria; phylum Verrucomicrobiota; class Verrucomicrobiia; order Verrucomicrobiales; family Akkermansiaceae; genus Roseibacillus_B. The sequence continues at coordinate 111,200 of PBAI01000025.1, read as the reverse complement.
AACGAGTTTGGCGATCCCATGGGAGTCGTGTTTCTCGATAACGTGCTCGAAAAACTGGTAGGAGATATCCGCGATGAATTTGATGCCGAGCCCCAGCAGACCATGGTCTCGAATAGCGATCGCATTCTGGTAGCGGGGTCTCTGCCGCTGAGCGAGCTGGGAGCTCATGTTGCCTCTCCGAACCTCGAGGCGGCCGAGGCTACAACGATAGGCGGCTACCTCTCTGTCAAGCTAGGGCGCCTCCCAGTCGTAGGAGATACAGTCGGAGCAGGAGACTATCAGATTGAAGTTACCGAGGCTGACGAGCGCCGGGTCAAGGAAGTGGCATTCGTTCGAAAGGTCGAGTCCGAAGGTGAGAGTTCAGCCTGAAGGCGGGCTGAGACGTCTGGAAGGGCTGATCTTCACGCGTGTTCGAGGAGGATGGAGTCAACCGCCTTCTCAACCTGAAAGGTATCAGAAAAGATCACGAGGGGAGTCCCTGCGGGTATGTCACGGCGGTTGCGCAGGGTAGTAATTGCTCCAGCGATCGTTTCCCGGGGTTTTTCCTGAAACGGTATCACGAAGGGGCGAACTCCACGTGAGAGGGAGAGTCCTCGACACACTCTCGTGTCAGGAGTGAAGGCATAGATCGGACCACGTGGCCGGAGAAGGGCGGCTTGGTGTGCCGTGGCGCCACTCCGAGTAAAGACGACAAGGGCGGCATCCGGGATAGAGTCAGCAAGACCGACGGCAGCTTTGACGGCCCTCTGACGTTTGGTGGGGAGGTCAGCATCCCGGGCATATCCGAGCCCTCCAGAACGTTCGATCCTGCGAGCCACGCGGTCGAGGACTTCAATGCAGCGGCGAGGATGGCGTCCAACGGAGGTTTCCCCGGATACCATCAGGGCGTCCGCCTCTTCATAAACAGCATTGGCACAGTCGGTGACCTCGGCCCTCGTGGGAGTAGGATTGTCGATCATGGACTCAAGAAGGTGGGTGGCGACAATGACTCGGCGCCCAAGTTCGTGACATCGTTTGACGATTCGCCGCTGGATGATGGGCAATTCCTCAATATGCACCTCGATTCCCAGATCCCCCCGGGCCACCATCACGAGGTCAGAGGCTTGGACGATGTCGTCAAGGTGTTTGATGGCCTCCTGGTCTTCCAGCTTTGAGATGATCTGGGCATGGCCTCCAGATTGCTCGATCTCGGCTCTTAACTCCCGGACGTGCTCTCCGTCCCTTACAAAAGAGCCCGCAACAAAGTCCGCGTCGCACTCCGTGGCCAACTTGATGTCGGCCCGATCCTTTTCGGTGAGGGCAGGCAGGTTCAGTCTGACCCCGGGCAGGTTGATGTGACGCCTCGACCCTAGCTGACCATCGGTTCTTACCGTGCAGGTGATACGATCCTCGTCGATCGCTTTTACCCTCATGATCATGCTTCCATTATCAACCAGCAGGGAGTCACCCTCGGCGACATCCTCAATAATTCCGCTGTAGTTGACCGTGGTGGACAAGGGGATTTGGGGGTCACTATCGCGGCATCGGAACTCAACCTCGTCTCCCTCCTTGAGGGAGAAGGCTTCAGGCAAAGTGCCAGTACGAATTGAGGGGCCCTGCAGATCGAAGAGCAAGCCGACCGTGCGTCCTCTCGGGGCATCGCTTGCAGCTTCCCTGACAAGGCCCGAAACCATCCTGGCCCAATCGTGGGAGGCGTGGCTCATATTGAGCCGGAAGGTGTCGGCCCCCGCCACAACAAGTTCCCGGATTGATTCGAGGGTCTCGGTTGCTGGTCCCAGGGTCGCAAGTAATCGTGTTCTCCTCACTGAATCATCCTGTCGGGCTACGGCTATCTGGACAAGAGCAATGGGCTAAAAGCCCTACGAAAGGGCGGAGAGGTGATTCGCCGCAAAGAAATTCTCCACGAATTTTCCGGGCAGGATGAAGAGGAATGGAAAATTCCCCGCTTGGCTCGATCATTACGATGATGCCAAGGTAGCTGAAGACCCTGAATGATTCTTTCGTGCCGTATTCTTTTGATTGGGAGTGCAATCGCTCTTACTTCTTTTGCGTTGGGTGAAAACCGCTGGAGGCAAAGCTACGACGCGGGTTATGTGGACCAGTCGGGCGCCTATGCTGGAGGGTCTGAAATCATGCACCTCGTGGCGCACAAGGGGAAGATGTATGCTGCCAATGGTTACTGGGTGGATGCGCGCTGGGTCATTCCTCCGGAGGGGCGAAAGCAGAGTGCTCAGGTTCTGCGTCTCGATCAGGCAGACGGAGAATGGCAGGTTGATCTCGATACGGGAAAGACCAATGGAATGGGGCTGGAGTATATGAAGGGAAACGTCCTGAAGTCCGTGACGTTTACCCGAGACAGGAGCGGTGGTTTGCTTGCCCAGCCACGCAGGCTTCTCGTCATGGCTGCGGGAGCTAATTTTGAGAAGGGAGGAGCGGTTTCGGTCTGGGTTCGGGATGATGAAAAAGGAACTTGGGTCCACAATCTCGTGCGACACGGGTCCAGTGCAGGTGGAATCCGCTGGGTGCCCAGAGACATGGAAGTGCATCGGGACAAGGTGACCGGGGTAGAGCGACTCTTTCTTTCGCTTGGGAACCCCGGGATTATCTCCGGCACCTACGATGAAAGTCTTCCAGGAAATATCAGGTGGGAGCGCCATCTTGAGTACCCCTTCCTTTCCGAGGGTTCCTTCAGAACGAGACCCCTTGGTATCACGCGCGCCAATAACACCCTGTTTTTTTCGGAGGGCGGGGCGATCTATCAACGGATTGATGGAGAACAACCTCGTTACCGCGTGGTTCTGAACCTTCATGAGGATACCGATACCGACGTGGGTGGTATCCGGGGGCTTAGTGCGGTCAGAAACCCGACCGGAGAAGGGGAATCCCTTCTGTTTATCTGGGCCCCGGGCGCCCGCTCTGCAAGTCAGGTCAAACGGCTGGACCCGGATGGCAGGGGAGGATTCACGCTGCATGATGAGGTGAGTATCATGGATCTTATGAGCAGGAAGCTGGGGGTAGAGGTGAGCTACACCTTGGGTGCTCACAACATGNTGTATCCAGTCGNTGATCCGGGTAGCGGGGAAACGATCCACNTTGTGGGCTTTCAGGGGAATATTCGTGGGAAGAACGAACTGCGCTGGAAGGGGAGCGCGCTTTACGGCGGAGCGATGTACGCAATCCGNNGAGNANACCTGACTTACNCGCTGCACGAGATCAATAACGACTACAAACCGGGTAAGCCGGTTCTGGTCTCACCGAGAGCTTTCTGCCTNTCTCCTTTCTCCGATAATGGCATCTATATCGGGGGTCACGATGCGAGTCGTAAGATATCNGATGACATGGCCTGGATTTTTGAGGCGCCCCTGGAGGTTGCNCTNGGCCAGACGAAAGGGAGGGACGCGGAGCTGATCGAAAAGGAGTCCCTGCGCTCTCCGCNCCTTATGGANGGTCCNCTTCATGAGTTNCGNATCTATTCCGCGGCCGAGGGCAGGCATGGNGATCTGATCAANCGCTTCAAGGANCACACNGACCNGATTTTNCGCAGGCATAAGTTGGAGGCTNTNGGCTACTGGATNCCNACCGGGGGGCCTGCCAAGAAACGGCGAAGGTTGGTNTACCTGCTTAGACACGANTCTCGCTACGATGCCTATCGGAACTGGGTAAATTTCTCCAACGACCGGGAATGGGAGNGANTANTGGATAAGCCCGAGTTTCAGGGNCTGCTGGCNAAGAAACCGGAAAGNATNTTNCTGAATGAGAAGCCGTATTCCCGNCTCCGGGAGGTTGCGATCAAGCAACCGGGAGGCATCTATGAATTGCGCATTTANGNGGAAGCTCGAGGAGAGACCANANCNCTNGAAAACTGGNTNGAAGGGCAACTGAGGCCCCTNTTTTCCAAGCATGGAATGAGGGAGATTGGATCGTGGNCCCCNTTTGANAAACCNTCCTCAGGGACATCTTTTTTCAGCCTGCTCTACCACAAGGATCGTGAGCAGGCAGANGCCGCCTGGGAGGGGCTTCAACGGGATCTTTCTTCAAAGCAGNAGGCGGTCAATGCTGAGGTCCTGACGATGCAGTCAGATGTGATCTTTCTCCGCGCCCTCGGCTTTTCNTCTTTAAAGTAGGCCTTCCTGATTTGATGAAATNTTTGATCGACCGTGAGGCGTGGATGGCTNCCTTGGGGTGGCGANGGCAGNATCCNNCCGAATTTTGGCCTTGGGTCCGTGTTTTGGTGAGAAATTGATTTAGCCGTAAAAAAGTTCCGAATTTCGATAATTCGNGCGGAACTTANGGGGAAAGGGTCGTGGATTCTGCCGCTGAATTGATTGCTTTGTGGACCCGCCATCAGGCGGATGCTGAGCGGTATCTGCTCGCGAAGATGCTGGTCTGGGGGTGACATCCGTGGAATTAATCGGTAGAAATGGGAATTAAGACTATGAGGTTACACCTTATCTGGGGCATCGTATCGATGGCTGCCTTCGGCGTCGGTTTCTTTGTCCTGCCCTCGTCATCAGAAANAGGGCGCGTCTCTATTCCCCGNACNAAAGAGCGGGCGGGTTCCAAATCGGGGCTGNAAGATGAGAAAGAAGGTTCCCGNGTTAAGAGAGGTGAGATGGCTGGCGCGAGTCTTGGAGCAGGAGNGATGGAGGGTATTTCGAGCATCCTGTCGCAAAAAGTAGTTCTTAGTGAGAGTGAGATCACAAGTTTGGGGGAGACCTTCCGGGGCTCCTCTGATCCGGTAGCGAAGCGTCTGGCATTCTCCAAATTGCTACAGGGTTTAACGGCTGAAAATGCTCTACTGATAAGGGGAGAGATCGAGGGACAGGATCACCGGAGTGCTGAGTTTCAGGAATTTCACTACGCGTGGGGGGCGGTAGCCGGAGTGGACGCGATNATGTTTGGGATCGATACGGAGGAGGATGACATGAAGCCAGCTCTCGCGGGGTGGGCGGGGGTCAACCCGGGAGAGGCGATGGCATGGATCGAGGGTCTGGATATGGAAAATGATGCTCGCTTTGATCCCCTGCTGAAGGATCGGAAGCTCGAGATCAATGGGTTACGNCATCACCTTTTGTCAGGGGTCATCGAGGGCTTGGCTGATACGGACCCCGGACAGGCGGCTGAATTCGTTGAGAGNATGGTTTCCAACGGTCAGGCTCACCCTGGGCACATGCATATCGTCACGGGAGAGGTGCTCCGAGCCGCAGAGAGTCCATCGGAAGCGTCNACGTGGGCGGATGGACTTCCGGAGGGAAGAATGCGTAATGAGGCCCTCGGTCGGGTGGCAGATCACTTTGCGGGGCGAGATCCTGCCGGCACTGCCCAATGGGCTGAGGNATTTGTGAGTGAGCCTGGAATGGAGAGAGTCTTTTGGGAAGTGGGAGCGAACTGGGCGGGGCGAGATCCTGAGGCTGCCTTGAATTGGGCTNCCAACCTGCCCGAGGGCGAAAATCGGCAGGTCGGNATGAGGGGAAGCTTGAATTCATGGGCGCGCAGGGATCCGACGGCAGCGGGAGAGTATCTTCAGGACATGCCAGCTTCACCGATGCGGGATGCTGCAGTGGCGGGATACAGCACTCATGTGGTTTGGGAAGATCCCACAGCCGCCATGAGCTGGGCGGAGTCGATTGCNGCTCCAGAACAGCGTCAGGAGGTCATGGTCGAAGTCGCCCGTTCGTGGAGGCGAAAAGGTGGTCAAGGTCTGACAGAGTGGCTCAGCAATTCAGGTCTATCAGCTGAGGTGCAGGAATCGATNATGAGTTCAAGGGACTGGAGGCGGCGATGAAGTTGCNATGGTTTCTTAGAAAGGNTGTGATTGCCCATCTGCTATGGGCTGCCCTCACGATTGGTGCGCTTATGTTGGGAGCGCAACTGGCGGACAAGGATCGGGATGAGGATTTCCGAGCGGTGCGAATCCCGACCTCCACAGAGCANACTAAGATTCCTGACGAGGTAGAAGATAGCGAGGGACATGTGTATGTTCCCCTTCCCGGGGTGAAACCTACAAAGTCCGCGGACGTAGTGCCAGTGGTCGGTCGGGCGAAAAGCATGATCGGGTTGATGCGCTCCAAGAATCGACAGGCCGCCCAGAGTCTCATCGCNCNGGACGCTGCTACTGCTCTTAATCGGAGGGGTCCGCTGGGCAAAAAGGAAATCACGTCCCTCGTAGCGCAGGCGGTTAAGGGCTCAAAGGCCGTTGATCGGCGAAGAGCGTTCGACCGCATTCTTGAGGAGATGCAGTCCTCAACGTTCAATCGGGAGCAGGCTTTCATGATGAGAGGGGCAATGGCCCAGGCTGGGGTGGACGGTAAGTTATGGCAGCTCTTTGANTATTCCTGGGGGGCGAATGATCCTGCCACTGCCATTGCCCATCTTGATGAAATCCCAGACCATTATTTCGAGGGTTTTCTGGGCAATATGATCCCGGGCTTNGCGAGCGTGGATCCACAGGCGGCCATCGAAGTGTTCTCAGGGCTCGAGCCCGAGGTAGCGTCCCGGGTGGAGAGGCGCCTTCTTGAGGGGCTGGTCGATAACGACGTGATGGTTGCAACGGATTTTATCTTTGAGACTACAGATCTGAATAATTTTGACTGGCGGCCCATGGATACCCTTACCCGTGAAATCGCACGTGACGGTGGGATGGCGGAGACTCTGGAATGGGCTACGGAGCTTCCGGACGGACCCTTGCGTTCGAGTGCCTGGAGTGCGGCGTATGCGGCTTGGGCGTCCCAGAACCCNGAGGGAGCGATCGAGTCGATCATGGCCATGGATACCTCTCACGAGAGAAATATGGCGCTNAATGGCTTTACNGCCGCCTTTGCGCACTCAGATGGCTCTNTGGCGGTTGAGTGGGCCAATGAAATTTCCGAGCCTCGCGTCCGGGAAGGTGCCCTGATGCGGGCGTTCCGACAATTCCATCGCCAGGATCCACAAGCAGCGGCTCAATCCTTCGTTTCGATTGATCTACCGCCGAACGTCTGGCAGGAGGCGACTGGTCAGGCGTGGTCGGGCGTCAATGCAGGTGATCAGGGAGGGGCTGGTGGCGCAGCTGTAGGGGGTGCATCGCCTGAATCGAACTAGAGCCGGCTACTTGGTCATGAAGAAGATGATGATGAAGCGTGCAGGGCTTGGGCTCTTTTCCCCGGTAAAGGGAGTGAGCATGCTCTGTATGGTCGCGGCTTTACTTGTGGGAGGCCATGCCGGGGCCAGTAAGCCTGCTCCGATGCCAGGACATCCGACCCTTCTNAGCCCTCATTCTGACCCTATTGCCGTTCATGGNGGACAGGTATTCGTGGTGAACACGCCGGCAGACACTCTCGATGTCNTTGATGCTTCGAGAGCACAGGTCGTTGCTCGAATCCCTACGGGAATTGATCCGGTTTCNGTAAAGGTGAGGCCCGACGGAAATGAAATCTGGGTGAGTAATCACCTTTCAGATTCGGTGAGCGTNATCGACAATAATTCGGACAGTCCAACCTATCTTTCGATCGTTGCGACCATCCAGGATATCGACCTGAACAGGAAATCGACCCGGTTTGATGAGCCAGTGGGAATCGCTTTCGCGAATAACGCNAAAGCCTATGTAGCGCTCTCGTCGACCAATCGAATTGCGGTTGTAGACGTGGCTTCCCGNAAGGTCNTCAGTCACCTTGAGATTCNGGCCCANGAACCNNGGGCGATAGAAGTCCGTGGCGGAAGGCTCTACGTCATCCCCTTTGAGTCCAATAATCAGACCCAGCTCTCTGGTGGAAAGCCTGAGGATCTGGATGGGAAGCTGGTTACTTTCGATGCAAGGAAGCTGGCCAGCTCCTTCGATTCGGTGGGGTTTACAGTGNATGTGGTAAAACAGCCAAAAATTCCAGATAAGGACCTCTTCATCTTCGACACGCAGACAGATAAGCTGGTGTCTACAGTGGACACCCTGGGGNCGTCCTTGTTCGGNCTGACAGTTGACGCTTCCGGGAATATNTACGTCGCTAACACCGATGCACGAAACCANGTTAACGGAAAGGCTGGAACCGAGAAGCATGGGTTGAAGGAGCTGGATAACAGGCCGTATCTGAATCGGGTAAGCAAAGTGTCAGCTGCAGGCGGGGTCGATTTTTTCCAGCTCAATCCTCTGCCCCCACGACAGCCGAATCGTCAAGAAGCGGTGGCGACACCATTCGCAGTGAAAGCGAGTCGTGACGGAGATGTTCTCTTTCTNACCGGTGCCGGGAGTGATGTGCTGCTTGCTCTTTCTGCGAAAACGGGCGAAGTCGTGGCCAANGCCAAGGTAGGCTCGGTTCCCAGAGGCGTCGCGCTGGAAGAAGACGCCAGTGGCAAGCCGATTAGGGCATGGGTGATGAACGCGGTCTCAAACAGCGTGTCAAAGGTGGCGATTGCGGGGAACTCGNCGCTACAGCTAGAGCAGACCATCGAGCTCCACGATCCAACTCCACCCGTTTACAAGGAGGGACGGATGGCCTTTAACACGGCGCGGTCCTCTTCGAATGGGACGTTTTCCTGTGCCAGTTGTCATGCGGACGGTCATACCGACCACCTTCTCTGGGTTCTTGATACGCCGCATCTCGTAGGTGCGGATCAAATCGAGCCTCGCCTTTCACAAACCTTGCGCGGTCTTCGGGGGACGGCGCCATATCATTGGGANGGAGTTCCCGGTGATCCCTACGGGGGACGCAATGCGGCCTCGCGAAAGCATCTCCCTCCGAACGCAGATATCAACAAGCCGGAAAGCGCAGTCCGCCACGTGATTGATGGTTCGATGGCTACGACGATGCTCGCACATGGTAGCGAGGTGACGAACGACGAGGAAAAACCGGGATATCTGACCGCCAGGGAGAGGGATGCCATGGCGGTGTTCCTTCTCAACCTGTCCCATATGCCGACCAGNGGGCGGGCTTACAGTGACCGGCTTTCCGAACAGGCCCTGACGGGATTTGAGCGGTTTCANATCACGGGAGCCCGGGACCGGAAGAATCTGAACACCAGTGTTTGTGGGAGTTGCCACACCCTGCCGTATCTTGCGACGGATCAGGAGTCGATGAACGTTCCCAGCTTCCGGGGGGCTCTTGATCGNTTCATCACTCAGGCGCAGGGGCGNAANAGTGTAATCGACCTNGGTGGAGTTCAGGAGGTGGCGGAGGATGGATTTCCCGAGGAGGAAGTCTGGAAAAGGATGCTNAANATGGGTGAGCACGGGAGGCTTTGGCCGGTGATCGATATGTTCAAGGAGTCCAGNATGGGTTTTTCNGGGGCTTTCGCCAGACAGGTGACNTTGAGNGCGGNAACTNCAGNGAATGTGCTTACTCNGGANATCNTCTCCGCCCTNGAACGNNGCGCACGGGAGGGGAGTGTTGTGCTGGGAGTGAATGGATGCTTTCACGGTTCTGAGGGCCCTCGACGTGTGAAGTTCTACTTTGCCGAAGGAGCTTATCATACGGTGGGGGGAGAACCGGTCCTGAGCCGGAAGGAGCTGTTTGAGCTCGCTATTGCTGAATCATTTACGGGAACATTCACCGGATATCATGGAGAGGACGTGACCTCACCTCCTCCAGCGCTTTGGACCGCTGGAGTTTTGCACAAGCAGCGAGGCGCACAGCTCTTCCCGCGAATCAATGAGAAGCAGCGCTCCATGGTTATCAGCGCTCTTTATCTGAGAGACGGAGCGAGTCTTCTGGTGGATGGGAAAAAAGTGCGAGGAACGATTGAGGAAGCGGGAAAGGATCTCGTGGAGATCCGGTTGGAGAGCCTCCCGGAAAAGGGCCTTCGAATGCTCCAGGTGCAGAATCCGGGAAGCTACTTGAGTAATGAGTTCATCTTCTTCGTAGAGTCCGAGGACGAGGCGGTAGAGCGTTATCAGAAGGAGCCTGATTATCATCTTACCACCGTTCTGAACTCTGCCCTGATCAATAATCATCCAGCAGAGGCGAGGATTCTGATGGATGCAGGAGCTGATTTAAACATGCCCCATGAGCATTTTAACAAGGAACGGCCACCGCTCATTATCGCTGCGCATTATGGAAGGACCTTGATGGTGAAGGAGCTGCTGAGGCGTGGAGCGGATCCGAATATCCGAACCAAGAATGGGGACACGGCCTTGCACCGGGCTGCTCATATGGGGCGACTGGAGATCTGCATGATGCTGCTGCGTGCGGGTGCCGACCCGTCGCTTGTCGACAATAAGGAAAAACGTCCGGTAAATCTGGTCGGTCACTTCAACCGACCCGGGCATTTCGAGAAATACCATGCCCCTCACAACGTGAATTTGACCCTCGATCACCGGCGCTATCTCCGCGAGAGCCCGGCGGTGAGAAAAGTGTTGGAGTCCTCTGCATCCCAAAAGCGTCCGAATGTGGTCCTGCTGCTGGCTGACGACCTCGGCTCCAAGGATATTGGGTGTTACGGGGGGCCTGTGCGTACGCCTGCCTTGGACAAACTGGCGGCGCGTGGAGTCCGCTTTCGTAACTTTCATGCAGGAGCCCCGGTGTGCTCGCCCTCAAGGGCCACCTTCCTCACGGGACGGCAGCATTTGCGCACCGGAGTGTATCACGTGATTCAGGATCATGAGCATGACATGCACCTCCTGGAGAGAGAGGTGACGATTGCCGAGTTACTCAAATCCAACGGCTACCAGACTGTGCACCTCGGTAAGTGGCACGTTGGTGCGCCTTTTCGGGGGAGAGACAAGCCCAGTCTTAATGACCACGGTTTTGACTACTGGTTAGCCACTGATAATAACGCCAGTCCGAGCCATCGAAACCCGTCGAACTTTTACCGCAACGGTAAGAGAGTAGGAGAGATGGAGGGGTATGCCTGTCAGATTCTCGCCGACGAGGCGATCACGTGGCTTGAGAAAGAACGAAATAAAGAGGCCCCGTTTTTCCTCAATATCTGGTTTCAGGAACCCCACGATCCAATTGCGGCTCCGGATGAGATTGTGGCGCGCTATGGGGCCCTTGACGATCCAGCTGCCATCTATTCTGCGACCATCGAGAATACGGACCGGGCGATCGCCCGTTTGGTCGCCAAACTTGAGGAGCTAGGGGAGCTGAACAATACCCTGATTGTCTATACTTCTGACCACGGAAGCTACCGGGAAGATCGGAATGGAGGTCTTCGGGGCAACAAGGGGTCGCAGTTTCAGGGGGGACTCCTCACTCCTGGTATTTTCTTCTGGCCAGACGGTTTTGCCGGTCAGCGAGTGGAAGATCAGCCAGCCGGATCCGTTGATCTTCTGCCGACTCTGTGTGGGCTTCTGCAGGTGGCACGGCCTCGCGACGTTCATTTGGACGGGGCTGATCTGTCTCCCTTGCTGACGAGGTCTGGTAAGTTCGAACGGAGTCAGCCTCTCTTCTGGAGCTGGCCGACAGGGCAGCCGAGTGCATCAGTCAGGGAAGGTAATTATACCCTGATGGGATACCGGGCCCACGAATACAGGAGTAGAAAGGACCGGGAGACGATCGGGATGTTGGTAAAGCGGATTCATCCTCTCGTGGAGAAGGAGATGAAGCGTAAGGTTGAGAGACGAGAGCTCTTTTCCCTGATTTTCAACAGCAGCTTCAAAACTGGCTCGACTGAGGCGCTGCGGCGGGAACTTGTTCAAAGGAATGGATTTCAGGAATCATGGAGCAAGGCGATCAAAGAGAAGGCGGTAAATTTCAGAAAGTTTGAGCTGTATGATTTGGAGAGTGACCCCCGCCAGCTCACGGATATCGCCACCAGAGAACCCGAAGTAACGGAACGCTTGAAGAGGGAGTTGCTGCGAATCAATGCCAGTGTCCTTGCCGATGCTCCGATCTGGGGCGATCACAAACTGGAGTTGAAGAAAGGGAAGGAGACCTTGGAGCAGTTGCTCGTAAGATTGAGCAGCCACGATCTTCCTGCCGCCTATAAGGTTGCCGCGCATCAGAACTATGTCGACCGGCGGATTGCGGAGATGAAGCCGAACCAGAGGCCGCTGGTCGGTGCGCTCTGGAAGGAACAACAGCGGCTGCATCCGAATATGAAAAATCGGGGCCACTCATTTATCCGTATTCTCGAGTATATCGCTGGCGGCGGACAAATACCCTCGAAGTAAGACCAGAGGGAGAAGCGAATTTTTCGGGAAAGTGACACGCGGGTCGTGGATCCAATTCAATGACCAACGGGATGAACTGGCGGATCGGGAGGGATTCGAACCCTCGATACCCTTTTGAGGTATACTCCCTTAGCAGGGGAGCGCTTTCGACCACTCAGCCACCGATCCGTTTTTTCACTTACTAGGGTGAGTGCGGAGAGAGGGAAACCATAGCGAAGGAGATTCGTCAATGGCGAGAAAGGTGATATCGCTGAATTTTCGTGTCATATCGATTGTCCAGACTATGAAGAGGTGTGCGGTTTTATTCCCAGTTATCCCCATCGCTTGTCGTGATAATGATCCTTACCGGATCAATCACCAGTTGTGGTCTATCGGGAAAAGGTAATCATTCGAACGGGATAGCGTCGCAGTCAGATGGTGATTCGAAGAAACCAGATGAGGCTGGGGCGGCAAAGGCTGCTCCAATGAGGATCGTTGGAGAAATTATCTCGGTGCATCCAGACGAAAAATTCGTCTTGGTCAAAAGATTCCTGCAAGCTGGCCCTTTCGGAACGAGCGATCTGATCGCAGCGGTCAGTCGGGACGGAATAACGAGCTCGCTCATCCTAACCGGAGAGAAGCTGGGACGCTTTTACGCTGCGGACATCCAGGAGGGAAAGCCCTCGAGAGGTGATGTAGTCGTAATACGAAAAACTGACAGAACCGGGGACCGAACTGGAAGTTCGGAGCCTGGCTCCAAGACCAAAAACGTCACGCAGTAGTGCGTTTTTAAAAAAAAGACCGCAATTTCAGGCCTTTAAGAGAGCTTTATGGTCCCCTAGAGCCCGATTACCTACTTTTTTTTAATTAGACTCTTGAAAAGTTTATAAAAATTGGAATACCCTTCACCCGAAGCTGCTGAGCACCCAAACCTACCAAATATCATCACAGTCGAATAGTCATGAAATCAAGCACAGCCAACCAATCAAGAGGTGCAGTACAAGCGGACGCTGATCGTCTTGCGGACTTTGTCCTCTTCACACAGCGCTCCTGCATTCTCAACCTCTCGAACGAGCTTAACCGCGGTAACATCTCTTTCCCCCAGTTTTTCCTGCTCGCCTACCTTTCGAGTGAGGATTACCTGACGATGTCCGACATCGCCAAAAAGATGGGCCATTCCACAGCTGCCGCCACTGGACTTGTCGATCGGCTCGAGAAGCTCGGCTACGTCGAGCGAGTGCATGCTGCTGAGGACCGCCGCAAGATTATGGTCCGCATTACTCACAAGGGCACCGAACTTGTTGCTCACATGCGCAAGGAAATCGCTACGAATCTCGCCGACATCATGTCTGAAATGGATGAGGAAGAGGCTGAGACCCTCGATCACGCCCGGCGCGTGGTGACCCGCTAGGGAATGATTTTTCCATCATCGATGCCGGGGAAACTTGGCACGATGCAGAAGCCCCCGTTATGGTTCTATCCATGACGGGGGCTCTTTCTTTTCTGGAACGGTTACGAGCTCGGGGCGGAGTAAGTGCCTGCTTCGTTCCCAGAATTCCCGAGATTACAGTGTCGCGAGATAAGTGGGATACCCTCGAAAAGCTTCAACCAGCACACGAGGAGGCGGTGAAGGATCTTGGTTTCGGTTGGAATAATCTCTGGAGGGCAGAACAGATTCATGAGGATCTCGTCGTGCAAATTCCGGCAGAGGGGGTAGAGGGAAAAATTGTGGAAGGCGCGGATGGATTGGTGACGTGTGGAACGGAAGGATCTCTTCTCGGTATTTACGTGGCCGATTGTGCGGCAGTGTATATCTGTGATTGCCACACCGGAGCTCTCGGGCTGGTGCACTCAGGGAGAAGAGGCACGGAACAGGAGATCGCGGTGAGGGCGTTAGAGAAGATGCGTGCAGCATATGGATCCGACCCCCGTAATCTTGAGGTGGCGATCTCTCCCTGTATAAGGCCCCCGCTTTATGAGGTGGACTTCTCCTCTCTGATTGCGGAACAATTGATAAAAGCGGGAATTCCTTCCGGGCAGATCTTCTCAAGTGGAGAATGTACGGGTGCTCGCGTCGACAGGTATTATTCCTACCGGGTAGAGCGGGGAAAAACAGGACGAATGCTGGCACTCCTCGGTCGCAGAATCAACAATACGGAGCCGGTATGACCGTTTTTGCTCCAGCGAAGCTCAACTTTTCTCTGCAGATTCTCGGGAAAAGAGAAGACGGATTTCACGAATTGAAGACCCTGATGGTTCCCGTGGCAGGTCTTTGTGATCGTCTGGAGATCAACCCTTCAGAGTCTTTTGAGCTTGAGACGGGTAATGCGGAAGTTGGACCGGTTGAAACTAATCTCGTCACGAGAGCTCTGCGCCTGTTTGAACAGAGCACAGGTCGAAGGTGTTCCTATCGTATCAAGCTCGAGAAGCATATTCCTTCAGGGGCGGGTCTCGGTGGTGGTAGCAGTGACGCAGCAGCAGTCCTTCGTGCTCTGAACGAAGTCGAGAAGGCGGGTCTTGGTAATGCTGAGCTGGAGGAGATGGCAGCGCTCCTGGGATCGGACGTGCCTTTTTTCCTTCGAGATTCGCCATGCTGGTGCCGGGGCAGGGGTGAAGTTCTGGAAGAGACCTCTCTGGCCTCGCAGGAGGTTGTCCTTCTCAAGCCAGCGTTCTCAGTCAACACCGTGGACGCTTACCGAAGGTGGGCAGAATCTACGGATCTCGCTGGTGTCTTCTACGGGCCCCAGCAAGTGGATGACTTGCAGATGATTAATGACCTCGAACGTCCAGCGTTTGCGAGATTCCCCTTCCTTGCTGAATTGAAGATGTGGCTGCTTGACCGGCGGGGCGTGAAGGGTGCCATGATGAGTGGGTCAGGTGCGACCGTATTCGCAATTCTGGAGAAAGGCGTGAGAGCCACGGAGTTGGTAGGGGATGCCAGGAAAGAACTGGATCCCAAGCTCTGGTGGTGGGCTGGATCCACGTCCGCTTCGATCAGGAAGGACTGACCATCGCGTAGATCGTTGTTCCCGGCGGCACGTCCTCAAGGTCGGTTTCAGCGGGGCGGAGTCCCCGGGTGTTATCATGCAGGAACATGATAATTGCGTCGTCGCCATGGACTTCGAAAAAATTCTGGAGATTGAATACCTCTGTAAGTTGGGTCTTCACGATCAGGCCACCACTTGAGGCCAGCTTTTCAAGTCTCTTGAATGTAGGTTCTCCACTGAAGCAGATTCTGCCTCTGCGATGAGCTGCGACGGATGTGGAGGGATGATTGTCCTTATCAGATGTGGGGATCTGCCAAACATTGGATTTGCCGAAGATATGGGCATACTCGTGGGTAGCCAGAGAGTTCACTTCATCATTGGAGGTGCCCGCAACAAGATGATTTATGCCGGGGAACTCCAGGTTTTCTTCGACATGCTCGGACAGGATGTTCGCACGGGTTGCGTGGAGTCCCGCCATTCTGGCAGCGGCTATATTGGGATAGCGTGTATCGAGAAGCATGACCGGGTGCCCATCTTCGTGAAGAGAAGATGCGATTGCTTGAATCCAAGGATCGGCACCTGCGAAGAGGACGCCGTCAGCTGTCGGAGGGGCTACGCCCAGAGAGAGAGCGAGGCGTCTCGCGCTAAGGCCGTAAAAAAATACGGTTCCAATAATGATCATGAAAACGGTTGGAACCATCTGGGTGGCCTGTTCCGCGATTTCCGGCGGGAGGGCACCATCGTGAGCCGCATGTCCGAATTCTATAGCAAAGACAGAGGTAACCGCCGCAGCGACAATTCCCCTTGGTGCTAGAGCTGCGAGAAAGGAACGCTCACGGAAGTCCAGTTTGCCGGAGGCGATGCACGAGAGATAAACGGACGCGGGTCGAACGACGATAATCAGGAGTGCAAGAAATATGAGACTGGGAACAGCGACCGAGGAGAGGTCGGCGGGATTGATGCGACCAGCGAGGACAATGAACAAGATGGAGATGATAAGCACTCGAAGGTTTTCGTTAAACTCGAGTACTTTACGGACAGAGACCGCTTTCTGGTTAGCGAGCGCGATCCCCAATACGGTGACAGTGAGAAGGCCGGACTCCTCTTGGAAAGAATTAGAGGCGGCAAAGGCCCCGGCGACCACTGCGAGCAGGAATACACTTTCGAGGAATTCAGGCACGTAGTGCCGTTTCAGAAGAAATTCGGTTATCTTGGCGATAATCAAAGCTAGAACGATACCAACTAGCGCGGTCTTGATCAGGGCGATTAACACCGCACTCCCCGCAGATTGAATTTCGCCCGCTACAGCGGCCTGAAAGACGAGAACGGCAAGAATTGCTCCGATGGGATCAACTACGATTCCTTCCCATTTAACTATCGAGGAAATTTTTCGGGAAGGTTTGATAACTCGCAGGAGTGGCCCAACTACAGTAGGTCCGGTAACGACTAGGATCGCTCCGAGCAAAGCCGCGACCCGCCAGTTCCACTGGAAGATCATTGCTGCTCCGATACTGCTGAGAATAAAAGCAATGGCCACTCCCAGCGTACAGAGGCGGAGGATAGGGGCTCCAGCTTGCTTGAGCTCAGAGAATTTCAGGGTAAGTCCTCCTTCGAAAAGGATGATCGCGACAAAAAGGCTTACGACTGCAAGGAGAGTATCCGTTTCGCCTCCGAGGTAGCCATCTATCTGTGCGCCCGTGGTCAGGGAAAGTCCAAAGCCGAAGGCCAGAAGAATGAGAATGGATGGTATTTTCAAGCGCCACGCAAGCCACTGGGCAAGAATTCCCAAAGCCAGGACGAGGGCGAGGTAGATAGCTGGAGCCACGACTCCAGTGTGAGGAATTACAGGCTCATAGAGAACTTCTAATTGTCTCAGCCCGTGATTTTCGAGCCGAAATCATGGAGTTGGCAACGAGACGCGGATGCTCTGGTGGCGAATTTGAAAAGTTCGTGGTTCCCATGAACGCTTGGAGAGGTCACCTATTGGGCGTGCGAAACCGCTTCTATCAGGAATTTGATTTCGAGAGATTGTCCGGTGCTCTCCCTGTGGAGGGCGATTTCCGCAGCCCGTTCCAAGTCGATCGGGACCGAGTGCTTCATACGACTGCTTTTCGGCGCCTTCAGAATAAGACTCAGGTGTTCTGGAGTGGAGAATATGATTTCTACAGAACGAGGCTGACTCACTCACTTGAGGTCGCCCAGATAGGACGCTCTATTTGCGGATGGCTGCTTGCCTCCACAGAAGAATTCTCGTCGGAAAATACGATTGATGCGGATTTGGTTGAAGCAGTATGCCTCTCGCACGATCTGGGTCATCCGCCGTTCGGACATGCGGGGGAGAGGTCGCTTAACCACTTCATGGCACCTTACGGAGGATTCGAGGGAAACGCTCAGACCCTCAGGCTTCTCACAGAACGTATTTTTTCGCAGCGGCGAACCGGGATGGACCCCTCCCGGGCTTTCGTGGACGGCATCCTCAAATACAAGTCAGGATGGGGAGAGCTGAAGGGTCTAAAAGGCAAAGAGCCTGCGAATCACTTTATTTATGACGAACAGTCGGAATACACTGAGTGGACATTGGGAGGGCTGGCATTTCCGGGAGAGCTGGAGGCTGGGAAGGTGCGAGATAGTTTCAAGTCAGTGGAGTGTCAGGTCATGGACTGGGCTGACGATACCGCCTATTCGCTGAACGATCTGGCGGACAGCGTACGCGCAGGTTTTCTCAACGAGGAATCAGTTCGTCGGTGGGCGGAAAAAAAGGGATTGGAGTCGGGGCCGGACAGTCCCTTGGGCGATTTAATCCGGGCGATAAGCCGGGGCCGGATAGATTCTTTCGTGGGCCACCGGATCGGCTTGTATGTAAGAGCGGCCAAAGTGGAGGAAACCAAGAATTTTTTGAGCGAACAAAGTAACCGCTACCGCTTTCGGCTCGTGATTGATGAGGCGACGCAGGCAGAAAGCGAAATCTTTAAACGTCTCGCTTTTGAAGTCGTCTTTCTCTCGACCCAGCTCAAGCAGCTCGAGCATAAGGGAAGTATGATGCTGCGAAGACTATGGGAACTCTTTCACCTCCGCTACGTAGATCAGCAGCCTGTTGATGGTCAGTTTTTTCAATTATTGCCACCTGAGCAGGTTGAGGAGATTGAGAATGTCGAAACCGCCGGAGAACGAGCACGACTGGTTTGTGACTTTCTGGCAGGAATGACTGATGGGTATGCGGTGCGGATGTATCAGAGGCTATTTTCGCCAGGATTTGGTTCAATTGGTGATATCGTTGGGTAGAACTACCAAAGAAAAACGCCCCGGCTCCTCAGAGCGCGGGGCGTTTAATAAAGCTTGTGGTTAAAGCTTTCTGGTTAGGAGCCTTTGGCCTCTTTCCAGTCTTTACAGACGAACTTCTTGGCCGTCTTTCCGAGGGCCTTTACTACGTCTTCCTTGCTGATGCCGCCCTTCTCAGCCATCACGATGATGGTCTGGGTCTTGGGTGCCTTACCGGCTTTGATCTCGACAGTCTTTACGCCTGCGAGCTTTTGGAGCGACGAACTGACGCTCCGCTTACATCCGGCTCAAGTGACACCCGTGAAGGTGGCCTCGTATTTAACGTCCGCACCATAGGCGACGCCCAACAGCATAACCGCCAGAAAGGCGATGAGGTGATGTACTTTCATTGTTCTAGAACAGATGGGGTTGACCATCCGTGGAAATGATACGTATGGAAATTTAAATCTCAATCGCATGTTAAGGTCGAATCCAAAGAGATCATTAAATCCATAACAGACTAATTTTTAGTCGATTAAGAGTAATTAGGGGCCTTTGCGAACCAAAAAATATTCAACGAAACGAGAGCATTTGCCTTCAAACGAGAAAAGGGAGGGCCTTGCCGGGGGGCCAATCTTTCAAATTCGTGCGAAGCCTAACGGTAGGTCCGCAGCCAGGCAGCAAGATCGGCAATGTCCTGATTCGTCAGGCCGAGCGTTCCTGGATCGTACATCAGGGAGCGTTTCAATCCCTGCCGTTTTTCGATTCGCTCCTTGGGGATCAGCTGAGTCTGGCCGCCCGCAGACTGAATAACAACCGGGGGGGAATCATCTCGACCGAGGTCGCTGTTGTTGAAGGCGATACCGTGTATTCGGCCCCCGCTCTTCAGGATTACTTCCGTCCCACCGTAGCCGAGCGCGATCTCAGCTGATGGGTCAGCAATGGCACGAATGATGACCTCTCTTTCCTGATTCCGCGCCCAACCCTGAAGATTCGGTCCGTAGTCTGTTCCGAGGTCATCGATTTTGTGACACAAGAGACATTTGGCAGCAGCAATTTTCCCCCGGGCGGGATCGCCTTCAAGGTTGAGGATCTCATTCACTTCAGGTGTAGGGGCAGCTGGCAGCGGAACCGGAGAGGGTGAAATCACGAGAGATTCCGGATCATAAATGTTCCTTTCCTTGAGTGCCGCACGAAGGTTGTATTTAGACCACTCACCTGTGACGTTTCGCATGAGCCATGCAGTAGCCTCTCCCGCAAGAGGAGATCCTGGAGTGGCGAGCTCGAGCATGACTTTAGCTGCCTTCTCATCATCAATAAACGCGATGGACTCTACCGCGAACCTTCTCTTCTCGAGACTCAGGGAACGGTCGAGAATCCGCTTCCTGAGGTCGTTGATTGAGGCAGGACCCCATAGTCGCCATGTCAGACGAGCAAAGGAATCGGGCCATTCAGAAGGTGGTCCGGGTTGAAGCTTCGCTCGCAGGACTTTCCAGATCGCGCTCTCCTTATTCGCTGCGCCAAGGCCTATTGCTTCCAGCGAATTCTTGTCTTCGGTATCGCACCGTTGGGCAAGCTCAACAAAAATTTCGGCAGTCTCAGCGGCAGGAAGATCCCTCAGGGAAAGTGCGATTTCCCGGCGGACTTGGGGAGAGGAATCAGTGGCTAGACGTCTGGCATGAGGAAGAATGGGATGACCAGCACGACGCAGCGCTCGATAGGCAACCACCCGCTGCTGTGAATCCGTGCTATTCAGAAGGGAGAGACACTTCTGCACTCCTTCCTGCCCCAAGTGAGGAAGAAGCCAGACAGCCCGTGCTGCAATCCATGGGTTACGGTCGGTAAGCAGCGTTGTTACAACAGGAAGAGCTCTTTCTCCGGCTGCGCGGAGCCCACGAAAACCAAGGTAGCGGACATTAACTGCGGGACTTCGCAGGGCAGCGATCTGGCCCGCGAGAGTCGCAGTGTTCACAGCGGGAATCACGGGTTTGAACCCGTGTTGAGCAACTCGGTAAATTGTGCCTGAGAACGAGCTGTCCATGTGCCCGGATCCGCCGACACGTGGATCAAACCAGTCACAGAAATATATCGCACCGTCCGGTCCTACGGTTATGTCGCTCGGTCGAAAGAAGCTGGGAGCAATTTTTTCAATATCACGGTTTTTGGGTCCTCCACCCACGAAGTCCGCCCCGTCGTATCTTTTCAGAGGGTTGGCTGTAAGAAAGTGGAACCGGTTAAGCTCAAAGGTGCCTGCGGCAGGTTTCGGGCGGTAACCCAGAATGGTGTTTAGAGCGGTGTCACAGCTCAGGAGAGAGCCGTTCCACTTTTCTCCCAGTGCTCCATTTTCATAAAAGGTGATTCCCGTGGGCGCTCCTCCACCATAGACGTCTCCTGCATCCATTGTGCCCGGGTCATCCTGCCGCCAGTGCACCCGGTCGTAGGGCTGCCCGGGCCGGCGGACCGCTTTGTTTCGCTGCTTTCCGCTCCGCGTGAAATAGCCCGCGCAACCATACTCAAGTGCGAAAGACGTGCGGCATCCCTTAGGATCGTCGTTGTCATTCTGGAACATGTCTCCGAAAGAAGTAAGGATCTGCTCGTAGGAGTTACGAAGTCCGTGGCTGACGATTTCGGCTTCAGAGCCGTCGGGATTCATTCGAACCGCAAATCCAGATATCCATACATGTCCGTCGTCGGATGTTTTTCCGGTCGTGGAGAGATGGTCTGCGGGCCAATTCGGACCTCGATTGCCGTAGGTGCCTCCGAGGTAGAAGGATTTGCCAGAGTTGTCGGTGAAGACTGCGCCGCAGTTGCCATTGTTGAAATAGAATTTCCCGCCCGGACCCGCTACCAGGGAATGTAGCCCGTGGTCATGGTTGACGGCATTAAAGCCTGTGAGAATCACCTCTCTCTTGTCTACCTCCGGATCAAACTTCAGATCCCGATTGACATCGGTGTAGGCGAGAAGGTCAGGAGGTTGAGAGACATAGATGACATTGTCGAATACCGCTATCCCGAGCGGCGCGATAAAGCCGGTTTCCTGAACGAAGGTGTGAGACTGGTCACACTTCCCGTCTCCGTTTGTATCCTGCAATACGACGACCCGGTCACCAGCTGGTCTTTGGCCGTTGTTTCCCCGGTAGTTCACCCCCTCGGTAACCCAAATTCGACCCTTCTGGTCGATGTCCATGTTGGTTGGGTTGTAGAGCTGCGGAGTGGTGGCCCAGACCGTCACCTCGAGGGACGGGTCGAGCTTGAACATTTCGGGAGGAATGGACTTGGGTGTGTGATCAGGTTTCCAGACGTCCTCTGCTCCAAGGGGGTTTGCAGCGGTAATAAAAAAAGTCAGTAACTGGATCAGCTTCATACTCAGAGGGTCTTGAGTTGAGTCGCGAGAAGGCTTGGGAAAAATTCAGGATCTCAGGGGTTCTTACTTATCCTGAGGTAGTTTCCACTCCAGTTCCCGCTGGTTCCAAGGGAGGAGCCGCCTGTCGCACCGCGGCCGCAAGCGCAATGGGTAAGCACGAATTCCAGAAGATTCTCATGGGTTACTTAAATGCTGCATTATGAAGGTCGAATATCAAGTGAACCTTCCGGGGCTTTGCCAACTTGGCCCATGGTAATCGCGATAAGGTTGCGGATGCTAATCCGCCTTATCGTTTTAGAATAAGACCCTTTCGTTATGATTGAGGATTCTGGGAAATTAAGGCACTAAAAGAGTCTGGTTTGACTTCGCGATGGGGAAGATCCGCACATTTCATTATTTTCGTCCTCTGGAGAGAGATAGGATGGATTTTCATCCGGAAGAACCCCTGCGTTTCGACAGCTTCGAGATCAAGGTGATCGACCGCTTCAAAGAGCAACTCGAATTGCTGGTTGTTCCCGTGCGAAGTCTTGAAAGGATCGACGAGGTTCTTGCAGACGTAGGACTCAACACTTCCCGTGACTTTTTCAGGGAGCAATGCCAGGAGGTGATATCGGTTCCTGAGAAGCACTTCAATGAGCAAACGGGGCAAGGACTTTTAACCTTCAGAGTCTACTTCAGAAACCTTCCCGACTCGCTTGCTTCAATCAATGGACGAGCTTTGGTGGTCCTCTGTCTGCACCCGCTGAAGGACAAGGATCAGGCGGGAAAGAGAAATTACAGAATAGCCGGTTATGCTCATGTAAACAGCTTCGATTACATGGACCAATCTTCCGGTGCGTTGTGCCCTTCCTATTATTACAATCTTCTCCGGGTTAGCACTTTCAGCGAAAACGGAAAGGCGCTCTATCGGCAATGCGGAATGTTCGCGACAATCTTTTCGATATTCGATGAGCTCACCAGAATCAACGGTGTGAATGTCGGATACGCCAACTTCGGAAAGGACAACCGGGGGATGCAGCGATCCATGGAGACACTCTCCCGGGTGTTTAAGAAAGGATATAATCAGTTCCCGGTGGATTCCTACATCAAGATCAACCGTCTCTTCCGGAGCAGGAAATGGAGCAAGAGACTGGTGGACATCTCTGAGGACGATGCCCGAATAAGGAACTTCCATAAGAAGCTTCTCGAGAGGAGAGACATGTTCCTCCTCAATCAGTATGCCACGTATGATTCTTTCAAAGAGATGTTTGAGAGAGTGCGAGCCTACAGCACCACGAGCGGGATCTACATGCTGCAGGGGAAGAATGGTGAAATTCTCGCTGCTGCTCTGGCCATCAACTGGGGAGATTATTTTAACCTGACTCTTGAGGAACCTAGGGGGTTGTTCAAGTTGATTTCCTCCTTGAAGATTACGGAACGAATCTTATGGCCAATTCATTTCGTAGGAGAAGTGAGTGACGTGGCTAAGCTCCTGAAGGGGTTAGCCTACCTGTATGAGAAAAAGCACAAGGTTCATCTCTCTCTTATGATGTCTCAGCGAGGAGACCCTTACGCGCGGCTCAAGCGAAGCGTGCTTCACGATCCATTTGTCTATTTCACGATGTACAACAAAGCCAAGGAGTATCAGGATCTGGAGGCATCCTGCAGGACGGAGGATGGTAGGATTTCCATTTTTACTGAAACCCCCCTGACCTGAATCTGAGACCTTTTGTCCTTTAGAGCATGCCGTCGCATAGCCTAGCTTAAAGTGGTTCAGCCTCCATGGACTGCGGCGAAAAGCATGTGGCTGCATTCTCTCAACACTGATGGCATGAAGAGACCACTATCGATAATTCGCTTCTGGAGATGCGGACGGGATGTCGCGCTACTTTTTCTCGTTGGATGTTTCCCTGTTCAAGCCGGCGCAGCGGTGGTGGAAGATCCCGATACTGAGCGAATGGCAGGATTGCAGAGCTACGCGGCGGCCGTTCTTCGTCATGGTCGCGATACCTACGGGAAAAAACACAGCCCGCTATTCGTTGATGCTCTCGAGGTGAATACGATGAAGGCGCCGGAGAAGATGTATATCCATCGCCTTGGTGGCCCGGGCCCCCGCTCAAAGCAGCCTTTTCAGCCGGTAATCTCATCTAATCTCGCCTATCAGGGAAATCTCATGCGTTTCCTCGTAGGGATCAGTAATCTGACGGGTGATGAGCGCTACCGCGATGCCTACAAGGACAGCCTCCGCTACTGCTTCAAGCACTATTCGGTGCCCAATGGCCTTTTGCATATGGGGCATCATCGCTGGATCAATTTGAATACCGATGATCAGGACGGCAATGACTGGCCAGCTGGAAAGAGTGGGCATGAGATGAAGCGGGACTACCCGTTCTATCCGATTTTCTGGGATGCCGATCCCGTGGCAGCCCGCCGCATGATGACTGCGCACTGGGACTCCCATATACAGGACTGGGGTTTCATGAACTTTACGCGCCACGGAAGCTACGTGAAGCAATTGAACGAAGAGACCGTCTGGAGCCAGCCCATCACCGAGCCCGTGGTGGGCATCGTCAAGGGGAACCTGACCTTCTTTGATTCGGGATCTGACATCATTTACGCAGGAGCTCAGCTGGGTCTTCTAAATGATGATGATCGGCCGTTATTCTGGGCTCAGAGACTCTATGCCCGCTACTCGGAGAGTGCTCATCCCGATACGGGTCTCCCGCCATGGCATCACACATCCCTGAGAGACTTCGGTTCTGAGAAAGATCCCGTCCCCGAATATGCCCTGATTACTTCGGGCTCTGCGGGGCTGATGAATGGTGGAGGAATTGCCATGCTAAGGCTGGGTGAAGAGCTAGGTCCCAAGGGGAGATACTATCGTGAAACGATGCTCAAGCACCTTAAGGCTTACGCGAGGCACTGCTACAGGCCAGAGGTCAACGAGATGCGCAATATGCTTTTCGACGGAACGGATCTCGCCGATCGTGATGCGAAGAATGCCAGCCCGGGAGAGGAGGTTAAAAGCTCGTGGATCCCATGGTCGCCTACTCCCACGAACATTCTGGCCTTCGCCATCTGTTACAAGCAAAGCGCCGATAAAGAGATCTGGGAGGCTCTGCGGGCAATGTTCAGGGGACACCACTTCGGAGATATCGGATCTTGGGCAGGTGAGGATCCTCGGCTCAATCTAAGAACCGCTGAGGAAAATTACCTTTTCATTTTCCCACTTGTGGAGCTCTACAAAGCGACTCGCAACATGGCCTATCTGGATCTCGGAAGAGTAATCGCCAACAACGCCTTCCGTGCTCATTTTCGTCCTGAACAGGGCCTGTTTACCCCCAGTCCGCTTCACCGTCATGCGAACTTGTGTTCTGCTGAACCGCTGGCACTGCTGACCCTTGAGGCAGCGATGAGGGACAGGCTTGACGAAGTGCCCTCTTATGCTGGCAGTAATGAAGGAGAGCAGATGCCTTATCTGAGGGCTGAAATATTCCGGTCCTATAAGCCCAGTGCCTCTCATCTTTACTATCCTCATATCGCTACCGCCCTTTGTGATGACCTCCTGCCCTCTTCCTCTGGAGACACGAGCGTTCCGGTCATGTCGTGGCAGAATGTTCGTAAGCCCACTCAGGAAGCGGTTGTACTCTTTCCCGACGTGCTCAATGGGCCGGTGACTATTTCTGGAATCATTGATCACCCGGAAAGTCGAAATGCGATCAGCGCAATGCAGATTGACTCGCAACACGGATACACCTTTTCAGGCAATTTGAAGGGAAGTGGTGACCTTGCTATTTTGGTCAAAGGTGGCAGGCACGCGTGGGCTCCGGGCTCTACCTGGACCACCACGGGATGGTCCCCCTCGGAAACCTACAACATGGTGGTGGACGTAGCCGAGGGAGCGAAGTTCAGTTTCCACGGACTCGTGCAGGAAATACAGGGTGCATACACGTGGTGCGATGGTGCTGGAATTATCAAAAATGGACCGGGAGTGTGTGAGCTGACTGCGGATTACACTACGGTCTACGATCCGGACCAGAGGAATAACCGGGCTTATCGTGCTGCCACTATGGTGAATTCCGGGGTGCTTCTGGTTAATAACGCCAAGGGGTCGGGAGTCAGCCCGAAGTCGACCGTGGTGGTGAATCATGGGGCGGTTCTCAGTGGTAACGGCGCCATCGGGACTGGGGGGAGCTCTTCCCCTGTTCTGGTCAACCCCGGGGGAAGAATTGATCCGGGAGACGGAATTGGAACTTTGACGTTTCGGGATGGACTCGAGCTCAGGGAAGGAGCTCGCATGCAATTCGAAATTGGGGAGCAGGCCGACCTCCTGCGAATTACCGGAGGCACATTCCGGGGAACTAAGCACCGTAGTGTGGTCATCACGATCAAGGACCGTGGAGGGGTGAAGGCCGGGAGAAGTTACAATCTGATCGATTTTACGGGGGCTAGTTTCGTCGATGTCGACGCTAATGATTTCCGTCTTGATAAGAGCCAGAATTTTCAGGGGACGTTTCATCTGGTGGGCACCAGATTGCAATTCAGCGTGTTCGCGCCACGGCTCAGCCCGGAAACCCCTCCCGCAATGCCACCTGTCCCGGTTCCAAGAGTAGAAACCGTGCTACCTGTTGAACAGCAGCGCGAGAGCTCTTCTTACACTTGGTCGGGCAAGGGTGGAGGAGAGTGGGAGGACCCCGCGAACTGGAAGGGGGGAAAGAGGCCTAACGATAAGGAGGCTGAGTGGGTTCAGTATGAATTTGAGAAACCTCGTCAGATCACCGGCGTGCAGGTATACTGGTATGCCAACGGGGGCGATTGCAGCGTTCCCGAGAGCTGGCGAATCCTGTATCGCCATCATGGACACTGGAAACCGGCGGAGCCTCTAGGGACTTATCCTCTCGAGCTAGACCAGTTCAACGAGGTCACATTCAAGGCATTCGAGACCGACCGCATCAGGTTGGAGGCTCGGCTGCAATCAGGCGTCTCGGCAGGTATCCATGAATGGAGAATTCTGCCCGAGGAAGGCCGGTAAAGTTCCTGAGAATCGGCGAGCTCGCTTTTCCGCAACCAGTGAAATGCCTCGGTTGTGGTGGCCCCGGTTTGGGAAGAGGGTGCCATGAAGCAGCTTCCTTACGAAGGGCCCTAAGGCTTGGTCTTGCGCTTCACCTGTCCCTTTCTCTGCATGAGTAGCCACTGGTAAAATGCGGGATCGTCGTAGGTGCGGGTCCATGAGTCATGCCCGACTCCGGGGTATATCGTAAATTTAACATCTGCGCCACCTTCCCTCAGAAGGTTAATCGTCTTCTGCTGTTCACCAAGGCGGACTACGTTGTCCCTGTCTCCATGGAAGGCCCAGACTGGAACTTTGGCGAAGGCTTCTTGGAGGGCCTGCTTGTCCTCGATACGGTTGCCGTGTCCGCATATCGGAGCGGCGGCAGCAAAGTAGTCCGGGTAACGGCCCACGATCTGATAGGTCCCAAAGCCTCCCATGCTCAGGCCAGTAATATAAATGCGGTCGGGATCGATGTTTCCCAGTCTCTTAGACTCAAAATCGAGAATGTTTTTTACCTTGTCTATGGGTCCTTCGGGGTGCCACCAGAACGACTTGGCGTTGCGCCTGCCCTTATGACTGTCATTCGGGCATTGCGGTGCAATCATGATAAACGGAAAGTGCTTACCTCCAGCGATCAATTTCGGAGGTCCGTGAGCAAGGACCTGATCGAGATTGCTTCCTCTCTGCCCCATGCCATGCAGGAAGACAACAACCGGAAGCTTCTCGTTGTTTTCGACAGCGCCCTCCGGGAGGTAGAGCCAGTAGGCGACGCGGTCACCCTTCCCGGGAGTGACCTTGATCATCTTTCCAGCAGCAGGTTCAGCTGCGAAGGACCCCAGAGAGGATAGAAATAGTCCGGCCAGAGTTAAGGCCGCAGAGCGGATTCTTCTCATCAGTCACCACACTTTGGGACCGCAGATACTTCGTCAAGTACAGGGTGATCCGAGCTCACTGAGAAAAGAAAGCCCGTCAGGAAAAAACAGGGAGAACCGACCCGTCGCACATGGGCAAAGGGCGGTCTTCGAGATCATGGATTCGCTGCTCTGGAGGAATTCCGAGGGAATGGAAGATACTGGCGTGAAGGTCAGCTGGGGTCGCAGCTGCGCTATCCGGGAAGGCGCCACTCTTATCGGACGTTCCGTAGAGCAGGCCTTCGCTTACCCCGGCTCCCGCCAGTCCCACGGTGTAGACCTTGGGGTAATGATCACGGCCACCTGCACCGTTGACCTTGGGAGTGCGGCCAAATTCGGTGAGCAGAACGACGAGGGTGTCATCAATTCGACCACTTTCATATAGATCGTCCAGAAGGGCCGAAAGTCCCTGATCCAAGGGTGGGAGCATCTGCTTTTTAAGGCGATTGTATCCATCCGCATGAGTGTCGAAGTGGGCTCCCTTGCTGCCATTCAGGTCTCCGGCTGCGGCGTAGACTGTTACCAGAGGGACGCCGGCGCCTGTGAGTCGCCGGGCAGTGAGGAGGCTTTGTCCGAGAACGTGAGATCCATAGCGGCGATGCTGACGTGCGGGTTCATCATCAATCTTGAAGGCGCGTCTGGTCTCTTCGTCCAGGAGCATGTCGAAGACTCGCTGCTGATAGTGCTCGAGAGGTTCGGTGGGCTGAGCGCTGCCGGAAAGCTGAGTCAGGAGGTTCCTGCGATCAGCGAGGCGTTGCTCATTCACGCCCTCGATGAAGTCAAAGGAGAGATGCCCGGAGATCGGAGATTTCCCATCATAAGGTTTTCCTCCATCAGGCTTCATTATTACCGGGTCATACTTCATCCCGAGGAATCCTGCATGCTGGCCGTTAGCCCATCCGCCATCATAGATTGGATAAGGAAGGGCTACATTTCCGGGAAGATGGCTTCCGGGATCGTGTCGGGCATGGGCGACCATTGATCCAATACTGGGCCAATCCTTGCGGGTTCGTGGCCAGTTCTTATCTGGTTTGGCAGGGGCGTGACCGGTGAGGTTCCAGTAGGCTGCGGAGCGATGCGAGGGAGCATCGTGGTGCATACTGCGGATCAGGGTCATGCGATGAACCTGCTTGGAGAGCAGGGGCAGATGCTCGCAGACATGATAACCCGGGATGGTTGTGGGAATAGACCCGAATGCACTCTTGATGTTACTGCCCGCATCCGGCTTGAGATCAAAGCTGTCAATATGGCTAAGGCCACCCCACGCAAAGACGACGATACAGCTCTTGGCCTTACCGAATCCGCTCGTCTGATGGGGCCTGATCGCTTTGGCGGTATTTGACAGTGAGAGATAGCCAGGAAGGCCCATGCCCAAGGCTCCAGCTCGAAGAAGGTCCCTGCGAGTCAGATAAGCGGCCCTTTTAAAGCGGCGCTTACTCATCGGTGGTTTTGCTTCTGGCTACCTGCATTTTGTCAGCTCTTGGAATTCGAGTGGCGTGAAACTGTTTGCGACTCTGAAGTATCGCATACTCCACGCCCTGAGATAAGCTGGAAATCTGTATTCGGGGGGTCTGGGTAGTCCAACGATGCGACCGGAGGCCTTCTTTCCTCTCGTCAGTTTCCCGGAATCTCGCCACGGTTAGGAAATGAATCTCAGCCTGCGGCTTGTTTTCACTCTTTTTGTAGCAGTGATACCGGGCTTTACCGTGCAGGCTGCGGAGAAGAAACCGTTTCGTGAGATATGGGAGGAACAGGTTCCAGTGATGGGGCACGTCGCGGTGGCGATGAACGGGACGGTGCTGGTGTTCAAGGAGGCGCGGGAAAGGGAACAGGTAGAAGTAAAACGAAGTGAGGATGGAGGCCGTAGTTGGAGCGATCCGATCGTGGTAGGGAAGAGAGTAGCGATCGGAGCCGACATGTCGGACGATGGGCGTTACAAGGGCGAGCATGTGGGTTGGAGCGAGCTGGGGAATGTCACGGTGGACGAAAGCACCGGCGATATCATGGTTTTTGCGATGGGGCTGGCTCCGAGCAATACTCTTTACAGAAGCATGGATCATGGCAGGACGTGGCGTAGCGAGAAAACCCTCATAAAGCCGGATCGTAATGGCTGGTTGGCGACCACCTACTGCTGTGATGCGGGAATTACCCTCCAGCACGGGAGGAGGAAAGGCCGGCTCCTGATGCCGTCTCAGGTCTTCGTGGGATCTGTGGACGAGGATGGAAGCAGGACCTACCTGAACAAGGGGCAAAAGCGCAAGTTCTTTGGAAAGCGTTACAGCAACGCCCTTTACAGTGATGATGGAGGGCGAACGTGGACCCCAAGTAACCCCTTTCCGATCCTCGGGAGCTCGGAACCGGGTCTTCTTGAATTACAGGATGGTCGAATCTATTACAATGCCCGGACTCACGTGCGGCCGGGCAACAAGCTTGTGGGGGAGAGCCTCGACGGTGGGGAAAGCTGGGTGGAGGCCCGAGAGGATGATGAGCTTTTTGATGGTCCCCCTGATGTCTATGGATGCAAGGGATCCCTCGCCAAGCTTCAGCACAAAGGGCAGGAGATTCTTCTATTCAGTGCTCCGGGACGTCGAGACAAGCGTGACGATATTACGATCCGGGCGAGTTTGGACGGAGGAGACACGTGGCCTGTCAGCCGACTCCTCAAGGAGGGGCCCGGCAATTACACGTGGCTGGCAGTGGGCCGGAAAGATACGCCCAGCGAGGGCTTGATCTACCTTCTTTCCAACAAGGGCTGGATGGCGCGCTTCAACGTCGCGTGGGTCCTGGGAGGGGGTGCTCTGGGTGGCCGCTAGGCACTGGCCCGTCTGAGGTTGCGTCTGATCTGGATCACTGGGGAGCATGGGAACCTCCGTGCTTTTTTGGGCTACGATTCAAGTCATTTGAGGTCCTCGGAACAGGAGAAAGAATCGTGAAAGATTCTTGGAAATCTACATGGCGAACTTCGGTTGAAAGGGACGAAGAGACATTATAGCCATGAAATTAAACGCCTTATTCAACCTCTCGCTGGTAGCCTTACTCGGAACTATTCCAATCGCGGGGGGGCAGTCCCTCCAGCTCGATCTGGATCGCGTTACAGAATTACTGGACGCCGGCATCGATATTAACCTCCCGGATATCCCCGGAATTCCAGATTTCCCGGACATTCCGCAGATCGCCCAGCAGTTTGACTATGGAGATGCACCAGATCCGAGTTATCCTACTCTCCATGCCAACGACGGAGCTCGCCATCTAGTGGCGCCGTCTGCAGATGGATTTCTCCTTACTCTGGGTTCCCGGATCGATAGCGAGGTCGATGGACAGCCCACATTTTTTGCTAACGGAGATGATGCAATGGGACCATTTGACGATGAAGACGGGATAGCCTTTCTCAGTCCTCTGCAAGCCGGCGGGATTGCCGAAATCGAGGTCTGGGCTTCCGGACCCGGTCGATTAGACGCGTGGATTGATTTTAATGGAAACGGAAGCTGGATGGATCCAGGAGAGCAGATCTTCACCGGAGAGCCTCTGGCCGCTAACCTGAATACTTTGGATTTTGCGGTTCCTGCTTCGACCCCGGCTGGAACGACTTATGCACGTTTCCGGCTGAGTTCGCAGGGAATGCTTGCCCCGGTGGGAACTGCTCAGGACGGAGAGGTAGAGGATTATCAGATTAAGATCGATGGCGGTCATGATCCTGGTCCGGAATTGGACTGGGGAGACGCCCCCGGCACCTACCCGGTGACTTCATCTAACAGCGGTGCATTCCATCTCATGACCAACGATCTCATGCTTGGAACCTCGGTAGACTCGGAACCCGATGGAATCCCGGGCAGCAGCGCGCTTCGTGACGATCTGGACTCCGCTATCGACGACGAGGATGGAATCACCTTTACCTCCCCAATCCTCATAGGGGGTAATGCCACTCTTGAGGCAGTGGCCAGTATGCCGGGGCGGATTGACGCCTGGGTGGATTTCAACAGCGATGGAGACTGGAACGATACCGGCGAACAGGTCTTTGTCGGGCATCCAGTTGTAGCGGGGGTGAACAATATGAACTTCCCTGTGCCTGCCAGTGCCTCTGCTGGAGGAACCTACGCCCGCTTCCGAATTAGTTCCGGAGGAGGATTGGGCCCTGCTGGTGGTTCCTCGGACGGAGAGGTGGAGGATTACCAGATAGGAATCGAGCCTGGTCAGCCAAATGGAGAACTCGACTGGGGAGATGCCCCAGCGCCCTATCCGACACTCGCGGTTGATGGAGGAGCCGTTCACATGATTAGCAACGGAATATACCTTGGGGCCATGTGCGACCCTGAAGGCGATGGGCAGCCTGATTCCTCGGCGCAAGGCGATGACAATATTGGGTCTGATGACGAAGATGGTGTTGCTTTCACGACCTTGCAGCAAGGCACTGTCTCGGTAGTTTCAGTGATCGCCTCCGCTTCGGGGTATATCAATGCCTTCCTTGATTTTAATGGGGATGGGATCTGGGGTGCCGGCGAGCAGATCGTGCTGAACGCGGTCGCGAATCCCGGAATCAACAGCTATAGTTTCACAGTTCCATCCTCAGCTGCGACAGGACACACGGTGGCACGGGTCAGAATCAATTCAACCGGTGGACTCGGGCCTTCCGGCTATGCCAGTGACGGAGAGGTTGAGGACCACCTTGTTTACATCAAGGGCAACCAGCCACCCGTCTTTTTAGACTGGGGCGATGCCCCGAAGCCATTTCCAACCCGTCAGTCAAATCCTGGTTCGATTGGTGTCGGAGCCTCCCATCAGATCGATGATCTCTTTCTTGGTCAGGCCATCGATTCCGAGCCCGACGGGCAACCCAGCCTTATGAGCCTCGGCGATGACCTCGACGGTAATGATGATGAAGATGGCGTGATCTTCCTGACTCCGATGATCTCCGGTTCGTATGCTCTCGTGCGGGTCCTGCCGACCATGACGGGTATCCTGGATGCTTGGATCGACTTCGACGGAGATGGCAGCTGGGCTCAGCCTAACAACCGCATCTTCAACAGCGAGACTGTAAACCCAGGGCAGGTTCTGGCCTTCAAGGTGCCAAAAGTGAAAAAACCATTCAAGACGGCAGCCCGTTTTCGCTTAAGTCATGGAGGATCCTTCTACACGGGACACCAGATTGGTGGCGAAGTGGAGGATTATCAGGTAAAGATTGGTAAGATGTGGAAATGGATGATGGTCCCCAATTTACAGGAGAACCAATTGACGGTGAGTTGGAACACGGTGATCGGCATGAATTATACCCTCGAGACTAACGCTTCTCCTCAGGCATGGATCCGCGAAAATCTTGGCGAGCATGAAGTCCCTCGCGTTGATGAATTGTTCCCTACGGGGGTAGCTTGGGAGGAGGCTCCTCAGGAATACCCGATGGGAGAATGGAATGAAGATCCGGAAGGTCAGGAGCCACAGGGCGGCAATACGGCCTTCCCGATGTCAGAATGGCGGCCTTTCCCCGACCTGGTGCCAGTGATTGAGAACAGGCCTGAGCTTGCCCCTCAGGTAAATATGACCAGCTCGGCACATGTTCCAGTCGACCGCTCCAAGAATATGGCTCTCTTCAGGGTGATTGCGACGCCGGAATAACCCACCGGCATCAGCCCCCGGCAAAGTGCCCTGTGGCAAGAAGCCCGGTCCTGAAAAGGGCCGGGCTTCATGTGTTCGACAGAAACTGCTTACTTTGGGGGTAAGGTTTCGGATGGCCAGAGAGAAGAAAGAGCCCTCTTCACGATTTTCTCGGCGCCGACTGCAGGCGGGCCCAGATGTCTGCTATAGACTTGTCCGCCCCAGTTGGGGAGCCGGCCGGCCTCGTAACCTCCACGAGCACCGAGGGCCAGGGCTTTATCCACCGCAACGTAACCCTCGTATCCATTGGTGAAGGCAAAAGTCATGGTGGTCCGGAAAGGAGCATGCTTGTCGATCCAGAGTTCGTACTGGCAGAACATCTCATGGGGCATGGCAGTGAGGCACCATTCGCGCCCCAGCATTACGGCGTGAGCGTCAAACCGACGACCAGGAGGTTGCTTTCCCTCTTCGAGAAGATGCTCAATTCGTCGTAATTGCTTCATGCGATCTTCATTGTGTTTTTCGAGGTCCATCATTTCCGCAAGAAGCTCCCGGTCAGGGAGGGGCGCGGAGGGAAGAGTGACTGTGGTGGACTTCACAGTAAGCAGGCTGGCTGTAATGCGCCTGCTTTCTTGAATGGCCTTGAGGCTGGCTTCCCCGAGTCGACGACCGGCCTCCTCCGCCTTCTCATGTGTAGAGCGGAGAGGGAATCCATTGATGTTCCCCCCGCATCCTTGACCAAAGACGGTAATGACATCGTCGCCAAGAATCTCCCTGATTCGTTTTCCAGCGGCTCCCGGGAAGTCGGCGCTGGTAAGTTTACTGGTGTGGGGAACAATGACCGGATGGGCGGCGTGTTCAAAAAGTACGGCGAGAGGTTTGCTGGTCCGTAGACTGTCCGCCACCAGAACGTTAACCCATGGAACCGCTGGTCCCATACGATTGACTCCCATGAAGACCTGCCCATTCCGGGTGTTGGTGAGACGCCGGTTATAGCCGACCTGAACTTTGGCGCGTCCGGCCCGGAGGGATGCTGGTTCGGCTTGTTTTCGAGCTTTCGCTACGACTGCGATGATGGAGTCAAGGGTGTGATCATTCCACTGGGAGCCTTCATCGTTCGAGACGGTGGAGCGTCCGCGAGGACCGAGGGCCGCGGAAGCATGGGTGTGACTGAAGTTGAGGAGCGTATTTTTGACTCCGCACTTCTCACGTATCTCAGCTCGTAGTTCGTCGCAGGTCTCGAAGCTGGCCATGATGAGGTCAAGTCCCACGATAGCGACCGCATTTCCCGTTGTGTCTTCGAGGTAGAGACAACGTGCGAAGAGAGGGTCACGCACCCCGATACTTTTTCGGAAGTAGTGCTGGATCTCCAGACCGGCCCTTGGAGTAATTTCCTGTTCTGCGGCCCCAGCCCTGATCCCGGCATGAGTCGACGGGGGCGAAAGGGCGATAAGGCAGGTGAGAATAAGAGGCCCAGAATTCATGGTGATCGGGTTTATGAGGAATAATGTTCCCAACTTGTTCCAGCGGGCACCAGAGGAAAGATGATGGGTGGAGCGCCGAGCTGGCAGGACGAGGAAGGATTGGGCCGGCGCTTTGGGTTGATCATGGAATGCTGGCGGTGCAGTCTCACCCCGTGTTCGACCTTGCGAAAGAGACGTTGCGTAAGGCATTCGGTTTTGAGGAGTTCCTAGACGGTCAGGCCGGCATCGTGGAGGAGATTCTGGGTTTGCGGGACGGCTTGGTGGTAATGCCTACAGGAGGAGGCAAGTCTCTCTGTTATCAGCTTCCAGCTCTCTGCCTTGAGGGTGTGACGGTAGTGGTGAGCCCCCTCATCGCCCTGATGAAGGACCAGGTGGATGCGCTGGTGGACAGGGGAGTAGCCGCGACTCTCATCAATTCCACCCTTTCTCATGGAGAGCAGAGAAATCGGATCGATGGAATGGTCAGGGGAGAATATAAGTTGGTCTACGTAGCTCCAGAGCGGTTTCGTGCGGACCGGTTTGTTTCGGCAATGAGAAGAGTGAAGGTAGGGCTTCTCGCTATCGACGAGGCGCACTGCCTGAGCCAGTGGGGGCATGATTTTCGGCCGGATTATCTAAGGTTGGGAGAAGCGCGGCGGGCTTTAGGGAATCCCCAGTGCGTGGCCTTCACGGCGACGGCCACCCAAGTGGTCCGTGAGGACATCGTGAAGGTGCTCGAACTACGTGAACCCTTCCAGACTGTAACTGGATTTGCGCGAGCGAATCTGAGTTTTAATATTAACCCGATTGAGACCAAGGCGACCAAGTTCCGGCGAATCCGCGAGATTCTCGAGGAACATCGGACGGGGATTGTCTATTGCGCGACTCGCAAGCGAGTGGAGGAAGTTGCGGAGACTCTTCACAACTGGGGCGTGCGTTGTATCGGGTATCATGGTGGGATGACGGAGCAGGAGCGGGAAGAAACGCAGGATCGCTTCATCCGGGGTGAGGTGGATGTTGCAGTGGCCACAAATGCTTTCGGGATGGGGATCGACCGCTCAGATGTCCGCTTCGTTATTCACTTTGAAGTTCCCGGTAGCGTGGAAGCCTACTATCAAGAAGCAGGACGTGCAGGTCGCGATGGAGAGGCTGCCTATTGTGAGCTGCTCTGGAACTATGCGGATACGCGTACTCAGGAATTTTTCCTGGAGGGGGCTAACCCGGGATACGGAATAATCTGTCAGGTTTACGAGCACCTTTACGAGAAGGCCAACGAGCAGCGAGAGGTTCATGCCACCATCGAGGAAATTACCGAGGCGGTAGAGGTAAAGAATGGCATGGCGGTAAGCAGTGCGCTTTCATTTCTGGTTCGTGGTGGCTACGTGGAACGCTTTGATCTTCCGGGTCAGCGCAGGCGAGGGACACGCTTGCAGCGGCCCGAGGTTCAACCGGGTCAGTTGGAAATCAACCGAGATTCCCTCGAAGAGAAGGAGAATCGTGATCGGAAAAAACTGAAGGCGATTGTAGCTCTGTGCTATGGCGCTTCCTGTCGGCAACAGGCAATTCTTGAATATTTCGGGGAGAGCGATCCAGCAGAGTGCGGAACCTGTGACGTCTGCCGGAGCGATTATGGGACAGACCGTAGAGAGCCGACAGAAAGCGAGGACCTTCTCGTGCGCAAAGCCCTTAGTGGCGTGGCCCGTATGAGTCGACGAACATCCAAGGGATGGGAGGGGATCTTCGGAAGGGGTCGTATCGTTCAGATGCTCACCGGCAGTAAATCACAGGAAATCCTGCGGGTAAGGTTACACGATCTTTCGACCTACGGAATCCTCAAGGGACAGGGAACCGCCTATCTGAATGAGCTTTTCCACGCGCTACACTCTGCGGGACTTCTCGTTACCCAGACAGGTGAATTTCCTCTTGTGACCCTGACGGAAAAGGGTGAGCAGGTTATGAAGGGAGCAGGCGGTTATAGTCTGGTGTGGCCTGAGCAGGGGAGCAGGAAGGGCAAGGCAGGCTCTGGAACAGGGAAGGAGGATGGAAAGCTTCTCCCGCGTGATGCGGGTCTTTACGCTCAATTGAAGGGTCTTCGGAATGGCCTTGCCAAGCAATACAGGGTGCCGCCCTATGGAGTTTTCACAAACAAGACGTTGGAGTCACTGGCCCGGTTGCGACCAACTTCGGTTGAGGCAGCAATGACGATCAAAGGCGTGGGATCGGTGAAAGCCGAAAGATTTCTTAAACCGTTTCTCCAGCTTATCAGAGAACAATCATGATTGGACTCGACTGCAAGCAACGATGGTTTCTCACCCAGTGGCTTACTCCTCAACGATGACCGCTCTAGGCGGTGGACTTTCGAGAGAGAACCCCTCAAAGGGTAACGCTGGGGTCACGTTCGAGGCGCTCAAATTCTGGATCTTGGTCCTTTCACCTGGGTTCTTGGCGGTGGGAGGCAAGGTGCTCTCCGGAGAGACAGGGAGAGCTCGAGGCACATCGGAAAACACAGGACTCATAGGTGCTTGGGCTGACAGGCCTCCAATCTCACCCAGGGGCGCGGAGGGATTCTGCGTAGCCGAAGCGTCTTCCTGATCGAAGTCACCGCTCAGTCTCATATATGCGAACAGCGAGCAGGCGATCAGGATTGAGGTGATCGAAAATACAATGAGAGGCTGCCCCTTGTTAATCGGCAGTTGATTCTCTTCCGGCTCCTCCTCAGGAAGGCTTCTGGATCGCAGGAGGCCCCGCTGGGAATTGCGGGATCCAGTGATGGGTAGTGGCCGCTTTTCGGTGACCGAGACCCTCGTAATACAGCGATTTTTGTTACTCTCTCTCGTGGCAATGCCGGAGCGATCCTCACTGGTAGCGAAAGAATCAAGATGGTCGAGGGTGGGGAGACCCAGATAATCAGAATATTGAGCGAGGAATCCCACTGCGTATTCGACACTGGGAAACTCCGAGAATTGACCTTTTTCCAGGTGTCGAATCGCATTCTCGGGTATGTGAGTCCGCCGGGAAATGTCCTGAATGGAAGCACCCAATCCGTGCCGGGCGGCACTGAGCTTTTTTCCAAGATCGGGATTTAACGGCATCATTGAACCCCATTCGGTATTCTGATCGAAGACGGGGGGCAAGCTGCGACCCAAGGGGCTTTTTATTAAGGGGCGTAACCAACTCATATGCAGCGAATCACTCAGCTGCCTGCCTTTATTTTTTTTCGGAGTGGAGAAATTATTGGTTAGGTCGTCCTAATCTAACCGGCAGATATTGGGCGTAGAATCTGCTGGAAATCAGAAAGAGGAGTAATACCTGAGATTGCCTGTTTGACGAGGGTAGGGGGGGAGAGCCTAGCATATGGGCATGCCAGATTCATTCGCTCATGTGCTTTTCGTATGCACGGGGAACACGTGCCGGAGTCCCATGGCCGAGGGCTTGCTACGAGCGAAAGTGCCGTCTGATTCCCTGACGGTAAGCTCGGCGGGGGTCGCTGCTTATGAGGGTGGCGGTGCTAGCGCAGAAACTCTGGAGATCCTCGAGGAACGGGGAATCGGAATGGAGGGCTTTGCGAGCAGGATGGTAGACGAGGATATTCTGGCAGAATCGAGCCACATTTTCTGTATGACGAAGTATCATTTGGCGTCTCTTGAAGACCGCTATCCCGGGGAAAAAGGAAAATTTCACCTCGTTTGCGACTTTGTGGAAATCGACGGTGTTGTGGGCAGGGATGTCCCGGACCCGATAGGCGGTGGCTTCCGGGCCTACGAGGAGGTAGCTTCGTTTCTGGATCGGGCCGTGGAAGGAATTCTTGGATTTCTGCGTTCCGAGGGAGCTCATGGTGAAGAATAATTTCCCGGATTGGTTTTCTCTATTGCGTTTCGCTGGAAGAGGGCCAAGGAATGGGTGTCCCGAGGAGGGACTGAGTTTAGACCAATGAATAACGCTAGTCTGCGAATCGCGATAGGAGCGGACCACGGGGGAGTAGAGGTCAAAAGTGCCATCGTCGAGGCACTTGAAATGACCGGAAACCAAGTGGTCGATTACGGGACAAAAGGTGAAGATTCGGTGGATTACCCGGACTTCGCAAATCTGGTAGGACGAAGCGTTTCCGAAGGGAAAGCTGACTTCGGAGTGCTGGTTTGCAGGTCTGGAATCGGCATGAGTATCGCAGCCAACCGGATGCAGGGCGTTAGAGCTGCCCGTTTATGTTCTGTAGAGGATGCAGAAATCACTCGTGGTCATAATGATTCAAACATCGCATGTCTCGGAGCCCGGGGCCTGACTGGCGAGCAGGCAGTGAGTATCGTGAGAGCTTTTCTCGATACGCCTTTCGATGGAGGGCGCCACGTTAATCGGGTCGCGAAGGCATCAGGAAGCGCTCTCGCGCTCAGCGATCCTGAGATTTTCGAAGTCGTCGAGGCGGAAGGGCGTCGTCAGCGGAATCACGTTGAATTAATCGCTTCAGAAAATTTTGCCAGCAGGGCGATTCTGGAAGTGCAAGGATCACTGCTGACCAATAAATACGCAGAGGGCTATCCCGGCCGTCGCTGGTATGGAGGTTGTGAGAATGTGGACCGGGCCGAGCAGCTCGCAATCGACAGGGCGAAAGAGCTTTTTGGAGCAGAACACGTTAACGTGCAGCCACATTCAGGGTCGCAGGCTAACGCGGCTGTTTACTTCGCCTTCCTGAAGACGGGAGATCGGATTCTTACCATGGATCTTGCCCATGGGGGGCATCTGACTCACGGGCATAAGGCGAACTTCTCCGGGCAATTCTATGAGGTGACGCACTACGGAGTGAGTGAGGATGATGAGCGTATCGACTACGACCAGTTGGCCTCGGCTGCCGCCGAGGTGAGGCCCAAGTTAATAACCTGTGGAGCGAGTGCCTATTCCCGGGTCGTGGACTACGAGAGGATGGGTCGAATAGCGAAAGAGGTTGGGGCCTATCTCTTCGTAGATATGGCTCATATCGCGGGACTGGTTGCCTCGGGAGTTCACCCGACACCAATCCCGCATGCTGACTTCGTCACTACGACCACCCACAAATCCTTGAGGGGTCCTCGCGGCGGATTGATCCTGTGCAGAGAAGAGTATGCCAAGAAGATTAATTCGATGGTATTTCCGGGCGTGCAGGGAGGGCCACTCATGCATGTGATCGCCGCCAAGGCGGTGTGCTTTGGAGAGGCGCTTCGTCCAGAATTTAAGGTTTACCAGGGGCAAGTCGTTGAGAATGCGAGAGCGCTGGCGTCCAGACTGGGGGACCATGGGTTCAGAATCGTATCGGGGGGTACCGACAACCATAGTATGCTGGTGGATATGCGCCCGCTCGGTCTTGACGGGACAATGGCGGATGAGGCTCTGGATGCGGCCGGAATTACGGTAAATAAGAACTCCATCCCTTTCGATACGGGGTCACCCATGAAGCCTAGTGGAATTCGTCTGGGAACGCCTGCGGTTACCACCCGCGGGATGAAAGAGGCGGATCTCGAGTCGGTGGCGGACTTTATCTTTGAGGCAATTCAAAATCGGGAGGACGGGCAGAAATTAAAGGAAATTCGCGAGCGGGTTTTTGCGTTCAACCAGGATTTCCCTCTTCCGGAGTAGCGCCTATTCTGACCGTTTATTCACCTTTCCAAGCGGTGTCTGGGCTGCTTTGTGGTGTCTGCGGGATGTCGCGTTTAGCCGGCTGCTGGCCCCCCGGTAAAAAAAGCGACCGGTGCGTTAACACGATTCGTGGTTTTCGATCGGATTGGGACTATTTTCAGTCTGTTTGGCAGTCAACGAAGGACGTTAAGGTTTAAAGGGTTTCAGGATGGAGATGTTCAGACAGGCTCGTCGTCCTTCTCTTCCGAATTGATGTCCAAGCAAATCCTTCGAAGGTTAATCGCCTTGAAAAAGATTTGAGTCACGATACCTTTGGTCAGCCGGTAACCACCGGGTTTTCAGTTCAGATCATGCCGCACCGGATCCTGGTTCCTGAAGATGCGCCGTTTACTCCCGAGCAGCGGGAGTGGCTCAGTGATTTCCTCAGCAAGACGCTTGGATCTGCGTCAGGCGAAGGGGCTGAGCATGACGGCCCTGCTATCCCCGTTACAATTCTCGTGGGTTCGCAGACCGGAAATGCTGAGGGTTGTGCAAAAAGGATGGCGAAAGATCTCAACGGAGGCCGCTTTGATACTGAGGTGGTGGACATGGGGCAATATGATTCCGGACGCCTCGCCGGGGAGAAAAATCTTCTCGTTATCACCAGCACTTACGGAGATGGGGAGCCTCCGGACAATGCCGCAGATCTTTATGAGTTCATTCTCAGCGATCAGGCTCCGCAAATGAGAGGTGTGCGTTTTTCAGTGCTCGCCCTTGGCGATACCGAATACCCGGATTTCTGCAAGTGCGGGATCGACTTCGATCAGAGGCTGGAATCGCTGGGCGCAGAGCGCGTTTACCAGAGGGTGGATTGCGATGTCGACTTCGACGAAGCATTTGCAGGTTGGCGAAAAGGGGTCATTGAGAGCCTCGGAGGAGGAGCGGCTGCAATTGACACCGCAGCTTCTACTGAAGAAGAGAGTATTCCGTACGGCAAAAAAAATCCGTTTGGGAGCCCGATCCTGAGGAATTACAATCTTAATGGAGAAGGCGCAGAGAAGGAGACCCATCATATCGAGCTGTCTCTGGAAGGGGCTGGAATGGACTATGTTGTGGGGGATGCGCTGGGAGTGTTTCCGGTGAATCAGGAGAAGCAGGTAGACGAGATATTGAACAGCCTGCCGTTCAATACCAACGATCAGGTTCCCATGCCGGGTGGCGGGGAAAGCTCTCTGAGGGATGCGCTGATGACCGGGTACGACATAAGGTCGCTTACCCCGAAATTGTTGCAAGCGTGGCAGAGTCGAAGCGGTTCGCCCTATCTGCGCTCTGTTGTGGAAAGCGGAGACCGTAAGGTTATGAACGATTTTTGTTGGGGCCGGGAGCTGATTGACCTGGTGACGGAATACCCTGCGGATTTTTCTGACGGGGAGGATTTTGTGAAGGTCCTTAAAAAGCTCCAGCCGCGACTCTATTCAATTGCCTCCAGTCCAAATGCGCATCCGGGTGAAGTGCATCTAACAATCGCAATCGTGAGATATAACTCTCACGGTCGAGATAGAGGCGGAGTGTGTTCCACATTTCTTGCCGATCGGGCAGAGGGGCTCCAGCCGGGTGTTTTCGTTCACCATAACAAGGCCTTCAGGCTGGTGGAGGATGATAGCGCTCCGATTATCATGGTTGGACCTGGTACCGGGGTGGCGCCCTTTCGGGCATTTCTTGAAGAGCGCAAAGTGCGAGGTGCGGCGGGAAAAAACTGGTTACTCTTTGGTAACCCTCATAGGAAGACCGATTTCCTCTACGAGGAGGAGTTTGTTTCAATGCAGAAGGATGGATTTCTGACTCGTCTCGACTTGGCGTTTTCGCGAGACCAGGCGGATAAAATCTACGTTCAGCATCGAATGGAGGAGAATGGGGCTGAAATGTGGCAATGGTTGGAAGAAGGAGCATCTTTCTATGTCTGTGGCGATGCATCGAGAATGGCGAAGGACGTAGATGCAAGCCTCCACAAGATCGTGGAAAAGCACGGCGGAAAGAGTGAGGACGAAGCCAAAACCTATATTAAGGGGCTCAAAAAGGAGAAGCGCTATCAGAGAGATGTCTACTAGGTTGCCGGTTTAGTAGGGCCAGGCTTGTGGGGCTCGATCGGGCTGAATTTGAGAATCTCAGAGCCGATAGATAGTAAATTTTCCGTTGATTCGCGAAACGGTTTAAAAGTTCCCTGTCTGGTAAGCCCTGTTTTTAAGGTGTCTCCGCTTGCTCAAGTGGGAGTTTGGGGCCACCTTCCGAGGGGCAATCTTTGATGAATTTTTTCCGCTCCATAGCGTCAAATCTGACAAAGGGTCCTGTTCCGGGTGATGCTGGAGGAGAGGGAGCCCCTGCAGAAGCCTCTGATGCGGAGCTGGTCGATCGATGTAAAGAAGGTGACTACGGCGCCTTTGATCTGCTGGTGACCAAACATCGTGGGCGGGTGTATGCGATGATTCAAAATATGGTCAAAAATGAAGCGGACTCATGGGATCTCGCTCAGGAGGTCTTCGTGAAGGTCTGGAAAGCTCTGCCCAGATTTGAATCGCGTGCCCGATTCTCGACGTGGATGTATCGAATTACCCACAACGTGGTGTATGACTGGATGCGGAAAAGAAAGATGGATGTTGCGGGAGAC
Organism: Roseibacillus sp.; assembly: GCA_002715825.1. Classification (GTDB taxonomy): domain Bacteria; phylum Verrucomicrobiota; class Verrucomicrobiia; order Verrucomicrobiales; family Akkermansiaceae; genus Roseibacillus_B. The sequence goes on along the minus strand of PBAI01000025.1, from coordinate 68,293 downwards.
CTTGATGATAACTTACTCGACAGGGAGGTAATTGCCGCGGGGGCCCTTGCAACTCCTGCTCGAGTGTCCCGACCCGATGAGGCGCTTTCTCAAGAGGAAGTTAGGACCAATATTGAAAATGCCCTCGAGAAATTGTCTCCAGAACATCGGGAGGCGATCCTGCTTCGTGAGGTGCAGGGTTTAGAGTATAAGGAGATTGCTGATGTCATGGGCTGTTCGCTCGGCACTGTGATGAGCCGCCTTTTTTATGCCCGGAAAAAACTGCAGACTTTGCTGATCAACATATGAACAACGACCGGAAAGAAGAGCTGCTCACCCGCTGGATGGATGACGGGTTGAGCGAAAAAGAGATGAAGGAGCTTGAGCCGATTCTGGCCAGTTCTCCTGAGCTGCATGAGGAGCGTGCCAGATTTCTTCGCCTCAGGGAGAGGTTGCGCGATTCCGTCCCGCGGGAGCTAGACCCACCATTTCCAGACTACTTTAATTCGCATCTTGAAAAGCTTGTGAAGGCAGAGAATGCCGCTCCTGGACTGAAGGAGGATTCCGGTGCCTTCAGCGCCTTCAATCGTCGATGGCTCTGGTGGATGGGCCCGGCGGTCACCTGTGCGGTGGTGTTTGCGTTCCTGCTGGGAATGAAGAGTGCCCAGTCAGGCAACGCATCTTCCGGACTTGTTGGTTCCGGGTCGAATTCAGAAGTCTATTCCCCGCTCACTAACGTTTCCACCCAGGTAATTCTCGATACGAATTCAGATTCGACGCTTTTGGTCGTTGAGGGTCTGGCTCCCCTGTCTGATTCAGATCTGGTCTTGGGTGCACGATCCTTCGATGGTCGTCACGGTTACTATGTTAACGTCACGAAAACTTACTAACACCGAGTGAACCAAATGAGAATGTTAGCGCTTACCTACCTCGCTCTGATGGCTGTTGCGGGTGCACAGGATCCGGGTAAGGAAGTGATAGGAAAAGTGAGAACAGCAGTGCTCTTTGGAACAAACGGATCACCTGATTCCCTTGGAGATGGCGTTGTCGCCCTCGGTGGAAAGGAAGTAGCCAAGTTGAGGCAAGTAGACAAGTTGGAGGCGTATGAGACCTTCGTGAAACTTGGTTCGGTGGAACAGGATATTCTCAAGGGATATAAGAGTTGGGCGCAACCCATCAACGATTCGCAAGCGTTGATGCTGACCTTCCAGCCACAGGCCTCAATCAAGGAATCGCGAAAATTACGGCTTGATGTTGAATACTGGCAAAAACGCAAGATGACCCTGAGATGGGACCGGGTATTTGAAGTAGGGAAGAGAGTTTATCTGATTGGCCCTAGGTGGCGTGATGGCAACCTCATCATCACGGTGGAGCTGATTAACCTCAAGGCGAAGTAATGAATATCTCGAAGGGGCAAAATTTGATTCGGTTCGGTCTTCTCATGATGGCGGGTTCATCTGGCCTCTTTGGGCAGCTGGCATTCGAGACGAATGAAATTTCGTTGATCCTGCCACCGGATAAGGACCACCTGAGTGTTGAGTTTCCTTTTAAAGTGAAAGGAGACAAGCCCATCACGATCAAGGAGTATCAGGCGGCTTGCAGTTGCCTGTCTGCTGAGATCAGTGGAAACGGGAAGCTTACCTGGCAGCCGGGAGAGAACGGAATAGTCCGTGGTAATTTTAAGCTGGGCACAATAAAGGGTGCGATAGAAAAGAAGATCGTGATTAGCGTTGAGGGCGAAGCGCTCCCTATTGTTCTCACCACGAAGCTGGAAATCCCAGACTTGTTCTCAATTGATCCGCCCACTCTCTTCTGGGACCTGAACGGAAAGGGAGAAGCCCAGATTTTCAAGATCAGCGTGAACCATGACACTGATATTATGGTCACTGAGCTCTCTTGCACGAACGAGCAGTTCAAATACGAATTGAAGGTGATCAAGCCAGGGAGAGAATATCATGTGGCAGTCACCCCCGTTCACGTCAAGGAGCGAGCCTTCGGATTGCTGCGCATAAAAAATGACTGCGAGTTCAAGAAATATAGCAGCGTCCAGGGATTCATGGTTGTTCGGTTGCCCAAGCCCTCTGATTGAGTAATACCCTGCAAGAAACTCTGAACCCGATCGTAGGGCGAATTTGGGATCGGCTTCACTCTTTCCGGGCCTGCACGGCACTATCGCCAATCCCGTCCCCAGGAAGAGTTTCATCCAAGCGCTGTGGTCGATCCGTGACGAATGTATCCCCCGTCGGATGCGGTAGTGCGAGCGATGATTTATGAGCTGACCTGAGTTTCCGGCCGGCAACTCTCAGGGCCCCCACGAGAGATCATCAATGCTCACGAGCTCCACAAAAGGTCTTCCGTAATCAGTGTTCCATCTTACCGTAACAGTGCAGATCCCTGACCGGCCCCATAGGAGCGCCTTGGATTGCTCAATCTGCTGGGTGATGGTTGAATCTTTCGCAAAATAAGCCTGAAGTCGCGGAGCGACCTGCTCATGCTGGCGTAGCTTCAGGTAACTCTTGTCCTTTGCTCCCGGAATTTTCTCTTCAAAGCACTGCTTGTAGGCGTCCGCCAGGGTATGGAAGGTTCGATCCCCTTTGACTGGAACGGCCTGAAACCGCGCCATTTCATCATTGTAGAGATCCAGAAACGCATCGGTGTGAATCTGTATGCGCCCGTTACTGGTTACATCCACTTGGACCAGAATGGGAGCTGAAGACTCTCTTTGGAAAAACACTTCAAAAAATGTTTCGTTGGTGCTCTCCGAATGATCCTTTAGATACTTCAGAAGCTTTACATTAATCGTGGGAGGGAGCTCTTTCGCCAACGGCCCTCTCTCCAGCTCGGCTTCTGACCGACGGGAAGCGCTCATGTAAGGACGCCGCTCACTAAGGCTCCGGGCTGTGAGAAAGAGCGAGAGTGTTTCGGCAGGAGCACTTGGGCGGTCACTTTGCTGTGGAAGTGAATTTCGCGAAGGGTTTAAGTCGATAAGTGGGGGGAGGCTGACCTCGCCACTGACCTTCACATCCTGTTCATCGATCAGGGCGCCACGAGGTGCGGCGTCAGGGCTTTCTCCTGAGGCAAGCGCAGAGCCCGCCTCCAAGTCCTCGCTGACGACGAGCGGTTCTTCAGAGATAAGGCCCTGTGCATCAGCGTCTACAGGGGCTTTCGGGTCTGGTTGAACGCTCTGATTAGCCGGGGATGATTCAGGGAAGAGTTGATTCGGGTCAACTTTGAAAACCCCTGAAACCTGTTCCGAGGCTGGATGCTCTTCGCCGTGGTGAGTGCCACTTTCTTCCGCAGGCGCTGAATTCGCTGCCGCGATTGGCAGAGACTTTGAGCTTTCTCCCGCTGCTGGATCTGGAAGCTGACCTGATCCTTTGCTGTGCGGCAGCATATCCGTCAGGTCCAGAACAAGATAGGTCATCACCGCTGAGAGTGTCAGAAACAGCAAAAGAACTGACACACCCGGCCAAGTGGGCGAAGAGCGCCTGCTATTTTCAAAACGACCAGCGTGCTCATGACTCACCAAGGCACCGACAGTGGAAGCGTTGACGTTGAGCTTTACTGTTTCCTTAGATTCCAGGTCAGATCGAATCAGTCGCGACTTTCGGGATAACGGTCCTTCTGGTATTTCAGTCGTAGATGGGAGCGCAGAAGATGAAGAAGGGTTAGCGGGCTCCATGGACTTGGAAGAATCCAAGTCCGAAGGGTCTCCATCAGGGGAAGATAGCTGATCTGGAGAAGCTGGGAGGTCTGGTTCTTTTCTCGATTTTCGCTCGCTGGGAAGGCTGCTGCTCGTGGGCAGGCGATCTCTTCCGTTGCGACTAGGATCCGTGATCGGAGTTGGTTTGAGCGCAACAAGCGGGTCAGGTTCTGGATCTAGGTGTTTAGAAGGGACGTTCTTCGCGGAGCTGGCAGCAATTTTGGATTCTTCAGTATCAGCTGATTCTGGGGAAGGATTGAGCGCGGAGTTCTGCTGATGATGATCATCCAAGTAGACAACACCCTCCGAAGTAGGCTCGTTTCCGACCGGGAAGTGAGTTTGGGGAGCGCAATCTGCTCGTTCACTGTTGGAACGGTCTTTAGGGAATCGTGGAGAAGCTGCCGACCGGCCGGATCCGATTTGCTTTCTTAGGGAGTGCTGGTCCGCAGGAGGACTCGTGGGGGTGCTGTCGCGGGGCGGTTCTGACTCTCTGGGCTCAGCTTGAGATTTGGGAGGATCCGCGTAGGCGGAAGCGCTTGCTGCCTGGGAGGGCGAGACCTGTGGAGTTTGCGCGTCTGGACTGAAGGAGCTGGGACTGCGTGCAGGTAGTTCAGGAGCGTGAATAATTGCTGCACACGAGGGGCATGGACCCTCGATGCCCGCCATACTCGCTGGCACACGCAACTGCACCTTGCAATTCGGGCAACTAAAGGAAAGAAGGTCTTGGCTCACGGACATTCCAGAGGCTCAGGTGAAAGAGTAAAATTGTGCCCAAGACAATCAGCCGCCGACGGTAAATAGCAAGACCCTATGGGCAAAGGTTCCGATTTCTCGGTTGTCCTATCCTCCCGATATGTGAATCAATGTGAGTAAGTATCCGCGGAGTTACCAATTGCCCTGGCCCCGCCCACAGGGGCTCCTTTGCGGTCCCTAGTGCTCCATCGGGTTTTCCCCGGACGCCTCGCCGAGAGCGGCATGCTCCTCTGGAAGGAATTTCTTAAAGCGGGTTTTGTCGATCGCCTTCATATAGGCTTCCTGTGAAGTGACATTGCCTGCACGAAGTTTGTCCCAGATGGATTCGTCCATGAACTGCATTCCCTCTGCTTTACCGCCGATAATCACGTCATAAAGTTTTTGGGTCTGACCCTCCCGAATAATCGCCGAGACGGCTGGAGTGGCAAACATGATCTCATTTACCGCGCAACGTCCTGGCTTGTCGCTGCGCTTCATGAGTAACTGAGCGACAACCCCACGAAGAGACGCTGCCAGCATGGTCCGGACCTGCGACTGCTGGTCTGCAGGAAAGACGTCCACCAGACGATCCACCGTTTTTCGTGCGTTGTTGGTGTGCAACGTACCGAACACAAGTAGCCCTGTTTCTGCTGCAGTTAGAGCAAGAGAGATGGTTTCGAGGTCTCGCATCTCCCCAACCAGAACGATGTCTGCATCTTCCCGGAGGGCGGCACGCAGGCCATCAGCGAAAGAGGGTGTTTGAATTGGAACCTCCCGCTGTGTGATGATACTGCGCTTGTTTCGGTGCACGAACTCAATTGGTTCCTCTACGGTGATGATGTGTCGTGAGAAGTTCGAATTGATGTAATCGAGCAGGGCCGCCAGCGTGGTAGACTTACCAGAGCCAGTTGGCCCGGTAACAAGGACGAGGCCGGAGCGCATGTGGCCAAATTCCTTCACCACGGTTGGAATGTTCAGATCCTCGAGAGAGGCGATTTCAGTGGGGATGAGTCGGAACACTGCTGCGAGCCCATTTTTCTGCTTGAGATAATTGCACCGGAATCGCGAATCCTCATTCATCTCGTAGGCAAAGTCGAGATCGCCAGACTCAAGGTAGCTTGCGAATGCTTCCTTGTCGCAGATTTCGGAAAGCAGATCCTTGAAGTCCTCCCCTGCAAGAGCGGGCTGATCAGCGATAGGTGTTATGGCCCCGTGAATACGAACCTTTGGAGGTCCACCCTCGGACAGGTGCAGGTCTGACCCGCCCGATTCAATGAGGTACTGAAAATATGCGTCAATTCTCGCCATGGGGAGAGGAGGTCAGGACTGGAAAAAGGCTTTCATTTGAACCTTGTCCTCGCACCGGAAGAGGGCTTCTTCCTGTGAAATAGTGCCTTGGACGTAGAGGTTACGGAGGGATTCATCCATCGTGATCATGCCGACGTTTTTACCCGTCTGCATGATTCCGGGGAGCATGAAGGTCTTGCCGTCTCGGACGGTTGCTGCGACCGCGGGGGTATTGACCAGAAGTTCAAGGGCCAGGGCACGGCCATCACCGTTGATGTTGGGGACTAGTTGCTGAGAGATAATACCACGGAGGGATTCAGAGACCATGACTCTGATCTGCCCTCGTTGGTCTACTGGGAACACATCGAGGATACGGTCGAGGGTTCTGGGGGCATTGCCGGTATGCAGAGTTGCAAGAACGAGGTGTCCTGTTTCTGCAGCAGTGAGTGCGAGAGAAATGGTTTCGAGATTTCTCATTTCTCCAACCATGATGACATCAGGGTCTTCCCGCAGTGCCCCTCGGAGTGCCTTCGGAAAAGATTCGGTATGGGAGTGTACTTCGCGCTGGTTCACGTGGCACTTTTCCGAGTTGAAGACATATTCGATAGGATCCTCCAGAGTAAGGATATGGTCTTCGCGGTCCTTGTTGATGAAATCTACAAGAGCTGCGAGGGTCGTTGATTTGCCAGAGCCCACGGATCCGGTTACAAGTAGCAGCCCGTTGTGATAGCGAGTGAGAGGAACGAGGTGGTCGACAGGTAACCCGAGCGTTTCCAAGGTCCGTAGCTCCGTGCTGATAATCCGAAAAACGATATCAAGACCTAACCGCTGCTTCACGACGGAAGCCCGGAAGCGACCCTGTTCGTTTTGGTAGGCGAAGTCAACGTCACCTACCTTTTGAAGACGACTCCACTCTCGCTCCGTAAGAAATGAGCGAGCCAGCCTCTCGGTATCATCGGAGCTGAGTGGGGGGTGGTCATCCCAGATCGGTGCGAGGCTGCCGTAACGACGCCACGCCGGTGGGTATCGCGACGCAAGGTGGATATCTGAGCAATCATAATCGATACCGATGGCAAGGTATTCATCGACATGAGCAAGGACTTTATGTTCGGCCATAGGGTTAGGTGCGGCACGCAAAACAGCGCTGTGATGGCGTTGTGGAAACCATAGATTTTGGCGAGGGCCAAGNAAGGAATCCGTTTAGGGACGTTTCGTCAAGAGGTAGTCCCGGGCCTGTCGAAAAATCCAGCGGCGGATTGAGCCTTTCANAAAGGCGGGAATCCAGCCTAAAAGACTTTGAGTCAGTGATTGTGGGCTCTCGGACGCTGTCGTCCGGGATCTGGGGAAAAGCAGGTAGGTCAGTGCAGCTACCCCAATTGAAGTGGCCCCAAAGGCGATAAGTGGGTGGCTCCTGAGATACCTTGAGACCAGATGCGTGGGCNTGATCCGTTGATTCAGTCCCATCGACTGCTCCGCGATTCTGCTTCGGGAGGCGTCCAGTCTCAGGACGATTTCTCGTTTGAGCTCGAGGTTTTTTTGACTTTGTTGAGCCATTCTCCGTCTTTGTTAAATTCTGCGCGCGTAAATTCGAACAGGTTGAGGTCCCCCTGCTGTTTCAACTTTCGATACAACAACAGTGCCATCCCTAAATGAAGAAGGCCTGCAAGTAATGCGCATACCTGCCAACCCATGCCGGACAGGCCGGGGGAGAGGTCTTCTNCCCACCGACCGAGGAGAGAAATGCCAGCGACCAGGATCAGACCGTAGCCGATTAACAGGATGATGCCCGTGGTGAAGGCCAGAAAGCTACGTTTCCCAAGNGACTCACGTGCTTCTTGCGCTTCTATGAGCAGGAGTTGACCGCGCGCCTTGAGATGTTCAACCAGTCCTTCCCGGAACTGATATTTACCTGCCGGGTCTTCNGATTCCCTCGGAAAGGAATCGGAAGAAGAATCGGAGCCATCAAACCCGTCAGGCATGAATTTTCGCAAGCTTGCTGGGTAGCAGGATGAAGTGGATCGAAGGAAGCCGTGGGATGGCTACCTTCTCACGATCAGACCTACAAGGAATCCTACTCCTGCCGCAATCAGGATAGACTTTGAAGGGTGCTGCCGCACATATTCTTCGACATCAGATTGAAGTTCTCGAGCTTTGACCCTTGTTTCGTCCCAGTGCTCGCCTGCCACATCCTTGAATTGAGAGGCTTTTTCGCCTGCAACGTCTGCAAACTGGGAGGCCTTTTCGCCCGCAAAATCGCGGAGCTTCTGNGCTTTCTGAGCGGCAGAATCCTTCAGTAATTGCGCCCGCTCCTCAGCACTCTGGGCAATCTCGCGCGTCTTGATGCCGGCCGCTTGGCGCAGATCGTTAGCGGCCTGCTCGGTGGAGGGTATGTCTTTGAGATGTTCCTCTGTAGTGGCAATGGGATCGCTCATCGTAATTCGCTGTTCTGATTTTCCCAGNCAGCGTGCCGTAGAAAAAGCCGGGGCGCAAGCCCCGGTGACATGAGGCCNTATTGAACTGGAGGCGTTTGCTGGGGATTCCCCGCGAGTCAGCGCTCCGGAATAATCTGAGCACGAGGAGGATCCTTGAAAATTGGGTGTGATTCGCCCTCGTCAGGCGCAGTGAACGGGGCGCTTCTCCAAACTGGCTGTTTCAGAGGGCCTTGCCCGCGGAACTGGAAGAGTCCTCTGAGAGGGGCAAGAGGCAGGGTCATCAATCCCAAAAGTCCTCTGGCGTTCATTCGCATGGTGAGATCCATCTCGTCTTCGCTCAGATCGATAAATCCCTCTCCGACGAAGGTAGTTGAGGGCGTTGAGGTGACTAAATCCTTGGTGAACACAGCGCCATCTTTGACTACAAAGGTGGCAGANGCGTCCCGCGCCTGTTCGTGACTGTATTCCTTNCCGAGAATCGTCCCGAGTGGAAGGGANAGAGGGCCGAAGATGGGGACGTTGAAAAGTTGACCGTTTTTCAATCCGATCACGCCTTTGCCGTTCAGCGATCCAGTGTCACCCGCAAAAGTCCTGAAATCCATCCGGCCAGTAATCGTACCCAATGCCTCTTTTTCGAAGGAGAACTTCTGACCGATTTCGGAAAGGCTCATATTGTCCCAGCGGATACCTCCTTCGATCAGAGTTTTACCCTGTGGGTTCTCTTCCACCGTCAGGGCTCCAGCCGCACTACCTCGAAACGTCTGGAACTTCAGGTCTGAGATATCGTGATGACCTGTCTTGCTGGTGATCTTGGCAGAGAATCCTCTGAGCTGCAGTGCCTTGCCGAGAAATTCATAGTCGGTTACTCCCGGATTCTCAATATTGATGTTAATGAGAGTATCGGTTCCGTCCTCGCTGTGGTCGAAATGACCAGAGGCCTTCAGAGTTGGAAGCTCGCGGAAGCCGAGCAACCCCTCGATATATTCGGCGGTTCCGTGATCAGCAATGCGAAGGAGTGGTCCGGGCCATGCGCGGCCCTGCAAATTGACAATTTTGGTTGTCTCGTTTTCTGGATCGTAGTGGAGATGCTCGAGATCAAGTTCCGTAGTGAGAGGACCGCCGTGACGATCCCGCAGAAAGTAATCCGAATAGTCGAAGGTCAGTTTGGTGTTCGACAGTTGTAATCCCTGTGGATCGAATTCNAATCGTGTGGTCCCATTTCGGATGTGAACCCCGTTATAGACCGACTGGCCAAGGTTACAGGCACCATTTATCTCCCACGTTCCCGCGCCGTCGTTGTCCTCGTGCCGAGTCGCCTGCGCTGCGACGGAAAGGGAAAGAGTGCCGGGAACGACTTTTGAGAGACGGTAAGTTTGCCCGATTTGAGAAGACTTCAGGCCTTGACCCTGAATTTGAAGGGACAATCGGGNTGGGTGAGATTGGTGGGTGACCAGTCCGCTGACTGAACCTCCAAAAATTTTCATATTCAGCGCTGACACTTCGTTCTTTCGATAGCTGGTGCGAACGNTTGCCGAAAGCTCGCNGATCTCAATGGGATGCCCGAGCAAATCAAANTCGGTANCACCATTTGTCTTTATCACGGTCTGAATGTCGGTGCGGTGCCCGGGCCTCAGGTGGTCAATCACNCCAGCGCAAGAAATGTGCGGAGCTTTGCGAAATCGGTATGTTTCGCTCACATATCTGGAAGTTTTCGGGTCGAACAGCTGGAGGATGGGTCCAGGCCATGCTGTGCCCTCCAGTTTTATCACACGGGTNAGTTTTTCCTTGGCGTCAAAATGAACCATTTCAGCATGCATGGTGCCTGTCCCGGANTCCTCTCCGACGAGCTCGTCCACACCNTTGTCATTCTCAAACACTGCTTCGAGACCCTCGAAAATGTAGTCCAAGGGCGACATNGAGAAATCAGCGGAGGCAAGTTTTACCGCGACCCCATTGTGTCGAAAATTCTTCAGTTTGAAGCTGCCTGTAGCGTCCCAGTCGCTGAGGTTTTTCCTCCACACCGAGCCCCGGGCCTTGATCATGATTTTGCTGTCGTCATCGAATTCACTCTCTGTGAGAACGCGCTCGAGGCCTGACTGCTCNCNGATAAAGGGACGGTAGACGGAGAGGGGTAGACTNGTCTCCGTCCGATATTGAACCAGATCGTTCTCGACCTTGACTTCTCCGGTCAGCGCTCCGGATTCGTGCTTTACGGTCAGATCACGCAGGTAGATGTCTCCATTTTGCCACGAAAAATCAGTGTCGATACCCTCGAAGGGGATTCCAAGAAAGTGGAAGGACTTGGAAGAGAGAGAGNCGATGGCGCTCAGATTCATTGTTCCCTCCTGAAGGGAAAACCTCCCACGTGCTCTTACCTCAGGGGCCACTTCCGGATTGAATTCAGCGAGGCTTTCGTCCTCGAATCCCTCCCGCAGTAAGTCCACGATCTTGATTGNAGAGGTTCCTTCATATCCACCGGTTTTGTCCTCGAGATCGTAATGAGCCTGCAGGCTGAGCTTCCCCACGCCGTCCGTGAAGGAAAGCTCCTCCACGCTGAGACTTCGNTTGCCGAGCTCACCCGAGAGGCGAACATCCTGCATCCTGTAGTCGCCTCTCATGAAATTCGGTGCGCTCAGGGACATAGAAGTGCGTATCGCCGCGAGGCTCTTGAAACTACCCTTGACCTCAAACTGNAGAGAAGGGGGAGAGTGGTCGGGAAAAGACCATGAATCGAGTTCCCGGAGAAGGTCCTCAGTAAAGTTCGCCCTGCGCTTACTGCTTTCATCCTGGCCCGTTCCGTCACTCAGCTTATCGGGATCGAAATTATCCAGAGNAATATTTGCACGGATATTCATGCCCCTGAAGGTTCCTCGGGTGGTCTCGATCGTCAGGCGATCGTGGCGGTCAACACTGAGACGACCCGTGAGATTATGTATTCGCAGGGGAGTTTCGGTTGTCACCGGGATGGNCAGTTCCGCATTCTCGAGGTAGACTCTGCGAATCTGCAGCTTTCCTCGGAATGCCTGCCCACGGTCAACATCCAGGCGCAGATCGGGAATTCTGGCGGTTACCCGACTGCGGGATTCATCGGTGAAAATCTGAAGGTTTGTGGCGATGACGCCCTTGGTCGGGGAGAAGCGGACAGATTCAAANTCCGCATGGATGCCCCGGCGAGCCAGCTCGTCGGCGATNCGCTGGCTCCAACGCCCTTCAAAGCCATGATTGCTGAGCCAGTAGGATACCAGTCCAAGGCCGACCGCTGCGAGGATCAGGGTCAGAGTAGTCGCTGCCTTGAAGTGACCNAGCCAGCGGAGAAGGTAGNCAGATTTCAAGATAAGAGAGGCTGAATGAGGTCGCCGATTGAAACAAGNCGATCGTTCAGGAGACTATCATAGAAACTAGGGGGTGGGGAATCCTCGAAAAAGGAGGGGGCAATCGTGATTTCAATCTGGCGGTNTATAGTCTGTATCTTTACCCTGACAGCGTTATGAAGGTGGCAGTTCTGGGCAGCGGGAGTGGAGGAAACGCTGCCGTGATCAAGGCTCAAGACACGACCATGCTCGTGGATGCAGGGCTCAGTGCCAGGCAGCTGGGCAGAAGATTGGACCAGATCGGGGTCGATCCAGNCTCGCTGGATGGAATCCTGCTGACTCATGAGCATCGTGACCACACCTGTGGCCTGGAGGTCTTTCTCCGTAAGCGCTCTACTCCGGTTTTTACCACTGCCCTGACGCGGGAGTCCCTTGGCGATCGCATAACTGATGGTTTGGACTGGCGCATCTTTCAGCACGGGCAGGTATTCAANGTNGGAGANGTNNCCGTNGAGGCNTTNNCCCTGCCTCANGATGCAGTTGACCCGGTAGGATTTGTTTGNCNNTCTGGTNATTCATGNATNGGAGTNGCGACAGATTTTGGCTTNNTNACAAATCTGGTGCGGGANCGTTTAAAGGGTGTCCACGCGCTGCTCGTTGAAGCTAATTACGACGACAAGATGCTGGATGCGGATAGCAAAAGGCCGTGGTCAATCAAGCAGCGGATTTCCTCCCGACATGGCCACCTCTCCAATCAGCAGACCGCTGATCTGGTTGAAGGTCTCCTCGACCACGGGTTGAGGACGGTGATTCTCGGTCACCTGAGTGGCGATTGTAATTGCCCTGATGTGGCTGTGTCTGCGATTCGTAAAATTGGAACAGCCAAGGGACTGGAGAAAAGGCTCGGGGTTCACGTCGCGTCTCAGGCTGAGCCCACCAGCTGGTTTGAGATTGGTGGGGAAGAAGCAGAGGAGCGCCCTGCTCCCGCAACGATGGACCAGATGGATCTTGCGATCGGAACGCATTTGTAAGGGTTTTAACCTTTGCGCATGGGAAGTTCCCCGTCATGCTCGCGCGCCTTGAGTTCCCCTGCAGTCAAACCTTCGCTAGAAGAATTTCGCACGCTCGCCGAGCGAGGGAACGTGGTGCCGGTCTACGCGCAGCTGGCAGCTGATTTCGAAACACCGCTTTCTGCATATCTCAAGATTCGTGATGGTCGCCATGCTTTCCTCTTTGAAAGTGCGGAAAGCACTGACGCCAGTGGGCGCTGGTCAATAGTCGGGAGCTGCCCGAGTCGTGTTTTTGAGGCACATGGTGGTGAAGTTGTAATTCGTAAGGGTGGGGAAGAGAGCACTGTTGTGGCAGAGAGGGATCCACTGGCTGAGCTGGAAAAGTTCATGTCCAGTTTTAATCCAGTATGTCACGGTGATGCCCCTCCGTTTTTTGGAGGTGCGGTCGGATACCTGGCGTATGATGGCGTTCGTCAGTTTGAGCCAAGCGTTGGGGAGTCGCCTCCTGACGATCTCAGGTTGCCCGAGGCGGTATTCATGATTACAGATGCAGTCCTGTTGTTTGATCACAAGTTGCGTCGTTTGCTCGTCGTAGCGAATGCCATGTTGGACGACCATGCAACAGAGGAGGAAGCTTACTATGAGGCTGTGGGAAGAGTAGCGTCTCTGATTGAGGTTCTCGACCGCCCCTTACATGTGCCGGCGCTTAACGGGCTTCAGGATACGATTGTCCCCGCCCCGGTGAGTAACACCAGCCAGGAGCATTTCGAGTCCATGGTGAAGACAGCGAAGGAGTACATTGCTGCCGGTGATATTTTTCAGGTAGTTCCCAGCCAGCGTTTCGAGGCGCCCTTTGAAAGGGCGCCGATCGATCTCTACCGCGCTCTGAGGCATGTCAATCCGTCTCCGTATATGTTTATATTGGAACTGGGTGATTTTTCCCTCGTTGGAAGTTCTCCAGAGGTTCATGTGCGATGTGTTGAAGGGAAAATCGACATCCGCCCGATCGCGGGCACTCGATGGCGAGGTAAGACCGCGGAGGAGGATGACGCCCTGGCAGAAGACCTGCTTTCTGATGAGAAGGAGCGAGCCGAGCACGTGATGCTTGTGGACCTGGCGAGGAATGACGTAGGGCGCATTGCCGCTCATTCCACAGTGGAAGTGAATGATTTCATGATCGTGGAGCGCTACAGCCATGTGATGCATATCGTGTCCAACGTCACCGGAACGCTTTCACCCGAGCACAGTTCCTACGATGTTCTGAGAGCGACTTTTCCAGCGGGCACAGTCAGTGGAGCGCCTAAGGTCCGGGCGATGCAGATTATAAACGAGTTAGAGTGCAACAAGCGTAACGCTTATGCCGGAGCGGTAGGCTACTTTGGATGGGATGGCGCTCACGATTCCTGCATTGCGCTGCGGACATGCCTGCTCAAGGATGGAAAAGTTTATGTGCAAGCTGGTGCTGGAGTAGTGGCAGATAGTGATCCGGTCTACGAATACGAGGAGACCGTTAACAAGGCGATGGGAATGCTCAGAGCAATCGCTTTGGCCAATACTCTGGAAACTTAGCGTAACCTGACTCTGCGAGTGTTTATGGTTCACCCGTCCTCGAAAAGGATTTACCTGTACTTGAGCCCGATCAATACCGACGTATCAACCTAACCTCAGTCTCATGCTTCTCGTTATAGATAACTATGACTCCTTTACCTATAATCTCGTCCAGTTTTTTGGTGAGCTGGGGGCGGACATGGAAGTCCGACGCAATGACGAGGTGACCGTCGAAGAGATCAAGGACCTCAATCCGCAACGTATCTGCATATCTCCGGGACCGTGTAGTCCAAATGAAGCGGGAATCAGTTGTGAAGTGATCAGCCAGTTCGGTCCGGAGGTTCCCATCCTAGGTGTATGTCTCGGACATCAATCGATCGGGCAGGTGTATGGGGGAGAGGTCGTCCGGGCGGAGCAGTTGATGCATGGGAAAACTTCGATGATCGAGCACAACGGAGAGGGTGTTTTTCGAGGGTTGGATTCTCCCCTCGAGGCAACCCGGTATCATTCCTTGATCCTTCGTAAGGATTCTCTTCCAGAATGCCTCGAGCAAACCGCGTGGTGTGGAGACCTGATCATGGGGATAAGGCATCGGGAGTTTCCCGTTCACGGAGTACAATTCCATCCTGAATCAATCCTCACTGAAGGAGGTAAGCAGCTTCTTGCGAATTTTCTCGAGATGGAACGTGAGAGTGCTGGCAAGGCATCAGAGTTCAGGATGGCCTGAGAGCTTAGTTCTCGATGCTGACAGCGAGGTCGGCACCGAGGCCCTCCAGGGCCGTAATGAGGCCTTGTTCGTCGAAGTCCTCGTTGACTGTCACTGTGCCCTTGGCCCTGAAGACCGGATGCCCGGCATGTGGAGCCGATTCAAGATTACTCTGGAGCTCCTCTACGTTGCCTCCGCTTCTGACGACGGCGGAGGCTAGCTCCTGAATAATTCCGGGGCGATCGTTTCCTACGACGTCGAAAGAGATAATCTTCTGGCTGTGACCGATCTCGGGAAGTTCCTCGGACACTGAGACGGTAAGATTTTCAAGTGAACGCAGAGAAGAAAGAAGGTCCTCGTAGGTCTCATCCGGGCACTGGATTCTAAGCATGCCCGCAAAATTGCCGGCGAGGTGAGACATGCGGGATTCCTCCCAGTTTCCCCGGTGACGGGCCACGGTGGCCGACAATTCTTCAACGAGTCCGGGTCGGTCCGGGCCGATCAGGGTCATCACTATGTTACGCATTATCTGGAAAGTGAGGGATTGGATGGCAAGGTTTAGCACAGCAGTCTTCCGGCAGTTATTCCACAATGACCGGGGTGCCTATTTCGGCGTTCTCAAAGAATTTTTTCGCCATGTCGGCTGGGAGGCGAACGCATCCATGGGAAGCCGCGTAGCCTGGAAGGTGTCCTGCATGCATGCCGACACCTAGGTTAAATCTCAGGAAGTGAGGCATCGGTGAACCGACAAACTTCTGCCCGGGTCCCGGCTTATCTTTCCTTGAATCAGCGTCGTCATTTAGAACCGTTCCAGTCGCAAGGTCTACGATAGTGCCGTAGGTTCGGGAATAATAGTCCACGGACTTCTGGGTCACCGTGAAGCTCCCCGGCTTTGTAGTGTATTTAGAGTTTCCGGTTGAAACGGGCGTCACGCCCGCAAGTTGACCGCCTTTGTAGAAGTAAGCTTTCTGCTCCGCCCTTACGATGTGGATCGCGGTGGGGCCGATCAGAGAGTCGCCATCCCAGAATTTGGAAGCTTCTGCAGGATTTGCAGGTCCGCTCTGTGGTGGGGCACCCACGCCAATGCCAGCAAGATAGCGTGAGGAGGGTGGTGGCTGGTCATAGATTCGTGAGATCGGTCCGCAGGAGCAGAGGCTTCCGATGGTGAGAATAAGGGCCGGTGAGGAGAGGAGCTTCATTACAGGAGGACTCGATGGGTCATGTTCTTAATCCCTGAGTATTGTGGGAAGGATCTCCGAAGCGCGATGAGGAGCTCGTTAGGGCCGGGTACAGACAAGGGTTACAGCTCGTCTTTGACGCGGAATTGCTTGGTTCGGTGCTTCTGGCGCCAAGCCGCAGGTTTGACGGGACCTACTGTATTGTCATCGTATTTGCTCCGCAATTGCTCAAGCTGGGTTTTCATCTGAGAAATCTGGGCTGCGTAGTTCTCATCCTTGTAGAGGTTTCGTAATTCATCTGGATCTTCTTTCAGATCGTAAAATTCCCACTCCCCGAATTCGTAGAACTGAATGAGCTTATATCTCTCAGTTCTGATTCCGTTGTGTCGAGGCACCTGATGGACACTCGGGTATTCATAATAGTGATAATAAATACTTTCTCGCCATTCCTTCGGGTTTTGTCCCTTGAGCAGCGGAACGAGAGAGCGGCCTTGCATGTCATCTGGAATTGCCACTCCTGCCGCTTCCAGAAAGGTTTCAGCGTAGTCGAGGTTCTGGACCATGTGCTCGTTATCTCGCGAACCGGGCTTTGTCACTCCGGGCCACTTGATGATAAGAGGCATCAAAAGAGACTCTTCATACATCCAGCGCTTATCGAACCAGCCATGATCGCCGATGTAGAATCCCTGGTCCGAGGAGTAAACCACGATGGTATTCTCGGAAATTCCCATTTCATCCAGCGTTCGCATCAGAGTTCCGACACTTTCATCGACGCCTCGCACGGAGCGTAGATAATTCTTGGCGTATCGTTGGTATTTCCAGCGCACGAGGTCCTTGCCTGAGAGGTTGGCTTCCTTGAGCTCGGCATCACGCGGCGCATAATGGTCGCGCCATGCGGTAAGCTGGGTGGGTGTCATTCGCGACATGTTACGCCATGCGGACTTGTCAAACATGCCCTTCTTATCCGCTCCCTTGTAGGCAGGAGTCAGATTGTAGAAGAGGTCGAACTGGAGGTCCATGTGGCCATCGATCTCCAGTTCCTGCCACCGTGCCGGGCTGGCGTTATCCTCCCATTTGTCAAAAAGTGTTTCAGGTTCCGGCAGATCCTCATCCGCCCACAAGTGGAGGTGACGAAGGGCAGGCATCCAGTTGCGGTGCGGGGCCTTGTGCTGACACATCAGGAGAAATGGCTGTTCTTGATTGCGCCCTTTTCTGAGCCAGTCAACGGCCAGATTCGTTACGACATCGGTACAATGTCCCTCGATGGTGGTTTTTCCCTCCGGGGTGAGGAGGTCAGGGTTGTAATAAAGGCCCTGACCCGGAAGAACCATCCACTTGTCGAATCCCTGAGGCTTCGATTTGAGGTGCCACTTTCCGAACATGGCGGTCTGGTATCCCGCCTTTTGCAGAAGCTTGGGAAAGGTTTGCTGAGAACCATCGAAATTGTTCCCGTTGTTCATGAAACCGTTCTTGTGGCTGTGTTTACCAGTAATGATTACTGCCCGGCTCGGACCGCAAATTGAATTAGTGCAGAAGCTTTTGTCAAAAAGCATTCCTTCTGATGCAAGACGATCGATGTGAGGGGTCGGGTTCGTGCTTTTCAGCCAGCCATCATAGGCACCGATCGCGTGAGGTGCATGATCGTCACTGAAAATGAAGACAATGTTAGGTTGCTTTTGAGCGGCGAAGGAAAAAAGGCAGGTGGCGATCCAGAGCGAAATGATGGTTCTCATGATTTATCCGGGGAGGGGGTGTATTATTTCTTCAAGTCCACGCAGAGCAAGCGATTCTGTCCTCGCATGTAAAGGCGTCCGTCACTGAGGGCCATAGGACTCCAGAATTTGAGGTCAAACTTCTTCTCAAGATCGCTCCCGAAAACATTTGCAGAGGCAAGCTCGCGAAAGCCTTCTCTGCTGACTTCGCTGAGGCGAAGGATGCCCTTTTCTCCATCTTGGATTATCAGCATGCCATCAGCGTAAAGGCTTGCGCCTCGCCCCATGAAGGGGTCGTTACCTGTGCGCCAAACCTCCTGACCATCAAGGGTCCAGCAGCTGAGCCCCCCGGTTTTACGCTTTGTGGTGACCCGATGATTGGAGTTCTCGTTGGCGAGGAAATAGAGATGGTTGGCGATTACAAACGGAGGGTGAATCTGGGACCCTTTCTTTATGGACCATTTTTCACTCAGCAGATAGCGCCCACCCTCTCGCTGGATGGATAGCATCTTGGATCCGCAGTCATAGCCCCCAGTGACGAAGAGAAGAGTTTCGCTGACCTTGGTCACGGGGGGGATGGGGATCCTGTTATAGTATTGGGAAGTCTGCCACAGGGTCTTTCCATCGGTTGGTCTATAGCTGGTAACAAGGCCCTCCTTGCTTCCCTGATTCACTACTGAAGTCAGGACGATGTGCTTTTCTCCTGCAATCTCCAGCAGCGTGGGAGAGGAGTGTGAATCGCCGATAGGTCCGCTCTTCCAGACCTCTTTTCCGGTGTCGCGGTGCCAGCCGGCAACGCCTGTTTCCGAACCAAATGGAGTGACAATAACAATGTCGTCGACTACCAGGGCGCATTGGGCATAGCCCCACTTCGGCGTCTCCGCATCCGGGTATCTCTCGGACATCATTATCTGCCAGCGAGCCTTCCTTGTGGTCCGATCTACGCAATGGACTCGTCCAAATGATCCGATAAAATATACAGCGTCTTCCCGGATGGTAGGGACGCTACGGGATCCGGGGAATGCAGGTTCTCCCTGAGAAGGGCTCTCGTAGCGCCACTGTTCCTTGCCTGTAGTGGCTTCCAAGCAGATCAATATATCCTTTTTCTTCGCTACCCGGTCGACAATGAAGAGATCGTTCCCGTCAACGGCACATCCGCCGAAGCCCTCCTCAAGATCCTTTTCCCAGATGATCCTCGGTCCCTCTTCAGGAAAGCTGCGTAATAAACCCGATTCACTCGAGGTGCCATTACGCTGAGGACCTTGGAATTGTGGCCAATCCGCGAACGCGACAGCCGCGCAAAGGGCTGCAAAAATGATGGGATAAACTTCTATTTTCATGGTTGTTGATCAGTTTGGTTCTGCAGGGATTTTGCGTTGGCCATATCGGTCCACCCAGTCGAGAGGTCCCTCACTCTCGATTCCTTTCAGGACCTCGAAGAAGGCCTCCTTCATCTCCTTGAGCTTTGCCGGTTTTTTCGAGGCGAGGTCGTGTTCCTCTTTCCAGTCGGTCTGGATCTGATAAAGCTGAAACTTATCGAAGTTGATATTGGATATCAGTTTCCATTCTCCAATTCGCAGGGCTGCGTGGCTGCTTGCGGGAGCAATGTGGTTTCGCCAGAAAAGAGGAACAGGGCGCTTGACCGGGTTGTCATCGAAAGCTGGTAGCATACTGACTCCGTCAATGGTGCGATCATCTGGCAGGGGAATTCCTGTGACGTCGAGAACAGTAGAGAATATATCCGAGCCAATGACCGGGATATCACTTACCGATCCCGGCATTATCTTTTCGGGCCAGCGAACCATTCCAGCGACCCTGATGCCGCCCTCGTGGCTATCCCTCTTTCGCCCACGCAGTCCGCCAGTCGAACCCCGGGTGCGGCCCTTGTTGCCTTTTCCCTCCGGGCCGTTGTCTGAGGTAAAGAAGACGATGGTGTTGTCCCGCACTTTGAGTTTGTCCAAGGCTTCCATCACTATTCCAAAGGCGTGATCCAGTTGCGTGATATTGCCATGATGCTGTCGGATGCCCTCATCCTTGATATGGAGATAAGGTTCCATGAACTCCTCTGCAGATTCGATAGGAAGGTGAGGTTCGTGGGTCCAAACCGACAGAAGGAATGGCTTGTTCCGGTTGCGCACCTCGTTCAGCCAACGCACGCCCTCCTGTGCCACGAGCGGCGCGGCGTATCCTTCAAGCTGCCCCATTGGTTTTCCGTTGAGAACAAAATTTCTGGGGTTTTTATGGCTGGGCGCTGCGTTATTCTGAGTTGCCATCCAATGGTTGTAGCCATGATCGTTTGGCTGGGGCTGTTTCGTGCTGTTGAAGTGTCCGTTGAGGTGCCATTTTCCAACATGGCAGGTGTCGTAGCCTTTTTTCCTCAGCAGTTCCGGGAATGTAATTTCACTTTCTCGAAGGTGGCAGGAATGGCCTCCCGGGATCCAGCGCCAGACACCGTTGCGATATGGAGTGCGTCCGGTGAGAATTGATGAACGGGATGGTGAGCAGACTCCGCAAGCCGAATAGCACTGGGTAAAACGGATCCCCTCAGTGGCAAACTTGTCAAGGTGTGGCGATTGGATGATTTCGTTGCCGTAGCACCCCAAATCACCCCATCCCATGTCATCCACGAGAAAAACGACAATGTTGGGAGGTGGTGCACCGGGCAGCGAGGATTGTCCGATCAGGAGGCAATAAATAGCGAGGCGGATGGCATTCATTAAAGGAAAGGGAAATAGGAAAATTCTTGCTCAGGGGATATTCCGGTCACTTTACGCGACCAGCTGTCCATTTGATCGCCGCCAGGAGATGAGCGCGGCCAAAGGGGGTATCGATGGACTTGATGTCGTGTCCGAGTCCCGTGTAGAGATATCGGCCCTCACCCATTTTGCGCCTCCAGCAGATTGGATGGTCATCTCCCATTGGTTTCATCTCGGCGTAGGATGGATGGTCTCGAAGCGGGACGTAACTTTTTTCATCAAGGCGGAGGAGAACTTCCACACCTGGAAGGCCGGTTACGGATTTGTCGAAGTTCAGCCAGTCAGCGGTGTACCTGAATTCCTTATGTTTTCCTGCTACAACAGGATCTTCTTCCGCCTGAGGATCAACGAGGAATCGTGCCTCCATGAACTCGGAGTCACCATGAAAATCGCAGCCCGCAATTTCTATGAGTTCAGGCCATGTCCCGTTCTGAACAATGCCAGCATGCATGGCCATGATGCCACCACCCTTGTTGAACCATTGAATTACGGGCTTTCGCTCCTCGACCGTGAGGCTTTCCCCCAGATTAGTGGCATTATTGAACAAAATCAGATCGTAGTTCTTCAGATTTCGCGCGCTGAGCTCGTTTGCGCTTTCGGTAATGCTGACATTGATATCATGTTTTGCGCCGAGGGTGGCGAGATATCCGTTGATTCGTGCAATTTCCGGATGGCGATACCACGAAGTCTTCGAGTAGACAATGACCTCGATAGGCCGGGCGTATCCAAGGTCAAAAGCCAGCCCGAGAAGTCCTAGAAAAAAAATAGCGCGGGTCATATGATAGTTGAAAGTGTGCCCGAGTTCAGCAGGCCGGAGAAGGTGAGTCAATCGGCCTGGTAAGTGGCGGAGCGATCACTCGGGAGGACTGGTTGAAGTCCTGAGGTCTACTTCCCCTTTCTTTCCGAGAGAAACCGCACGAGATCCCTGAGTTCCTCACGACTCAGCTGTGCCGTCAAACCGGGTGGCATGATCGTGCCGGCGTCCTGACGGTGCTCGACTTGAGAAGGTGTCAGCGTCCTCCTCTGGCGGGTAACTGCGTCCTCAATGATAATGCGCTGGCTGTCCTCATGCTTGAGATGGCCGCTTACCATCAGACCGTTCCGGGTCGTGATGGAGGTGGAAAGGTAGCCCTCCTTGATCTGGCGTTGGGGCCAGACTACGGATTCGATGATGATCTCCAGTGGTAAACCTGCGCCTACAGCAGTCAGTTCGGGGCCGAATTCCATTCCCTCCCCTGAGATGACATGGCACTTGGTGCAGGCCAGAGAATCTCTGTGGTAGACTTTTGATCCCCTGCTGGAATCGCCGTCTTTCCGGACTTCCGCGGCAAGGGAGTCAATCCATTGCTGGCTGTAGACTGGCAGGCCAACGGCGGAAGGAGATTCTACATAAGGAAGGTTGAGAGCTTTCTCAAGATGTGTGGAATGAAGTCCGGCGGCCCCCAGCGCTCCGCGGATTCGATCGCGGAGTCTCAGACTCAATTCGCTTTTCTGGAGGCTAGAGGCCAAGGCGAGGGCTCCGTCAGCGCGAGTGAGAAAAGGAATGAGGTAGGGCTCAAGAGGTTCGTCCGGCCCCGCAGCGATAAGGGCTTTGGCCGCGATTTGTGCTGCCCTGCCGGGATTCATTGCGGTCAGTGTGTCAAGCGCGGCATGGCGTATCCCCTCGTCACCGGGTGCGGCACTCAAGGCAGCGAGATCATCGAGACGGTGCTCTGCTATCTCTGGGAAATGGCTGGTGGATCTGAGGGCCGCGATACGAATTTCGGGAGCAACTTGGGGATTGAAGGTGGTGTTGACTACCAGTTCCCGGAGGTCGAGGAGCTGCCAGTATCCGATCAGTTGAAGGGCGTGGATTTTCTGTTTAGCGGTTCCGATTGTAACAGCGGAGGCAAGGAGCGAGTTCAGGGTTGGGTTCCGAGGTTTCAGTTCCCTGATGGAGGCAGACTCCTGCATCGCAGACAGAAGAGGAGTGGAGTTTCTCAAATCGGAATGGGCTTTGGCGATCAGCCAGTCGAGGTCTTCGACAGATCCCTGAGTGGCGAGAATCATCGCCAGGACCGGCAATGCAGCGCTGGTTGGTTTCAGGGTTGAGTCTTGGAGAATTTTTCGAGCAACGCCGGCAGCGTCCTGACCCGAGGTTTGGTCGAGAAGAAATGCGAGATGTCCAATGTCATCAATAGCCAGTTGCCCTTCTCTCAAGGATTTGAACCACCACTGTTGCAGGGCATGGGTGCATTGACGGAGGGCCGCTTTAATGAAGCGGTCGGTTGGAGCATTGAGAGCGAGGACCGCTGTTTCCATTGCCTCGGTGGACCGGAGTTGACTGGCAGCCACTACAGCTTCAAGTCGCACGCGTGGGTGAGGATCAGTCACTGATTTTCTCAGATGTATCAGTGGTGCCGGTAGACGATCATGCCAGCGGCCAACTATGCGGGTCGCGTAGGACCGTGCCATTGGCTCGCCTGATCTGAGTAAGCGCTCCAGTAGCTCGGGGTTTACTATTTCAAACCATTCGTGAAGGCAGAGGGCTTCAAAGATCTGATGATCCAGACGAGGATCCTGAGGATCGAATGAGGATACCCATTTTGCTATCGCCCGGCGTATTTCAGGTTGTTTTTCCAGATCAGCATACCGGTCCGAAAGGATAATACGTAATCTTTCCCGCTCTTTAAGAGTCGCATTGGAGAGGGATTCAAGAAGTTCCCTTGTGGGCATCATGTGGTAATCGGGAGCACGAACAGGCCGCTTCTCCTCTGCGGTCAGACGCCAGATTCTTCCGTGGGTCTTATCTCGGTCAGGATGACGCAGAGAGGCCTGATAGTGACCGATAATCGGGTTGTACCAGTCTGCGATATAGAGGGCCCCGTCCGGGCCTGTCTGGATATCTACAGGCCGAAAACTTTGATGTTCTGTAGTCCAGAGTGGATCAAGTAGCTCTCCCCGGTGGCCTGCTCCATCGGAGGTGATTTTCAGGCGGTCGATCAGGTGCGCGAAGTAGCCTGCAATGACAATATTGCCCTGGAGATCGTCGGGGAGGGCTGGAGAGTCAATGATCTCGCAAATCATGCTCTTGATACGCGTGCCTCCAATGTCGAGCGGGGGGTGGCGGTTCTCTGTGTGTACCATGACGGGCAATAGTTCGCTCACCGCATTTCCATTACTCTTGGCGAACGGTTGACCCCAATGCCCGTGGGATAGTCCCCATGGGTTCTGTCCGCTGCATCCCCGAAAGGCGTGCAGCTGCATTCTGCGAGGACGGAGGCGCCATACTCCATGCTCATTCATGCGAACAATCCCCCAGGGCGTCTCGACCCGTGAGAAGTTGTGAAGACCCTGGCAGAAAAGCAGCTCTCCACCCGGGCTCCAGGTAAAGGAATTGATGTTCTGATGGGTATCGCCGGTGCCAAAACCGCTGAGAATCACTTCCCGATGATCAGCCCGGTCATTTCCATCGGTATCTGTAAGAAAGACGAGGTCCTCACCCTCACCAATATAGACTCCTCCATTCCCTAAGGCGAATCCAGTAGGCATGTTGAGCTTGTCTGCAAATATCCGAGTCGTGTCTGCTTTCCCGTCGTGGTCAATATCCTCCAGGATGAAAAGTTTGTCGTTGGGCGTCTCAGATGGAATGGCCTGTGGGTAAACAAGAGAGCAGAGAACCCAGAGTCTGCCCCTTGGTCCCCAGCGCATCACGATGGGGTTGGCGATTCCGTCCTGTTCCGAAGCGAAAAGGGAAACATTATACCCTTCGGCAATTCTGAAGGATTCCAGTTCCGCCTCGCTCGAGTTATCCTGAGGAGCGGGTCCAACGGAATAGTTCTTGGGTTGGGCGAGGAGCGTCCCGTGGTGTATTCCCAGAAGAAAAATAAGGAGAAATTTTTTCATCGGGAAGGGGTTCTCATTTTCCAGATTCTTTCTTCAGCCTTCTCGATGAGAGGGATGATGGCCCTGACTTCTTCCGGGAACCAGCGAGGTTGCCCCGGGCGGTGATCCTTGCTGCTGGCTACCTGCTGCCGGTTGCCGTAGAGAAAAGACCAATTGGTAGGTCTCCAGTGCTGACGCCACAGAACATTCTTTTGGCTGATTTGCTGACGCAAAAGCTCGAAGTGTCTGGTCCGTACCCCCGTCGTCTTTCCGGTCAATCGTGCTGCGACATTTTGCGCCCAGCGCCACTGACCCTCGGCATTAAGCTGGCTACTGCTGCTCGTCCAGCCTGAGGAGTCGATTTGGGAAAGGTCGACGTAAAGATATTCTCTTCGCATGGCAAGTTGGCGGATACCCTCGCTGTAGGCGGCTATATCCCCATTTCGCAGGCTCAGGTCAGGAAGGAGAGGGTCCTTGTGTTTTTCGAACTGGTGCGGCGAGACCAGCACAATACGGCGAGTGCATTGTTCGAACTGATCAAGAAGTTCTTCGTAGGCCTCCAAGAACTGAGGAAGATGGGTAGTCCCATCTAGAGCCTCAACCTGTCCGAAATTGGCAATGATGATACTTGCCCCCATGCGCCGGAGCATATCGAGATGTGAACCAAAATTCCTTGGACGCTGCTGTAGGTAAACGGTGTCCGCCTGCCAGGCCATATCGCGGAAATACGCACGCTCGGAAGAGCTGATAGTGAGGAGAGTCTCAAGAAATCCAGACTCAAACTGCTTGACGATGTTCGTGCCGCCAGCAAGTGCTACGACATCGTTGGCGCTGATATTAAACTCTTTCCCGAACGGACTGTCAGAACGAGGATCCGAGAAGGGTTTCCCGGGGGCAACTAGCAGCTGCAAGCTTGCGCCAACCTTGTAACGCCATGGGCCAGTCAGGGGAATATTTGTGCCGCTTCCACTAAGTTGAAGTTTTCCGTGGGTCTGTGCGATGCCTCCTCCATGCCCGTGGTCGAATACACGGACAGTGATCGTATTTCTGCCTTGCTTAAGAGTATCCCGACCCAGTTTATAGGAGCGGGGGGTAAAATGGTCTCCTGGCTGTTCGTAGCCCCCAACCCTTTTGCCGTTGATCCACGTTACATCCATATCGTCGATTGCACCCAGCTCGAGAGTGGCCTCGCCGTTCGCCATCAGAGCCGGCACTTCAACTGTGCGACGAAACCAGACCACGCCATCAAACCCGGGAAGTCCCGCGCTTTCCCAGTGTGTTGGGAGATTCATGATCTCCCAGTGAGAATCGTCAAGGTCTCGTGCGGCCCATCGATCATTTCGCGAGCCGGGGTCATGAATCCGTATCAGTTCTGACCATTTCGGGACAGGAGGTTTTGTTCCAGCATTGTCGACGGAGCGAGGTTTAATCCGGTGGCGATCAGTGTTATCGTCAGCCTCGATTGCGGCCAGAGCCATGAGCATGTAGAGTGCGCCGTGTCGGAGGAACATGAGGGAATGGGTTACCGTGTAGTTTTCCTGCTGTCGACCTCCACGCCAACCAGAAAAGAACTGGATGGGAGCAGGTATCAGAGGGTCTCCCGAACCTATGGCAGTGGAACAAAAAATCTGCGCATAGGGCGATGCCTTATGCTGGATTCTAACCTGATCGACGTCTCTAAAAAGGGCCCGCCTGCATTTCGCAGGCGGGCCCAGAGCTTTGGAGCAGGGAAGAAATTCCTGCTACTTGGAGGGATCAATTCCTAGAGTTTCCAGTCCCCCCGGTAGGGCAGGGAGTAGAGAATCTTGTGAGCCTTGTCATCACCAATGACGGCCTCCTTCTTAGGATCCCATTTGATAGCACGACCGATTTCATGGGAAACGTAGGCGATGTGGCCGGGCGTAATCGCGCGGTGAGCGTTCTCTGCCGGTGCTACCGTTTCCTTTCGGGACTTCACGCAATCAATGAAGTTTCTCTGATGGCCGGGCGATTTGTAGCCCTTCCATTTTCCAGCGCTGAAGCCTTTCTTGATCCATTCCTTGTTTGAGGCGTCGAGGCGGCCACGATTAACCCAGACCCAGCCATCGGTGCCAATCCACTTGCAGCCACCACCGATACGGGAGGACATTTTGACCTCGATATCGTTGGGATACTTCGAGATGACATCATATTGCCAAGCAGTATCGTAGATGTCCGGGGTCTTCGAGAAGTCCCAGTTCTTTGCCTCCACGCTTACCGGTCCGCCGCCGCCGCCAGTAGCCTCAAGTCCAAGACCCCAGTGGGCGATGTCGTTGTGGTGACCGATCCAGTCCATGAGCTGGCCGCGTCCGTAGTTGGTGTGCCAGCGCCATGACCAGTGGTGACGAGCCTCCATGTAAGGAAGAACCGGGCTCGGTCCGCACCAGCGGTCGTATCCTTCAGGAGCATCTTTCAGGGTCGGATCACGATCGGGGCCGGTTTTGCCTCCGGGGAGTCCGACTTCCACGTTGGTGACCTTGCCGATGAGTCCGTTGCGCACGATCTCCACTGCCTGACGAAAGTTCCAGTCTGAGCGCTGCTGGGATCCGACTTGGAAGATGCGCTTGTGCTTCGCGACGGTTTCATGGATGGCTTTACCTTCCGCATGGAAGTGAGTGACGGGTTTTTCGCAGTAGACGTCCTTGCCGTTGCGAAGGGCCTCCATGCAGATAAGTCCATGCCAGTGGTCTGGAGTGGCGACCATTACGGCGTCGATGTCGTCGCGGGCGCACAGTTCACGATAATCAAAGTAGGCCTTGCAGTCCTTGTTGCCGTATTTCTTGTCTACGGCTTCCTTGCCACCCTCTGATCCACACCTGCGGTT
Source organism: Roseibacillus sp. (assembly GCA_002715825.1). Taxonomy (GTDB): domain Bacteria; phylum Verrucomicrobiota; class Verrucomicrobiia; order Verrucomicrobiales; family Akkermansiaceae; genus Roseibacillus_B. Next base: position 41,233 of record PBAI01000025.1, on the reverse strand, counting down.
GCGGTCTGTGTGGTTCTTGTGACAGTCAGAAACCGCGACACCTTGAACGTCCTTGTGATTGATATGGGCCTGCATTACGCCAAGGCCCCGGTTGCCGATACCGATAAAGCCCATCACTACCCGCTCGCTGGGCGCGGTATTTCCATCTTTGCCGAGGGCGCTGGAGGGGATGACGGTGGGGAAGCCGACGGCAGCGCCGGCGGCAGTTGATTTCTGGAGAAAACTCCGTCTCGTTTGCTTCGTGCTCATGTAAATTTCTTATGGGACTACAATTGGAACACGGAGGTTATCGCGCCTTGGAGGCAAGGATGCAAACTCCAACCACGGGAGCCACGCAAAGATGCGATATTCGATGGCAATACTATGCAGCGTCCGTCCCCGGGCCTCGATTCGTGAGCGATCTTGATAACTTGTGTATAAGTCGGTGGGTTCAGGTTGGGCGACCTCCGATGACAGTCAGTTGAGTGTGCGTTGCTACCTTTTGGGCCTGCTTTAAGGGGATGGCTTCGCGATCGCGCTTGAAAAGCAGCGTTTTCGCTTTAAGGTCCCGCCCCCCTCGGCATTTGATTGGCCGAGGCCTGTCATCAGATGCAAATCGGGATTCCGAACGAGATATATGAGGGAGAATGCCGGGTCGCCACCACCCCGGATGTTGCGCAGCACCTCCAGAAACTTGGATTTACAGTTGCTATTGAGCAGGGAGCCGGAGAGGCGGCCAGTTTTCCTGACCAAACCTATCGGGACGCAGGGGTTCAGATTATCGAGAAAGCGGAGGATCTCTGGTCGTCCTCAGACATCATTTTCAAGGTGCGAGCGCCTGAAGATGAGGAAGTCGGACTCCTTTCCCCGGGAAAAATCCTGGTGAGTTTTATCTGGCCGGCCCAAAACGAGAAGCTGATGGACGCACTCGCTGCGACCGGAGCCACGGTGTTGGCGATGGACAGTGTGCCGAGGATTTCCCGCGCGCAGAAACTGGATGCTCTGAGCTCGATGGCTAACATTGCAGGCTACCGCGCTGTGGTTGAGGCAGCGCAGCATTTCGGGAGATTTTTCACCGGTCAGATTACCGCCGCGGGTAAGGTTCCTCCTGCCAAGGTGCTGGTGATCGGCGCTGGAGTTGCAGGCCTTGCAGCGATTGGAGCCGCCCGCAGCATGGGAGCTATTGTCCGAGCCTTTGATACGCGGCCGGAGGTGAAAGAGCAGGTAGAGAGCATGGATGCTGATTTCCTCATGCTTGATTTTGAAGATGAGGAGGATGGGTCCGGCGAGGGAGGTTACGCCAAGGTCATGAGCGAGGCCTTTATTGAGGCAGAGATGGCTCTCTTCCGTGAGCAGGCTCAAGAGGTGGACATCATTATTACTACAGCGCTGATTCCCGGGAAGCCGGCGCCAAAGCTGATCCTCGCTGATATGGTTGAGTTGATGAGGGAGGGTAGCGTCATCGTTGATCTCGCCACCGAACAGGGTGGCAACTGCGAGCTCTCAGAGGCAGGTAAAGTGGTGGTGAAACACGGAGTCAGTCTGGTAGGCTACACTGATCTTCCCAGTCGGTTGGCTGCTCAGTCCAGTCAGCTCTATGGGACCAATCTCCGACATATGTTGACCGATCTGAGTCCGGAAAAGGATGGGACTGTCAATGTGAACATGGAGGATGAGGTCATCCGGGGTGCAACTGTCATCAAGGAAGGAGAGGTTACCTGGCCGCCTCCTGCTCCAAAGCTTTCCGCAGCTCCCGCGAGGGAAAAAAAGATCGAGGAACCGCATCAAGCGGCTCCGGTAGTGCCTGCAGCAAAGCGCTCGATCCTCGGATTCCTGATGCCGCTTCTCCTAGCGGGGGGCGCCCTCGCTGGAGTCGGTGCTTTTGCTCCATCTTCTTTCATGGAGCATTTTACGGTATTTGTTCTAGCCTGCTTCGTCGGCTACATGGTGATTTGGAATGTGAGCCCGGCGTTGCATACGCCGCTGATGAGTGTCACGAATGCAATCAGTAGTATCATCATCATTGGAGCGCTCATGCAGATCTCAAAGGAGGCGCCTGCAATCGTCTGGTTGGCTGCGGTCGCTATCCTGATTACGGCAATCAATATCGTTGGAGGGTTCGCTGTGACTCATCGGATGCTTGAGATGTTTCGTAAGGACTAGCCTCTAACCGGAAAAGGAAATGACTGACCAAATTGCAGACGCTGCCTATCTTGGAGCAATTATTCTCTTCATCCTCGCGTTGGGAGGGCTGAGTAATCAAGAGACCGCACGCCGGGGAAATTTTTACGGTATGCTGGGTATGGCCATTGCGCTGATTGCCGCGGTTGCTGGCATCAAGGGGAACTACGCTGTTCTTGTTGGAACGCTGTCGCTAGGCGGCGTGGTGGGATTTGTTCTCGCCCGGCGGGTCCAGATGACGCAGATGCCGGAACTGGTGGCGATTCTTCACAGCCTAGTAGGGCTGGCTGCTGCCTTGGTAGGGTATGCAACCTATCTCGATCCTGACGGTCAGCATTATCAAGGAGCTGAGAAAACGATTCATGATATTGAGATTTATCTTGGGATCCTCATAGGTGCGGTAACGTTCTCAGGTTCGGTTATCGCCTTTGGCAAGTTGAGTGGAAAGATCGGGGGAAAGCCTCTTATGCTACCCGCAAGGCATTGGCTTAATCTGGGGTTGCTGATCGTGACGATCGTGGTGGGTATTTCGTTTGTCGAGCAGTCGGCCGAGGGTGGGGGACTGAGCCCGCTCGTGATCATGACTGTCATTGCGCTGATTTTTGGGGTGCACATGGTGATGGCGATTGGTGGGGCAGATATGCCGGTGGTTGTTTCCATGTTGAACAGCTACTCGGGATGGGCCGCGGCAGCTACCGGGTTCATGCTTAAGAATGATCTCCTCATTGTTGTGGGAGCACTGGTTGGGTCCAGTGGAGCGATTCTCAGCTATATCATGTGCAGGGCGATGAATCGGAAGTTTCTATCGGTGATAGCAGGTGGATTTGGCAGTAGCGGGGGTGCCGCTGCTAAAAGCTCTGAAGGAGAGCAGGGTGAAGCCGTGGCCATTACCTCAGAGGAGACAGCGGAGCTCATGAGGGAGGCCAAGGAAGTAATGATTATTCCTGGCTATGGCATGGCGGTCGCTCAGGCGCAACACACTGTCAACGAGATGACGAAAGTTCTGCGGGCGAAGGGAGTGAACGTTCGTTTCGGAATTCACCCCGTAGCGGGCCGTATGCCCGGCCACATGAACGTCCTCCTTGCAGAGGCCAAGGTGCCCTACGATATCGTTTTCGAAATGGACGAGATTAATGAGGACTTCCCTGATGTTGACGTTTCAGTCGTCATCGGGGCAAACGACATCGTTAACCCCTCTGCTCTCGATGAGCCTGACAGCCCGATCGCGGGCATGCCTGTTCTGGAATGCTGGAGGGGTCGTCACACGATTGTTTTAAAGCGCTCCATGGCCACGGGTTACGCAGGGGTTGAGAATCCGTTGTTCTTCAGGGAAAACACACAAATGCTCTTCGGGGATGCGCAGGAAAGCCTCGATGGCGTTCTGAAAGCCTTGGGGTCCTGAGAAAAATCTTCAGGGGGGTCAGGCGCAAGGCTCCGGTCCTAAGGGTCTCGGATTGGAAGGCACACTCCGCTTCTCAGAACAGATACACCGGCCGCAGCTGCCTCACAGGCATTTCCGTAGGTTCTTCCATCACATCCACAGACAGGGTCCCACACGGCAAGACAGAATTCAGGGCGTGATTGGCAGAATCCCGAACCGCCGCAACCTCTTGTAAAGAGGCAGTATTCACTTCCAGGGCAGTCGTTGTTACTCGTGCATTCACCCTCGCTGAGACAGGCGCCTTCCTGACGAACATTCACTCCCGCTGCGGCTGCCTCACAGGCATTTCCATAGGTCCTCCCATCGCAGCCACATACGGGGCGGAATTCGCGGGTGCAGATCTGCGGTCGCGTCTGGCAGATACCCGGTGCGTCGCACCCGTCCTCGGAAAAGCAGTAATCGGCATCGTCGCAGTCAGCGTTTGTATTGCATGGCTCTTCCACGACGCAGGCTCCCTGGCTGACCACGTTAACTCCTGCCGAGGCAGCAACGCATGGGTTGCTGTAGGTGTTGCCATCACACCCACAGACCGGATTGAATTCAAACGTGCAGAACACCGGTTTTTCCTCGCAGGTCCCAGGGGTGTCACAGCCCTCCTCAGAGAAACAGTAATCGGCATCACCGCAGTCAGCGTTGGTGTTGCATTCGCCCTCAACCGGGCAGGCTCCCTGACTGACGACATTCACTCCCGCTGCGGCTGCCTGACAGGCATTTCCATAGGTCCTTCCATCGCAGCCACATACCGGGCGGAATTCGCGGGTGCAGAACTCCGGCTTGGGCTGACAGGTTCCCGGGGCGTCACAGCCTTCCTCTGAGAAGCAGTAATCGGCATCGTCGCAGTCGGCGTTGGTATTGCACTCGTTGACGACCTCACAGACACCCTCGCTGGCGATGTTGACCCCTGCGCCGGCGGCGAAGCATGCATTTCCGTAGGTTTGCCCGTCACACCCACAGACCGGATGAGCTTCAAGGGTACAGATTTCCGGTCTTGTCCGGCAGGTTCCCGGCGCGTCGCATCCTTCCTCGGAAAAACAGTAATCGGCCTCATCGCAGTCAGCGTTGGTATTGCATTGTTCTTCTGCAACGCAGGCTCCCTGGCTGACCACGTTGACTCCAGCAGAGGCCGCCAGGCATGGGTTCCCGTAGGTCCGACCGTCACAGCCACAGACCGGGTTGAATTCGCGGGTGCAAAGTTGGGGTTTTTCCTGGCAGGTTCCCGGTACATCGCAACCCTCTTCGGAGAAGCAGTAGTCAGCATCGCTGCAGTCGGCATTGCTGTTGCACCCGCCATCTGCCAAACAGGCTCCTTCTCTGACCACATTGACTCCTGCGGCTGCGGCGGCGCAGGCATTGCCGTAAGTGTTTCCATCGCACCCGCAGACAGGTTGGAACTCAAGGGTGCAGAACACGGGTCTCTCCCGGCATGTTCCTGGGGTGTCGCAGCCTTCCTGCGAGAAACAGTATTCAGTATCACCACAGTCGGCATTGCTGGAACACTCGGGTTGCTCGCAGGCTCCAAGATATTCCACGCTCGCGTTGGCTTCAGCAGCTGCGCAGGCATTGGAGTAGGTTTGCCCATCGCATCCACAGACGGGATCAAAAATTTCGTTACACCAACCACCGGAGCACGTGTCCATGCAGGCTTCAAAGACGGCGTGGACCTGAGAGGGGTCACCCTGGCAGGTGGTGACTGCGACCGCGGCACATTGCTGCAGGCATTCGGAATCAGAGGGCCAATCGATCTCGAGAGCTGCACGTGCGAAGCGAGTGAGGCCAGGTTTATCTTCAGGGTCGGTGGCCATCCAGGTTTGAAGACCGTCCATTGGATCCGAGTCAATAGGTTTTGCCTCAGAGAAGGCAACGGTCTCGGTATCCGTAAAATGGAGGTCGTCAGAGAATTGGAATACGCCGCCGATTGCCGGGTCGTCGTCCCGCATCTCAAGGGAGTAGACCATGTTGCCATTTCTGCCGCGATGGATCAGTCCCGGGGAGTTGTCTCTTTGTTTGGGATCCAATCTGCACCAGTATTCCAGCGCGTTTCGGCTGGCATCGCCATCTGGGTTGGCCGCTGGGTCTGCAAGTAGCATTTCGCCGGGCATCTCGAAGTTTCGCAGGATCCAGCCAAAGTAGCCTGCTGCTACCTGTGGGTTGTCCTTGTTCCGCTTTTTTCGCCCCAATTGCGTGGGAGCGAGAAGGCTGGAGACAGGCCAGAGAATACCAGGGCTACGAGGCGTAAGTTCCAGTTGCCGCTCTCGAGTAGGCCACAGTATCTCCGTATTCGCCTGCACGGTTGCAATCGCAAGAGCAGGCTCAGGATTTCTCGGAGAATTGCTGAATCGAGCGAGGGCATTTAGATCGGGACTCGCCAGATCATAGTTACGAGCAAAAAGTTCGGTGTAAGTTTCCAAATCCTTTGAGGCTCCGATATTGACTTCCTCACCGGCAATCAACTGGGGGAGGTGGGGGGCACCAGTAATTTTGCTGTTGGCTTTGAGAACCTGGGAGGCAACTTCGATCTGCTGCTCAGCCCACGCGGCGTGGTCAGCAAGTGCGGTGCGCACGGCCTCTGCCCCGACAAGTTCTTCAGCGGCTGTCCGAATGGTGTCCGGCTCGATTGAGAGCCGGCGTTCATGGATCCGGGTATCAAGGGTCTTTTTTGTTTCCGGGTGAGATTTCCAGAGGGAGAGCATGAGTCTCTGGATTTCAGCAGCTTTCGCGTCGCGCGCGACCGGGAGTTCAATGACTGCAAGCTCGCCTTCCGGGTAAGATGAAACAATCTGCTGTAACTGTCCGTGCAGCTTACGGCAGAACCCGCAAGTGTAATCTCCCAGTGCGACGACCGTATGGCGGGCTCGAGGTGAACCAATCACTGGAAAGTCCTCAGGGTTGAGCAGAAATTCACCTCCATGCAGGGAGATGAAGTTATTTTCATCCTTAAGGGCTCCAGCATCGCCGAGAGAAGCCTGCTTCGACTGGTCCGGAGCGGAGCTCAGAAACTGCAGAAAGATTAATCCGCCAAGAGCTGGGAGAGCGAAGGAGGTTGAGAGTATGAGCCTGTGAGGCGCGCGCTCTTGACGAGAGGAAACTGCTAAAAGTAATGTGCCGGCAACTGCAAATCCATGGGTGGTGCAGCACCATGGACAGAACGACTTGAGAATCAGGAGCTGGACCCCGGCGAACCAGAGAGCTGCCCCTACCACAAGAACGGAAAGGGTGCCCTTCAACAGTTGGGAGTGACGGGATGGAAAAATTGAGAAAAACAGGAGAGCGCCGTAGATGGGTAGTCCTGTCAGGCTGACCGGCACGCCAAGAATGTATGCCCATTTACTGGACAGGACGTTGTGACATCCGCTTCCCTCACCTGAGCACCCCGCTACTGAGGCCCCCCCCAGGGAGTTCCCGGCGAGGTAAAGGGAGATCCCCAGAGCGATCCCAAGGGAAACAAGACCCGCAATTTTGATTACTGGATTTTCGGAGTTCATTTGCTTTAAATCGGGAACGGGTGGGCTGGGTTCTTGGAGGCTTTGCGAGAGAGATCTACCCTTTTGTGGTAAATTACTGCACGTGTCTTTCGACATTAGATAGCAAACATCCAGAGGAGGATCGAGTGCTTCTTCGGGGGGCTCCGGGTTAAAGCAGTATTTGGGCCGTAAAAGTCCTCTCGGCCTTCTGTTTCTCCCACAAATTCTTCGCGACAGACCAGAGGTGATCCCTGTTCCTCAGCAGAGGAAACCAGACGATTGCAATCGACTTGCCGGCAGGCGGGAAACAATCCCGATTATCTTGGGAGGGTCCTCTCCATCCAGTCGGAATGCTTTTGGAGAAGCTGCTGAACCAGCTCGGGCCGGGTAGTAAGATAGTTGATGAATTCTGGCTTTTCGTCGTCTACGTTGCCGAGAAAGGTGGGCTTCCCGCCATTGCCGATCAGCTTCCAGCTCCCCTCGCGCACGGCCCATCCATTTCCCCATGCCCAGTGCAGGGTGCGATGACGAGAGGGAGAATCCGGCTCGCGAATCAGCGGAAGAACCGAGTGCCCGTCCAGCTCTTTCGGCGGCTCCCCAAGGTCGCAGAGATCGAGGATGGTCGGGAACCAGTCTGCCGCGGTGATGGCCTGATCCCGAACCACGCCACGTGGAAGCTTCGCGGGATAGCTGATGATCGCCGGAACTCGAAGTCCGCCCTCGTAATACGAGCCCTTGGATCCGCGCCACTTGCCGGTGTTGCCGCCTCCTCCGAAGGCGTGGTAATAATGGCCCTCCTCCAGGCCACTCTTGTGATTCTTCCGAGTGCGCGCACCATCCTCGGTGGAGTGGCCATTGTCGCTCATGAAGATGACAATGGTGTTATCCCGGAGTTTGTGTTCCTCCAGTTTGTTGAGAATTTGCAACATGCGGTCATCTGTGGTGGAAATCATGCGGGCGTAGGACTGGCGTGGCATGGGAAGATTCCTGTAACGCGCTTCAAACTTTTTGTCATGCTGTTCGGGGTAGTGAGGAATGTTGAAAGCGGCGTAGAGCAGGAAGGGACCATCTTTGTTCTCATCGATGTAGTCGAGAGCCCGCTCGGTCATGAGATCCGGGAAGTAGGCATAACTCTTGAAAATTTCGACGTTGTCCTCGTAGAGGTCATGGAAGCCCTGCCCGTGCAGGAAAAAGTGATTGTAGTTATCGATGAATCCTCCGAGGTGCCCAAAGTGGTGATCGAAACCCTGAGCGAGAGGGCCGTGTCCTTCCCTGGCTCCAAGATGCCATTTTCCGAAAATGGCAGTGGCGTAACCCGCCTTCTTGAGAACCTCCGCGATCGTAATTTCAGAAGCAGCCATATTTCGGTTCTGGCTGTCACTGCCTTTACGATCTCCCTGAGTCCAGTGGACTACGCCGGAGCGCTGTGGATGGCGCCCGGTCATCAAGAGGGCTCGCGCCGGACAGCAGACGGTGTGGCTGTAGGCTTGGGTGAAGCGCACCCCGGTCTCAGCGAGGCTGTCCATGGCCGGGGTGTAGAGATCTTTTGACCCGTAGCAGTTCGCGTCGAGCGTGCCTTGATCGTCGGTCAGAAAGATTACGACATTGGGAGGAGCAGCAAGGAGGAGAGGAGCGAGGGCAAGGGTAAGGAATGAGGGAAGAATAACTTTCTTCATTGGTGCGGTGGCACTATAGCCTCGGACCGGAAGAAACGCCGCAAATAGTGACTATTTTGTCACGTTATCATTCTCCATCTCACTTTTGGCAATGAGTGCCAGACCTCCTATGTTCTAATAGTAAGCGAGTTACATTTCGTTCCAAAGAAAACGGGGCTCCATGTTCATGGAACCCCGTTTGTTGGATCAAAGAGATAGAGTGTTTTTGCTCAGGCCTCCTCAGCGGGTGGATCTGCCGGAGGAGCTGCAGGTGGGTCAGCCGGAGGCGCTGCAGCAGCCGATGCTCCTTGATACTGGGCACTGCCAAAGGCCAAGATCATCAGGAAAATCGGGAAAAGTAGAATTAACCCAGCGGTGAATCCTCCGCCCTTGCCGAATTGTTTCGACAAGTCGCAACACATGATGACATACATCGCAAGAACCGAGATGATGCCGACGATTGGGATTCCTGCAATGAGCCAGAACACGATCCACCACACAGGACGTTTTTGGACTTCTAGCAGAACAATGGTGGAGTAGACCGGAACCACCGCGGCCCATCCGGGTTGTCCTGCCTTTTCAAAGATCTTCCAACTCGCAATGACGTAGATTGCTATTAAAATTAAAGAGGGAATTAAAAGAGCACCGAAGACAATGGCAATTAACCCAGCGGCTTCAGCGTCCGTTAATTCAGCTTGGGCTAGGAGGAGTGGCAGGTTCAAAATATTCATTTGAAGCATCTTATCCTGTTGATAATCAGGGATAAAGTACTAACTGTAATCCCAAATCACCTCTTAAGAGGAGGTTTGCCTGCACGCAAACGTCGTGAAAATCAATTTATGAGGTAAATCAGCGCGGTCGGCTGCGACCAGTGGCCTTGAATTTCTCCAGCTGTTCCCTGAGAGATTGTGCGATTTTGGGCTTTTCGGTCACAAGGTTCGTCGTTTCGCCGGGGTCGACCGCCAGATTGTAGAGTTGGCCCGGGGTCTCGGGAGCTGCATCCGGGAGGGCATATTTCTGTAGTGCACCACCGTAGCGATTGCCTCCGGAACCCTTGTGATCGAGATATTTCCAGTCTCCGCCCCTGATGGCGAGGGCGAGGCTGATGGTCTGGTGAAGGGTATATTCCCGGATGGGTTTTTCGGCCTTGCCGAGGAGGACGGGTAGCATGTCGAAGCTGTCTTCGGCGGCGTCAACCGGGAGTTCGACCCCGGTGAGGGCCGCGCAGGTGGCCATGAGATCAGTCAGGCAGACAGTCTGGGCGGTCTTTGAACCTGCTTGGATCCTCCCGGGCCAACGCGCGATCATGGGAACGCGGTGACCACCTTCCCAGTTGTCCCGCTTGACCCCCCGCCATGGGCGGGCTCCGTCGTGCTGATATTTGTCGCGCATATTGATGACGGTTCCAACCTCGGGACCGTTGTCGCTCGAAATAATCACAAGCGTGTTCCTGGTGAGGTCGAGGTTCTCGAGCTTCTCGAGGAGTTTCCCGACGATGTGATCGAACTGGAAGATGAAGTCGCCATGAGGACCAGCCTTGGTTTTGCCCTTGAAGTCCCGGCCGGGAAAAGAGGGGAGGTGGACAGCCTGAAGGGAGTGGAAGAGAAAAAAGGGTTTTTCCGGAGTCTTTTTGACGTGGGTATCGAGGAACTGAAGGCTTTTCTCAAGAAACACCATGTCGACTTCCTCGAGGTCGAAATCCGGAGCCACCAAGCCCGGTCGGCAGTCAAAGGACCACGCGTGCTTGGGGAGCTTGCTCTTGTCGACCAGCTGGGTGGGTGGAACAGGGATCCGGTCATTCTCCATGTAGGCGTAGAGCCAGTCTGTGGTGGGACAGGAGACTGTTCCAAAGAAGTGGTCGAAGCCGCGGTGGATGGGTCCGTCGGGAACCGGTCGACTATAGTCGACCCTGCGCACGGCCTCCAAACCGTTCTTGTTAATAGCTTCGCCTTTCTCGTCGAAGAAAGTCATCCCGATATGCCATTTGCCGAAGAGAGCGGTGGTGTAGCCCTGTTGCTGCAGCATGGCAGGGAGGGTCAGCCGGTCCTTTTCGATCAGGCAGGGCCCCCCGACACCGGTGAAAACCCCACGGTAATTCAGGCGAAATGCCATACGCCCGGTCATGACGCTGTAGCGGGTAGGCGTACAGACCGTGGAGGGGCTGTGTGCGTCGGTGAAGAGAAGGCCCTCGCGGGCGAGCTGGTCGAGATGCGGGGTTGGGACCTTGCTCTCCGGGTTGTAGCACCCCACGTCTCCATAGCCAAGATCGTCGGCGAGGATGAAGAGGATGTTGGGTTTCTCTCGGGCGACGCTCCACGTGTTGACACTGAGGAAGAGCAGTAGAGGCAGGATTCTCATGGAACACTTGTGTGGAATCACAGGGAGGGCGGTCAAGCGGCGTTTCCTGAATTCTGCGGATTGCCAGGAATGGAGGTCTGCGACACAGAAGCAAAGGAATACCTACAGGATTGGAACAAGGGCTCTAGACCGGGCTGCGAGAATCTGTCAGAAGATGGGTGATGAAGAATGACTGGATCGATATAACCGTCCCTCTCGAGAACGGGATGGTGCACTGGGAAGGTGATCCGGAGGTCAAGATCTACCGCCATTTCCAGCTGGGGGTGGACGATATGCCGTGTAACCTGACCAAACTGGAGATGAGTGCACACACCGCGACTCACATGGATGCGATGTGTCACTTCATTCCGGGTGGGGCCGGTATGGATGAGATGCCACTGGAGGCCACCATCGGGCCCTGCCGGGTTATCGGGATGGACTCGAAAGATCAGATCACGCCCTCCGATCTTGAAGGACTGGATCTTCAGCAGGGGGAGCGGATCATTTTCAAGACCCGCAATACGCCGGGAAGCTGGGAAATGGCGCCGGAGTTTGATCGGGAATTTGTCTCCATCAGTGAGTCAGCTGGTCAGGTCCTTGCTGATGCCGGCGTGATGACCGTCGGGGTAGATTATCTCAGTATCGGTGGATTCGGAAAGGACGTGGTCGAAGTTCACAAGGTCATGCTTGGTGCTGGGATCTGGGTGATTGAGGGGCTGTGGCTCGCAGAGGTCGAGCCGGGGAACTACGACCTCGTGTGCCTGCCGCTCAAGATCAAGGGAGCGGATGGGGCTCCTTGCCGGGCCCTGGTCAAACCGCATTAAAGGTCAGGTGCGCTTGTTAAGATATCAAGTGGTCAATTCGCCTGCGTCACCCGGAAAAGATCACCTCCGCCCGGAGGCAGTTTTACAGCAAGAGTCGTCTTGCCGCCGCCTGGATCATAAGCCTTCACCCATTCTCCGCTTTTTCGATCAATGCGCTCCACGAGGGAGACGGATTCGTGGAAGGTGAGGTGGCTGATACGGTCCCTTGTAATGTCGGCATTGACTGTGAGAAAATAGGGGCGGTTTTCGGTACCCTTGAACATGCCGAGGACGAGGTGCTCATCCGGACATTGGATCCAGTGATCCTCGGGGAACTCGGCCGCTCCCGGGGCCTCGGGATGAAAAGGCTTGGTGTGATAGACTCCTGTGGACTGGAGTGTTGCGAGCGTGGGTCCGAGTGGTTGGATATCCCGGGCCACCTCGGCAAGGGGCGGCACGTTGACACGGGGCACAATCTTTCCGTCGACCAATACCGGTTTATCGTCCTTCTTTTCGTAGCTGAACATCCAGGGAGGCCAGAAGTGAAAGGCCTGAACCCCGTAGGCGAGGCTGGTGTACATGGTGTGGCGAATCTGGGGCAGGGAGACCCCTGCTCCGACACAGCGCATGGCGGGAATTCCGTTTTTTCTGGCTAACTCGCAGACTGACCGCAGGTAGATATAGCGACGGTCGGGATAGCGTCTCCCGTCCCAGTGATAGTGATAGTAGTCCAGAATCATGGGCTTCACGGTGTCCACAAATTCGTAGTATTCGCCCCAGATGGCCCGGTTGATAAAGATGGTAGGATGATTGGGATCTACTTCGGCGAAGGCCCGGGCGATGTTCGCGAACCCCGGGAACGAATTTCTTCGGCGCCGGTCGGAAATAAAGTAGGCGAAGACGCTTTTGTCATCTCTGAGTCCAGCGGCCTGCTTATGAAGCTCATTGATGTTGCTCGCCCCGAGACGGGCGTAAAGTCCATTGCGGCGGCACATCTCCAGAAGATGTATTTCACATTCCACCGCGTTGAATCCATGAGACTTGATGTAACGGGCCATCACGTCTTGTTGGGCTGGGTCATCTGGCCACTCTGCCCAGGTCACCATCATGAGGTCGGGAACCCGATAGCGGATTGGAATTGGCTTGGAGGAATCTGTTTCCGAATCGTCCGCAGCGAGGGTGGAGCACAGACCGATAAAGAAAAAAAGGAGAGTAAAAGGGTGGGTTTTCGCCATGATTTCCGGCGCTCCTACCACAAATCTGGAGGGAGATCCATACACTGTTGGAATGTCCTGAAGATTTTTGAAGCCTCAGAGCCAGCCGGGAGGCAGGTCATCCTTGGTCTCGTGAAGAATTTCAAGAATCCGGCGTTTCTCATCCTTCTCGAGGTAGTCAAACCCCTCGACTGGTTGCGGAGCAGTGAGGATCTCGTGGATCCGGGCGTAGATGGCACCTTTTAGCATGGGAGGAAATTGGTCAAAGGTGGGTGAGTAGATCATGTAGCTGCAACGATTCTCGAAAATGCGCCCGTCGAGGCGCAGATCTTTCAGGGAGCGCTTCCTGCTGTCCGCAATACGGTTGGCCGTAAAGGCGCGTCGAAAGCCGGGGTCGCAGGAGACCTTGGGGATGGGAGTCTCGTCGCGAAAAAGCAGATAGTCTACGACCTTGTCCCGTCCCTCCAGAAATTCGTTGATACTGCGTCCCTCGTTCAGCTTGTTTACGTTGGTCTCTTCAGGATTCAGTTTGCTGTCAAAAAGGGACTGGCGTGCCCGGTAGGCGGCTTCCACCAGACGATGATGCATGGTTACCTGATGGTCAAAAACGAGGAGGGCTGCAATATCACTGCCGGGAGCCGGATAGGCCTCGGTGTGGAAAAAACGATCGAGTTTCTCGAGGTTGGCAAATTGTTCGCGGTCAATGGTGACCTCACCCTGCTCGCGAGTGGCAATTGCATTTCCCATGTGCCGCATGGTTCCATGATTTCCGCTCACGAACCATCCTCCGTAACGGTCATGAAGGGGAATATGGTGCCCGGATCGCCGGTAATCGTCGATGCTCCTCAGCGAGCGACCTGACTTGTCCGGATAGACGGATCGTCCCAGCGAACCGGGCAGAAAATTCGTGGCGTCGCCAGCATGGCACCCGAGGCAGGAGCGAGTGCGTGCAAGAAGTGGAGAGCTTGCGTCATCAAGTTCGCGCTGGAAGTAGAAGATAGGACCTAGTTCAGGGTCGAAACTGGCAATTTCGATTCTGCCATTCGGCATCCATCCGAGATAGACGGACTCGTTGAAGTAGAGTGCCCGCGGGTTTGAGTAAGAGACCTCTCTTCGCTGCAGGCTGGTGCGGGAAAAGACAAGAACCTGAGTATCCTTGTTCATTTCGAGTTCTCTCAGAAGACGCTCAACCAGAGGTTTGCCATTCGGCTCCTTGATGAGAACTTCGCCACGCTGGACTCGTTTCATCAAGAGAGTGACGGGGTCTTTAGCATCCTTGCTGAAGTAGCCGTGGGGCTCCAGCTCGTAGTCATTGTAGAACTGTGAAAACCCGGTCAGGGTGCTGCACAAAAGAAGAGGGACAACAAGAGTGCGCATATGCATGAAGATGGTGACAGAACTATCCCGTGGGAGGAGGGGTGAGATCAAGGAGATAGCGACAGCGGGGGAGGTCTCACCTTGGGCGTGCTGTTTCGCTTATCTGGCCCATCCATTTTTCCGGAGATATTCGGGCAGGAATATGGGCGCTCCTCCGCGCCGGATGCTCTCGTCAGCCGCTTCCATGAAGGCGTAGAGTTCCAGAGTGGTGTCAGCCGAAACTGGAGGTATGCCGGTTTGAAAAAACTTTACGATTTCCCTGAGCATCGGGGCGTAGTTCCCGCCTGATGCCTGCTCAACGATGTCCTTCGTGCCAAAGGCAGTAACCTTGAATGCAGTCTTGCCATTTCTAATCCCATGCAGGGTTCCGATTCGGTCGTTGTTCCACTTACCGGTAACTACAATCGTATTCTTGTTCTCGGTAGCTGTCACGCTCTGACAGCCGGGACCCATTACCGTGAAGAGTGATTCCGTGGCATGAATCCCATACCAGAAGAGGCTGGGGTGATGGGGTTCTGAAACAGCTGGTCCGTATGAAATGGCGGAGCGGATTTCACCAGCATCGGCATTAGTCACTTCAATTACCCCCTTGTGCCAGCGCAAGGAAGAGCTGCTGAAGCAGGGAACTCCCGACTTCTTTGCAAGTTGAAAGATTTTAACGGCATCTTTGAGAGAACCGGCCAGAGGTTTGTCGATGAAGACAGGTTTGCCTGCATCCAGAACCGGTTTGACCTGTTCGAGATGAGTGCGCCCGTCAAGGCTGGTTAGAAGGATGGCGTCCACCTCGTTACACATGTCTGCAATATTAACATAGAGCCGCACCCCGTATTTCTCGGTCAGGGTTTTAGTGAATCCTGGTATCCTGTTGATGCTCGAAGGAATGTCAGGACTGCCACCCTTGTAGGCTGCTGTCACGATTGCGCCGGGTACATGCAAAGGATTGTTTTCTTCGTTCAAGAGGGAGGTAAAGGCGATGACGTGGGACGTATCGAGACCGATGAGGCCGATTCGTATTTTCTGAGCAGGGAGAGCTGCTGCCGAGGCGATTAGGATCAGGAAAAGGCGGGAGAGAAAGAGCATCACGAGTTTTTAGGGCAGAGTAGAGGCTGGGAGAAGGCGTTTCTGTATTCTTGCCGCATGCTTAGAATTAGAGATTTCCAAGCAGGGCTTTCAGAGTGACAATTCTCGCTATGGAAACTCTGATGCGTGCCTTCATTGGAATCGTGGTGGCTCTGTTGCTCAACCTCGCCGTGGTCGAGGCCAAGCCGACTTTCGAAAAAACCGGGGAGATCAAGATTCCGCGAGCGGATTTTAAGACCGATGGAGACAATCTTGTTGTCAGTTTCCGTGCCACGCGATGGGGAATGTATGACCTTACGTATGAAGGAGCTTCGGACAGTCAGATAAAGGTCACGCTTAATGGGCAAAAGCCGATTGAGAAGCCCTCTCTTGTGCAGGGTCACCTTGGGAGGTTCTACATCAAGAAAGCAGGAGCATGCCGTATTCAATTGAGCGGAACTGCGCCGGGGGTGAAAGTTTTAAGACTGGCGCCGGCCTGCGAGGGTAGCCCTGTAGTGCAGGAAGGAGGGCAGGCCATCGAGCTGGATGCCAGAAACTGTCGGATCTCAGGCGTGATGCTTCGTTACGAGCCCAACCCGAAAAAGCTCTGTATCGGATTTTGGGGAAATCCGGATGATTATCCGGTTTGGAACTACGCCGTAGCAACCGCAGGAAAGTATGAGGTTGTTCTGACCCAGGGGTGCGGACGGGGAGCCGGTGGAAGCCGGGCAGTACTCGAAACGGCGGGGACCTCGCTGGAGTTCACGGTCAAGGATACCGGAGGGTATCAAAACTGGATCGACGTTTCGTTGGGTGAAGTGGATATCGCGAAACCTGGTGATCAGGAGCTGACCGTGAAAGTTCTTAAGAAGGCTCGCGGCATCATGGATATTCGCCGGATTGTTCTGAAGCCCGTGAGGTGAGCGCTCGGGCCTCGAGCCTCCCGGAAAATCTCAAGCGATGATCTCATTCACAACCTTACCGAAGACGTCGGTTAGCCGGTAATCGCGTCCAGAGTGGTGGAAGGTGAGGCGCTTGTGGTCGATTCCCAGAAGGTGCAGAACAGTCGCGTGAAGGTCATGGATGGAGACCTTGTCTCTTATCGCATAATAGCCGTAGTCGTCAGTGGCGCCGTGGTGGTAGCCCTGCTTGGTCCCCCCACCGCACATCCACATGGTGAAGCCATGAGGGTTGTGATCTCGTCCATCGTCGCTTCGGCCCATCTGACCGTCAAATATTTCGCGGCTTGGAGTGCGTCCAAATTCGCTGCCACAGAGAACGAGAGTGTCTTCGAGCATGCCTCTGGACTCAAGATCGTGAAGGAGTGCCGCGATGGGTTGATCCACGGCATTGGCATTCCCTCGATGACCTTTTTCCAGACCCGCGTGCTGGTCCCAAAGATTTCCATAACGGGATGTTGAATGGGTAGCGGTGACGAAACGAACGCCCGCTTCCGCGAAGCGACGGGCCAGAAGCAAAGTGCGCCCGAATTCGTCAGTATGGTCTGCACCAACCCCGTAGAGTTCTTTTGTCGCCTTGGATTCCTGATTCAAATCCATGATCTCCGGGGCCACATTTTGCATTCGGAAGGCGAGCTCGCGGTTACGTAATTCTGCCATGAGCGGATCACTCTCCTCATTGATAGCTTGGATAAAATCAAGGTGGGCCCGTTGGTCGGAAAATCCAGCCGCTAAGTTGTCCCACATCAATTCACCTCCCCTGCGGGAAGGTTTCAGGATTGGTGCTCCTGCGAAAGAGGAAGGCAGAAAGCCGGTAGGAAATGCTTTTCCGTCCTTGGGGGTCAGGTCCACATACCCGGGCAGATTGCTATTATCAGATCCAAGCCCATAGAGCAGCCAGTTACCCATAGAGGGCCGAAGCTCGCGAGGCACACCTGTGTTAAGCATCGACATCGCGGTGATGTGATCCTCGTTCTCGTGGTGCAGAGAGTGGATGAAGCATAGTTTATCCAGCCATCCACGGTTAACCTTCGGGAAGAGGTCGCTGGCCCAGCTTCCCGTTTCTCCCCATTGACTCCATTCGAAAGGAGATCCGATAATATGACCGCGCTCCGCAAACGTGAATTTGGGTGATTTGATAGAGGCAGGCAGTGGTTGGCCATGCTCTGCCTGCAGACGGGGTTTGTAATCGTAGGAGTCAACTTGGGAGATTCCCCCATCGAGCATAATGAAAATCATGCGCTTTGCTCTAGCAGGGAAGTGAGGTTCCAGATCTCCGGACGCGGGTGAGGTCGGAGTTGCCGCCTTGGTCTCTTGTCGGGAGAGAAGATCACAGAGAGCTAGTCCGCTAAAGCCCATGAAACCTCGCCGGGACAGGGAGAGAGGAAATAAACCATTCTTGCCCACCTCGATAGCGGCCTTCCCGGGGGGGTAGTTGGGTGCTGAGGATGAGGCGCTCATTTTAGATAGCTGAAGTTATCCGAGGAAAAGAGGCCCAGGACCACTCTCGCCCAGGAGGCGGTTTCCCCAAGGTCCTGCACGATCCGGCAGTGGTCAAGATAGGTGAAGGTCTGCTCCATCAGGAGGGGGCCGGGGGAGTGCCCGAGAATCATACGGAAGGCGACAGTGACTCTCTGTTCGTCATTTAAGTCTGGCAGTGCGAGCAGGCGCTCGGCGATTTTGGACGCGTAGTAGCGGGGCAGTTTGTTATTGAGCCAGAAAAGGGATTGCGAGGTATTGACAGAACTATCCCGCTTGTGGACCGGAACTCCTGATGGATCGTATCCAAAAAGATGCAACATCTTGCGGATTTCGATTCCCATCCCCATTGGGGAACGTCCCGAGGTGAGAATATACATCGCGCGGTCCTTGGATTTGCTATTGTCAAGGGGATGACCACTGGGCTGACGGGGAACCTTGCCCGCCAGACTCAGCATTGAGTCGTACAGGGCTTCGGCTTCCAGCCGGCGTCGTGGGTAGCGCCAGAGGAGTTTGTTGTCGGGGTCCGGATTGTTCGTAGTGAGGGCTGTCGAGCTGCTCTGCCTGTAGGTGGCGGAAGTAACAATGAGGCGATGGAGGTCCTTCAAAGACCAATTCATCGCGATGAGCCTGGCGGCAAGAAAGTCGAGGAGAGGTTGATTCGTGGGGTTTGCGCCTTGAACTCCAAAATCACCGGAGGTTGCAACAATGCCTGTGCCGAAGTGCCCTTGCCAGAGACGATTAGCAATGACGCGGGCGGTCAGGGGATTTCCGGGATCGACGATCCATTGTGCCAACTGCAGGCGGCCACTGGAATGTTCCGGGATGACAGGGCTCTTCACGAGGTGCCTCGCGAGCGAGGGGACAGCACGAGGGACAGCCTTCTTCTCAACATTGTAGGTGTCTCCGCCAATGTGAATGGGCTCGTTTCGTACTCCTTGGACATCGGTGACCGCGAGCATTTGCGGGAGGGGAGCATGGAGGGCGCGGCGCTTTGCGATTTCGGTGTCGATCCGGGAGACAGACTCAGGGACAAGGAAGCGTTCAAGGTCAGCGATTCCCGGTGGCCAGGCTTGGGGAACGAATTGAAGCTGAGCGAGAATCTCTTTTCGGAGCCCCCACTTCTTCGACGCTTCATTCAGCCATTTGCCGCGATGGGGAGGAGTTCTTACAAAGCGCACTTTGTCGATCCGGGGGAGATAGGAATGGTCGTCGGCCCAGAGGCGAATGTCATTCTTTCCGCTTCGGAGGAGATAGTGGCCGAGGCTTACCCATCTAAAATGCCGACTCTCCCACCCCCCACTCGTCGGGAGGGAGAACTCGCTCAGGACGGACTTGCCGTCAATTTTCAGCTCGATGCGGTAGGATTCCGGGGCCGCGCAGCGCAGAAGGATCGTGTAGGTGCCGGCTTCTGGGAGCTCCGGTCGCCATCCCACCCACTGCAGCCGCTCCCGCTGAGTCTCCACGACAGTTTCGCCAGCTACCTTGACGCGCCTCACGTTATTTTGTCCCTGATAGTCTTCAGCCTCGATCTCAACTGCAGGCATGGGGGGGAGAGACTTGAGGGCATTCCTGTAATCGACATCCTTCTGAAGGAGTTCCCGCTCGAGCAGGTCTTCCCGGGCAGTAGCAAGAGCTTTCCAGCGGTCCCGACGGAGAGAGTCTACCAGTTTCTCGTTTGCTTCAAATGCACGTATTTTCTTCTGGGATGCCTCTGGTCGTGTCAGCCGATAACGACCGTCCCTCCAGTTGCTGCTGTTCTCCTTGAGAATCCGCGTACTTCCAAAAATACCGGCCAACGCATAATAGTCTCGGGTGGGAACGGGGTCGAAGAAGTGGTCGTGGCAGCGCGCACAGGAAAAGTTGAGGCCAAGAAAAGCCTGAGTCGTTGTTGAGATCTGCTCATCGATAATGTCCATCCGAAGGGTGTTAGGATCGGCGCAGTCTGCGAACCATGGGCCGATGGAGAGAAATCCCGGGGCAGCCAGAAGGTCGAGCTGGTCCGCGTACAGTCGTTTGGACTCGGCTTCAGCCAGAATGTCTCCCGCGATTTGTTCGACGACGAACTGATCGAACGGCTTGTTCGAATTCAAGGCTCTCACCACATAGTCCCGGTAAGGCTCAGCCATGTCGATCCTGTCAACGGCAGCGACTTTGGTCTTTCCCTGGATGTAGCGGCTTACATCGAGCCAGTGGCGGCCCCAGCGCTCGCCGTAGTGGGGGGAGCCAAGTAGTCTTTCCACAAGCGCGAGGTAGGCCTGGTCAGGGCCCTTCTCGGTCACTGCAGATTCGAAATTCTCGAGCTCTTTCAAGGTGGGGGGCAGTCCCGTGAGGTCGATGGAGAGGCGACGAAGCAGGGTGGCAGGGTCCGCCTGTGGGCTGGGCTTCAGGCCGGCGTCAACGAGGTCCGCTAGAACAAAGTTATCGATGGAGTTCATGCTCCAGTCGCCTTGGGTGTCCGGTGGAGGAGTTGGCTCCCGCAGTAACTGGAAGGCCCAATGACTTTTCTCCTCACCCATGATCGTGGCTGCTGAGGCTGTCAGCAGGAGCAGGATCATGACTGGAATCGGCAAGTGCATCATCGGGGGACGGACTATTCTACGGGTGATGGTGTCGGTATTCTACAACCTCTGGCCTAACTTGTCTTCAATCGATCATTTTCCTGCAAATCTCTGGAAAAGACTTCCAAAACGCTGAAAATCAATGTGGTCGACACCTAAGAGCATGGGAATTGAGCCGGATCGGACTCCTAAAACCGCAGAAATTGTGATCAGATCCGCATTTTTTGAATACTCCGGGATGAAGACCCGCCTAACGATTGTGAGTTGTTAATCGCGTCGTTGTTGCCAGCAGCGCGGTGTTCCAGTATACTCCGTGGCCCTCGAAAGTTCACCTGCCCTTACTATGTCGCATACAATGCTACCCCAGATTGCTCCTTGCTTCGTAAGCCACAATATGGCGCTCGGAGGGGCCCAGACTGCAGTGCTCCGATACATAGAGACGCTGCCGGAGTGGGTCAGGGAACGCACTACCCTCTACTGCCAGTCTGACGATACCCCTCTCTTGGATAAAGCCATGGAGAATGGCTTCAGCTGCGGAGAGGTTACGCGGGTTGCTCCCAACGATCCGAGTTCGTGGTTTTTGAGCTACGGGAAATTGGATGGTCTGCCGGAACGTCCTACCTCGCTGGTGCTTCACTCTTGGGATGACGCCGGATGGCGGTATTTCAGTAAGGCTTATGAGGGTCAAACGGGGATGACAGTGGCTGGTGTTTCCCAGAAGGTCATGAACCGGTACGCCAACTGGATCCGGGAGAACGGCCACATCGACGGGGGCGTTCTTCCTCCTCCCGTGACGGAATTTTGCATGGCGAAGGGGCAAAACGATCCCCAAGGGCGGATCGTGGTGGGATGGATGGGACGCCCGCTGGAAGACAAGGGTCTCATGACTCTGCCATATCTCCTTGCGGAAAATCCAAGACTCATAGTGCGGGCCTGGACCGGAGCAGAAACTGCAGGGTTGGATTATACGCAAAGAGTTCAGGGAGAAGCGATGGAAGCGGTGCTGAAGCTCGCCCGGAAACTCGGGGTTGAGGATCGGTTGGATATTCGACCTCTGGATTTCAACGCGCTTAGTTACCGACACCGCCTTGAAGGGTGTCACGTATTGCTGGGAAATAGCAGGAAAGAAGGATTCCTGCTTACTGCCGCAGAGGCTCTTAGCTGTGGAATTCCTGTTGTCGTTACTAAGACATGTGGAATCGCTGATTTCATCAAGGGTGGCCACAATGGATATCTCATTGATTGGAATGATAATCCTAAGCGGCTGGCCAAGATTGCGCATCGGGCCATCCTCAAGGCAGCCAAGCTCGATCCAGTCAAGTGCCTCGCGTCAGTCGACCGGCTTTCTCTGGGGTCCAATTATGCAAGTGCTTACCGACCTGTGCTGGCAAACCTCACCCATACAGGCCTTCAGCATGAGAATGCGCGCGTAACCGTTGGTGTTCGTATCCACGAAGGCGTTGACGCATCGTTCCTCGATGACGCAATCAACAGTATAGCAGCTCAGACATACAGGAATTTTAAAACTGTGCTTCTGGTGGATGGCTCATGGTCCTTTGGGGAAAAGTTGGCTGAGCGATATGACTTGCCTCTGATTTGCACTGGGCTCAGGCCAGATATTGAGCATTGTAGCTGGTTGCACCGACAGGCTCTGGCACAGTGCGAAACCGAGTTCTACAAGCCCCTTGATTATGACGACCAGATAATGCCCAATTATCTCGAAAGAGCGGTTCGTTCGCTGGATGAGAGGGGAGTGGATGTTTACGGTTGTCTGCTCAACACCCTCCAGGATGGAGAGATTACCCCGCGGCTTCATTGGCCCAATAAGTCCCTTGATACGATGTTTACGGGTAACTCGGATGACAATATGCTCCCGCACTCCTCGGTAACAATGCGGACAAGAGTTGCTCTCAAGGCTGGAAACTATCAGGAGAGAGCAGTTGGGCTTGGAGCGGACGATTACCATCTATGGTATCGGATTTTCAAGGTCGGTGGAGAGTTTTTCCGGGATGACGAGGTGCGCAATGTGGTCTACCGGGTTCACGATAGAAATTCACTCGTCATTCGCAGGGAGCGCTTTGGGCACTCCAATAAAAGAAAGCAGCTCCTTGCTGGTGCAGCAGCCGCAGGTATCGCGGCTATGCCGCTGGCAGCCCAAGTAGAGGGTGAAAAAGCTCAGAAGCCCACCGTGGTGGTGGCCCCGAGTGGGGATACCATTGATCCCCCTCATTCGTAGGAGCGTTTTGATGAAAATATTTTTCGAGGGCAAGGTGGAGACTTTGTTCTCCAAGAAAAACTTTGTCTCGTGCCAATGAGTTCGTGGGATTTCACGACTTTGGGGTCCACGATGTTGAGCCTCACTACCGATCCGGGAGTGCCTTTTCTGTCGAGTGTGGGACTTCGCCTCGACGTGGCGGGGGCGGAGTCGAACTGCGCGATCGCACTCGCGCGGCTCGGCAAGCGTGCTTCGTGGCATTCAAAAGTTGCAAGAGGGACCCTTGGGGAACGAGTCGTTTCCGGTGTTCAAGCGCACGGCGTCGATGTTTCTTCTGTGATCCGAAGTGATGAAGGTCGAACGGAGCAGATGTGGGTGGAGGCCGGGCTTGGAGATAATCTAACTTCGATCACCTATGACCGGGACGGAGCCTCAGTAGCGGGCTTGAGGATTGATGAACTCGATCTGCATTCCCTCCATGACAGCCAATATTTCCATGCTACCGGAATTACACCAGCGCTGTCGGAGGATTGTCGTAATGCAATCCTCGATGCTGTGCAGCTGGCGTGCAGGGCCGGGGTGAAGGTGTCGTTCGATGTGAATTACCGCTCGAAGCTGTGGCAGCCATGCCGTGCGCAGGAAGTTCTCTCGACGATCATCCCTGGCATCCATCTGCTTTTCATCAAGGAGAGGGACCTCGAGTTGCTCTGGGGACGAGGAGGAGATGCAGAAGAGGAACTGCGTCGGTTAAAGGGTGAATTTGGTATCGCTAATATTGTCCTGACACAGGGCCGTAAGGGAGCCAGTGCTCTGCTAGGAGATCAGTTTGAAAGTCACGCCGCCTTTGATGGTGAGGCGGTCAGTCCGATCGGGGCTGGTGACGCTCTGGCAGCAGGAGTGCTCTATTCCCTCATGGAGGGGGAGCAGGAGCTTGCCCTCAAAAGGGGGTGCGCCATGGCTTCTCTGGCAAGGGAGTCGAGAGGCGATTATGTGATCGGAGGAAAGCAGGCGCTCGACGCCCGGATGCAGGGAGAGGTGAGCCGCGGCCTATGCCGGTAGAACCAGTTGCTCCAGAACTCGGGTTCAGCGACTCAACGACTTGACCCCAGCTCGTGAAAATCGTCCGATGCCGTTGTGAAAACCACATTGTCGAGGCGTCGATTTCTTCAGAGTTCATCTCTTGTCGCAGGCTCCGGTCTTCTGCCCGCTGGATTTGCATCGGGGCGAAAGGTGTCTCCGAACAGCAAACTCAACGTCGGGGTGATTGGGGCCGGAGGAAAGGGAACGGCTGACAGTGAGGGGGTCATGAGCGAGAATATTGTCGCTCTGTGTGACGTCGATGAAAGGACCCTGCGGGCAAGAAAGGCACGCTTTCCCAAAGCCAAACTCTTCAAGGATTATCGTGTCATGCTTGAGCAGCTTGGTGATCAGCTTGATGCAGTGACGGTAAGCACCCCGGATCACCACCACTTTCCAGCCAGCATGCTGGCCATGGATCTGGGTCTCCATGTCTATGTGCAGAAACCACTTGCCCATACGGTGTGGCAGGCTCGTGAAATGTTGAAGCTTTCCCGCGATAAAAAAGTCGTCACCCAGATGGGAAATCAGGGACATTCCTACAGTTCCACCCGCAAACTGGTGGAGGTCGTACGAGCTGGTATCATTGGGGAGGTAAAAGAAGTTCATGTCTGGACGGACCGTCCGATCTGGCCACAGGGGATCGGTCGACCCAAGGGGTCAAAGCCGGTTCCCGATTACCTCGACTGGGATCTATGGCTGGGCCCCGCCCCGGAGCGTCCCTACCACGATGGGTATCATCCTTTCAAATGGCGTGGCTTCTGGGATTTTGGGACTGGGGCTCTCGGGGACATGGGATGCCATAATATGGACGCGGCTTTCTGGGCGTTGCAACTTGGCGCGCCCACCAGTGTGGAGGCGGATGTCTCTGGAGTGAGTGAAGACACCGCGCCGAAATGGAGTGTGATTCGCTATGAGTTTCCCGCCCGGGGAGAGCTTCCACCAGTCAGTCTCACCTGGTATGACGGGGGGAAGAAGCCCAGTGCCGATATTATCGGTGAGAAGGACTTGCCGAAGAATGGCAGCCTGATTGTCGGGTCCAAGGCGACCATTGCCTTCCGAGAGTGGAACCCCAATGGATTTCGGGTTCTTTCGGAGGGTCAGGAAGTCCAGTTTTCTGACCCCGACCCGCTCTTCCCACGGGTCGGAGATAATCCATACAAGGAGTGGATTGAATCCTGTAAGGGAGGGTCTCCCTGTCTTTCCAACTTTGAATACTCTGTTCCGTTGACGGAGATGGTTCTTCTTGGAAACGTCGCGCTGCGGGCGGGTGA
This sequence comes from Roseibacillus sp., assembly GCA_002715825.1. GTDB lineage: Bacteria > Verrucomicrobiota > Verrucomicrobiia > Verrucomicrobiales > Akkermansiaceae > Roseibacillus_B. The sequence continues at coordinate 16,161 of PBAI01000025.1, read as the reverse complement.
GAAAGTTGAGTGGGACGCCACAGCGCTCAGGGCCAAAGGGAACCCACGCGCTGATCAATTGATCCGCACCGCTCCCCGAAAAGGCTGGGAGATCTGAAATTCGCCAGATTCCTGCCCTTCTGGGCTGATTTCAGGGGGTAATTCCCAAAGTAGAAATTTTGGGGAGGTCATCTTGCTGCTGCCTTGAGTTGCAGCGATCATGTCTGTAGGATTCCGGCCGTATCCTACCCACTAACCCATGGCCGGTATTGATACAGACGATGACATACCCGACGTACCCATGTCGGACACTCTCAAACAGCCCTCTGCTGGTCGGCTACATGGTGCCGATGAGGAGATGAACAAGGGTGGACATTCTCCAGCCAAGAGTGACGGATTCCCGCGAAGGGAGTTTTGCAGCTTGGCTCTCGGCACTGCGATTGTGGCTGCCCCGACTGTGGTCGGTCTGCGGGTGGTTCTAAGCCCGTTGTTTAACGGCGCCTCCGAAGGAATTCTCGCACGCCTGACAACTCTTGATAGTCTCGTTGTGGGAGGTCCGCCGCAGGCGTTCAAGGTCATTGCTGACAAGTCCGACGCCTGGACTACCTACAAGGACCTTCCCCTCGGGCTTGTTTATGCCCAGAGAGTCGCGGATCGGAAGGTCGTAGTATTCAGTGCGAGTTGTCCCCATGCCGGGTGTGCGGTTGAGTATCGTAACGAGGGTGATCGTGGTGAGCACTATTACTGTCCGTGCCACGAGAGCAGTTTCAAAACTGATGGTAGTCTGGCCCCGGATAATACGCAGGCGAAGCGGGGGCTCGATACCCTCGAGGTCATCGGGGAAAAGCTTGAGCAAGGTGAAGTGTGGATTCGCTTCCAGAAGTTCAAGGCAGGTATTTCGGAAAAGAAAGTGGTCTGATGATTGGTGCTAAACCCTCCCTCCTGAGACCATGAAACCTCTCCTGAATTGGATCGATAACAGGACGGGAATCAGACGGTTTACCCAGGAAGCACTCTTTGAGAATATTCCCGGTGGTGCGCGGTGGCGCTACGTGTGGGGAAGCACTCTGACGTTTGCCATCATGGTTCAGTTCATCACCGGAATCATGCTCTGGATGTTCTACAGTCCGAGCGCGAATTCAGCATGGGAAAGTGTTCATCATCTCGAGGAGCATGTGAAAGGCGGCGTCTGGTTGCGGGGAATTCATCACTGGACTTCGCAATTCATGATCGTCCTGCTGGTCCTGCATCTTGTCCAAGTGGTTGTGGATGGGGCATACAAGGCCCCGCGTGAGTTCAATTTCTGGTTCGGACTCGCCTTGCTGGGGGTAACGATGGGACTCGGACTTACCGGCTATCTGCTCCCTTGGGATCAGAAGGGGTATTGGGCCACCGAGGTCGCTACCAATATCGTCGGTAACACTCCATTCGTAGGGGATTACCTGAAACAGATTTTAATTGGGGGGAATGAGGCGGGTCATCACACCCTCACCCGTTTTTTTGCACTGCACGCTGGAGTGCTGCCGGCCCTTCTGGTCGGTCTTATCGTGCTTCACATTTATCTGTTTCGAAAACACGGGATCACTCCAGCCCCTCGCAAGACATCTTCCTCTGCGCGTCATTTCTGGTGGGTAGCACTGTTTGTCATGGTCTTTGCGATGGCTCTCGTCTGGCTCAACTGGGACGAATTCCCGTCAGCGTCCAAGCCACTTGTCGGGATCGTTCCCGCTATTTTCACGGGGCTTTGCCTGATGCGGGTTGTCTATCTCTACATTCGAAAGAGACGGCTGGAAGAGGCGGATCGCAAACCTCGTCCGGGAGATGTCTATTTCTGGCCGGATCAGGTCTTACGGGATGCGGTAGCATGTGCCGTTGTGTTGGGAGGAATTCTTTTCTTCGTCGGGCAGGTGGGAACTGAGCTCAGTGCGCCGGCAGACCCTTCTGAGAACTACTCAGCAGCCCGCCCGGACTGGTATTTCATGGCTCTCTTCGCTCTCCTGAAGGACTTTGACCTGATTACCGGAGCCTTCGTCATACCTGGCATCGTGGCTGCCATTGTGTTTCTGATGCCTTTTATCGGGCGAAAGCGGATAGGCCACATATTCAATCTGGTCTTCCTGGTCGTTGTACTAGGAGGGTTTGTTCATTATACTCTGGTGGCATTCACTCATGATTGGACGAGTGAGGAACATCAGGCAGCCGTGGAAGCGGCTCATCGAGATGCTGCTAGGATCAAGGTTTTGGCAGGCGGACCAAATGGGATCCCACCCGAAGGCGCAATCACGCTACTGCGCAACGATGCCTTGACGCAGGGCCCTCGGCTATTTTCCCAGAACTGTGCCTCATGCCACTCGTTTGACGGTCATGACGGGATGGGAAAACCCCGCAAGGATCCTCAAAGTGCGTCCGACTTGAAGGGGTTTGCTTCACGGAAGTGGTCTGCGGGAATCTTGAACGCAGAGTCCTTTGCCCATCCGGATTATTTCGGGGGAACCAAATTAATCGAAAAGAGCAGGATGCTGAAGTATCTTAAGAGTGATATATTTCTGGATCTTCCGTCCGAGGAGGTTCATGCGATGGCGGTTGCTCTCTCGGCAGAGGCTCAGCTCAAGAATCAGGCAGCTCTCGATAATGCTGATCGAAGTTTGATCGAGGAGGGACGCGAGCTTCTCTCCATCGAGTGTACGGAGTGCCACACCTATCATGAGGAGGGTGACGGAATTGATTTAACCGGATATGGAAACAGGGAATGGCAGATTGCTTTCGTAAGAAACCCTTCTCACGAGCGTTTCTACGGGAAGCGTAATGACCGGATGTCAGTTTTTGGACCGAAATACCGTGACGATGGTTCCCTCGAGCGACCGGCCCAGTTGACTGACCGGGAGATTGGTTTCATCGTCGATTGGTTGAGGGGCGACTGGTACGAACCCATGGTTGCAGGGTCAAAGGCTGTTGAGTGGGATCAGTAAGAACCTCGGTCGCTTGTTGAGGCGGCCAGTGATAGAAAGAAGAAGTGAGATTTTCGGCAAATCGTCGACACGGGGTGAGTTTCATGCAGAAGTAGGAAATGTCGAAGCAACCGGAGGAGCAGGACGGAAAAAACCTCGGATTTTTGAAGACGACTCTGACTGGTGCGGTGCTTGTTGTGGTGCCGGTGGGGATTATTGGCTTTGCCCTCTGGCAGATCGTGACGGTTTTTAATAAGCTGCTTCTCCCAGTGGTCACGTGGTTTCCCTTCGATTCGCCGGCAATCAGTTACCTTGTTCTCGCCGTCGCACTCACTCTGGTGGTCGCGCTCTGTTACCTCACGGGAGTAACGGTGAGAACAAAATGGGGAGAAGTGGTCCGGGGCTGGGCCGAGCGGTGCATCCTGGAGCGAATCCCGGGTTACCGCGTTATCCGGACGTTGATCCACCAGTATCTGGGTCATGAGGGAGGTCGTCAGTTTCGCCCGGTTTTAGTGGATTTATTGGGGTCAAGCTCGCAAGCGGTGGGATTCGAGATCGAGGTCCTGGGGAATGGTCAGGTTGCCGTATTTCTTCCATCGGTTCCGGCCGCGACCCTCGGGCAGATTCAGTTGGTTCCGGAGAGCGCGGTCCAACCCCTCGATGCTACCATGCATGCAACACTTGAGGCACTAACGATGTTCGGGATAGGGTCATCCAAGCTAGTGGACAGCGGGGATGAAGCTGATCCAGCGGGCGAGGGACAAAGTAATCCTGAGGCCAAGTAGAGGGTCAGCGTGCGCGTTTCCATGGCGGCACTACAAGGGTGGGCCGGATGGAGGCGGAGCCATGCCAGCGTGTTCGCAGCTTCCGGGCTGCAAGCGCAACTTTTTGCGGACAAGCATTCCGGTAAGGTTTAGCCCGCTACGTAGCCTTGGTGCTTTGTCATGGAAGACGATTCCGTTGATGGGCTTGGCGCGGATCTCCAAGGTTCCCGAATACCCTGTCAGCTTGCTGATCGCCAACGTAGGGCTTGGATCCTGACTTTACTGAGAATCCCTCGAGGGATCAGGCGAGAATGTCATTCAAGACGTGACCATCGATATCAGTAAGGCGAAAATCCCTCCCCTGATAGCGATAGGTGAGACGCTTGTGATCGATACCGAGAAGGTGGAGAATCGTCGCGTTTCGGTCATGAATATGCATGGTGCCCGGGGTCCACTTCTCCATGGTTGGCTTGGGTCGCATGGGCGTTCCATCAGGATGGGCGATATTATACCCGTAGTCATCACTTTTCCCGTAGGTGATTCCGGGCTTGATTCCGCCCCCGGCCATCCAAGTCGTGAAACATCGAGGATGATGATCACGCCCATAATTTTCTTTGGTCAGTCCGCCCTGGCAGTAAGACGTCCGGCCAAATTCTCCTCCCCACACTACCAGTGTTTCGTCCAGCATCCCTCTCTGCTTCAGGTCTGTGATGAGGGCATAGCATGCCTGATCAATATCCCGGCACTGGGATTCGTGCTCCCGGGGAAGGCCGCCGTGGGCGTCCCATCCACGGTGGAAAATCTGGATATTGCGCACACCGCGCTCAGCAAGCCGGCGGGCGTTCAGGCAGCAGGCGGCAAAGGTGCCTGCCTTTCTCGCCTCTTCGCCGTAAAGTTCAAAGGTCTTGTCGCTTTCCGTGGTCAGATCCATCAGCTCCGGGACAGAGGTCTGCATGCGAAAGGCCATTTCATGCTGCTTGATACGGGCCAGAGTCTGTGGATCGAGGCTTTGTTCGTGCTGACTACGGTTGAGAGCGGCCAGAGTGTTCAGCTGGGCTCGTCGGTCGCTTCTTGAAGTGCCTTTCGGATTGCTCAGATAAAGGACGGGATCGCCCTCGCTCCTCAGGAGGACACCCTGGTGTTCGGCAGGAAGAAAGCCGGGACCCCAGAGGCGATTGAAAAGACTCTGCTCAGGGAAACTCGTCTTGGCGTGCATCACGATGTAGCCCGGAAGGTCCTCATTCATGGTTCCAAGTCCGTAACTCAGCCAAGCACCAAGGCTTGGCCGACCCGGAACCTGGCTTCCGGTCTGTATGAAGGTAATGGCGGGATCGTGGTTGATAGCCTCCGTATAGGTGCTGTTCACTACGCAGAGCTCCTTGGCAACCTTACCGGTCTGCGCAAGCAGCTCACTCGCCCAGAGTCCGTCCTCGTTATTGGGATGCTTGGTGAACTCGTATTTCGACGGGCAGACAGGGTGGGTTTTCTGGCCGGCTGTCATCCCTGTAACCCGCTGTCCATCCCGGATATGTTCGGGGAGGTCCTGGCCGAACATTTCGCGCATCTTTGGCTTATAGTCCCAGGTATCGATATGGCTGGGTCCACCGCTCATGAAGAGATAAATAACCCGCTTCGCAGTGGCCCGATGATGAATCCCTCCGTTGAGGTCGGCCTTGCCTTGTGCCCCCTGAAGTTCCTCGGGCAGCATCTGGGCCATTGCGGCAGTACCGAGTCCGAGGGCAGACCTGCCGAAGAGCTGTCGGCGGGTCATGGAGAGTTGGTAGTCGTGGAGGTCCATGTCGGGGCGTGATTTCAGGATAAATCAGGGTGAGGGCATTCAATTCAGGAGCAGTGCAACATCACTCGCGAGGACAGTAATGGATACCTGAGTCCACGCCGCTACTTCCGCTGGCTTTAGGTCGGGATTACGGGCAATTTCTCCGGTCGAAAGAAGGGCGAGAGCATCATTTTCTGCGGCCTCGTAGCGCTGACGCATCTGCTCGAGGAGCTGTTCGCATGCCTTTCTCTCCGTTTCGCGGGGTGGCCGGCTCGCTACGAGGGTAAAGAGAAGGTCCATTCTGGAGGTGTCGTTCCCTGCCTCAGTCATCAGCCGTTCCGCAAGTTTTCGGGCCATTTCCACGCGCTGGGTTTCATTGAGCAGACCAAGTGACTGAAGTGAGGTATTGGTTCGTGAACGACGAACACAGCTTGATTCCCGGTCAGGGGCATCGAAAAGCGTCATCATCGGGTGAGGACTGGTTCTTTTCCAATAGACATAGAGGCTGCGGCGATAGGCCTTGCTGCCTTTGTCGGTCACGTAGTTCTTTGTGTTGCTGGCAGGATGCATGAGAGCCTTCCAAAGTCCCGCTGGCTGGTAAGGCTTGATACCCTCTCCCCCCATGTGTCCGTCCAGGAGGCCGCTGGACCACAGGGCCATATCCCTGATCACTTCCGCATCGAGGCGATAGCTCGGTCCTCTTGCATAGTAGAGGTTTTCGGGATCCTCCAGAATGTCTGCTCGATGGGCGGACTGCTGCGTGAAGGTCTCGCTGGTCAGCATCAGCTTAAGGATGTGACGAAGGTCCCATCCGGAGTCCTGCAATTCTACGGCGAGCCAGTCGAGAAGACCGGGATGGGTAGGCTGCTTGCCCTGCAGGCCGAAGTCCTCCGGGGAGCGCACAAGCGCATCACCATAAACCCGCTGCCAGATCCGGTTGACGAGAACCCGGGCAACCAGAGGGTTTTCCGGTGACACCAGCCATTGAGCGAGTCCAAGACGGTTGCGGGGAGCTCCTTCAGGAAGACTGCCCATGACGGAAGGTATTCCCGGCTCTACTGGTTCACCAGTGGGTTGATTATATTCGCCCCTCACGAGGACCTTGGTGACTCGGGGTTTTCCGAGTTCCTGCGCGATCAAGGTGGAGGTAAAGCGCTTTTCGGATTCCGCGAAGAGCGCCTTCAGCTCTGCGGCTCGGGGGTGGAGACTGGATTCCTTGAAGGGACCCTTGGGATCGGCTACCCTGTTTAGTCGATCCCTGCGGGAAAGTGTCTTCCATTGAATTTTATCGGTATCTGCGATGGGGATGGCCTTTAAAGTCTCAAGTTCCTTCAAAAGGGCTTTGTTCCGCGTGGCGAGATTTTCCCATTCGTTCCATGCCACTTGATCTGCGGGAGCTTTCATGACCGGTCCATACTCATATTTGTTCCCGTCCATCGGGGACTCCGCTGTCGAGTTGAAGAAGGCAAGAAGCTGATAGTATTCGGTCTGAGTGATCGGGTCGTATTTATGAGTATGACAGCGAGCACAGGACATTGTCATTCCCAGTAGAACTGTGCCAATGGTTTCAGTCCGGTCGAAATTGTTTTTACACTGAAATTCCGCAGGGATGGCACCGCCTTCCGCAGTCGAAGGGTTCATACGAACAAATCCTGTTGCCACTTTTTGCTCCAGGGTTGCTTCAGGAAGGAGATCCCCGGCTAGTTGCCAGATGATGAATTCGTCGAGTGGGAGGTTCTTGTTGAATGCGCGAACCACCCAGTCGCGGTAAGGATAGATGCCGCGTTTGTTATCCAGATGGAGGCCATGGGTGTCGCCGTAGCGAACAGCGTCAAGCCAGTAGCGAGCCTGATGTTCGCCATACCGAGGGCTCTCCATCAGCGTTTCAAGATAGCGCAGATAAGCGGTATTTGTCTTGTCGCCGATGAAGCTCGCCAGAACCGTGGGGTCTGGCGGCAGGCCGGTGAGGGTAAGGGCGGCTCTTCGCGCCAAAGTCGCCCGATCACTTGTCTCAGAGAGGCGCGCTTTTTCTCCGAGCTTTTCGACCAGCTTGGCCTTGACGAAGCGGTCTATCGGATGCGCGGTTTTGCTATCCTCAGGTGGGTCTTTGCGCACAGGCGTCACAAAAGACCAGTGCTTGGCGTAGTTGCCACCTTCCCTGACCCATCGGGATAAAATTTCCCGTTCATCGGAGGTTAGCTGTTTTTCGGCGTCCTTCGGAGGCATCGGGTCGTCTCCGTCGTGGATACGGAGGATGAGCTCGCTATCTTCAAGACTGTCCGGATCGATTGCTCGAAGGCCGTCGCGGTCTTCGGTAGCGCCTTCGTAGGAGTCAAGACGTAGATCCTCCTCTTTCTTTGTATCCGGTCCGTGACAAACAAAGCATTTATTAGAAAGAATGGGAAGAACCTCCCGGGCAAAGTCCACTTCTTTCGCCACTGATTTCTGAAGGGCCCCCGAAGCGAGAGTGAGGAGCACGAGGATACCCCGGGCGAGGCATCGTTGCGCTGCCAGTGTCTGAGCTCTCATGACGGGTTCGAGGCCTAACGGTTATGGCCCCAAGACTTGTTAAACGATCCTCTTGCCAGCTCAACCCGAATTTTCACTTGATGGAACGGCCTGCTGCCTACTCGGAAGCGAGAAGGGCGCTATAAGACTCATAACTGACGCTGACTGAGCCTTTGCAGCGAGGTCGGAAGACGCAGAGAACGGGCGATGCCTCTCCCTCCCTCGTTCGGGGGTCCGAAGGCGATGTCGTGATTGGCCTATCTGTATCTTTCGGCCTTTACTTGAGGGGTGACACGGCAAAAATGATCCCTGGAACCGGTTGCTTACCATGAGCCTGGTTCACAAACCCCACTCTAAAGTCCCCGCCCTCAATGAATTTTCGATCCTATGTCGCCTTCCCCCTGTTGGGCATCCTGCTTTCACTCCATTTTCTCCGTGGGGAGCAAGTGGTGATTCGGGAAATCATGTATCATCCTCAGATGGTCCCGGAGGGCGAGACTCCGCTTCCGGAGTTCATAGAGATCGAAAATCTCACTTCGAGCGTCTTTGACATTGCGGGTTGGAAGATTACCGGAGGAGTTGATTACACCTTTCCGGACTTTTCTGCGGCGGCTCCTAACGATTCATTCCTCGTGGGACGGCGCAAGATCGTGGTGTGCCAGGGGGATCCTGCGGAATTCCGGGCGGCCTACGGGGTGTCAAATGCGATTCAGGTTTTTGGTCCGTGGACGGGTTCACTCGATAATGCCGGTGATCGGATTACTTTACGGGACAAGAACGGCGTGGTGATGACCTCGGTAAGATACGACGACACGCACCCATGGCCGGTTGCGCCGGACGGCGCTGGACACAGTCTCGTATTAACCGAGTCAGAGCGGAGAATCGACGACTACCGGAGCTGGGGAGCGAGTTCCCGGGTGGGAGGCTTTCCTGGTAATTCGGACAGCGCCGTAGTGTCGTCTCTCGTGATTAACGAGCTTCACTTCAACGAGGATGGAGATGTCGACTGGGTAGAGGTTCACAACACATCCAGCACAGTCCAGAGCCTCGATGGATATTTTTTGAGCGGAGCGCGAGGATTTGGTGACAGAACAGACATATCGGGATCGGTGCCACCCAATGGCTTCCTGAGCTTCGATGTTGGATTTTCTGATAACGGAGTCGCGTTCCTGGTGGACGGTAACAATGTGGTCCGAAGCGCGGTGGGCTACGATCGCGACAGTCTTCGCGATCATGTAGCAGCCTACCCCGACGGTTCCACGGATTTCTACTCCTCTGCCCAAGGGAGCAGGCAGGCGCCGAACAATCCTGACCGCGAAACCGACGTGGTGATCAATGAACTTATGGTGGAGCCTCCTTCCGGGCACAGGGATGGTGAGTTCATCGAGCTTTATAACAAGGGGAACACGATTGTGGACATGAGCGGTTGGCGAATCGTGGATGGAGTGGATTTTCGTTTCCCTGCGGGGTCAACGATTGCTCCCGGGGAATATGTGGTTATCGCCGCAAATGAGCGCATCACGGCTGCTGCCTTTCCCGGTGCCCGCATCATAGGGCAATACCGTGACAGCTTGAGCAATAATAACGAACTGCTCCGGATCGAAGACGCATGGGGTAACATGGTGGATGAGGTTCATTACCATACAGGTGGAGATTGGCCTGAAAAAGCTGGTGGCCTCGGCAGTTCGCTTGAATTGAGGCACCCCTCAATGGATAATTCGGTGCCTACGGCTTGGAAAGATTCAGATGAGTCAGAGAAAGGAGAATGGACCACATTCTCGATAACGGACAGCTATGACCGCCTGCGGACCATGGGGGGCGAAAGCAGCTACGAGGAGTTGCACATGCATGGTGTTGGTGATTGCGAGATCGCCATGCGGAACATGAATTTTGCACTAAGCCAAGGTGGGCCCAACCTCCTTCCCGGGCGAGGACAGAGGGTTAGCACAAACGGACAGGGCGCTTCAGGGTGGCTGTGTCAGGGAACGCATCATCGGAGTTATATGCAGGGGCGCGATTTCCATCTCGTTTCTACAGGCCACGGGGACATCAAGGCCAACAGGGTGGAAATTGATGTGACCGGTATGAACAGATTAGATAATCTGACCTTCGAGTGTGAGGCCCGCTGGGTCTACGGAAAGCCTACAGTGATCGTACACACCTGGGATCGGTCCTTCGGAGGAGTTCTGAGGTTGCCTGTGCCGAGAAACCTCGGAAGTGCGGGGTCCGTTAACTCCGCCCTCATTCCTTCAGCGGCGCCCACATTGAGCGGACTCATCCATAGTCCGGCTGTGCCGCGGGGTAATCCCGTGCAGGTTACCGTGAAGGTTGCTTCATCTGATGCTCCAACCGTGAATCTCCGGCATCGGCTCGACAGCACGAATCCTGACACCGCATGGAATACAACCCAGATGGTTGATGATGGTTCTAATGGAGATAACAGAGCGGGTGACGGGATTTATACGGCGACTCTCTCCGAATACACCTCTGATGGGGACATAGCCCAGTTCTACGTCGAGGCAGAAAGCGCGGAGGGAGAAGCGACCGTAATGCCAAGTCCTGCTCCTGAACGTCCCGCGATGTTTATTGTAGATACCACGGCAGTGCCCCGGGACCTGAGAAGCCAGCGCTTTGTCATCTCAGCCCGAACGGTGCAAGCGCTGGGAAACGCCGGACAAGGCTCGGCTTTTAATTATGCCTTTCCACGACTTTCAAACCAGTTTTTCAACAGCACCTTTATCGGCAACGAACGGCACATCATTTACAACGCCGAATTTCGTAAAGCGGGTAGCCCGTGGCAGCGAAGTGATAGCTTCAGCACCTCCCAAGGTAAGACCCTTAAGTGGAAAAGCCCCCGGGATAAGCGTTATCGTGGATGGGCTCGCCGGACGATTGATGACGATCCTGCGGTAGGAAGATCTCATAACAACAGACTGGTCAGATACTGGCTCTATCTTCTCGGGCATCCGTCCAACGAGCACGAGTTTGTTCGTATCGTGATCAACAACGGTCCGGCGATGATTCGTGAGGATGTGGAAACCAACGCTAACGATTTTCTGAAACGCAACTGGGAGCAGGGCGAGAAGGGAGAGCTCTATCGGATTGATGATGAGTGGTGGTTTGACGATGGATGGAGCCGCACTCAGAGAAACGCGGACTGGGGAGTGGATGGGCGCAGCGTAGAGCCAAACATGTATCATGCCGAGTGGATGAAGCGGTCGCGTGAAGACGAATATGACTACGGGTCATTCCTCAATTGGGTTTTCTCTGTTGGTCAGAACCGGTTTACCCGCGAGGAAATTGAGAGGATGGCGGACATTGACATGATGGCAGTCAATGCGGTGGTTCGTGGCTGGGTTGATGACTGGGATACCCTGACGCGCAACAGGGGAAAGAATGGGTATTTTCTCCGCAGGCACAGCGATGGCAAATGGATGCTCCTGCAGTGGGACTCTGATCTCACCTACGGAAATGCTTCGGCTCCATTCATCGGGGGTCTGACGGGAGTGCCTAATTTTTTCCGTAAGCCCTACGTTGAGCAGAGGGTGAATTACTATATCGGGGAGATGGTGGAGAAGTACACCAGTGGGTCAGAGCGTCTGGAAACATGGTTCGATCTTGAGGCGCGCTCCAATCGGAGAGTGTCGATTAATCCGAACCGGTATCTCAACTTCAACAATTCAAGGGTCAATTACGCCATGAACTCTGAAATCGGAAGTGCCGTTGCCAACACTCGCTTCAGTGTCGACGGACCTTCTAACACAGCCGCAGATATCATTGATCTCAGCGGGACCAGCAACCATCGGGCCTATGATATCCGTGTCGTCGATCGACCGGAGGTAGAGGTTCAGTTCACGGGGCAGACGGAGTGGGCTGCTTCGGGCATTTACCTTCGTCAGGGTCGTAATGAACTGGAATTTCAAGCTCTTGACTCCGAGGGACTTGTCGTCGGAACGGACGTAGTTGTAATCAATAAGGTCGGTAACGCCGCGCCGATTGTCCATCTTGATAGTTCACCTTCCTCTCTCAATGTTCCCGTTCACAGCACGTTGGTGGTTGATGGAAGTGGGAGTTTTGATCCCGAAGGAACAAATCTAAGCTATCGATGGGAAGTTGACGGGGAGGCAATACTGGAGAATCCGTCTCCTGCTACCGCCAACATACGCTTTCCCAGGCCCGGGTTGTATCTGCTCACCGTCACGGCCGAGGATCAGGATGCGACCGAGACCGTAACCACAAGAGAGATTACGGTTTACTCGGAGTCGGAGTGGCATTCATTCTCGGACCAGACGCTGGGTGACGGATGGGTGGAGGAAAACGTGGAGGTTCGGCACGATTACAGTGGAAGTGCGTGGTATTCCCTGAACGACAGGCCGGGAGAGCTCACTTTGAAGCTAAACGATGATTCCGCGAAATCGATGCGGACTGTCAATCCGCAATATCCGGTCCTGTGGCGCGATCTTGCCGGAGTGGAGGATGTTCTTCTTCAGACCGATGTGAGCCTGTCCTCTATTCAGCAGGGAGGATTTATCGCAGGCCTGATCATCAGAGTTATCGAAGACGGGCAGGAAGTGACTTATGCGTTCGGCATGGAAAACGGGGATTTTCTGCGAGCCCGGAAGATTGTCGGCACGACTGAGACTCGCCTTGGCAGCGTCCTTTGGGATGAAGGTGCCGCCGTAGTCCGTATACGGAGGGTGGGGAGCGTATTGCATTTCGATTACCGTGTCAGTCAAGGGACATGGGAAACTCTGCACTCTGAGAATATCGATGCGGAGGCATCTCTTGAGCGGGGAGGAATTTTTGCCTCAACTCCTTCGGCGCTCATGGCGCGGTTTGAATTTGATTACTTCGTCGTGGTTGATCCTGCCTCTGAAAGTGCTGCAGTTGAGGATCTTCGTATCACGGAAGTCATGTATCACCCGCTTGATCTCGGAGTTGGATATGATCTGGAGTTTATCGAACTGGCCAACATCGGCAGCTCTCCGATCGACCTTTCGGGAATCAGGTTTGAGTCCGGAAATCCGTTTGCAGAGCTTGTCCTTGATGGTCTTGAATTGGCTGCCGGAGAAATTGCCGTGGTCACCGCGAACCCATCAGATTTCCGAGTAATTTACGGAGAAGGAATCAGGGTGCTTGCGAGCTGGTCCGATGGAGGAATCAGTAATGGGGGAGAGTCCATCGTTCTTGTTGACGCGGTGGGGGATATTATCCACGACTTCGAGTATTCTGATGATCTTCCCTGGCCGGTTGAAGCTGATGGGGGAGGGTCTTCCCTGGAGGTCATTGATACCGAGGGGAATTACAATGACCCGTCCAACTGGCGTGCGAGTCTGGTTCTGGGAGGGACCCCGGGTGTTGTTACCTCTGCAGGAGACTTGGATAATGATGGGCTTGACGATGCCGGGGAAGCATTGGCAGGAACGGACCCCCTGAATCCTGACACCGATGGTGACGGAGCCCTTGACGGTAGTGAGGTTGATGCCGGAACTGATCCCCTGGATCTTCTTTCGGTCTTCAAGTTGATTGAGGTTACGAGGGTTGGAGATACCACCAGAGCCAGCTGGAACAGCGTCCCGGGGCGTAGCTATACCCTTCAGGTTAGTCCGGATCTGAGACCAGACAGCTGGCTGGACGTGGGAACGATAGAGGCTTCTCGAGGTATTACGGTGCTGCCACACGCTTCTTCCGATGAACAAGAGCTCTATTACAGGGTGGTTGTTGAGTGATTAAAAATGGCGGAGGAAACTCCAAAACAGGGCCTTTACTGATCTGAGGAGTTTGAGCTCCTCTCAGGGAGTGCCATGCGGGAATGCCACTTCTGGGTTAAAACAGCACCTGATCGGGAGAACTGGTGCACGGTATTCAACTTTGCTTGGGGTTGAAGTGACGATATTGTAACTACGCGTCGAACTTGAATTCCCAAAAAAATCCCATGAATCGTGTTTTAAAGTTCTGTCTACTTTGCCTCTTTGCCGGCCCCTTCTCATCCCTGAAGGGAGAGCAGGTGGTCATCAGGGAGGTAATGTATCATCCTCCCGCCGGACTCCACGAATTCATCGAGGTAGAAAACCTTACGGCAACGATCTACGACATAGCGCAATGGAAGGTGAGGGGAGCCGTGGATTTCGACTTTCCGGTCTACGATTCAGGAAACCACGAAAGTAACTTTCTCAAGCAGTGGGAGCGCGTGGTAATCTGCGGGGTAGACCCTGCAACGTTCCGTGCCGCTTACGGGTTGCCGCAGTCAGTGCGGGTGCTGGGTCCATGGACGGGATCACTGGCGAATGAAGGGGAACGGATCAATATTCGAAACAAAAATGGAGCGACGGTTTGTACTTTACGGTATGATGATCGTCACCCTTGGCCAGTTGCTGCCGACGGAGGAGGGCATAGCCTGGTTCTCGAAAATGACAGTTACGCCATCGATGACTATCGGGTCTGGAGAGCAAGCAGTTCCCCGGGGGGGACTCCTGGAGCTGGTGAGCCGGCGGCGGCAGAGGAACCGTATTCGAACCCGGAGGTAGACCTCTCAGTGGGGCTCCCTTACATCAACTTCGACCATAGATGGAAGTATCTCGACGACGGTTCTAATCAGGGAAGCGGGTGGAAGAATCCCGGATTTAATGACGCAAGTTGGGATACAGGGCGAGGCCTCTTTGGGTATGAGACTTCGGTGGTTCCCTCGCCCGGCATTTCAACGCCTTTCGAAAATCCAAACGCGCCGGGTAACGATATCATAACATACTATTTCAGGACTTCTTTTGAGTTCAACGGGACGACTCAGGGAACCAGTATTTCCATTGATACGATTTTGGATGACGGAGCAGGCTTCTGGCTCAACGGCCAATGGCTGGGAGGAATTGGCGTCGAAGAGGGTGCCAGCTTCACGACAACAGCCTCAAGAACGGTGGGAGACGCAAGTGAGGAAGAAGCGATTGTGACCAGCAGCTCCCCGCCCCTGGTAGAGGGCACCAATGTTCTGGCAGTTGAGGTTCACCAAACTGGAACCACGAGTTCTGACGTCGTTTTTGGAGCAAGGGTAAACATTTCGACTCCAAGTGCTCCGAGTATCGTCATCAACGAGGTGCTTCCCCAGAATGGAAGCGGATTTGTTGAGCTCTACAATCCTACGGGATCCTCAATCGATGTGGGAGGTTGGTATCTTAGCGATTCCGCAAGTAATCTCACCAAGTATCGCATCCCGGGGAGTCTTGTGATTCAGCCGGGAGGTCTTTCTTCCGTGGGATTTGCCGAGGCTAATCTGTCGGTGGGAAACAGCACGGTAGTGTATCTTACTCAGAATGATGGTTCTACCATCGTCAATGGCATTGATACGGCCATGCCCAATGATGGGCGATCCTTGGGCCGTAAGCCGGCAGGAGCTGGTAGCTGGTTTCTTTTTACTTCACCGACCCGCGACGCAGCTAATTCCAGCGCGGCGGAACTGGGCACGGTCCTCGCCATAAATGAAGTGCATTATGACGTGGATGGCAATATAGACTGGGTGGAACTTTACCACGAGGGGACTACCTCCCAGAGCTTGTCGGGGCTCTTCCTGTCAAGTCGCAGGGATTTCAGCGACAAGATTCCGCTTTCAGGGGCAATTGGCCCGCGGGGCTTCAGGAGCTGGCCCGTATTGTTTGGAACCGGTGGCGGTGATGAAGTTCTATGGCTGGTGGATTCCGGGAACAGAGTTATTGATGCGGTAGTCGTCGAGCAAGCGCGGGGGCGCAATTTTTCAGCAGCGTATCCGGATGGATCCGGGATGTTCTACTCCTCAGAGGTGGGAACCCAAAACCGGGCAAACGATCCAACGCGCGAGGAGGGTATCGTGATCACCGAGCTTATGGTGGAGCCCCCCTCCAGTCACAGGGATGGGGAATATATCGAGCTCTACAATAACTCAAGTGCTTCAATCGATCTGGGTGGCTGGCGTATTGATGAAGGGGTGAACTATACTTTTCCTGCCGGGGTCAGTCTTTCGGCCGGGGAGTATCTCGTTGTCGCCGCCAACCCTGCCTACACGAGTGAGGCTCACCCCGGGGCGCGGGTGCTCGGCCCATATGACGGCACCCTGAGTAACAGCGGGGAACTGCTCGTTCTGCTGGATTCATGGGGCAATCTGGCTGATGAAGTACATTATTCGACAGGCGGTGAATGGCCTGCGCTGGCAGGGGGACTG
>PBAI01000024.1 GCA_002715825.1 Roseibacillus sp. | reverse complement strand
CCTCTCGGAGTGGTCCTCAAACACTTCGACCTGGATTGTGGATACGTGGGGATGGAACAAGGAGTTCACCAACAGGGCAACTAATGTCCTACCGCTCTTCTTTGCCCTCGGACTCTTTGGCTGGCTGACTCTGGCCCGGATTGTTCGTGCTCAGGTATTAAGCCTCAAGGAGAGGGAATTCGTTGAAGCCGCTACGTCACTCGGCCTTTCCAAGCTCCGGGTGCTGTTCCGTCACATTATTCCCAATACGCTTGGACCGACTGTTGTTTACGCCACGTTGACCGTTCCAGGATTCATCATGTATGAGGCAACCCTGTCTTACCTCGGCCTTGGCGTGGAATCACCAAACAGTTCGTGGGGAATCCTCATCAAGGAGGGCGCCAATTACCTGGAGACCAACCCTCAACTGCTCATCCTCCCTGGTATCTTTTTCACCCTCACGCTGTTTGCCCTGAACTTCCTCGGTGACGGCCTGCGGGACGCCCTGGACCCGAAGGCCTCAAAAGATTAAATCTCATTGTCTTCCTGAGATCATTCTTGGGACTCCAGAGAGGAAACAGACAAGGACGATGCCTTGAGCAAACCAGCCTCCCGAAACGAGAAATATCCCTCTTGCTCGTTGCCGGGCCGCCCGATGATTATGTGGTCCAGAAAGTAGACTCCCAGAAAATCTGCTGCACGCGCCACCCGCTCTGTCATCTCCCGGTCCGCTCTGCTCGGGGAAGGGTCTCCCGAGGGATGATTATGAATGAGGACAAATCCATAAGCCTTGTGGAGAACTACCGGATGGAGGATATCTCGTGGGTGCGCAACCGTTTCATTCAAGCTTCCTTCGGTGAGAACCAGTGATCGGGTAACCCGCAGTCGTACATCAATCAAGGCGATCCGAAGTGTCTCGTGTTGAAGGTGCCCGACTTGTGGAAAGAAGATCTCGAAAACAGCCTTCGGGCCATCCAGCTGCTTCAGGTGCATTTTCTCACGGGCGACCCGTGCCCCAAGCTCGAAGGAGGCCACAAGTTGAGCAGCCTTGGCGATTCCGAGGCCGTGGTAACCGCACAGCTGCCTTACTCCGAGCCCGCCGAGAGCAATGAGGCCGCCATGGTCTTCAAGCAACTTGCGACCCAGATCGACAGCACTTTGCCCCTTGACCCCCACTCTCAGGAACACCGCGATCAACTCCTCATCGGTCAGGGCCTCCGGGCCCTCCGCTGCCATTTTTTCTCTGGGGCGTGCGCCGTAGGGAAGATCACTGATTGCCATCCTGTGATGACACATGAAAACTGTTCTTTTGAACAGATCATAGTGGCATTTTNCCCGCAAAACGCGAGATCACCCTTGAGATTACACCCCGTTCAGGGGATGCCCGTTACTCCCATCCTGCAACCGAGCAATCACTCNTTACCTTCCCCGGAGGAGGACTCTNCCNCNNNTCCTNCNGCGNCAGNTGNTGANTCNGNCGNNTCTTCNGCGNCCNCAGAGNNATNTTCNTCACCATCNNCNGAGATATNGGCNTCCGCCTTCTTNGCGTTNCGGGCNTANGCGGCANTACTCTGCTCCTTTGCCCANGAANNAAACGCNCCTTTGCTGACAACCTCCATGATTCCTACCATATCCCCATGGCCCTCGCCACACAACTGCGCACAAACAACACTGGTTTCGAGTTCCTTGAGAGGACGGAACCACATGGGAATATCAGTGCCCGGGATGGCATCCTGTTGAATCCGCATGGGCACAATCGCATATCCATGGATGACGTCNGTGGCTGTGATCTGAAGGATGGCCGGCTCACCTACGGGAAGCTTCAGTATCGGTGAAACAAAATCATCCCATCCGTTGGGGTCCTCAGGATCGATGCAGGGATCTCCTGCCTGCTGAATGAGGTGCCGGTCNATNCTCCCAAACTTTCCNTCNGCTCCAGGATAATGATAATTCCATCCGAACTGATACCCGATGACCCGCGCACGAACCGGATCCTGTGCCTGAATATCCTCAAAACGATCCGTTCTCTCCGCCCACAGAGGGAAGGCAAAACCGAGTAGAAGAACCGCCTCGAAGATCGCTACCCCTACCTCAAGATGAGTTGTNACGTGGTTTTGCACCCCATGGTAGGAGGCTTTGGGATTTCTTTTGCGCCAGAATCTCCAGCAGGCATAAAGGAAAAAGGTCGTCCACCCTATGAAAAGGGCGAGCATGAACCAGTGAACAAGGTCAATCATGTGATCAACACTCCCTCCGTGCTCCGAAAAGTTTTCCGGAATTCCCAGACGTTCGACAATGGTCTTGGCAAGAATTGGCATGGTTGCTCAGGGTGGAGAAAAAATTGGTTTCCTTCCTAATCGACATACTTGGGGTCCAGCGCTTCCCGCTCTCGGCGCACAATTCGGACCATACACACGCCAGTCGCGCCGAGCACGGGAATCACGGTCGCCAAAAGAAAGAAAATGGACCAGCCAGCGGCGTCTCCACCAGCTTCTTGGAAGGATTTAGCGCAGGTAGTGCAGGCGATCTGAAAGGATTCTATAAGCATTGGAAATCGACTAGGTTAGAGAATGATTTTGCGAGCTTTCCGGTAGAAATACACTCCATAGACGGGAAAGACGATTGATCCTGAAATTCCTGCCACCATGAGCAGAGGCCGGATCACACCCACCGTAACGGGAGCAAGAAACAGAGCCCAACCTGCAAGGAAGAGACTCAGAAGAGTCGTCACAATGACGAAAACAATGTGGAAGCCGCGCAATGACATTACTGTTTTATTCTGAACTGATTGTTTTCTCGGGATTGTAGAACCCATCACCTTCGACCGTGTCTCCGTAACGAATTGGGTCCGTGAAGGCCCACCCCGTGAGGAAGACAAGAACCAAACCCATGACCGCACTCATCAGAAGAACAAGATAGATCGTTTTTCTTTCATGATTCAGGTGCATGAAGATCGAGGCCACGAGAGTTGCCTTGAACGAAGCAATGAGTAGACCAATCACCGCATCTTTCGAGTCGAACCCATGATCGCCGAAATCCAGCCAGGGGACAGTCGCTACCGCAACCGTCACCACGGTGAAAACAAATAAGGCCATCCCTATGAGGAGATATAGCTTTTTTGCTTTCTGGATTGCTTCGGGTGTATCAGCCATTGGTGATCAGAGGTTACATGAGATACAAAATAGGGAAAAGGAAGATCCAGACCAGATCTACAAAGTGCCAGAAGAGGCCACCGACTTCTACCCGATTGGCCAGCCATTCCGGATTTCGACGATACAAGCCTTTGCTGCAGAACAGGTAATATCCCAATACGATCGCTCCCCCGATGACGTGGAGCCCATGCAGGCCGGTTATCGTGAAATAGACAGCGTAGTAGGTGTTCCACTTTGGCGTGAACATCGACTGCAAAGACACTTTCTGATGAGGAATTTCCAACTCTGGAAACGCATGGAGCTCATGGATTTCCTCATCCTTGTGATTGGGTCCGGCGAAGCCATCCCAGAACTTGGGGCGAAGGTCGCCATATACTTCTTCACTTGGCTTAGGAGAACGCCCCTCGTGCTGATCGACCCTCGCGTAGTGCACAAGATCCTGCCATGTAATCCGGTAGCGGTCAGTTTCGGTCGGAACCCGCTTTGCGTTTCCATCCTTATCCCTGCCGTAGCCCTCAAGCAGCTCTTTTTCCAGCTCGGCGATTCGAGCCTTATGGTTCTTCCAGATCCTTTTGTAGTAATCCGCGTGCTTGTTTTCCTCCGAGAAGATCCAAC
Source organism: Roseibacillus sp. (assembly GCA_002715825.1). Taxonomy (GTDB): domain Bacteria; phylum Verrucomicrobiota; class Verrucomicrobiia; order Verrucomicrobiales; family Akkermansiaceae; genus Roseibacillus_B. The sequence goes on along the minus strand of PBAI01000024.1, from coordinate 67,759 downwards.
TTGTTTCGATCACCTCTAAAGGCTCTTTCCCTGCTTCTTCAGCTTTCTGGACCATCCAGCGAAAGTCGATCGCATCGACCGCTAGGATGAGGGGACTATCGAGAAGTCCCGGGGCTGCTGAGTCTTCTCCGTTCCCTGCGTTGAAGGAGGTGTCATCCCTGAGTTCTGCTTTTCCGTCCTGCGCCTTGACCGGGCGCTTGATCCAGCCTCTGTCAATGACGATGGGCTGAGGAGGGTCCATCCGGAATGACAGGGTCGAGACAACGGAAACCACTTTGCTGCCAGCAATGCAGTTACCTGCTGAGTCGAACTGCTCCTCCAACTGGGTTGCCGGATCAATCCGCGCGTCAGGAGCCTGCTCCCAGTATTTGTCATCAGGGCGATCAGCCTTTACCGCCCTCCAGTTGGCTTTCAGGATGGCGGTTCGTACGATTGCGTTATGAGAACGCCCGGACACATAAATTTCCCGAGCTCTCTTCAGAAGATCATAGCTGAGCCCAGTCCCCGCTGGAATGTAGAGAGAACGTTCTCCGAAGCTATGCCCTACCTTCTCCTCCGCATTCGCATACTTTGCGACCAGCTCCGCCTCTGAACCGCTCCGATCTTCGCTGGAAATCGGTTCCTCCTCAGTTCCCGCGTAGTCTCTAATGCTCCCGTAGAGGAAAAGATTTTCCGCAGTAACAAGTTTGGACTTTCTCTTTCCTGCCTGCTCCAGAACTGTGTCAACCCAGGGCTGATGGGCTCTCGCTATAGAGAAATCGATAGTTTCCGGTTTGAAGAGAATGGCATTGGCCTTGAAAGGTTTTGCACCCGAATTGCTCAGTTTCTTTGCCTTAACCTTGGTATCAGCATGAGCGACTTTCCCATCGTCCCCCACGACTGCGTAGTGGGCGTGGCCTTCGATGATGACAAAGTCATCCATGCGGACCGCCTGGTGCTCGAGTTTAGCCTTATACTCGATCCCCTTCAGAACCATGAAAATTCCCGCGCATGCGATCGTAATCCCCATGTAAATCTGAAACTTTCTCCATTCCCTCATCTTCAGAGCAGCCCACGCAAAGACCACGGTGACAGAGGAACCGATCAGCACGAAGGTATTGATAAGGCCTGGCACAATGGGCAGCGCCCGCTCCGGCCAGGGATAGTCTGCATAAATTCGCAGAAAGACATAGCCAGAGAACAACCCACCAAACAGCATCACCTCTGAGGCAAGAAAGAGCCAGATTCCAACCTTGGAGTTGAAAAGGCCCGTATCCTTACGTGCGGTAACTGTGTATGGAATGTCCATGTTGACGGGGATCGGAAGGCTTCAGGAAACCGTAGTAGGCTGTGGTTCTTTCGCTGGCTTGGCCCTTTTGGGCTCCTCCCACTGAGGAAAGAAATCTCCCTCGTGGTCGTCGCGACTGTATTCGTAAGGTCCTCTGTAAGCCGCTACATCAAAGGTGAAGTTTCCGTGCGGAGGAGGAGTCGGGGTCGCCCATTCAAGAGTTGTTGCGTCGTAAGGGTTGTCATTCTTGATCTTTTTCCCTGCGAACATGCTAACGAAGAAGTTGATGCAGAACGGGATCTGGGCGAGGGCCAGCATGAAGGCGCCGAAACTCATGACGGGATTGAGGTGAATCCACTCCGCCACCGTATTTCCAAAAACGTTTTCACTGTCAGCAGCCTTGGAGAGGTAAGCGTCCCCTCCATTATACCACCGGCGGTGAAATCCTGCCATTCCCTGAATGAGCATTGGGAAAAACAGCACATTCATAAAGACCAGAGACGGCCAGAAATGAAGGTGCCCAAGGAAGGAATTCATGTGTCTCCCAGTCACCTTCGGATACCAATGGTAAACTCCTGCGAAAAGTCCGAACAAGATCCCCGGTGCAACAACGTAGTGGAAGTGTCCGATGACATAATATGTGTCGTGCAAATGCAGATCGACCAGATTGAACGCTAACGGAAGTCCTGTCAGTCCTCCTACCCCAAACATGGGAAGAAAGGCAGCCGCCCAGAGCATGGGCATGTTGAATCGAATCGAACCGCCCCAAAGCGACACGATAAGCGAAGTCAGGAGGATGACGGAAGGGACAGAAATCAATACCGTCGTGGTCTGGAACCAAGTGGAGATTACCGGACCCATCCCGGTGAGATACATATGGTGAGCCCAGACGATGAAGCTGAGAAAGCCCAAAACCACTATCGACCACACCATGGGCTTGTAACCCCAAAGTGGCTTCCGTGTGTTGACCGGTATGATCTCAGCAACACAGGCGATCGCCGGGAGGAGGAGGACATACACTTCGGGATGACCAAGGAACCAGAAGAGGTGCTGGTAGAGAAGAGGGCTTCCACCTCCAGAGGCTTCGATAACGCCCGCAGTGGAAGTGTAAAGTCCACTAGGGGTGAAGAAACTGGAACCCACCGTTCGATCCATCAGCTGCATGATTGCCGCCACTTCGAGAGGCGGGAAGGCGAGCAGAAGGAGAAAGCCGGTAACGAGCATCGCCCAGCAGAAAAATGGCATCCTCATCCATGTCATTCCCTTCGCTCGGAGATTAATCAAAGTTGTGAGAAAGTTCACCGCACCAAGCAGTGACGATGTGATCAGGAATACCATTCCGAGGAGCCACTGGGTCTGACCCGCAAGAAACTGATTTACAATTTGGCCGTCGGCAAAGTTCGCTAGAGGGGCATAGTTCGTCCACCCGGACTTTGCGGCGCCTGATTCCATGAAGAAGCTGCCACACATGATAAGACCCCCGACAAGGTAGAGCCAGTAGCTCATCATGTTGAGCTTAGGAAATGCCATGTCGATAGTTCCAATCTGCAGCGGTGTAATATAATTGCCAAAAGCGGCAAATCCGAGAGGTACGATTCCAAGGAACACCATGATCGTGCCATGCATGGCACCAAACATGTTGTAGGTCTCGCCAGTGACTCGACCATCCTGAAGCCAGCGAGCCTTCCATTCGTCACTGAAGATCCAACTGAGGTAGCCCGGAAGAGGCTCCTCAGGATAGGCGATGCTCCAGCGCATAACCATCATCAGAAAGAATCCAAAGGCCAGGAAAAGCAGGGCCGTGATGGCATATTGGATTCCGATTATCTTGTGATCTGTGGACCAGATATATTTTTGGTAGAAGGGAAGATCGTGATGATGATCATCATGATCGTGTTCATGACCTGCTACTGCCGCTTCTGCACTCATTGTCCTTTGGGTTAGGGGGTAATTTTATTCAGCCGCTGCGGGTTGAAGCGTTTCAAAATTTACATTGGTGGAGGGGTCGACGACCTCGCCCTCGAGCATCGTATCGTGATCCGCGTTTAACTCGGGCACAGTGATCGCACCCTGTGGCCGACTTTCATAATCCTTGATGGCGTTGGCGGCCTGCTCGACACTGACAACGTCGCCCACATCGTTGAACTCATTACGGATGTAGGTCATCACGGCGGCAAGTTCTGCAGAGGTCAGAGGAGCCTGAGCTGGCATATTCCCATTGTAAGTCTTCCCTGCGACGTCAATAGGACCACTGAGCCCGTTGAGGATAATCTGAGCTAGACGCCCGGTGCTACCAGTGACCCACTCCGATCCTGCAAGCGGTGGGTATTGGTTTCCATCCCCGTTTCCGGTCGATCCATGGCAACCGCTGCACTTTGCGTAGATATTCTTCCCGCGCTTGCTTAACGCTTCCAGTATCGGTCCGATGGTGGGGCCGGTATCGGCGTCACTCGCAAATTCAGGACGAGTATAGCCCTCAGGATGGGGACTGTAGCTGAACAGTTTGCCCCCTGCCCCGAGAACTCCACCGCCGATGAGGAGGACAATGGCGCTCGCAAGAAAAACCCAGAGCGAAACCGGCTCCATACCAGTTTCGGATATCTGATTCTCCCGTGCCTGAGAGGCACTGAGTTCCAGCACTTTCTCGTGTTTCTCCACCACGTTGGTGGAGTCCTCGAGGTCAGGCTGGCTGGTTTTGCTTGTGTCTTTCGAATCTGCCATCAGATCGCCAAGGCGGTCGTTAGTCCGCCTTCTTCTTGTCACGACTATAATTCAGGGAATAGGGAACCGCATCGTCTTTTCTCAAAGATAATAAATAACTGACGAGGGCCTTGGCCTTGGGATTTGGGAGCACCTCCCTGCCCTCTTTGCGGAGTCCAGGCACAGCGTACGGGCTTCCCTGCCCATGGACGTCCCGCTCCGTGAAGAGATGCGGCTGGGGAGGACATCCGAACGAGTTGTTCAAGGTCTTGGTTTTCAACGAGGAATCAAAAAGATGGAGGTAGAGCCAGCTCTCCGGGGACTCGGCTTTGGTCAACGGCTCCTTCAAATACTTTTGGACTCTTCCTGCTATGTTTGTGAGGTCTGGCCCGATGCGCATGAGCCCAATATGCGCAAATGGCTCGTCCACATAGTCAAAAGGAGTCGTCTCCCGAGCGGTGTTTATGCTTACCCCGTTCTCATCCTTGATCTGAAAGCCGGCCCAGTCAGCTCGGCCGAGCTCCGATCCAGCGAACCCCGCCCTGATCAGCTGGGTATGGCACACGTAACAGCCATTGGCTCCATATACTGCGGACCCCGTCGTGATGAGTCCCGAGCGGCGCGGGACATAAACCTCGTCTTTACCGTCGTTCTCCAATTCAAAATACACTGGATCGAGATCCCTCATCTTCCCGAAAGGAACCAGGATGATCAACAGCCAAGGGATGCCGAAACTCAGCGCCAGTGCCGTGATAAAGGATTTGAAGGTCATCCGCTCAGACTTCCACAGTTTGAAGTTCCTCTACCTCATGGTCAGGCCCATGAGGAGACTGTTCGTTGTGGCCCGCATCGAGGAGGGTCGGATGCTGACTCCGTCTACCGAGACGTGCCCACATAAGAAGCAGGTGCAGCAGGAAAAACGCACTTCCGAGGGCAATGAAGCCCCAGGCAACTGTTGTCCCCACATTGTATGCATAGCTCCGGGAAGCAGCATCGCTCCATGAACTGCCATAAGCTTCCTGAGCAGCACCTTGAAACAATCCTCCCATGATGGAACAGACCACCACGGTCAGGATTCCATACGTCGTAAGCCAGAAATGCCAACCAATGAAGCGGCGGGAAAGCCACTCCCGTCGGGTGATCCGTGGAACAATGAAATAGATACCCCCAAAGGCGCACATGCTGAAAAAGCCGCAAAGTGACAGAATCTCGAAGCCATAGCCCGTCAGGGCGAACTGAGTCATCTTCAAGGTGGCAGGAGTGTTGAGAGCCATTCCTGTAAACCCCAGGAGGAGAAATCCTACAATCCCCGCAATGGTGAACCGAAGCGATGGACTAGCCACGATCTGAGATTGGTGCCCTCGCAGAGTCATGAGAAGATTAACCCCAACTGCGATCCCGGGAATCAGAATAAGGCTGGTTGCGGTCGCGCCGATGTAGGGCATGAACTGGGGCAGTGGTCCACCTGCAAGTTTCTGCATTCCAGCCCATGGACCGATCACCGCCAGAGCCCAGAACCCATACAGTGCCAGAGAGTAACTGTAGACCGGACGTCCGGTGACTTTCGGCACAAGGTAGTAGGCTGTTCCAAGGGCAACCGGGGTGAAAAAGAGAAGAATAAGCGCATACTTGTACCATGCGTTGATTCCAGCGGCCATGACTGGGTGGCCCTCAAATACAAAAATAAAGAGATGCCCGGTTAAAAACACCCAGGGAAACCAGAAGACGGCAGCGAGTAGATACCATTGCCCTACATAGGCCTTCCCTCCGTAGCTACAGCGAACCTGAATGAANGACCAAACCGTGATGAACACATAAGACAGGAGAAGGACTGGCCAGATCGCTGCCGGAAATTCCATCAGTGGCTTGCCGGAGCCAAATCCACCCAGAATAGCAANAGTACCAGCCATGACCCCGAAGTTCCAGAGGTGGCCAGCGGTGAGGATCATTCCCGTGGAACGGCACTCGCTGCGGGACANCCGGGCCAGAAGCCAGATGATCAAACCGAAAGCCGCCTGACAGCCCCACCCATAAAAAATGAGGTTNATATGTGCGGGATATACCCGNCCGTAGTTTAGAAACTCGATTCCAGCGAGAAAATCGGAGTCGTGGACCTTGTAGGANGCGATGAANCCAAGGATGATTGCAACAGCNAGCCANGCCGCACCGCTCGCAAAAAAGAACATGACGGGATGGCGCAGGGAGCGGTCGATNCTCGCCCGCAGCTTCAGATCATTCTGATCTGGTTTCCCTGTGCTGANCTCGGAACTCATGAGAAAAACGCGATCTTAATTTGAACTGGTCGCCACCGTTGGAGGAATGAGGTCGGCGGGACTCAGCATCGGCTTGCCGAGTTCCCCNCTCATCGCTTCCACCTGCTCCGGCGTNACCGGNGATGCCTTNTTNCCAAAACTGTTCCTNATGTAAGTCAGGACTGCGGCGATAGANTCATTGTCCANAGGAAGNGGCGCCATTGGNGCTACCGGNGTNTANTTTTCGCCGTTCACTTCNATNGGCCCACTNANCCCACGAAACTGAATTGCGATCAAATTCGCAACCGGCCCAGTGACCCACTCCGAATCAGCTAAGGGAGGCCCTGTCTTGTTGATATGATACATTCCCTCTCCTTCGAGGCCGTGGCAGGCTGAGCATATTGCNAATGTCGCCTTTCCTCTCTCCATGACCGCTATATCCACCGGGGCGTCCGGATCAACCTCGGGGAAATCGGCAGGAATCACAATTCCAGATCCCCCTGANGCTTTTCTCTTCTGCGTCGCAGACCCAGGAAGGACGAATTCAGGCTTCTCATCGGGTGCCGGTGCGGTCTCTAGAAAATGGGAGCCGACTCGCTCGAAGCTCAGGAGCGCTTTTTCGCGCGCCCCCGCGTGTGCCTTGTCCACGTTCCTCTTGATCATGACTCGCCGTTTCGAATTGACCTTGTCGATGCTGCTGGCGGCGGGTTTGTTGAACCCGATTCCGAGCACNAGACTGGCCAATCCGAACGCCACGAAGAGAATACATCCGATCCAGAAAGTCGAGAACCGCTTGAGGCGATTGTTCACATCNNCCCTNNGGGANGGTTCAGGNGAGCNGGGANGGGTTGGAGGCTGAGNTTCCATCAGTTATGAACATTGGCTGATTCGAGAATACGCGGGTCGCGGTGCGGGTAGAGTGCAACAGACCCCAGATTGCGGAGGAGGACGTAGGAGAAAAAACAGCCTATCGTGACGAAGGCCACGATGTCGCCCACACTCGACATATTGAGCCAGAGNGACCAGCTGTCAGGGCTGTCAGGGTAGAGCACCTTTGTCACCGACGGTCCACGCTCCGGCATGATCATATGGTAGAGGTCAATCATGTGCATAAACAGCAGNTAGCAGGCCATCACGATCATGTAGCCATTCCGCCGTTTGAGATCCTGTCTGATGAGCAGGAGGAAAGGCGCAACAAAGTGTCCGAACACCAGCACGATACTGACGTAATTCCATCCCGCAGTATTCCGGAGGATGAAGTAGCGAGTCTCCTCCGTGATGTTGGCATACCAATAGAGAAAATACTGGTCGAAGGAGATGTAGGCCCAGAATACCGTGAAGGCGAATACCAGCTTGCCCATGAGGTGGTCATGCTCTGGACCAACAACGTTTTTGAGATATCCCATCCGCCGCAGNGCNATAGTGATNAGGATGATNACCGCCATCGCGTTCAAGGCGCTTCCAGCAAAGACGTAGACCCCCCACATGGTGGAAAACCATTTGTANTCGAGAGTCTTNACGACNTCGATNGCNAGNAANGTCAGGACCACNGCGAACACGGGCACCCCCCAGCAAGAATGCCACCNNGCNCTCTTAAGACGACTNGTCCCCGGATTNGGATCACTGTCCTGATCAACTGANAGCTTCCNNAGNAAATANATNGTGAANCCNAGGAGCGGGAAATAGGCGATCATCCGCACATACCAGAAATCGAGATTCAGATACCAATACTTAACGTAGAGAAGNTGATCCGTTTTCGGACCATGGTGGAGTCCATACTTGGCGGACTCACCGTATTGAGATGCATACTCTGCGGCCTCCCGGTGCTTGGGCATCCATTCGAAGAGAAACTTCTGAATCTCCGGGAAGAGCAAGGGAAGCATCGGAATAANCATCCANGGAAACACGAAACCCACATTCTCCATNACTCTCCGAACAGAAACACCCCATCCCGAGTTGGAAACATTGTGAAGCAATGTCCAGAAGCAACCACCCATGGCCAGAGTTGCAAAAAAGAAGAATCCGTAGAGCCATGAGAAACTGAACGAACCCTGAACGCCCTGTCCGAAGGCTCCAAAGAGAGCCGGGGCACTTANNGCTCCACCCCCTATTGCCACAGCCAGACAGATCGCTCTGATTTTCTGTAGTTTCCCAGTTTCNAGCTTTTCACCGTCAACCGGGATGTCTGCGGATGTAACAAGATGATGTGCCATGACGGGTCTAGTTGCTTGGCCCTCCTCCCTTATCGTCTTTNTCTGATGAGACCGAAGCCGTCGCCGGAGCGGCCGGTTCTTTCTTGGCGTCCTGCAAGGCCCTGACGTAGGCCACGATGGCCCACCTGTCACGCACCGGAATGCTTGCCCCATACCCACTCATCAAACCCTGACCGTATGTGATCACGTGATAAAGCTTTCCATCAGGATANTCNCCNCTNGCAAATCGAGGNTCATGGAGATTNGCGATCTTTGCCGCCATGTAATTNCTNATCGTNCCGTTNCCGTCACCCGGNGCCCCATGACAGATNGCGCAGAAGACCGCATANCGTTCCTGACCGCGCCTCAGCAAGGCCTGCATGTCTTCTGACGCCTTATCGCCTACCAGTCCAAGCTTCTCCAAGGGTAGACCACTCGCAAAGTAATCATTGATGGCNCCCGTGTAGTAATGGCCTGTTCTTCCCTCCCCAAACTCAACGGGGAATACCCCGTCATCACTGGAGTGCGGCACTGTCCCCGGCACTGGCAGTCGCGCTCCCTGTCCGTCGTGAAAAAAGTCGCTCGGCTTCTGGCTTTTCACATAGTCCATGCGATCCATGTCCGGGAAAATCTCAATAGGCGTTTTGACAGACTTTTGACCACGTAACCCGAACACCCCCACGGTGAGGGTGATCAATCCAGCAAGAGCGAGAAAGAAATACTTCATGGTTACATCCTAGGTTCCGTCGTCCTCCACCAACTCAATGTTTTCCCCACCGATGTCGCCAAGNAACCCTTTGGTTCCTTCCGACGAAAATTTCGGATCCCNGGCNTCGATCGCAATNAAATAGCCNTCGTCAGTGACCCGATGGATTTGACGGCTCGCAAAAATAGGATGGTTCCACCGGGGAAGCTGGCTCAGTCCTAGAAACCCGAAAAGAGTGNTAAACCCTGAAAAGAGCACCGTGAGCTCAAACATAATCGGGAAAAAGGCAGGAACGGTAAAGATGTTCGCTGGTTTGCCNTGGACNNTNGTTGGGTAAATTCCTACCTGNGTAACATAAGCGAGAACGAAGGCAGTGGTCAGACCAGTGAGACCACCAAAAAACACAAAGTAGGGAAGAATCGACCTTTTGATTCCCATCGCGTCGTCGAGGCCGTGGACCGGGTAAGGGGTGTGGCAATCCCATTTCCTGAAGCCTGCGTCTCGCACTTTTTCCGCCGCCTTATACAAAGCAGAGGCGCTTTCGAACTCAGCGAGGTAGCCGTAGACGCGTTTGACAGAACTACTCATCAGATTTCGGCTGTTCCTTTCTCAACTTCCTGCTGATAGGCGGCTTCCACGACCGTTCCTTCATCCGGATGTTCCTGTTTGTCATCGTAAAGCACATCACTTTCTTTCTTGGCCCACTTCACCTCAGCAATATTGATGCAGGGCAAGAACCTGAGGAACAGAAGGAAGAGCGACGTAAACAGTCCGATCGTTCCGAGGAAAAGAATGATGTCTACCCAGCTCGGATTATAATACTTCCAGTTTGCGGGCATGAAGTCACGAGCCAGAGTTGTCACAATAATAACGAAGCGCTCGAACCACATCCCTGCGTTCACCGCCATGCATACCCCCATCACGACCCAGAGGTTCTCGCGACACCACCGGAACCAGAAAAGCTGAGGAGACAATACGTTGCAGCTCATCATGGCTACATACGCCCACCAGTAAGGACCGGTGATTCGATAGGTAAAGGCTGCCATTTCATANGTGGCCCCGGAGTAGAAAGCCACGAAGAGCTCCATCAGATAGGCGTAGCCCACGATNGTTCCGGTCAGGAGAATGATTTTCGCCATGTTGTCGATGTGCTTCATCGTGATCATGTCCCCCAGCCCATAGATGAACCGGGCGGGAATCATAATCGTCAACACCATCGCAAAACCTCCAAAAATAGCTCCCGCCACGAAATACGGAGGGAAAATGGTCGTGTGCCACCCTGGTACAACCGACGTGGCAAAGTCAAAACTCACCACCGAGTGCACCGAGAGGACAAGGGGCGTGGAAAGAGCTGCCAGCAGGAGATAAGTCATCTCGTAGTGACTCCAGTGGCGGTTACTTCCTCTCCACCCNAGGGAGAAAAACCCGTAGAGGAACTTCTTCAGGCCCTTCTTACAGCGATCTCTGATAGTGGCCAGGTCCGGGACCATCCCCAGAAACCAAAAGATCAGGGAAACAGTGAAATATGTCGAAACCGCAAAGACGTCCCAAAGCAGCGGGGACTTNAAATTCTGCCAGATCGCNTTCGCATTCGGAATCGGCGCGAGATACCACGCCATCCACACTCTTCCGACGTGGAANGCTGGGAAAATACCTGCACANACAACCGCGAAAATCGTCATTGCCTCTGCGGCCCGGTTGATTGAAGTCCTCCAATTCTGTCGGGTGAGAAAAAGAATTGCGGAGATCAGGGTGCCCGCATGTCCGATCCCGATCCAGAAGACGAAATTCACAATAGGCCATCCCCACATCACGCGGTTGGTGTTGCCCCATACCCCTACTCCGGTGCTGACAAGATAGATCAGTCCCCCGCCGACTCCTATNGCTGCCATGATGACACAAGGAATGAACAACTGCCACCAGAAGGCCGGCTGCTTATTTTCGATCACCCCACAAACCCGCTCGGTGATCCAGTGGTAGGACCGCTTGTTGAGCACGAGCGTCTCGCGGGCCATCACCGGAAGTTTTACTTCCCGGCGAGCCGACGTATCACTCGTAGTCTTTGTCGCGGTGTCTGCCATATCGTGGATTCAGGTTTTGAATTTAGCCGGTACTGATGCTTGCCAGTCCCCGATAAACCGCATCGGGCATGGCTGGATTTGGGTTCTTGACCCGGGCCAGATAACTTGTCCTTGGCGCTGTTCCGATATATTGGAGAACGTCATAGTTCCGGGGATTGTAAACAAGCTCGAGGGCTCCGCTCTTGGTCTTCTTCTCTCCCTTATACTTGGCCCTCCAAACCTGGGCGTCCTCCTTGTCGAGGAGGTTTCCAAAACTTACAGAATTCGCCTCGCAAGCATCTTGGCAAGCCATCTTGATGGAGTCCGCCTTGACCCTCAGGTCCTCCGGTTTGATTTTCACGTTGGTTGAATTCTGCCCTGCCCGCAGGGTTTTCATCCGGCCAATCTGCTTCTGCTTGATTTTAGCGCTTTCTAGCCGCTGCACGCAGTAAGTGCACTTTTCCATAACACCCCGCATCCGTACAGAAACATTCGGATTGCGTTGCAGGTGGGGAGCCTCTCCTACCTGTTTTTTGCCGAACGGCCCCTTGTAGAGGTTGTGAGCCACAACGGGGTTTCGTTTGTTGTAGTCGAAGTAATTGAAACGCCGTGCCTTGTACGGGCAGTTGTTTGCGCAATAGCGTGTCCCGATACAACGATTGTAAGCCATGGTGTTTAACCCTTCCTCGCTGTGAACTGTTGCATTCACCGGACAAACGGTCTCACAGGGAGCGTTTTCGCACTGCATGCAGGACACCGGTTGAGGGATCATTTCGGGATTTTGCTGAACCCACTCCGGAGTCGGCACCTTCTTGTGGGTTGCCTCATCCATCTCCGTCATCGGGGCCGCATAGTAGCGATCCATCCGCACCCAGTGCATTTCCCGACCCATGGCCACCTGCTCCTTCCCGACGATTGGGATATTGTTTTCAGCCTGACAGGCAATGAGGCAAGCGTTGCATCCCACGCAGGTGTTGAGATCAATGGTCATGCCCCACTGGTGAATCTTGTCACTGATGAGATCGTCCTGCTTTTCCTTCTCGCTTTCCCAGGTCGTAGATCCACGACGCTTGTAGAGCGAAATATTCTCAGGCGCGTGGGAATCAACCGGACCCTGCTCCCGGACCTTGGCTACCTGTTCTTCGAAGGAGACCTTGTGGCCATGATGCTCCACATCGTTGGTTGAAATTTCCCGAACCAGCGCCCGGCCATTCATCGCGTTATGCTCTTGAACCAGCGCCACCGGATAGCGCTCCTCGATCTTGACGATTGAGTTGGCCTCACTGCTGAAGGCTGCATCTCCTCTCAACTGGTTTGCATTAAATCCTGTGTTGAGTCCCACCGCACTTACTGGAGCCAGAGGATCGTCGTCGCGAGCCACCCGAACTCCGTCCCGACCATCTGACGCGCCCTGACCGTAGCCCAAAGCAACAGAAATGCAGTCATCTGCATGACCGAAGGCAACCAGAACAGGAACCTCCATCTGCCCAGCCTTGGTCTTAATGAGAACCATCGGCGCTCTAGCCCCTTTCCCCTCCCCGATCGAAGGCTGGGGAGCGTTTTTGACCTTGCCGAGAAGCGGGATGTCGGTCTCTGGCTCAAGTTGCTCGACCGATTCATAGACGCCAAGCTTCTTAGCGGTTTTCGGAGACACCAGGGCGGCGTTGTCCCACGATAGCTTCGAAATTGGATCGGGTGCCTCTTGGAGCCAGCCGTTGTCAATGTAGCGTCCATCCCAGACCGAAGCATCTGGAAGGAAGTTGATTTCGATGCCGTTCCAAGCCGATCTACTCACACGGGGAGCAGCATCTTTAGCGTTGTCTGCATCGACGCTCTGATAGGAGCTGCTCTGGAGGTATCCGTTCTTGAGCGCCTCTTTCCAAGCAACGTCACCCTCATCGTTCGCATTTTCTGCGAGAGAAAATGTCTTCCTCACTTCAGCGAGCGCTGGAGAAGGTTCACCACCCATCCCCTCTCCTGCAATCAGAGTTGGAGCCGTGACGGGTGCATCTGCATCGTTGGCATCCAGACTGTCCCAGTCAAATTTTCTCCAACTCAGAAGCTGCGAGAGTACTTCCAGCTCCGAAAACCCACCATAAAGAGGCAGGATCATGGGCTGAATCAAAGAATATGTTCCGCTGGCCGTTCTGGTATCGCCCCAGCTCTCAAGGTAATGCGCTGCAGGAATATGCCAGTCACAACCCAGTGCAGTAGCATCGGTTCTGACTCCAAGGTGGATACTGAGCTTGGCCCTTTTAAGCACACTTCCGAAACGCTCACCGGGGCGATCATAGAGCGGATTGGCCGGCCCGAGAAGAATTACGGACGTCTCATCATCCACTTCCGTCTCAAAATCCTCAATGGTCCCATAATCCGCACGGCCTGTTTCGTAGACGACCATCGGCCCCCCGTAGGACCCAATTTCCTTGTTGATGGCAATGACGATCCTCTGAAGGTCTTCACCATGCCGGCTTCCAGCAAGGACGACCGCTTTGCCCTTATGCGCCTTCAGGTCTGCAACGCATTCCCGGATCCATGAGTCAAAATTTTCCGCACTTCCCAGTAACTTTGACTTCTCCTCGTCTGAAAGTTTTCCAGATTCGTAGCCGGTCACCTGAATCCCAAGCTCGCTCGCAACTTGCGCCGCCACTGCTGCCATCTGGCTGGGCTTCGCACGCATTCGATGATCCGCCATGCCTCCCGTCAGGCTGAAGGCGGACTCAATCATGTAGAGTCTGTTCATGGCGTCGGCCGCGACATCTTCCCTGTAATCTTCCCCACCTCCCTGTCTTTTGCGGGAGAAATCAGAGGCGCTTCCAATCGCATCGAGCCCGAGAAAATCGCAGTCTAAGGAAAGAATGCGATCAGCCCTCGAGAAATCTACTGACGTGCGGGTTCCTTTTCCAAAAACTTCATTCTGAACCTTCCTCCTCGCCTCACCACACAAGGCCTCATAACTGTAAAACTTGGATCCCGGATACTCTTTTTCGATCTCCTGTTTCAGGCGATTTCGAGAGGGGCTGTCATCCTCACCGACAAGGAAGGCCAACTTGGCACCCTCACGCGCTAGAGCACCCAAGACTTTTTCGAACTCCCTTTGTGAAGACTTTTTTCCCTTCCGGAGAAAGTTCCTTGATCGCTTCGGATCATACAGATTGAGAACCGAGGCATGAGTCAGCGCATCAGCACCGCACCCATCATTGTGGTCCCCGTTTGGAGCGAGGGTGGTTGGACGCCCCTCATACGTGGTGACTACTAGCGGGACGGAACCTTCAGCCCGGGGCCTGGTCGAAGCATAATACAGGGGTTTACCCGGGATAACCCACTCCGGAGCCTTTTTGTAGGGAACGATATAGGACTCCGGTCGACGGCAGGATACCAAGGTCAGGCCACTCAAAGCTGAGGATGCGCCCATCAGCTTCATAAAGCTTCTTCGGGTGGCCTTCTGATCCTCTTCGCTCAGATGGCCGGATCCCTGAGGGAATTCACGCTCAACATGCGCCCTGAAAGAGGGTGTCCTCTCCAGCTCTCCCACACTACGCCAAGATGCCACTCCCGAATCATCGGAAGGCGCCTCTGGATGATGGAAAACGCGCTTACTCATGCTTCAACGGTGACAGGTCCAACAGCTCTCCTTGGCCTTGATGTTCCAATGTTCCTTGAGGTAAAGCCCAAGATCCTTCTGGCTCTTCAGTTGCTTGCCCGTTTCCGGGTGAACCATCTTGTTCTCCGCCAGCCAATCTTCTGCGTCGTAATCGAGGTTGTATATCTCCTCGAGAGGTCGGAGGTGCTTTTCCGGATTTCTGTGACAATCAAGACACCAGCCCATGGAGTGAGCCTCAGCCTGGTAGACAACTTTCATCTCGTTCACTTTGCCGTGACAGGACTCGCAGGATACTCCCCGATTCACGTGAGCCGAATGATTGAAGAACACGTAGTCCGGACTTTGGTGAATCCGAACCCACTTGATGGGTTCTCCGTCGTAATGCTCGTAATCCTGGTCGAATGCCCGACGCAAGGGCTGCAGCTTGTCGCTATCCTTCCGAACGTGCTGGTGACAATTCCAGCAGGTGCTCGCCGATGGAACATTCGCATGCCCTGAGTGCTCGACAAAGCTGTGGCAGTAGCGGCAATCCATGCCCAGCTGATTCACATGCAGCGCGTGGTCGTAAGGAATAGGCTGCGACGGCATATAACCTACCCGTTGCGCTTTGGGCGTGGCATAATAGGTGAAACCTACAACCACGCTCGCACCGGCAACTCCTAGGCACACCGCTATCTTCAGCGGCAAAATGTTCGTCCAACGCGGGAAGAAATTGGCCATGGGCTTGACTGCTCGAAAACTAAGGCCTTGTGAAAAATTTCACAAGGCCTTTGTGAAAAATTTCACAAGCCCGGATGGAGAAATCCTAAACGACCGTCAGGTCAGCGGCAAACCTATGATTTTGGGGTTCAATTCGGTCACACCTTCGGCCGTCTGAACCCCTCAAAATTAAACCTCCACAAGGCTCTGGAAGGCTCCACAAACCAACCACAAACCCTGACCAAGACGACCCGAGCTTTCATGAGCCTCAGTCCCACGATTGAGAAGCAGAGCGATCCTTACTTCGACGGAACATCAAAGTCCCCGAGGGCGTATTGCAGCCCTCCAAGATACACCTTCAAAACCTCCGGATGCCAATACATTGCGTCATTATGTCCCAAGGAACAATAAAACACACGGCCCTCTCCCCATTTTCGAACCCACGCCACCCCGTAATCACGGTCTGCGCGCTTTAAGTTTTTCTTGTCGCTTCTCTCCAGATCTAGCCGAAGAAGCATCTGCACCTTGCTGGAGTCATAGGGGTCTCGAAGTTGGTAGATTTCTTCTTTGAAGCTCAGGCTCTTGCCACCGAGGTGGGCAACGATTGGATGCTCCTCCTGACCTTTTTCCACTGCGATCGTGACATTACTCCCGCCCCCCCAGGGGTGCCCATCGAATGCGCCGTTGATCATCTTGGAGTATTCCGGAGTCTTTCCCCCACTAGGCTTCAAGGTATCCGTCGCTGAGTGAAAACCAGCGAACCCCTTTCCACTCTTTACGAAATCCTGCAGGTTTTTCTGCAGTCTTTCAGAGCGAACCTTGGCGTCCGGCTTACCCTTCTCCATGAAAGGATCCCCCGTGGTGTTGAGAAAGAGAATTGCGTCAAACTCATTGATCTTGTCGCTCTCAAAATTTCCCAGGTCGTCACTGAGAATCGCTTCAAATGCACCAGTCTTTTCACCCATCATCTTCATCGCGGTGAGACCAGTCGGAATGGAGCCATGACGAAAACCCGTGGTCCGGGAGAACACGAGTAGCTTGCGCTTTTTCTTGACCTCGGCAAAAGCCTTCTCTGGGAGACTCGGGGCAATCTTATCGGCATTCTTTCCTTTGGACTCGCCATCCTTCTGACCGATCGCAAGGGGAATCATAGTCGCCGCCAAAGCGATTGGGAGAATGAGGGACAGTCGCTGCTTCATGATAATTTCAATAGTTGGAGCGAGTATGACGACACCAGCTGAGGATCGCAATTACGGAATTACGGAATTCTCTGCGGACCCCGGGCTCTTTCCTGCTGAGGCTAGAGCTCCAGCTTGGTCCAAGCCGCGTTACTTCGGGAAGAGTCCACGCACGCCTTGATAAAGGCGTTGCCTGCAACTCCATCATCAACCGTGGGAAAGTCGTAACCTTCAGCAGGCGGCTGATTGCCCTCAATCTGGTCAGCGATAGCGGCCGCGGCCGCGAGGTATACGTTGGCGAACGCCTCGATGAAACCCTCCGGGTGCGCGAAGGGAGTCCGCGAATTCGAGGATGCCGCCTCGCCCAGATACTCATTACCTCGCCGGTAAACTTTCCGCGGAGCATTCGCGTATTTCACGATTAACTCGTTCGGGTCCTCCTGGTGCCACTCGATCGAGGCCTTGGTTCCATACGCCCGGATATTGAGATTGTTTTCGTCACCATTCGANATCTGTGACGCGTAGATTATACCCTTCACGCCATCGGTAAAACGCACGAGGCAGTTTCCATCATCATCAAGTTCACGACCGGGGATAAAGGCCGAAAGTTCAGCGGCCAGCTCATCGACTTCGATTCCACAGATATAGCGCACGAGGTTATGGGCATGCGTTCCAATATCTCCCATGCAGTTGGAGGACCCCGCGATTGCCGGATCAGCTCGCCAGTTCGAAATCTGCCCCTGTCCTTCACCCTCGACATCTCCGACCGCATAACCTTGCGGATACTCTGCCACAACCTTGAGGAGTCTGCCCAGTTCTCCGTCCTGAACCATCCTCCGGGCCTCTTTAACCATCGGATATCCGGTATAATTATGTGTCAGGCAAAAGACCTTNCCACTCGAGTGCACCAGTTTTTGCAACTCCTTGGCGTCCTCAAGATTACTCGAAAGGGGTTTGTCACATATGACATTGAAACCTGCCTCCAGAAAGGTTTTAGCAACCGCGACATGCAAGTGGTTCTGCACCACGATAGTGACAAAATCGATACGGTCTTCCCGAGCAGCTTCCTTCTCTGCCATCTCCTCGTAGGATCCGTAGACCCGATCCGGAGAAAGGAAAAAATCCTCCCCGCTCAGCCTTGATTTATCGGGATCGGAGGAAAATGCCCCCGCGACCAGCTCAATCTTCCCATCCAGATTGGCAGCCATGCGATGCACTGCACCGATGAACGCACCGCGNCCACCTCCAACCATTCCCATTCGAAGTTTTCTATTAAGTGCCATTTTACCTGTCCTGTTACTTGTGAGGTTCTGAAAAAGAAATGCGGGATACTAAAGCGCTACCGGAGACCCTTTCTCCGCCGACTGGTAGAGGGCATCAATGATCTGCATGAGCTTCAGAGCTTCCTCCGGAGTATTGAGCGGAGCGGCCCTACCCTCGATGGTCTCCACGAAATTGGCTGCCGAAGCGATCCGCCCCATATCCTCGCAGGGTTCCGTTTCAATTTGCTTATTGACCGATTTCCCATCCTCCTGGGTGTAAAGCTCACATGTATCGATCGCGGTATCGTCCAATCCATCGCTACCAAAAAGGCGCTCGACCTTGCCGCCAGCTCTGCTGCCTTGGAAGACCACGGACACTACTTCTCTTTCAATCATTTCAGCCCAAGAGTTCCGCAAGCTGAGAACCTGCCCACTCTTGAAGGTCACGAACCCATGAGCAGCAGCCTCCACATCAGTTTTTCCGTCCGCGTTATCAGGAATACCCCAAGGACCCTTGAANGCCTTGTCCGTAATGAAGTCGTCGAAGGTCTGGCCGAGGACGTGTGCCGGTTCCGGGTAGCCCATGAAATAAAGCGCGAGATCGATCATGTGGAGCAGGTCGATAACAGGGCCTCCGCCGGACAATTCTTTTGTAGTAAACCAGCCCCCGAATCCTGGGATTCCTGTTCGCCGGATCCATTGCGCCTGAGCCGAATTAATTCGCCCTACAGCCCCATCCGCTATGTATTCCATCATGGCCTGGGATTCCGGACGGGCGCGGTTGTTGAAGTTGAACATCAGGACCTTTCCGGCCTTTTCCGCCGCAGAGATCATCTCTTCGACCTCTGCCGCATTGAGCGCAGGCGGTTTTTCACAGAACACATGTTTCCCTGCCTCCAGAGCCTGAATGGCCAGCGGAGCATGAAACTTATTCGGAACAATAATGCTTACGGCATCGATATCCGAATCGAGAAGCTCTTCGGTATTTCCAAAGACCTGTGAAACGTTCCATTCGTCCGCAGAAGCCTGTGCAGCCTCCTTGTTCACATCAGCAATTGCGACCAGCTCTCCCCCGCCCTGCCGGAAGCCGGGCGCATGATACTGGAGCATGCCACCCGCTCCGATGACTCCTACTTTAGTTGCCATGATCTCGCTTGTGCTGGAGGTTATTGGTTTTCCTTGTCGAAAGCCGAATCGAAAATCACGTCACTGGGCGCAAAATCAAGATCCTTGGTAAAAGCACAGCTCTCGGCTGCGCCATGGAATCGGTCCATCCGTCCATCCTCCCACTCAACGGACAACGGTCCCGCATAGGCAATGTCGTTCAGAGCGACGATGATTTCCTCGAAATCCGTATCCCCGCGNCCTACAGAACGAAAGTCCCAGAAACGGCGCGCGTCGGTGAAGTCCGTATGGCCACCAAAGACGCCCACACTTCCATCTCCGTGCCCCCACCACGCATCCTTCATATGGACGTGGAAGATCCTGTCAGAGAAGTCACGGATGAACTTGACGTAGTCAACCCCCTGGTAGCCGAGGTGACTGGGGTCATAATTAAATCCAAATCTTGAATGTCCATCAACAGCCTCGATGGCCCGGGCTGCAGAGGCTATATCGAAGGCTATTTCCGTTGGGTGAACTTCCAGGCCGAAATCTACATTAACCGCATCGAACTCATCCAGAATCGGCTTCCAGCGAGCTGCAAAATCATCGAAGCCCTTCTGGTAATACTCCTGACTTGTCGGTGGAAAAGCATATATCGAGTGCCAGATACTGGACCCGGTAAACCCATTGACCACTGCTCGCCCAGAGCCCACAGGCTTATCCGCCATGAAGGATCTTCCTGCGTCGATGAATTTACGACAGGCCTTGCCGGTATCAATCATCTCCTGTGCCGCCCGCTGTCTTACACCCTCAGGGTCACCATCGCCCCAGACCTCAGGGGAAAGAATTGACTGGTGCCGCTCATCAATCAGATCACAAACCGCCTGTCCGACGAGGTGATTCGAAATTGCATAGCATACCATGCCATTTTTCTCGAGCAGCTCCCAACGCCCTTCGACGTAGCCGTCCTCGTTAAGTGCTCGCTGAACATCAAAGTGATCGCCCCAACAGGCGAGTTCAACTCCGTCATAGCCCATGTCCTTTACCTTGGGCAGAAGATCGGGGAGGGAGAGATCGGCCCACTGGCCGGTGAAGAGTGTTACTGGTCGTGCCATTGTTCTGGTTAGTTACGTAGTGTCCTCAATCCTTAAGGAGCGGAAACGCTTCGTGCAAGGCTGAGACCCATTTTTGCTCCAATTCCTCGTAGATTTCTCCGGTTCCTTCCCTTGGCTGCACAGTGGAACCTCTCTCAGGCTGGCAAAAAGCCGCTTCAAGGGCGTCCAGAGAAATTCCAATCACAGCGTTGGCCGCTCTTATAGCAGCGCCAAGGGCAGCCGAACCGGCCACACTCAACCGGGAAACAGGCACACCGAAGACATCCGCTGCCGTCTGAGCGATTCCGGTATTTTTTGACGCTCCGCCGGTAAGATAAATGGTCTTGGGAGCAACTCCCAACCACTTCGAGGAAACCTTCATGTTCAGGAATTGTCCTTCGAGAAGAGATCGCACAATCGCAGCCGGCTCTTTTTCGCCCTCAGGCCAACCAAAATACACAGGTTCAGAAGAGGTTACTCGGGGTGTAATTTCTGATCCAAAGAAAGGAAGCATTCCACGTCCCAGGTTGCCGACCGGCGTCTGCTCAAGTCCCTCCCGATCAAAATCCGACCAGTTCAGCCCAAGACCATCCTTCACCTTCTCCCGTGCCAGTGACCCATTCAAAAAGCATATGAGACTCATGAATCCACCCATGGGATTACCAAAGACATGCCCGAACCCATTCGGGTCCGTGCGAGGCTCCGGCATCGCAGCAAAAAGCGTATCACTCGTGCCAAGGCTGATAACGACCTTACCGGGCTTTGAGGCTCCCATCCCAACAAGACTGCAGGGATTATCTCCCGAGAAGAGGACAACTTTGCAATCCGCATTCATCCCGTAGTTCTCAACAAAGAACCGGCTCACGTTACCCGCCACTGTTGCGGATGGCTCCGGGGAGGGAAGCTTCGCCCGCAGACCGGGAGCAGTCGCTTCAAGTAATTCGTCATCCCATCCTCCCGAAGCCANGTTAAGCAGGTTCATCCCTGCGCCGTCTCCATGATCAATCGCAACACTTTTCCCCGCAAGAACTGACGCCATGAATGAACTCACGAGATGAACCACCCCGGTCAATTCCCATCCGTCATAACTCGTCTTCGCGAATCGGCGGATTTGTGGTCCTGTGAATCGCTCGATCGCAATGGATCCGCTCCGTCTGCATACCTCCTGATCACCCCCAAGAGCTCTTGTGATTTCACCACACTCCGCCGTTGTCGAGCTATCCATCCAGATTGGCGCCGTCTGCCTCGTGAGGTGAGAAAGAATCTGCCCCTTGAGTGTCTCTCCCGGATCAAGATTACCCACTGTGTCGGCAAAACTCTCGTCGAGATAGACACTTCCGTGCTGCTGACCCGAACCGGAGATCGCAACTATGTTCGACATCTCTACGGAACTTTGCGCGAGACGGGAGAATACCATCTCAAGTGCATCCAACCACATCATCGGGTCACTGTGGACTTCCCCATTTTCTCCCCCCGGGATGAAGCCTGAGGGCTGGCCGTAGTCCGGCAGGTCACTACCGAAGCTGACTGACTCCTCATGGACGATGGAATCCGCATCTGTATCGAGAACGACTGCAGAAACACTCTGCGTGGAAGAATCTAAACCGAGAACTAGGGGCATGATAATACGCGTTAATCCTGACTGAGACTTTCATAGCAGGACAGCCATACACTGCGAGGCTTTACCCGAAGTGAATCCTGCCAATCTTGGATTTTCTCAGAAATTGCCCAAATCAACCACGCCGNCACCTCCATCTCAGGCAGTTTGGCACGGCAGATGCTTCGAAGGCCTCTCCGTGTGTCTAGTAGTGGCGCGGTGGCCTCCCAGGATTTTGGGTTTTTCTTGAGATGGTCATCCGCGCCACTTNGCACTCACGATTCAGGAACTNAGCGGAGGACTAATCGATTGTCTCAGGCAATCCCCGCGGATTGTCCCCACCACTTCAAGTCCTGCCCGAATCCTGCCCGATCCCGGAAGACCTAAATGTAATCGTTCAAAAGGTTCTCAAGCATTTCCTGCCGGCCACTCTCGAGGATCGGTGCATCTATACCCAGCGCGTATGCGTCCAACGATTCAAGACTGGTTTGCCCCGCTTCAATCTCTGCCCCTACTCCGGAATCGAAGGATTGATAACGGGCACGGACGAACTCATCGAATCTGCCATCTGCTATGATCCTCGCTGCGATCTTCAATCCCCGGGCGAAGGCATCCATTCCTCCAACATGAGCGTGGAAAAGATCCTCGGGAAGATGCGACTCTCTCCGCCTCTTGGCGTCAAAGTTCAGGCCCCCTGTGGTGAAGCCCGCCCCATCGTTCATTTTAAGAACCCTGAGCATGATGTTGGCGCACTGATAAATATTTGTCGGGAACTGATCTGTATCCCACCCAATCAGCTGATCCCCACGATTCGCATCGATTGAACCGAGAGCTCCGGCAGCAGAAGCCACGTCTAATTCATGTTCCATCGTGTGACCTGCCAGCTCCGCATGATTGGTTTCAATATTAAGCTTGAGGTGATCCATCAGGTCATACTCCCTTAAAAAGTTGAGGCAGGCCGCCGCATCGGAATCGTATTGATGGGTAGAGGGCTCGCGGGGTTTCGGCTCAATGTAAAATTGCCCGTTAAATCCAATCTTCTTGGCATGATCTACCGCCATGTGCAGGAGCCGGGCAAGATGGTCCAGCTCGCGCTTCATGTCCGTGTTGATCAAGGAGGCATAACCTTCACGACCTCCCCAGAATACATATCCCTCTCCACCCAGAGCGTGGGTAGCCTCAAGCGCATGCTTCACTTGGCTTGCGGCGTAGGAAAACACGTCAGCACTGGGTGAGGTAGCTGCTCCCTGCGCATAACGCGGATGCGCAAAAAGACAAGCAGTCCCCCAGAGGAGTTTCTTGCCACTACTGTTCTGAGCCCCCTTCAATTCTTCGGTCACTCGCTCAAGATGTGAGTGAGTCTCGGACCAGCTGGAACCTTCTGGGGAAACATCCCGATCGTGAAAACAATAGAAATCAATCTGGCTCTTTTCGAGAAACTCAAAAAAGACCGGAACCCTCGCCAGAGCATTATCGAGTGACTCGCTCCCATCATCCCAGGGCATGTGAGCTGTTCCGGCTCCAAACGGATCTCCCAGTGGATTGCGCATGCAATGCCAGTAAGCAGCACCGAAACGCAGATGCTCCTTCATGCTCTTACCAGCGACAAGTTCCTCCGGGTTATAGTGGCGGAAAGCGAGCGGGTTGTCCGAGTCCGGACCTTCAAATTCAATCTTGGAGACGTCGGGGAAGTGGTCTGACATGATATTTGAGCTTATTGAATGTTCCACACCGCTCTTGCAGCACGGGCCGGACGCTACAAAGCACCCTCCCTGCCGGCCAGAAATAAATCGGAGATCTTCCGGGCTCCAACCTCTCTCCATGAATAGAACTGTGCCTCCGCACAGAAATTTTCATACCTCAGGACCCGGAGCTCAGCAGAGGCATCGTCAGGTCGATCCGGTCATATTTTGATCCAAATTGCTCAGATATCATGTTCGCACCTATTCGAGCGGACTCATAAATTGTCGGCAAGCCACTGCCGGGGTGAGTTCCTCCACCGGTTAGATAGAGATTACGAAACTTGGAATACCGGTTGTGCGGACGCAGGTAGAGAAGCTGGTTCAGAGTGTGCTTCAGATTGAAGGTGGCACCCATGAAAATTGATCCATCCTCACGCCAGTTCTGAGGGGTGATAATACGCTCCTCGACAATTCGATCTCGAAGGTCCTTCATGCCCGTCTGAGCCTCGATGCGATCCAGAACCTTGTTCCGGTAGACTGATTGCATACCGGTCCAATCAATTTCATGGCGGGTATTGATTGTAGGCACCAGAACGTAAAGGTTGGAGTGCCCTTCAGGTGCTACCAGTGGATCCGTCACTGAGGAGTTCCTCACATAAACAGACATATCCTCAGAAACGATACGCTCCTCCTGAATCTCAGTGACGTTTTTCCGATAGTTGTCAGCGAACAGGATCTGATGATGTGGCTCTTCCTCATACAGTGTATCGAGACCGAGGTAGAGCATGAAGGTTGAACAGGAAAAACCCTTCCTGCGCACCTTGTGCTCCGGGACATTATGACCACTCAACAACCGGGTGACTGCATATCCGTAATCCGCGTTAAGGATCACGGCATCCGCCTTGATAACTTCTCCCGATTCAAGAAGCACGCCACTGGTTTCCCACCCCTCGTTCACGACCTCCCTGACAGATGTATCAAGACGTATTTCCGCCCCGTCACTCTGTGCAATTTCTGCCATCTTTTCCGAAATCCTGCTGATTCCTCCCTGAACGTGGTAAATCCCAAATCGATACTCAAGAAAAGCGAGTATACTGAAGAGTGCCGGACACTTCCATGGAGACATTCCCAGGTATTTTGACTGAAAGGTGAATGCGAGTCTCAAGCGCTCATCCGAAAAGTACTCTCCAAGCAGGGAAAAGACAGAATGCCTGGTCGCCACATAGGGAAAGGCATCTAGCAGACACTTCCGGAAGAGATCCCGGATTCTGCTATAGGAAGCTGTCCAACAAGGAACAAGTAAGCGGAATTTCTCCTCCTGATCAGCCATGAAACGATGAAAGCCCTCGCTTTCCCCGGGAAAGACCCGCTCAATTTCTGCCGCCATTTTTAAAGGATCTGAAGTGGTCTCCATCGAAGTCTGCCCCCACTTCAGCCGAGTCATCGGGTCCAGCTGAATGAGGTCGAGCTCATCGTCAAGATTACGCCCGGCCTCCTGAAACATTTCCTCCAGAGTGAACTTCTGATGAAGAAACGTCGGTCCTGTATCGAAGGCATAAGGGCCGGCATGGAGACAGGCGCTGCGCCCCCCGACCTGCCCGGCCTTTTCCACCACAGTGACGCGAAAGCCTCGATGCGCGAGGATCATTGCAGCAGTTATTCCCCCGGGGCCTGCCCCTACCACCACTACATGTCTGTCTCTGTTCGTGAGTGAATCAGCCATGATACTGTCCAATCACTTGAAATCCACAGCTCGATAACCTGTGAGGTCTGGTTCAAAAAGATCGTCGCTCAGTCGAGGGCTCGTAACCACCTTGTCGAATACGATCTGTTGCGAAGATCCATCCCGAAGAATCAGATCGATCGATTGCAGGACTCCTTTTGCGCTCCCCGTAACAAAGGTAAGAACACGGACACCATGGGCTAGCTCCCCCTTGGGCTGAACGTTTATCCGGTGAGTTCCGTTCAGAATTTTCACTCCAAGTAATTCGTATTTTTTCTGGAACTCTTCCCAAGCCCGGGGAAATCCCCCAGCCAGAATAGCCATGCTGTTTTTGCTCTCGGTCGCAGGACTTTTCTCGTATTGCAGGGACCTGGGGCGCATGACCAGCAACTCATTTTTAACCCGGGTCACAATTGTCCGCGGCGGGCTACCGATCTGCCACCGAAATCTCGCACCTTCCCGCCTGTCGATCCAAAGCACTCCTTGCTGCCGGATCGTGGATTTAAGGCTGGTCAGTTTTCTTATCTGGGTAAACTCGACTTTGAGAACATCAACCCCGGAATTGGTCGAAAGCCAACGTCGCACTACCTGCTCCTCGGCGTCATTCGTATCCGCCATCAGGCTAACCCCCGGAATCAGGGATATGAGGATCAGAAGGTGAAATGTGAACCTCTCCATCGCAGGAAACGCTAATCAACTTGATCTCCGATGTCAGCCGCAGAATTCGAAACAGGATGCACAAGACGATACCACGCAGGCAGTAGAATCACTGCGACAAAAGTATTCGCGAGAATTCCGATTGCACAAACCACCCCGAGGCTGGACAACCCGTCAGCAGAAGCTGTTGCTAACGACCCAAAACCGATCGCAGAAGAGAGTCCACAAAAGGCCACTGCTTTTCCCATTCCATTTCGTACTGCTTCGAGGTCACCTCCACTCCGCCTTAACGCGAACAGCATGTGGATACTGAAATCCAAGCCGATACCAAAAAGAAGTGGAATTCCGCAGACGTTGAATGAGTTCCACGACAAGGGGGTCCAGACCGTAAGAATAACGATCACAGAACCACCGAAAAAAAGAGCCAGAAGCGTCAGGAACAGTTCCCTCCATGAGCGATAGACCAAAGCAAGGACAGCCGTCAGAAGGACTAGCATTGGCACGAAAATTTTCCACAAGTCCTCAGCGATCCGCTCGTTTAAGGCCGTCCCGAGCGAGGGCAGACTTGCTATATTGGAATGGTCATCGCAGACCGCAGTCACCCACTCCCTGTCTCTGGGGTTAACCGGCATCAGGGCTACCACCGCAGCGACAATATCTTCACGTTCCGTTACGATCTGGTCGACTGTCCATTTCGCCAGGCTCCCTGCCGGACGCACTGGGTTCCTCCCATCATACTGATCAAGATAATGCGTCCAAGAGTTCATCACCTCACGCGTCAGATCCATCCCTTCCTTCGTGAATCCTGCTCCATCAATCTCCGAGAGAAGGCGCGGCCCTTCCCTAACGAGCGCTCGCAGCAGCTCGGCGTTCCTGCGTTGATGTTCGGGATGCGGCACCCATGAGTCCGGGAGAATTACTCTCTCAATCAACCCTGCCTCCTGCGCCCTTGAAGACCTCTGCTGAAAGGCTTGGAGCTGGGTGTGCAGCTCGCCAAAATTTGCGGCGGTAATCACTGCCGGAGTAGTCTGGCTCTCCCCATGTAATTCTGCACGCATCTCATCCCACGTAGTCAGGGCCGGGCTTTCCTTCATTCTGAATGGATGGAATTCCGCCTCCATGACCTGCTTCTCGAGCATGAAAGCCGAGCCGATCGCAGCGAGCGGGACAAGCACAGCGAGAATTCCTGCCACCCTNCTNCCCATCGAGGAAGGAACCCAGTTGCGAGNGCTCCTCGGAGACCGNTNNCCTGCAAATCGGACTGCNACTGGAGCAAATCCAAACAACATNACCAANGCCCCAACAAGTATCCCNAGGGCNACAAGATTGCCGAGCTCNGCCAGCCCCGGCAGGGAACTNAGATTCAGGCTGAGAAAGACNGCNGCAGTAGTGACAGCGGCCCACGCTATACCCGGTCCCACCGCCCTTCNAAGCGTTTTTGGAGANCCNGNATTACCAAGNGCCTCNCGATAGAGAACNATAGCGTAATCTACCGAGAGCCCCATCAGAATNGCAGCAAANCCCACACTGATCACACTNANTTCCCCAAGTGCCAGCTCAGCNATAGTNAGGGTAATAGCNAGNATGCCCATCATNGCTGCCAAAAGCCAGATGAGAGGGGTCACCTGNCGATGAACCAGAAAGAAGAGGGCAGAAATCAAAACCAGTGTCAGAAGAACTGAAATAGTCATATCTCGCTCCATCCCAGCTCCAACCTCTGACATGAAAGCCGGCGTTCCGGTGTATCCGATCTCGACCTCCATATTCTTCANTCCTTTTCCATTCCACCCCTTCAGCCATTGTTCNACCAANCCTCGNACTTTGGTTAACCAGTCTCGCACTGCCCGGTAATCAGAAAAATCAACCCCNCTCCCCTCCACGTAAANAATTTCNAATTTACCTGANGGTGAGCGCATTGGATCCAGAGANGAGNCCCCTTCTCCTTCAGAACTNAATNCAAACNGCGNAAGCTGGAGTGGATCNTAACTCCTCAAGAGNGCGCTCTCGGNATCAAAGGCATCATTAATCTCTTCCAGCGACTCCTCAAGAGTTTCGCTNGATNGCGGGGAAGCNAGCCGGCGCTCCAGAGAAGCGAGGNGCTCCGGAGACCCNTTGAACCAAGCCCACGCNACAAGGGGTCCTCCCTCCGCGACGATTCTATCNATATCCACCTCGCGGAACAGATCNCCAATTAAGNCNTTCTGCTGACTGAGCGTATTAGCNAGAGAGGCGGTTGCCTCATTAACAGCCCTCGCCGACTGCCCTTTCAGCGTAATGATNANCTGGGCNTCTCGGCTGAAATANCGATTGATCTGCTCCAAACCTCGCGCTTCTGGAAGGTNCTGNGGAAGCAATTCAAAAACATCTGATGANAAGCGAACACGCACGATCGCGAGAACCGCCATCATCGAAATGAGAATAACGACCGCTGCGTAAAGAANCCTNTTCATGNCCTCCCCTGATTNGNTTCACCCTCGAGATTNGAGATTAGCCGCGATAACCGATGCCGNGTATGACGCTGGACGACGATACATGGAACNTTTGAGACGAAGGCATACACCGTAATCACAATTGCGGCGANGGGCCACGGATTCCAGAGGAGCGCAGTGAGTATACAGGGAATCTGGATGTGGTGAGCNAGTTCTCCNCGACAAGTTTCCATCCGGAANCGCGANATATATTCCAANTCGCGACCCNCCAGNGATTTTTTGGCGAANCCGCCAAGCCAAGGAGCTCCNTCNGGCAGNAGATCCTTCCAGAGACGTATCGCGAGACAACGTTCGTAGATCCTCCCTCCNATTTCCCATTTCCGCTCACGAAACAAACACGATNCCGGGCGGAACATGTTTCCCNCCTTCCGCGTTAGAAGCCATGAGGGNANCACGTGACCCACCGGNATNACGNTCAGGTTGAGAACCACNATCATTANGTTTGAAACCTCAAGAAACATCNCGCCCCTTCCACTGAACNGTTCCTCCTTGTCGCTTTCTCCTNACCGCTTGGAAAAATACGATCTGGTAGAACAAGAGACCCACAGGAAACGCCAANGCTGCTAGAATGGAGTANCNCCCGGAAGCTCGGAACAAATANGCNCACTGAAAAGNCCAAAGAGCNTANAGTNACACCATCACNGTCGCGAGAGGTGACGAGGCCGCAGCTACGAAACACANGGGCACAACTGACATGAAAAGGCCGGACATCCATANCGAAATCCCAACAAGAGCNGCCTTCGGAGTATTAGCCGCTCCNGANACTGTTCCTTTACTCCANCCCACTATCAGNTCCCTGACNCCTCCAGGAAACATCCTCATNGAAATGGTATCCTTACCNAGCCAGCAGGAACGCTCTACNCCGGCAGCGGCAAAANACCGCGAAAGTTGAAAATTCTCNAGGATGTCACCCTTGACCTGNGAGTGCCCCCCAACGAGATCNTAGTCCTTNCTNGAAACCAGCATGACCTGTCCAAACAANCCNATGTCCCGGGCANATGCACCCTTCGCNGTAAAAGCGTTCATNCCGAGAATCATTGTAACATTGAAGAAGGCNGACAATTGCTCATAGGGNGCCNNGATCTCATGNTANGGACAGACTGAATGAACTCTGGATTCTNCTCCTGCTAAACCCANNATNCTNTCGAAGCCACCTTNCACAAATCTGGTNTCGGCATCAACAAAAAGGAGCCAGTCCCCGGTTGCTGCCTCTGCACCCTGCTGNCAGGCCCAAGGCTTGCCCAACCAGCCAGCNGGAGGGATTTTNCCCGAAANGACACGGGCTCCAAGCTCCCGNGCGACCACTNCTGTCCGATCNTCTGATTGGTCATCTACCACGATTATTTCNTGAAATCTGCACTCCNTNAGAGACTGCAGAAGAACCTCAACGTTAGCCTCTTCGTTCCGAGCTGGAATTACGATTGATATTCGCGGANCCGTGCNNACACCTTTNGGANCCGNCGGAACCCGTCGAAATCGAACGAAGAGANTCCACGAGACCNCCCAANAGAGAAAGCTCAGCCCGGTGACAATCCAAAGTGCAGCCTCCATCACNAATAGGAAAACCGGGANTCTGNCTCAGGAGCGATACTTATTNTCNGAAGATACCACCCTGTCAGACACTTTCTGNCCGCANAGAATCGCCATCGGCATCCCTCCTCCTGGATTAACNCTNCCNCCGGTGAANAAGAGATTGCGATACTTGCTGGACTGCTTCGGAGCNTTNAANCCNTTGTTCAATTTCCAGTNAGTGACAACNCCATAGATGGAACCCTGATTGGAGTTGTATAGCTCCTCAATATCGATTGGTGTNAGCAGGTCNTCCACCACTATGTGCTTNCGGAGGTTTTCAAGGCCCATCCTCTCAAGCTTATCGATCACCCGATCCTTAAGCCCCAGATACTCNTCCATGGTATGAGGGTTCTCCGGATCGATTGGCGGTATATGCGGCAGAATCTTCAGATTGTCGTGNCCTTCCGGAGCTTTGCTTGGATCGGTTCGGGTTGGCGCGACNAGATAAATTGTGGGGTCCTGCGGCAGCTTTCCCTCCCGGAANACCGAATTAAAATGCGCACTCTGTTTCTGCGAATAAAAGAAATTATGATGAGCNANTTCAGGGTAGATACGATCTGTTCCGAGGTGGAGNACCANGCCGGAGCAGGCTGGCCTGAAACGCTCCAACTTCCNCATGAATGCCGGCGGCTCGCTNAGCAGACGACGATATGCTGGCAGNACCTCCATGTTGCAGACCACGTAATCAGCGCTGAGTTCTTCGCCNCCCTTGAGCGTCACNCCGCTTACTGAGCGCCCTCCTGTCCGATTAATANTGCATACTTCTTCCCCCAGCCGCAGTCCGATCCCAAGTTCACGAACGAGACGNTCGAGNCCCCTNGCTAAATTGTACATCCCACCTTTCACATACCAGAGNCCGTAGTCGAACTGGATTACTGGCATCATGTTCATGTAGCCGGGTGCATCATGAGCCGAGGAGCCCACATATTTGATGAAGTATTCGAATATNCTTCTCAGGTATTCGTCATCGAAGTGAGTGGCGATGGAGCCCGCCATGCTGTTCCGNTGGTCCATCTGAAACAACAGTTTGCGCCACCCATAATGGCGAATGAACTCCCACACGTTATCCAGTCCCTTGCTGAAATATCCGTCATCAACGAGTTTATATTGTGCCCGGGCATAGGTCATGAATTCTTGGAATTGCCGCCAGTGGTGCTCCTTGTCCCCTGCC
The DNA here is from genome assembly GCA_002715825.1 of Roseibacillus sp. Classification (GTDB taxonomy): domain Bacteria; phylum Verrucomicrobiota; class Verrucomicrobiia; order Verrucomicrobiales; family Akkermansiaceae; genus Roseibacillus_B. Next base: position 36,750 of record PBAI01000024.1, on the reverse strand, counting down.
AACTTGCCCAANTCCGCNCGCATGAGGTCNGGGTCCTCNTCAAGATCAAGAGTCGTGCCATCCTCAAAAAAGTTCCGCCAGTGAGGACTCACCGACTCTAGTTCGAGGTAATCTTCCATTTTTCTTCCAGCTCGCTCGAAGAGGCTCTGGAAGAGGTGCGGCAGCGTGAAGATGGAGGGTCCCAGATCAAAACCGAAGCCTTCGATCTCCTTGAAGTTCAGCTTGCCCCCAATTTGAGCGTTCTTTTCGACAATCTGAACGTCAAAACCTTCCGCTCGAAGGGATATGGCCGCNGCGAGGCCTCCCAATCCCGCCCCGATAACGAGGACAGATTTGTTTCTTNGGGTAGAAGACGTTACCATNNGGNTGTTTCTTTCGGNTACTCGAACCACTGCTATGATTGGCGAGATCTCCAGCGATTCAACCGCAAAGCGGATTTCCACCCTTTCTNAGGCCTACAAAGGTTGAGCACATCCTCATTCTCAGCCACACTGGGCAGGCAAAGCGGGACATGGCCGAGTATACCCAAGATTTTCAAGCGATATTTGACAAGCAGAGGGAGTTCTTTGAGACCGGCGAATCTCAGGACCTGACCCTCCGCCGCGAGTGCTTGGCCCGACTTTCCGAAGAACTGCAAAAGCATACTGATGCAGCGCTTGAGGCTCTGCACGCCGACCTGGGCAAACCTGCGCTTGAGGCCTGGCTCGCAGAGATCCACTTTTTAAGGTGCGAGCTCCGACACTGCCTGAAGAACCTGAAACGCTGGCAGAAGCCCCGACGTGTGGCAAATCCGTTTTATTTCTTCCCGGCACGCAGTGAAATCCGAAGACAAGCCTTCGGGCGAGTGCTGATCACTTCTCCTTGGAATTATCCTCTGCAACTCTCATTGAGTCCCCTTATCTGTGCTATTGCTTCTGGAAACTGCGTGATTCTCAAACCGTCTGAGTGTGCACCAGCAACCAGCGCCTTTCTTAGCGATCTGATCGCATCCATATTTGATCCCGGTCACGTAACCGTGATCCAAGGTGGCGCCGCCACCGGCGAAGCTCTGCTTGATCTCCCTTTCGAATTCTTTTGCTATACCGGTGGCGAAAGTGTGGGTCGCCTTTATGCGGATGCCGCAGCGAGACATCTCTCGCCTGTTCTTCTGGAACTAGGTGGAAAATGTCCCTGCCTGATCGACCATGACGTGGACCTCGAAAAAGCTGCACAACGTATCATCGCAGGGAAATTCTTTAATGCAGGACAAACATGCATCGCGCCAGACTTTGTAGTTCTTCCCTCCGAGCTCCACGATGACTTCCTCCAGCTCTGTGAAGAGGAGATAAAGAGGTTATACGGGATGACTTCTGATCGGGATTTAGCGAAAATCGTGAATCAGAGGCACTACCAGAGGCTGCAAAACCTTATTCCCTCTGATGCAATCTCAATTGGACCGGATGTCCCTGAGGAGCTCTCTCTCGCACCCCGCCTTCTGCCAAACACACAATGGGACGCTCCCGTTATGCAGGAAGAGATATTCGGCCCACTGCTACCGTTGCTACCCTGTGCAGATCTTGCACAGGCTCTCAATGCTCTGAAAGGCATGGCCTCTCCTCTCGCTCTTTACATCTTCTCTGACAGTCGGGAAGAAAGTGAGCGCATTGCGAAGGCTCTCCCATCAGGTTCGGTCTGCTTCAACGACGTCATGAAGACAGGGACAAATCACCTGCTCCCCATCGGGGGCCTTGGTAAAAGTGGACTGGGACGCTATCGCGGCCGGTCAGGATTCGAGCAATTCAGCCACGAACGCTCTTTTACCCGCCGCTGGCTGACCCACGACCCGTTCGCGGTTAAGCCGCCTTACAGAAATCAGCTGGACCGCTTGAGAAAATTGCTTAAGCCCTGAACCGAGGGAATCGAGCCGATCTCGGCGCCACACTCGATAGTCCTTTGCGGATCTCTAGGCGGTCCTTGTTTTTCATAACTAACGCATTGTTAGTATTTTGAGGTAAATTTGAGCCTCCTGAGTTTTTCCTTTTCTATTTAAACTAGTTAGACTAGTTTGTTTTCCGTGAGACGAATTGGAATCTTTGAAGCCAAGACCAAGCTGAGCTCTATCGTGGCGGAGATTATGACCGATGGCGAAGTGTTCCAGATCACGAAACATGGTCGAACGGTCGCCGAACTTCGTCCACCCAGCCCGCAAACGAATCTGCCGAAACGAGGCATGGCGAGCGGATCTGGGTTCTGGATGGCCGACGACTTCGATGAGCCCCTCTGAAGAGAATAGCCCTTCAGCTCAGCCCCTTTCATCCAGCTTCATCCTACGAGTCCGACACACCCAAAGCCTCCCGAAATTCACCCTTCGATATCTGGATTTTTCATCCTCAGATTGAATTACCACGATCTGCAAAGTCCTTGCGACTGTTCTTACTTTACTGCTGCCCTGAAACCCCCTGCCTTGCCGGACCCCGGGACTTGTCCCGGGGTCTGGTGTCGAGGTCGCAAACGGCTACCGATAAACCAACCCATCTGCACTCATGAACCTTCTACTCGATTCCAATACGGTCGTCTGGTTTCTCGAGGGCGCTCCTGAACTGTCCGAAACCGCAGCAGCCCTGATTGAGAAAGGGGAGTCCAGATCGCTCGTCAGTTCCGTCACATCCTGGGAACTTGCAGTTAAAACCGGACTAGGCCGTTTAAGAATCCCATACGGCCTTGGAGAAGAATTTAACAGCACCATCGAGTCCATTGGACTAGAAATCCTACCGTTGAGTTCAGCGGCTCTTGCCAGAACTTCGCGACTACCACGCCACCATCGGGACCCATTCGATCGACTTCTTATCGCAGAAGCTCTGGAGCAGAGCGCTTCTCTTGTTAGTCCGAATGAGATATTTGACTCCTACGGAGTCAAGCGGGTCTGGTGATCTGAGTGTGCTCAAGGATCTATCTCTGTTGCTGCTATTGCCCGAAAGGCCCTTCCAAGTGTCCTCGTAATTGGGCCCGGCTCGCGACTCAGAATATGCCCATTCACCCTCCTGATGGCATGCACTTCCCTCGTTGTAGAAGTAAGGAACGCTTCCTCCGCCCTCTCCAGCAGCGCCACGGGAACAGCTTTCTCCATGATCTCTATCCCTTCTCGTGCCGCCAACTCGATTACCAAAGCTCTGGTGACGCCTGCCAGACAGCCTCCACTCAGCGGAGGAGTCAGAAGCGTTCCGTCGCTAACGAGAAACACGTTGGAACCCGTCCCCTCACACAACTCCCCTCTCGTATTGGGAAAAATCGCTTCCCCAGCGCCGATAGCCCTCGCTTCCTCGAGAGCCACCACATTCTCTCCATAAGACGTGGATTTCACTCCGGCAAGAGCACCATTCTCATTGCGTGAGTGACACACCACGATCACGTCCTCCATATCACTCCATTCCATCGCTGGCCCGGCAGCGACCAGCGTGGTCTCTCCGGAATTTCCTCGCTCGCTCCCCAGTGGAGCAGGTCCCCCGGTAACCGTTATCCGCAGGCGAGCCCGCCTTCCGCTCAAATCGTTAACGCCAAGAACCTGAAGACTTGCTTCGAGAAGCTCATTCTGCGGGCGAAGCGACAGTCCCATCACCGCTGCGGAACGCTCGAGGCGTTGATAATGCCTCGTGAAGGCGAACGGATATCCCTCATAGGAAATCATAGTCTCAAAGACCCCGTTACCCACCGTAAATCCGTGATCGAATGGTGAAATACGCATCTCCTCGGAGGACTGAATTGAGCCGTTCATCCAAACCAAAGGCTTCATTTGCCCGAGGACATAACAACGAAGCGCTTTTTGCAACTCTGACTCCTCTTTGCTCTATCGACCTGCCAGAACCGCGGCCCCCCCAGAGTCACCTCATCACGGGCAGTTCACCTTATTCTCAAGCTCCTCCCGAAAATCACACAAGGATGATTCCAATAGTCTCAGCTCTTGTTCAAATCGACTTACGGCCTCAGTTACTTCATCACCGTGGTAGTCTTTCTTTGCCCGATCATTTAACTCGGTTGCACACTTCCAGGCACGACGAGCACAAAAGTTCCCGACCAAGCCCTTCAAACGATGGGCGGACTCATGAATAGTTTTCATATCCTGACGCTTTTCAGCTTCTCGGAGAGAAATCCACATCGCTTCCATTTCTTCCTCAAAGATCAGAATCAGCTCACGCATCAGAGCCTCGTCCCCTATCCGCTGACTGAACGCTTCTGCATCAAAGATGGTCTCGTCTAATTCTTTCTCACCATTCTGCTGGTCATTTTTTTCATCGAGGGCCTCTCGCGAGGCGTTCAAAGTCTCTCTTCCTCGACTGACAGGAGAGCCATATTTCTCAATTATCTCATAAAACTCTTCAGACTCGATCGGCTTGGAAATATAATCGTCCATTCCAACCTGCAGGCACTCTTCCCGATCTCCTGGCATTGCGTGCGCTGTCATCGCCACGATGGCAATACGATCTTGGGTCTTCTTTTCAATCTTCCTGATTTCCCGGCAGGCCTCATACCCACTCATTACCGGCATCTGTATATCCATGAGAATGACATCGAATTGTTGCTTGATGGATTGATCCACAGCCTCCTTCCCATTTTCCACAACTGTCACCCGGTGTCCTCTGCGCTCGAGGAGCCGAACAGCGACCAGCTGATTCACCTTTCCATCCTCAGCGAGAAGGATGCTCATACTCTCGACGGATCTTTCCTGTCCGCGTGCCACCCTTCTGCCTTTTTTGGGTTTCCTTGTTCCCAATCCCGTCGCCAGCATTATGGCGTCCAGCAGTGGTGACTGCTTGATGGGCTTATTGACGACCTTGCTGATTCCCACCTGATTAACTTCCTTCCCCGGCGATCCGTCGCTCACCGAGGTAAGCAGGATCATCGGCAGTTCACTCCAGCGCGACCTAGCGTGTATTCGTGTGGCGAGCTCTATGCCGTCCTCATCACCCAAGACCCGGTCGACGATCATAAGTTTCAAGTCCTCGCCCATTGCCTCTTTTTGTTCGAGGACGCTGACAGCTTGGGTTGCATCTGAGCATAAACTGGGTTTCAAACCCCAGAATCTCAGCATTTCTCCAAGGGTTTCACGCTGAGTCGCATTGTCCTCCACCACCAGAACCTCAAGATCCTCGAGCGGCTCGAGGCAATCTCTTTCCTTATCCACCCCTCCTGAACCTGCTCCCAGAAGTGCCGTGAAACGAAATACACTTCCTTCCCCGATAACGCTTTCGGCCCAGATCTCACCTCCCATCTTTTTCACGATCCGCTTCGATATGGCCAGGCCGAGCCCGGACCCGCCAAATTCCCGCGTTGTTGAACTATCCGCCTGAGCGAAAACCTCGAAGATTGTCTCTAATCGGTCCGCTCTCACACCAATACCCGTATCTCTTACCTCAAAGAGAACCTCCACACGTCCGTCGACCTCCTTTACCCGCTCGACCACGAGAACGACCTCTCCGGAATCCGTGAACTTGAGGGCGTTGCCCACAAGATTTACTATCACCTGCCGCAACCGGGTGAGGTCTCCGGTCAAGATTCTGGGTACAGACCGACCAACCTTCAGGACCAGCTCAAGATTCTTTTCGACCGCCCTCGGTGACATCGTATGAAGAATATCCCCTACAGAATCCCGGATATCAAAGTCGCGATCCTCCAGCTCCAGCTTACCTGCTTCTATCTTCGAGTAGTCGAGAATGTCGTTCAGAAGCATAAGGAGGGAGTGCGCTGACTGCTCCACGAGAACCTGATAATGGAGCTGCTCTTCGGTCAGCTCCGTGCCGAGGGTGAGTTCTGTAATCCCCATGATGGCATTCATTGGAGTACGGATTTCGTGGCTCATGTTCGCAAGAAAATCACCCTTGGCTTTACTGGCCTCTTTTGCCTGCTCCATAGCTTCCCGCAGATTCTCCTGGGTCTCTCCGAGACGAGTCCTCATCTGGTTGAACTCATGACTGAGTTCAGAGATTTCATCGTGGCCTACGACTGGAATCGGGATGCCTTTTGACCCTTTTCCGAACTGCTTCGTTGCCTCTACCAACCGCCCCATTCTCCAAGATACCGGCAGGACAACCCAGAGCATGATCGCCACGCCGAGAAAAGTCCCAACCGCTGCAGCGAGGATCACGCTGTTGCGAAGCTGCCTGACCGGTGCAAGTAAGGCATCCGCCTCTGCGGTATGAACGGCGATCCACCCCAAGCTGTGCATCAGTCCCCCCTCGGATGTTTTCGAATATGTGAAAACCTCCCCACTCACTCCTTGGAGGTAGCGGCTTCCGTCCGATAGGGTCCGTGTTTCTCCTCTTCCTCCAATCCGAATCAACTCTTCCTCTTGATTCAGAAGCACCATTCCCCGGTTTCGCCCACCTCTCGTGGCATGAGAGTCAACAATCTGCAGCACTTCCTCGAGGTTGATATCAACCTTCAGGACACCGATAAACCGGCCTGATGAATCCTCGATCCTCTGACAGAAGTCAATGATTACAACCTCTTCTCCTTTTTGGTCCCGCTCCACGCGCACAGCCCCCAGGTATTGCCCCTCGCCCTTGGCTTTTTTCCACCAAGCAGCCGAGCCATGGAAGTAGTCTCCACCCTGACCACTCTCCGCCACGATACCTCCATAAGCGTTTGTAAGAAGGACTTCCCGGAAAATCCAAGTCCCTCCACCAAATTGGGACATACTGGCAACTGTGGCTCCAAGTTCAGCCATCAAGGATTCATCTAAAATGCCCTCCGGCAGAGAGCTTCTCTTTTCGCGGTCTTTCCAAGTTTCTGAGATTTGATCAATTAAACCCTCTTGCCCCTGGATATGCCGATTGGATCTCGTCACCGCATCGATAACTTTTCGTTGCTCGACGAATTCCCCCCAGGTCTCAGTTCGGTCCTGCAGCACACGGTCGATCTGTTCCTGAGCTGATTGAACCTCTGCTTCTGCCGACGTCCGGATAGATTCCCTGATTTGATCCTGTGAAATCTTTACAACGTACATTCCCACAAGCCATATGAGCGCTGGCGGGACGCAGATCGTGAGAAGGAGCTTGGTGGAGAGCCTCATTGATCAATGTGAAACTGGAATTCCCACAGAAAGAAATCCCTGCAAACAAGGCTCGCGAGCCCGAGACCCGGCATCTCCCCGGGCTATACCTGACTAAGGATGCCGGTGGAATCTCCGAGCCTTCCGGCTGGGGCACCAATTTCTTCAAGCATTCGCAGGTAGAGGTTATTCATGGGGACGTCTCCTTTGAGGTCAACGTGCCTTCCAGCTCGGAATTTACCCCCCGCATGGCCGGCGAGGACAATTGGGAGATCGTTGTGGGTATGACGATCTCCATCAGATAGTCCACCGCCCCAGACAATCATGGAATTATACAGCAGCGGCTTACCGTCGACATCTTTGGTATTTCGCATTCGCTCAAGGAAGTAGGCCAGCTGCTCAAGATAAAAGGTATCGATCCTCGCAATCTTCTCGATCTTCGACCTGTTGCCTCCATGGTGCGAAAGTCCATGATGCCCCTCTCGGACACCGTGCGTGGGAAAATTGCGATTGCTGCCATCATAAGCAAGCAGGAAGGAGGCGATCCGCGTCTGGTCCGTCTGAAACGCAAGAATCATCATCTCAAACATGATTCGGATATGCTCGTGATATTCTCTGGGAACCCCGTTGGCTGGCGCTTCCACACCCGGATCAGGCGGAGGACCTATGCTCTCAGCCTTCTCGATCTGGCGCTCGATTTCCCGCACGCCAGTCATGTATTCATCGAGCTTCTGCTGGTCGTTTCTCCCCAGGCTTTTCTCCATTGCCTTCGCGTCCTCGAGAACAAAATCAAGAATTGATCGCTTCTCCGCCCTTCGCCTTGCCTGACTTTCGCTCCGCTCGGACTTGGTCCCACTCCCAAACAACCGCTCAAAAACCAACCGCGGGTTAGACTCCGGCGTCATTGGCTGTGTCGCAGAGCGCCACGAGATGTTATACTGGTAGGCACACGAGTAACCCGAGTCACAGCTACCTGACTTCCGCACTCCATCACAGGAAAGTTCGAGGGATGGTAGTCTGGTTTCTTGCGCCAGATAGTTGGCCGCCATTTGATCGACAGAAATTCCCAGCCGGATATCAGATCCCGATGTTTTGCGCGGACGGGCTCCCGTGAGAAAAGTGGCATTTCCTCGCGCATGATCTCCAGCACCATCTCTCCCGCCCCAGCCACTGGCTTGCTCCAGCCCTTTCAGAATCTGCAGATCCTGACGCGAATTCTCCAACGACTTCATGGAATCGTTAAGAACGAAGTTTTCTCCAATTCCCTCCGGTCTCCACTTATCCATGATCACACCATTCGGAAGACACAGGTATGCCATCCGCAAGGGAGCCCCGGTGGCGGTTACCCCTCGAGCTCCTGCAAGTGGTTTTGCCAGCCCCAGAGAGCTAAATCCCGGAAGGGCAACAGTGGCTCCCAACCCTCTAAGGAAGGCTCTTCGGCCCGGAAGTGACTTCATTTCCCTCATTTGTAATCAGTATACGCAAATATTACGGTGATTCGCACAGAATTTTTGACTGATTTTCGCATGCAGCCAACCCCTAATTTTGAAGCCTGTTTCCATCCCCCCGTCGCTTCTGGAAGGGCGTGCTCTCTACGACTCCATAAATCAGCTCTGCCATTTTACCTTCCTGATTGAGTAAACGCTTCACAATCCGGTCGACTGCTGGTGCATCGTAATACTCTACCCCCCGGCCTAGCGCATAGGTCAGCATCTTTTCGGTCAGACACCGGTAGAAATCCTCCTTCCTGGAACTGATTAGAATCTCTTTTAGCTCCATGACGTTGGAAAATTTCTCACCAGTCACAAGTTGCCCGGCACTGTCGATTGGTTGACCAGCATCCTCGTCTCTCCATTGCCCGATGGCATTAAAATTCTCCAAGGCGAGACCGATGGGGTCCATGCGCTGATGGCAGGACTTGCACAAAGCCTTTTCGCGATGTGCGACCATGAGTTCTCTCATTGTCCCCTTGGCAGACTCTTTTTCGGAATCCTCCAGCTCCGGCACATCAGGTGGCGCTGGCGGGGCAGGAGTTCCCAAAATATTCTCCAGCACAAAGAGTCCCCGCTTCACCGGAGAGGTTCTGGTCGGCTGAGAGGTCACAATGAGAAAAGTCCCCTGTGTCAAGATTCCACCTCGGGCCTGCTGTTCCTCACCGAACTCAACCCGGCGGTAGGTATCTCCTTTCACTCCTGATACCCCGTAAAATTTGGCAAGACTCTCGTTAAGAAAAGAGTATCTCGCGTTGAGCAGCTCAAGTATCGGGCGATTCTCCTTGAGAATATGCTGGAAGAAAAGCTCAGTCTCTTCCCCCATGTCCTTTCGCATCTCATGGTCAAAAATTCGTTCGGCACTCCTTTTGTTACTCTCTCCAAGAATATGACGGACATCGATGTCCAAACTTCCAAGGTCCCTTGCCTGGAGCCATTGTCCCACGAAATTCCTTACCATGCGATTCGCCTTCTCGTCAGCTAGCATCCGATCCACTTGTGAGCGAAGCTCTGCCCGTAGCTGGCCCTTCGATGCCAGACGGAGCAACTCCTCATCGGGGGTCGAGCTCCAGAGGAAATAGGAAAGACGTGAGGCCAGCGCAAACTGATCAACTGGAACGACTCTCCCGGGATTATCAGGCTCTGCCTGAACCTCTCTTCGAAAAAGAAATCGAGGTGACGTAAGGGTTGCGGTAACGGCAAGCTTAACTCCGTCCACGAACTTCGCACCGTCATCCTGGTTGCGATCGAGAGCGAGGGCAGTTAACGCATCAACAAAGCGATCCTCCGCCGGACGCCTGAACGCCTTGGACGCGAACTCCCTGACGATTTCGCGCAGATAGGCATCACGAGCCGACTTCTCCTCGGGTGGCAGCCCCTTGAAAAATATTCTCCGGTAGCTTTCCGGATAGAGCGCCCATTCGCTGCCTGCCTGGCGGACCAGTTTGCAATCCTCCACCCTGACTCCCCAGGTCCCCTTCCCCTCTCCCGGAGCTCCAGGAAGCATCGAGAACTCAAAACGGTGGTTTCCCTCGCTTAACGCAATCTCGGTTCTGAACTCACCACTCGAGCGCCTCCCTCCATCGACCTTTACGGACTCGATTTCCTTCCCATCAACCATGATACGCCAGATGGCAGTCTGCCCCTCGGGACGGCCACGTTCGTTCTCTATCCGATAATTAACCTGCAGGTTATAGACTCCTGCTCTGCTGAATCTTCTCTCCGCGCCAACTGTATGCTTCTTGTCGGCCTCCATAAAGCGGGCGCTTTGCTGATTATTTCCTCGCTCACGAAAATTTCCGGCATCAATAGTGATTGGTCTCCTGCGTACCACCGTGGAGGGAAGAGCGAGGTCAGCAACGGTCTCGGCTGCCATCAGGTATTTTTCGAGAAGGAGAGGTGAGATTGTCAGAACGTCACCAATGGTATCAAACCCAAATCCGGTATCATCAGGAGGGAAGTTGTCATCTACGTTATAATCGACTCCAACCAGATCCTGTATGGTATTTCGATACTCTTCGCGATTGAGACGCCGGATCGTCACCCTGCCTGGGTCCGGATTTTCCGGATCAAGCTTCAGGACGTTACTCTCTATCCAGGCCATGAGCTCTGCACGCTCTTCGGGAGAAGGTTGAAAATCGCCCTCTATCGGAGGCATGAGATGCGTTCTGACGTTCCTCCAGATTCGCAACCATAGTTCGTGGTTCTCAAGATGACTTGAGAGATCCTTGAAATCGTCCAATGCGATATCTCCCTTCTTGGCTCCATCACCATGGCAATCGTAGCAGTAGTCCTGAAGGAAAGGCTCTATCTTTTCCCTGAACTCCACGCCGACTTTGCCGGATGCTGGCACAGCTATCGCCAGAAGAGCTGCCAATGTAAGACCTGATGACCTCATATGCCTTGCTTCACTACGCCGGGAATGGTGCAAAAGTAGCAATCATTTTTCACTGTTCTTTCTACTCCAAGACTCCGCTTCGTCGAGAACGATTGTATTCCCCGGAAATCCCTTGACTCCCATGCACCCAGCGCCCACCCATTCCCCCCAAATTATGATGAAATCAGCTATAACCCTCGCTCAGGTAGCAGAAGCCAAGGCCGGCCCCTTCGTATTTCATCAGCCCCTGCCTGAAAGTTTCTCAAAAGCAGCAGATTTGGGTTTTGATGCTGTCGAGCTTTTCCTGCCGGGACCCGACTTCATTGATCCCGAGATTGTGAATTCCATGGCTTCAGATCACGAACTTTCAATCGCTGCGGTCGGCACGGGAGCGGGCATGGTCAAGCATGGCCTCTCGCTCACTGACGCTGACCCCGACAAGCGCTCTCGAGCCCTTGAGTTCGTAATCTCCATGATCGACTTTGGGGGGAAGGTCGGTGCTCCAGCGATTCTGGGTTCCATGCAGGGAAAGTGGGGAGGAGATCTCTCGCAGGAACAGTCTCGCGCCTGGCTTACGGAAGCGCTTCAAGCCACCGACGCTCGAGCCGCTGAAAACGGCGTAGAGTTTATCTACGAACCCCTTAATCGCTACGAGACTAATCAATTCAATCACCTGTCTACTGCGGCAGCATACCTCGATGAACATGCCCTGAATCACACCGTCCTTCTGGCCGATCTGTTCCATATGAACATAGAAGAAGCCAATGCGGGGCAGGCAATCCGTGATGCAGGATCACGAGTCGGGCATGTTCACTTTGCCGACTCCAACCGCCAGGCTGTCGGATTCGGACACACAGAGATGACATCCATCCTTTCCGCCCTCGAAGAGATTGAATACGACGGCTACCTGTCTGCAGAGATCTTTCCTCTCCCAAGTCCTGAGGCCGCCGCAGAGCAAACCATCAAATCTTTCCGGGCCCTCACCAGCTGAGTCTCTATCTTCCTCCAACACACGATCCTCTGCTGAGTAATGCAATCACGTCCCCTTGGAAATACAGGCCTCGACCTTCCAATCCTGAGTTTTGGCGCATCCTCGCTCGGGCAGGAGTTTCGACCTGTTCCTGTTGAGGAAGCCCTGTCATCTGTCCGGGTCGCTCTGGACCATGGCATCAACTTTATGGATACCTCCCCCTTCTACGGCAGAGGCATGTCGGAGGTGCTTCTCGGGATCGCACTGCGAGGAGTTCCTAGAGAATCCTACCTGCTGGGATCCAAACTGGGCCGCTACTCCCTAACTCACTTCGATTTTTCAGCCTCCCGGGTCGAGGAGAGCGTTCATGTTTCTCTGCACCGCCTGGGAACGGACTACCTTGATGTGCTGCTTCTTCACGATGTTGAATTCGTGCAATTACCTCAAATCTGGGAAGAGACAATTCCTGCAGCACTCGCCTTGAAAAAAAAGGGGCTGGTCCGGGCCGTTGGGTTTTCATGCTACCCCATGAAAACCTTTCATGAAGTACTCAACCATGCTGAAGAGCAACTCGACTGCATCCTCTCCTACAATCAGTATACCCTTCAGAATACTTCCCTGACAGATGACCTTCTACCGCGACTTCGTGAAAAGAAACTGGGAGTGATGAACGCCGGACCTTTCTCCGCCCGTCTGCTCACCAACGCACCGCTTCCCGATTGGCTCAAGGAGCCCGAGGAAGTCAAGGAAGCCGCCCGCAGAGCTGCCCACCTTTGCGAGCAAGAGGGTATTGATATCGCTCAACTGGCCCTGCAGTTTTCTTGCGCACATGAAGAGATTGCTACTTGCGTAGCGGGATCAGCAAACCCTGAAAATATTCGCAAATGGGCTGAATGGCTGGCAAAACCTCTCCCTCAAGACCTGCTCGAATCAGTGCTGCAAATCTTCGCGCCGGTGAAAAACATCGGGCATGTCGAGGGACTACCCGAGAACAACTGACAACGGAAACCTGGTCTAATTGCAAGACATGGCACCCAAGAAAACTGAATAGCTCTACCAATGAAAAAAATCGATAAATTCACCTTCGGGGTCGGCGATCGCTTCGCACACCAGGCCGCGGCCCAGCTGCAGTCTTTCCAAATGCTGGCGGCCGAGGGAGTCGCTGTGACCCCGGTATGGAACAAGTCCAATCGGGAACATCTTATTGTGGGATCGGATCCATCTGGGACTCGGGCTGCTGCTGAAAACGCTGTTGCCCAGCTCGACTGGCAGGAAGACTTCCTGCTCGATGCCGACCATATCAATCTTGAAACTGTCGACCGATACCTGCCTCACTGCGACTTCTACACTATCGACGTCGCTGACGATATCGGAACTCCTGCTCTGCCGGAAGAAATTGAAGCCTTCGTTAATCGCCATCCGGAACTAATCGGGACGATTTCGATCGAGGGTATCGCCGCTCCGCTGGAGATCACCCGCGACATGGTCGAGAAAACTGCACGACAATTCCTGAAGGCCTGCGAACTGGCCGGCCGGATCTACCGCTACATCGCAACGGAAAAGGGTAGCGAGGATTTTATCGCCGAGGTATCCATGGATGAAACCGACGACCCCCAGACTCCTCCAGAAATGCTTGTCATTCTGGCCGCGATTGCAGATCAGGATTTCCCCATCCAGACGATCGCCCCGAAATTTACCGGCCGCTTCAACAAGGGTGTTGATTACGTTGGCGATATCGCCCAGTTCGAGCAGGAGTTCAACGATGACCTCGCCGTCATTGCCCACGCAGTGAATGCCTACGGGTTACCGGAAACGCTCAAGCTGAGCGTCCACTCCGGATCAGACAAGTTTTCGATCTACGAACCCATTAGACGTGCCCTTGCCCGCACCGGAGCCGGTCTCCACATCAAAACTGCTGGCACCACCTGGCTGGAAGAGCTCATTGGTCTTGCTGAAGCAGGTGGGGATGCCCTTTCTCTCGCCAAACAGATCTATGCTACCGCCCTTGAGAAAAAAGAAGCCCTTTGTGAACCGTACGCCACCGTCATCGACGTGGATCACGCAAAGCTTCCAAGCTCCGGGGAAGTCAATGGCTGGACCAGCGAACAGTATACTGGCGCCCTCCGCCACGATCAGCTCAATCCAGACTATAACCAGCATTTCCGTCAACTTCTCCATGTGGGTTTCAAGGTGGCTGCCCAACTTGGGGATACCTACCTTGATGCCCTCAAGGCCAATTCTGAAATTATCGGCAAAAACGTCTGCGAGAATATCTACGAGCGTCACATGGTGCCCCTCTTCAGAAAGTAAAGGATTCCGTTCCCTTGATGGGGACCGACATCTGGTTCTCCGGCAGACCCGGGGAAGACGAAGTTCCCGGTTAGACAGAATATTCTCCTCCTTAATCTCGAATATCTCCCAGCTCCCCACGGCATGATCGACGCCCACCACCACCTGTGGAAATACAACGCTTCTCAGTATTCATGGATAGAAGAAGACTCCGTCCTAGCGCAGGACTTCCTCCTTTCGGAACTTTCCGAGAACACCACGACTGCAGGTGTCACTGGAACCATTGCCGTTCAAGCGCGTCAGACTCTTGAGGAGTCCGACTGGCTTCTTGAACTTGCCAATCAATGCGACCTTATTCAAGGGGTAGTGGGCTGGGTTCCTCTCGCTGATGCCGATGTCGCAGGTCACCTCGACCGACTTACTCAACATCGCAAGTTCAAGGCTGTGCGCCATGTGATTCAGGACGAACCCGATGACAACTTCATACTCGGCACTGAATTCAATCGTGGCATTAACAAGCTCAAGGATTACGATCTCGTCTACGATATCCTCATATTCCAAAAGCATCTTCCCCAAACTATTAAGTTCGTTGATCAGCACCCTGGACAATCCTTTGTCATCGACCATATTGCAAAGCCCGTTATCCATAACGGGCGGATTGAAGATGAATGGCGAAACGGCATGACCTCGCTCGCAGAGCGTGACAACGTCAGGGCAGTTAAGATCAGTGGAATGGTAACTGAGGTGACTAACGACCAGATCGACGAGGCCACCCTGAGGAACTACTTCGCAGAGTCTCTCGAAATATTCGGCCCCGAACGCCTCTGCTTTGGAACAGACTGGCCTGTCTGTCTGCTCAGGATTGATTCCTATGTCGACTGGGCGAATTCCGTGCGCGGCTACGTTGCTGACCTCACTGTGGACGAGCAGAATGCCATCCTGCACAAGAACTGCGAGAAAGTCTATCGGCTCTAAGCCATTATCCGTCCGGGTGAACCGCCCTGATTCTGAACCATACTCTTGACTCTTGCAGTTTAGCGCCGGTCAAGGACCAACGGGATAGCGAAACGACTTGTCTGGACGGTCGGGAGGCTCAGGTCTCGACGGAGGATCTTCCTTGATTCTCTTTTGCAGATAGCTAAGCGCGGCCTCAAGCTGTGCGTCACGCCCACCGAAGGTTTCATGGGGAAGGTTGTCTACAACCATGTCTGGCATCACCCCTGTCCCCTCGATAATCCAGGTTCGATCTGGTGCGTAGACTCCCGTCTCCGGGCTTCGAGCCATACCACCATCCATCAGCCGCGTTGCGCCACGCAACCAGATCCCTCCTCCCCATGTCTTTGTCCCAATCAGCGGCCCCAGCCCAAGGCGTCGGAATCCCTCCGAAAAAGCCTCTCCATCCGAGATAGTATAAGCGTCTACCAGCACGACCATATGTCCATCAAAGGCAAACTGCATGTTCGCAAAAGGGCGGCCTGTCCGGGTTTTCCAGTACATCCAGGGCTTCCTGCTCAAACGGCTGAGAATCCAGCTATCTATGTTTCCGCCATAATTCTGCCGCATATCAATAATGAGCCCCTTTCGATTAAACACCGGATAGTAGCCCTTAACGAACTCCGCGTAGTTGGATGCCGACATTCCCCTCATATGGAAGTATCCAATCTCGCCGTTACCCTTCGTTTCAGCTTCAAGTCGTCGGGTATATTCCCAATGACTCGTTTTCAGGTTGCGGAACCCACTCGAACTCAGCGGAGTCACTATCGACTTTCTGGTTCCACCTATCCCTATCCTTCGGGACTCGAGGAGAACTTTTCTACCGGCTTTGTTCTTCAACAGTGCCCCAATCTCAGGAGCTCGAGTGGCAGGTTCACCATCAACTGAGACGATGACATCTCCGACCTCCATCTCTACACCAGCCCGGAGCAAGGGTCCAACCTCTGCAGGATAATCAGGATCTGTTTCATACAGTCGTTCAATCCGAAATCCCTCCTCTACTTTTGAGAGCTGCGCGCCAAGGTGTCCAAGGCTTGCCCCGTCTGTTGCATCACGAATGTCTCCGGCATAGATATCCGTATGCATCGCAGAAAGTTCCCCGACCATCTGAGAGATCAGATGATCAAGTTCCCACCGCGTAGTAAGCCTTGGGAGTAGGGCCTCATGCCTGCGCCCCATCTCATCCCAGTCCACACGGTGCATCTTCGGATCGTAGAAGTAATCCCGATGCATACGCCACGCGTCACGAAACATTTGCCCCCACTCCTGAGCAGGGCTCACACTGAGAGAGAGCCCACTTAGGCTCAGCTTTGCCTGAGTGGAGCTACTGGGCGCTTTTCCCGTAGCTGGAAACACATAAAAACTGTCCCCCTTGCGCACCAGGCACGTTGTACCATCCCCTGAGATCTCATATCCACGCACCTCTGTCATAACCGTGGTCCATTTATGCCGGGATGAATCAGCCGTGATTGGGAACGAGACCAGTGATGATTTCCTGTTCAGCGAAAGAGAAGAATAGAGACAGTAGAGGTTTCCACCAGCTCTTGCAAGATACCGGTAGTTACTGGGCTCTACCGGCAATACAAAAAGGCGGCCATCGAGCTGCTCCAGATCAACTCCTTCCTTGTTCTCCTGTCCTTCCATAATTGGAGGAAGCTCACCTTCATTCGAGGCTGCAAAGGGAGAGCGCTGTCCGCCAACCAAATCGAGAGCATAAATTCCAGCCGTCTTGTCGAGAAGAGGCTCAGGTTGGCGCGCACCCCAGGGAGATCCCTGAACCGAACGGAAAGTCCGATCCGAGAGAAAATACAGCCATTTGCCTTCTGCACCGAAGACAGGACTATAGCTGTCGAGGCGTGCAGTGGTGACCGCCACGGGTGCATTTTTTTTCTGGGCGTCATAGAGATAGATTCTCTTGGCCTGATTCTCCATGGTGTCCGCGTAGGCGATCCACCGACTATCGGGTGACCAGGTCAGATCGATGTAGTCCCATTCATTACCCTCTTTCGAACGTGCAACCTCCCATTCATCACCACTGGAGAGGTTTCGCATCCAGAGGACTTGGTTCCGATCCGTGTGCGCCAGCAGTTTCCCATCTGGTGATGGAATCCCGTCATGCCTGAGGGTCGTTCCTCCGGCGGTAATCGGTGATGGCTCTCCCAGCCCGTTTGCAGGCTCGCGCCAGAATTCCATCTCTCCACCGCGATCAGAGAGATAGATCACATCCTTCGTGCCGGGCAGGAAACGAAGATCTCTGGTCCGGCTCTCACTGGTTTGTCTGAGACTTACTATCCGACCGGACTTGACTGGCAATACGTAACCACGTCCCCGAATTGTGAGGCCAACCTGCTTACCGTCATGGGAAAGAAACCAGGAATTGAGGTAAGAGATCGGATTACTGATCCACCGTTCCCGCTTCTGGTCAAAGTCAGAGGCCAGCACAACATCTAATTTGCGTAACTCGTTCTGCGCTATCTCGTAAATCCAGATATCCGCTCGATGGACGAAGACAATCCTCCCATTATGAAGAGAAGGAGAAAGAAGATCCCATCCTGCAAAGGACGTATGCTGGACCACATCTTTGCCCTCGAGCGTCATCGACCATAGATTCATTGTGCCATCACGGTCACTGCTGAAATAAAGGCGATCCTTCCACACCATGGGTTCCCGGCTTGTCCCGCTGTAATCCGCAGTCAGCGGAACGGCTTCGTCATCTCCCTCCCGGAAGCGCCACAGGTTTTCGATCAGGCCACCCCGGTACCTTTTTGCGAAACTGTTCTGCCGAGGCAGACGAGTAAAAAACAGGGTTTCCTTGTCATTAGAAAACTCGCCATCACTGGCCTGCTCCAGAGGAATAACTTTCTTCTTCCCGCTATCCACATTCAATACGGCGAGCTGGTGAGTGTCACGAGTCGCGAAATACCAGGTCGCGTAGACCAGTTCGGTCTCGGACTTCCACGATACTGGCCGTGGACCTCGACGCCCACTTACGCCCTCGTGAGTAACACGCGTCGGTCGCCCTCCCTCCAGAGGCATGACATAAATCTCATGAGTCCCATCGTAGGATGCCGTGAAAGCTACAGTTTTCCCATCAGGGCTGATGCACGGGAAGCGCTCACGCTCAAGATGAGTTGTGAGGCGCCGCGCGGCTCCCCCCTCCGCGGACACCCTCCAAAGATCGCTTTCGGCGTAAAAGACAATTGTTTCTTCGTGTATCGCGGGTTGTCGATAATAGCCCAGAAGGCCTTCCGCGCCAAATAGGGGCATAGAGAGCAGCACGATTGCTGCCAGCGCACATCGTCTCATCAAGGATGCAGGGGTAAGGGTGAGGCGTTATTGTCCTATATTTCCTCTCCCGTTCAATGCTCAATCCAGAAAACGGCACTGGAGTTTTTTACGGATCGGCAATTCTGGCGCTCTTCCCGCTACCAGAAGTCTCCCTCACCAAGCCCCTCCAACGTAAAAATGACAGGGAAGTTCAACAAAACTCGGTTCCTGTGCCGTTGAATCTGTGGTAGTTAGTCCCCAACCCATCCATGACCAGATTCCTTTTTCTCTTCCTGTTGCTCTTCGGCCCTGTGCTGCCCTGTTCGGCCAAAGTCACTTTTAATGAGCACATCGCGCCTCTGATCCATCAGAATTGCACCGGTTGCCACCGCCCCGGGCAAAACGGTCCCTTTCATCTTATCAGCTACCGGGATGTCAAGAAACGAGCATTGACGATCAACGACGTGATCATTGATCGCTACATGCCTCCATGGAAGCCAATCAATAAGGAGATGCATTACGCCAACGACCGACGTCTGAGTGACGAACAGATTGAACTTTTCGGCAGCTGGGTGGAGGCTGGAATGCCAGAGGGAGAATCGTCGAAAAAGCCGGAAGTCCCGGAGTACCCCAGTGGTTGGTATCTCGGAAAGCCCGATCTGGTCATCAAGATGAAGGGCAAATTCGAGGTTCCTGCTGAAGGCAGGGACATCTACCGCTCTTTTGTGTTTCCCCTCCAGCTTCCGGAGGACAAATGGGTCAAGGCGGTAGAACTCCGGCCCAAGGCGAAGTCAGCTGTCCACCATGCTCTTTTCTTCATCGATTCCAATGGAGCGGCGCGAAAGATGGACGGTCGGGACGGCAAGGCTGGAATCAGCGGAATGGGATTTCTCCGGCAGGGAGGAGGCATCACCGACCCCGCCGCAGCCTTTGGGGGTGGAAACGGAGGGCTTGGTGGTCACGTTCCTGGCGCTACGCCAGCAAAACTCCCGGGCGACCTCGCCATGTTCCTGCCCCGCGGTTCGGATGTCGTGATGCAGACGCACTTTCATCCCTCGGGTAAGAAAGAAGTCGAGGAGGCGGAGCTCGCCCTCTACTTTGCTGAGAAGTCCCCGGAGGTAAATCTTGTCCCTATACAAATCCCGCCATTCTTCGGGGCGACCAAGGGCATCAACATCCCGGCCGGCGAAGAACGTTATACCGTTGAGGATAGCATCACCCTGCCCGTCCCTGTGAAAGCAGTCTCGGTAGGCGGCCATGCCCACTACATTTGCAAGTCGATGAGCATGACCGCAACGCTGCCCGACGGCAAGATGATCACTCTGATGAGCATTGATGACTGGGATCTTGACTGGCAGGATCGCTACCAGTTTGAGAAGCCTCTCGACCTGCCTGCGGGCACAGTCCTGAAGACACGCCTGGTCTACGACAACTCAGCCAGTAACCCTGAAAACCCCAATAGCCCTCCCCGGCGCATCACGTGGGGCCAGGAATCTGACGATGAAATGGGCAGTGTGACCCTTATCGTCGTTCCCGAGAATAATGATAAGATTCAGGCAATCAAGGACGCCCAGAGGGCTCAGCTTATCACCAGCGCTGCAGAAGCAATCCAGAAGGCCTCGAGCTCTTTTCTCAATGTAAAAAACTACGATGAGAATGGAGACGGTCTGATCCAGTATGACGAGGTCCCGGGGCGGATGCGCTCCCGGATCTTCGGCCGCTTTGACAAGGATGGCAACAAAACGCTGGATCAGGTCGAACAACCCGAGGTTCAGAAGTATCTCGACTCCATGCTCAGGGGCTTCCGCAGGCGCTAGAATCATCTCCTATGCGAAAACAACGAGGAGTTTTGCCGATCGTTCTATCCTCTCTCCTGCTATCAGTTCATCTAGCCGGAGCTCAATCTGGACAGGATGCCTGCGTAGGGAAGATCATTGACATCCAAGGCACTGTTCACGAGCCCACGAAGTCGCGGGAGACTGTTGCTGTGGTATTCGTCTACGTTGATATCACGTGCCCAATCGCCAACTTTTATCAACCCATGCTGAGACGTCTGGCGAGGACCTATGAACCAAAGGGGATCCGATTCTACCAGATCCATCCAGATCCTGACGGCGACAAAGGCGCCCTCAGAACTCACGCAAAGGATTATGATGTGATAAGCCCGGTGATTCTCGACGCAAAGCAGGATCTCGCAGAGAAGCACAATGCCAAAGTGACGCCTGAGGCTCACGTCTACCTGCCTGACGGAAGCAAGATCTACCGGGGACGAATCGACAATACCTACGCGACCTACGGCAAACGTAGACCGGAAGCCACCAGCCATGAACTTAGAGACGCCCTGCGTGCTGCACTGGCAGGACGCACGCCCACCACCACGGTGACCGAGGCTGTTGGCTGTCAAATCCTTCTCGAGCGCTAGCCACCTCGGTGCGACCGGAACCTGTGTCCAACTGCGATCCTACTCCTTTGGAAGAACCCAGATGTTCCGGTAAAACACCGGATTACCGTGATTCTGCAGGAATATTGGACCACCAAGCTCAGGCTTGAGTGGACCACTTACCGGAGCTGCAGTTGTGTGGGTTTTTCCCATCTCCTGATCATCATGAACCGTCACTCCGTTCAGCTTCACTGTCATCCGCGGCCACGCGGTCCGCTTGCCGTCCTTGTCGAACTTAGCGTGGGTATACTCGACGTCATAGGTCTGCCACGCCAGGGGCGGCAGACACATGTTAAGCTTTGAGGCAGCTATGGAATAAATTCCACCGCACTCATTCATCAGACCCTCGAGCCCGAAGGAATCGAGCACCTGAGTCTCCCAGCGACCCTGATAGTAAACTCCACTGTTGCCCCGGCCCTGCGACCGTGAATGCGGGCGGTAAGGCGTCCGGAATTCAACGTGGATTGTGCAGTCCCTGAACAGCTTTGTGCTGATCGCGTTCGTCGCCCCCAGAAGACCACCGGTAATTTTTCCATTTTTCCAGTGGTCCACATTACTTCCATCAAAGAGCACTACAGCCCCTTTGGGGGCCTTTGCCCCAAGGGTGGGACTTTTGCGTTCGACCTTTTTCAGCACCATCTTTTCACCACTCTTGGCGGTGAGATGAAAAGCCCCGTCAGCAATCGAGCCCCCATACTCCTTGTGTCCCTCTGGCGGGAATTTGCGCGTGGCACTAAACTCCGTTCCGCCGCCAGCCATGTAGCGCTTCTTCCCGGAGGCCGCGACGAAGACAGCCTTTCCTCCCTCAATTTTTCCGTCCAGCAGGCTCTTGCCTTTCCCATCCCAACCTGCACCCGGGAGACCCCCCGGATAAAGAACAGCCTGAAAGTGACCATTCCCCAGAGCGATGACCTGAGCACCGGCCCCCGTATCGGCATATTCTCCCTGGATACGGAAATCCGGGTCCTCATCCGCAGCCGTTGCAGGATCAGTCCAAACTTTATTATTGTCCGCCGCGTGCGTGGCTACCGGAAATAGCAGGGCGATCGAGGTAACAATGGTAGGCAGGAATAAGACGGTCTTTTTCATGTGTGTCTGTTGGCTAAACGAGATCAAGCCGTATCTGACCACCGTCGGAAAGCCCTTATTTCGCACTTCCCCACCATGAGATCACCCCTCCATGCGACATGGTGCTTCTTGCGAGAGACACGGGAGCGGGCAGGCAGGTCCCTTTCCCCCTGCAATCGACACAAAAACGGGGAAGGACTCGAATCCCGGATTCCTCCGAAAGAGCCTTCCCCGCTGTGAATATCTCTACTCGAAAGAGATCAATTAAAGGCCTTGAGAGCAGCTTCGGCCTCCGAAATGCGCTTGTTGAAACCTTCAAACAACTTCGTGTTCTCTTCCGTCCTCTTCGGTTTCGTCTCAATCCAGTCCATAAGTTCTTTTTTTGCATTCTGAAAATCCGCGATCGCTGCTTTGTAAGCATCTGCTTTGTCGGGATTAGCCTTGGCGTAAGCTTCGATCGCCCCTGCACTCATACGGACAACGCCCTTGAATTCCTCAATAAACGAGGAAGGCGTCTTGTCCCGGCCCGCTCCAAGCTGGCCGAGCTTGGTATCACCGTCGTTATCGAGCACGACGTAGGTAGGATAACCTCTTACGCCAAACTTTTCCTGCAGCGCCTTATTCCGGGCCACATATTTTTCAGGAACAACTGACTTATCCTGTGGAAAATCGAGGGTAACCAAGAGCACATGCTCCTTAGCGTAGGTTTTCCATGCCTCTTCCGCGAAAACGTTCTTATCCATCAATTTGCACCATCCGCACCAATCCGAACCCGTAAAATTCAAGATAAGAGGCAGTTTCTTTTCTCCTGCCAGCTTTACCGCGGCATCAAAATCCATGGTCCACACTCCAACTGAGGCACCGTCAATTTCGACCTTGTCAGCTGCTTGCGCGTTTATCATCAGGGCGCCCGCGGCTATCCCCATCATCATTCTTCTTAGTGGCTTCATGTTCTCTGTATCTTTGTTGCTATCAGATATGACGGGCTGAACGGGTAATTTGTTCTTTTAAATTCCGCCAAGTGCGTCTTCGGCGGTATGCCGGGAGTTGGAGCATGACAAGCATGAACTCCAAATCTCCCGATTATTAGGCCTTTAGGAGCTCTGCCTCCCTTACTCCGTAAACGCCCACATCCAGCAAACCCCGGATATATTTTCTCCAAATCTCTCCCTGTGCGCTACTTCTCTCCATCGAGTGAAAAAAGATAGGCGAAAAGATCTGCCAGCTCTTCCTCCTTCAAACCGGCGGCAGTAGGGGGCATCAAGCTCCCAACCTGCTCCTCTTTTAGAATGGTTTCCCGCGGTATCTCGAACAGCGAATTGGTCGCAAAATCTCGGAGAAGCAATAAATCCTCATTACGGTTCGCCTGAATGTAGCCCTGCTGAACATTCCCGTCCCGGGTAATGATCCGGCTCAAGGCATAGCCCTCCTTGACCTGGCGGCGCGGCCAGAGAACCTCGGTGACAATGCGATCCGGCAGAAGGCCACTTCCCACGGCACTGAGATTCGGCCCGATCAACGATTCTCCTCCTCGGTCAGCCTTGTGGCACGCAGAGCAACTTGCCTGCGAGGAGTGAAAGATCTCTCTCCCTTGCTCAATGCTTCCTTTCTTCGCTCTGGCAACTATGCGGTTGATGATATCCTCGTTATATTCCTGCACAGTTCCTGTTCCCGCCAGATCATTAAGAACTCCCTCTAAATCTTTCGCAACCAACCCGGTGGAAACCCAGACTTCACGGAGCCGCTTTGCCTGTGGGCTCTTGATAGCAGCCGCTTCCAATTCTCTTGCCAGCAACGCAGGCGCACCCTCTCGACTGGCAAAATCCTTGAAAATTGTCCCTATCGTGTCGCCGTTTGCCAGTTCTTGCAGCAGCTCTACCGCAATTCGCGTTCCCTCCTCTGGAGCGAGTTGGAGAATCGAGAACAGTGCGGCAGGTTGAACTTCACTGGCGGAGCCCACCTCGGATTTGAGAAACCTTACTGTGTCTCTTCCACCAAGACTACCGAGCGACCTTAATGCCGCATCTCTTAAATCCGAATCAACACCCCTGTCCCTGGCCAATTTCAACACAGGCTCATACAATTCCCTAACCTTCCAATGAGCCGCCAGCTTCACCGCCTCAATCCGCCTTGTCGAGTCAGCATGATACAAGGCCCGCCCAAGCGGCGGTATGACGTCAAACCCAGGACGCTCGCGTTCCATCATCGCTCGCAGAAGGGACAAGCTGATTCGATCTGAATTCAGGATTACTCTCAGGTCCTCCTCCTCGCCCAGAGCGGCCAGAGTCAAAGCAAGACCATCCCACGCTTCTTCTTCCATCTTATCACCGCTCAGCATCTTGCGGATTTCCTCAAGAACACTCCGAGAATCAGACGCCCCGAGAACCGCCGCCAATCCCCCCCGGACTTCAGTAAAATTGAGTCGCCCAGCTCGTAAAGCTGGCAACCAGAACCGCTTGCTGTGATGAACCGCCTGGGAAAAGGCATACTCAATCCAACGATCACGCTCTGACTCCGCTACCGCCGCTGAAACGAGGACCGACTCAGCACGGGAAGATTGTCCTGCCGCAATTACAGCCTCCATTCGCACCAACGGGTGCGAGTCCCTTGCTGTCTTCACGAGCGTCTCGTGGAAATCTCCAAGCTTCTGACCCCAGCGGCCAAGAATCCTGACGCCGTAAGCCCGCGCGCGGTAGTCCGGGGATGCCAGAAGAAGGCGAAGGACGGCAGCATCCGGCCGCCCGATCCACTCCAGTAGACTCACCGCCTCGAGCAAATCCCGACCCTCAAGGTCTGGTGAACGACTCCATTCGCGGACCGCTTCCTGAACTTCCTCCGGCTTCCGGGTTGCCAGCACCTGCTTGGCCTTCAGTCGAGTCCAGCGCTCCGGGGCCTTGAGAGCCTCGAGTAAATGGGCGAGACTGGAACCCACCAGCGTCGGTGGTTTCAAAGGGCCCTTGCTGGGTGTCACCCGCCAGATTCGCCCATGAGTCTTATCCCGTTCGGGATGACGATAGAAATCGTCCTGATGACAGGTGATCGGATTGTACCAGTCTACAATGTAAATCGCTCCATCGGGACCCATCTTGACATCGATGGGCCGGAAGTTTCGATGCTTCGATCGTAATAACGGACTCTTCCATTCCAGTTTGAACCCGGCACCATCCTCCTTGGTTTCAAAACGGCTTACCTGATTCTTCTTGTAATCCCCGATGACAAACTGCCCTTGCATGTCGCTGGGCAGGTTCCCAGCCCCAAGACACTCGATCCCGCAATATCCACCGGGATTCCCGATCCTGGGAAGTCGCAGACGGCGTTTTGCAGGGATCGATGCCGGAGTAAGGAACGACACCCCTCCAGCGCCATCGATAATAAAGGACTGTCCGAAGTCGTCGAAAGCAATTCCCCATGGATTCCCAGGTCCCATGAAATCGTCCAGTAGCGGATCGAGCCGCAACTCCCGCGGTCGCATTCGGTAGGCTCCAGCCTGAAACAGGGACGATACTCCAAACGGAGTCTCTACCCGGGACTCAATCCCATCTCCCTGACACCACCAGAGTTCTCCTCCAGGACTCCAGACAAAGGAATTGCTGGTCTGATGAGAATCCCCATTTCCAAATCCGGTCAGGAGGGTAACGCGTTCGTCCGCAATACCGTCCCCGTCGGTATCTCTCAAGGTCAGCAAATCGGTACCCTGCCCGATATAGATGCGGTCAGGCCCTACCTCCATTCCGGTGGGAATCAGCAAATCCTCTGCAAACACCACTGACTCATCCGCCTTGCCGTCGTGGTCAGTGTCACGCAGAGCGATCACTCGATCATACCCTTTCACCCCGGCTTCAATCTGAGGATAGACGTCCGAGCAAGCCACATACATTCGGCCACTGGCATCCCAGCGAACCGAAAGAGGATTCCTAACACCGAGGGACTCGTCGGCAAAGAGGTTGACTTCGAAACCCTCGAGAACCTCAAAGCTATCCAATTCCTTTTCAATCCCAGCCTCCGCAGAACCCGTCAATTCCGGCGCTACCGGAGCGGTCCAGGGTTTCCCCGAAAAAATCGCGTTCTCAACTTCCGCAATCAGTGCCGGATATCTCGCCCATTCCTCCTGAATCGATGGCAACCCGTGCGCGGCCTTGGCAAAAATTCTCCTGCTGTCATCCCCAAAGATGCACTTCCAGTTCGCGGGCCGCCAGTATTCACACCAGAGCCGGTGCTTTTCAGCAACCGTCACGCACATCAACTCGTACGCGTCACCGGTTGGCTCGGGCTTTCCGGAAAGCTGCTCGATGAACGAGGCCACCATATCTTTTCTGTCGGCAGACACGAAGGGAACCTTCCGCTCCGCAGCCAGATCGGCAATAGCGGCAACATAGGCAGGCAGAGCGGCACGCTCTACAGCTTCCTTCCACTGCATTGAAGCAGGTTCCAGAAGTATGATCCTTCTTCCTTTCCCTACGTGGTCGAGGAAATCGCCGTAAGCCTCGACGAAGTCATCGATTCTTTCCTCGCCGTCAAACGACTCCATCTTACCAAACTGGGCAATCACCACCGTCGCTCCAGCCCTCTTCAATTGATCATCCCAATCACCAAAGGCATCCTCGCGCCACCTCTCCCGCTCTGCACTCTGGTGGTAAACAGTGTCACCGTCCCAGGCAAAATCACGGAAGAGTGGAGCATGCTCTTTCCACTTCATTGTCAGAGCCGACTCGAGCCGCCCCTCCTTCTGGATATTAATAAGATCGGTTCCTCCAACGAAGGCAACGACATCGCCCTTCCGAAGCTCAAGCACCCCGGCGGCTCCTGCCGGAAGCAACAAGGACATCCAGGTCATAATGACCCCCACGTGACTCACAACTTTCACAGGTGAAAACTAAGCACCTGAACCACCGGCGACAAGGAATAGCCTCCAGATAAAAGCCCGCCCATGGATTTTCAGGATCCTGCAGTGCCGCTCCACCCCTTTACCTCCCGCGCAGGACTTTCAGAAGAATCCCAAAGGCGGGCGCGGCCATCCCGCCATGATCGAATCCTCCCAACTCGTGGAGTTGGGTCTGCTTGTGCCCCGTCACCTGCATCATTCGCCAGAGATACGCGTTTTCCTCGTAACGACCGAGCAGCTCCAGCTCGCGGTCCCCGGTGATGAGCACCAGCGGCGGTGAATCCTTCCGGACATGGAACAGGGGCGCGAACCTGTCCACAATCGCCTGTTTGTCGCTGATACCCCTTTCCTCCCGGGGCGTGAAGTGGGTAATGGTGTGACCACTGAAGGGCACGAGAGAAGCGATGTGGTCGGCGTCAATTCCGTGTTCCGCCAAGTAGCTCTTGTCCAGTCCTATCATGCTCGTCAGGTAGCCCCCAGCCGAGTGGCCGGAAACATGAATGGCTCCGAGGTCTCCTCCATAGCGCTGAATATTCTTGAAGGTCCACGCAACCGCGGCAGCCGCATCCTCGATATAGGCTGGGCACTCTACCTTCGGAAACAGCCGGTAATTCACCGCCACCACCGCGATACCCTTGTTCTTGAGCTGCCACGGCACCGCCTTACTGCCTCCGCGCAACCCGCCCCCGTGAAACCATACCACCGTGGAAAAACCTTTTTTTCCCGCCGGCCTGTAAAGATCCAGAACACAGCGTTCCTGCATATACTGATCCCATCCGGGAGAATTCTTGTTGCGATAAGGGATATTGTTCTCACGAATGTATCCATCCTCCGCAACTTCCGCTCCCACCCGGAAGGGGCCCGCTGAGAATCCCACCGCCAACATCAGTAAGCATCGTAGCATTTGAATCTCCTATCTTACCGCTAGGGCTCCCGCAACGAGGTATCTGAGGAAGATTCTCTACTCCCTCCTTGTCCCCTCACCTCATCCCGGGGAAGGATACCGCCGTGATCGGGTCACCGCGTTACCACCACCTCGATGCCCTCAGAGCCACCGCGATGTTGCTCGGGATCGTGATGCACGGTCTCCTCTCCTTTTTCGCCAATCCTTACTGGCCTGCTCAGGACCTGCAACAGCATGAGGCGTATGAATTTGCCAATCAGGCCATCCACGGGTTCAGGATGCCCCTCTTTTTCCTCATCAGCGGATACTTCACCACCATGCTGTGGAGGCGGAAAGGTCTTGGCGCCCTTCTTCTCCATCGCGTCAAACGCATTCTCCTCCCACTCGTTGTGGGCGGAATCATTATCATCCCTTTGGTGTGGGTCGCGGACTCTCTGGGCAAAAACTTTCAAGTCGGGCCTAAGAGAACTGCCGGAGAGACCACCTTCTGGACCGCTCTGCACGAGGGAAATATTACACAACTGACTCAAGAGCTGGAACAGGGTGCAGACCCTAATCAGACCGATCGGGCAGACCAGAGCGCCCTGATGGTCGCTGTCTGGTATAACCAGAGTGAGTGCGCCAAGACCCTCCTTGAATTTGGCGCCACCCCGGATCAAACCGACGAGGGGGGCCATACCGCGCTGCATGGCGCTGCCTTTCTTGGCCGAACCGAAATTGCCAAACTCCTCCTCGACAAGGGCGCACAGGTGAATGCCCGCTCCTGGGAGAAGAAGACCCCCCTCGACAGCTTGCGGGAGAGCTGGAATACAGTCGAAATCATCTCCGGGATGCTCAATGTCACCGTCGACCGCAGGGAAGTGCTGGCCGGAAGAGAACAGCTTGAACCAATCCTGATCGCAAGCGGCGCCACGGGCAAAGAATCCACCGCCACGCTAAATGAACTTAAGGACTTCTACATGATTCTCACCATGTTACCCCTCACTGCCCACCTTTGGTTTCTCTACTATCTTCTCATGCTGGTTGCGGGATTCGCCTTAGCCATCCTGACCCTCAAGGCCCTCGGAACTCCCTCACTTCCAGCTTGGCTCCTCCGGCCTCCAGTCGCGCTCCTTGCTTTAGTCCCCTTAACGGCCTGCGCGCAGTATTTCATGACCCAGTCCTTTGGTCCCGATACCGCCATGGGGATTCTTCCGTGGCCTCCAAAGCTGCTTTATTATGCCATCTTCTTTGGCTACGGCGCAGTCTGCTTCGGCCGCCACGAATTCGAGGATCAGGCAGGACGCTGGTGGCCGTTCCTGCTGGTAGCTGCTGTTCCACTGGGGGTCTATGGGATTCATCTTTTTCAGCAGGTTCCCGTGGGAGAGCAGCGTGTCGTCTACAGCCTCTGCGCAGCCCTCTTCGCATGGGTGATGATCCTCGCCTTCATCGGCCTGTTTCGGAGCTTGTTCTCGCGCGAGAACAAGGGCGTGCGTTTCGTCTCGGATGCCTCCTACTGGATGTATCTCGCCCACCTCCCTCTTGTGATGATGCTCCAGGCCCTGATCTCACGCTGGAATCTTCCCAGCTCTCTCAAGCTTACCCTGCTCTGTGTGGTCACCTTTGCCTTCCTGCTTCTTACCTACAGATACCTTGTGCGCTATACCCTCATCGGAGTGATGCTGAATGGCAGGAAGCTACACCCCTCCAAATTGCCCCCTCCGGTTCCCCCAGCCTCTCCCGGGGCTTGACTCATCAAGAGCTCCAAGTAAAGGCATCCCGATCGGATTAACTGCCCCTTCGGACTTGAAGACGCTGACTCACTCCCTCGGACGAGGCATGCGAGCACCACTCTTCTCTCTCCAGCGGCTCAGGCGCTTTCGCATCTCCTGCACGCGACCTGCTTCAACCGCTGCAAGGTTCTTTTTTTCCCCGAGATCTTCCCTGAGATTATAGAGTTCCACCTCGTTGCGGTCGAAAAACTCAATGAGCTTGTAGTCTCCCATCCGAATGGCACTTCCCAGCCGGTTGTCACGGTGAAAGGCAAAATTAGGATAATGCCAGAAGATGGCATCCCGCTCCAGATCCCCCTTGTCCGTCAGGAGGGGCAGGAGGCTTTCGCCATCCCCGGGGTAGTGCTTCCTCGTCTTCAGACCAGCCACCTCAAGAAGGGTCGGATAAAAATCCGTGAGAATGACGGGGTCCTCACGGACCTTCCCCGCCGCCACCTTTCCCGGCCACCGCACAATCAGTGGCACCCGGATCCCTCCCTCGTAAAGATGCCCTTTATCTGCCCGCAGCGGACGCGCATCACCCACCCCCCCGAAGGGCCCATTGTCCGAGGTGAAGACAACGAACGTTTCCTCCTCGATTTTCAACCGCTCGAGCTCTCCGAGAACACGCGCGATGGCAAGGTCCATCGTTTCCAACATTGCCGGGTAAATCTTGTGATTGTAGCCCACCTTTGGCTTGTCAGCCCACTTTGCGACAAACTCCGCAGGAGCCTCCATCGGCCAGTGTACGGTATAATTCCATAGGGCGACATAGAATGGTTTCTTTGCCTGCACCTGCTTCCGCATGAAGCTGATTGTTTCGTCTGCCAGCCGATCCGGAAGATATTCCCCCTCCTTGCGATCTGTGAGAAACGGGATCCGGTAGGGATCGAAAAAAGTGGGCGGCCCCCCGTAGGAGCAACCCCCGATGTTAATATCGAAACCCTGAAACTGAGCCGCGAACTTTTCCTCCCGGCCCTTGTAGAGATGCCATTTCCCAATGAAGGCGGTGGCGTATCCTGCTTCATCACGGAGACGCTCTGCGATCGTGGTATACTCAAGAGGGAGATGATCTCTCATTTCCGCTGGCAAGAGCTTTGAATCCGGCGGAGTAAACCGGTCTTGATGAGGCAGATGATTCGTGAGGTGCAGCCGCGCCGGAGAATGACCAGTCATGAGGGCTGCCCTTGTCGGGGAACAGACCGGGGCCGGTGCGTAAGCATCCGTAAACCGCACTCCCTCTGTTGCAAACCGGTCGATATGGGGGGTCTTTACGTGAGAATTCCCCTGACACCCAAGATCCATCCACCCCATATCATCGATCAGAATGAAAAGGATATTGGGCTTCGCTGCAGCAGGGCATTCCAAAGTCAGCACCGCGAGAAACACTGCCGTCAATATTCCGAATCTACCCGGTGCCCTTTGTTTTTTGCGAGTCATGATGTGAGGTGATGAAACCACGGCGACGAATTAACATTAATTCACCCCGGGATTGTCGCGATCTTGAAAGGGCTGATCGAAAGTGAATTCTTTCCTATTCTTTCGGCAGAAGCCACACGTTGCGAAATTGCAGAGGATTTCCGTGTCCCTGTAGTTTTATCACTCCGGGAGTCCCTTCAGGCTCTCCACGGGCACCACCCGTTTTACCGTTGATCTGAAGCTTTTCGTGAATAGTTACCCCGTTGAGACGGGCGGTAAGAATCGCATTAGTCACCTTCTTGTTATCCTTCATGACCGCGGAATTAAAATCGACATCATAAGCCTGCCATTGAAGGGGAGGAAGGCACATGTTCACCTTTGAGTCAGCCTTCTGATAAATTCCTCCGCACTCGTTGTTAAGACCCATGAGGCCGAAGGAATCGAGGATTTGCATCTCATACAAATCCACCTGATAGAACCCGCTGTTTCCGCGCCCCTGACTCCGGGCATCGGGCTTGAATGGAAGCATGAATTCCACATGCATGATGTAATTCAGAAACTTTTTCTTAGTTCGAATATCTTGTCCATCCGTATTGAGTAATCCTGTCTTTTCATCGAAACGACCTCCCTGCCAGTTCCTCATGCTCTCTCTACTCCCGTCGAAGAGGACGATGGCATTGCGGGGGGGCTTTGCCCCGAGAGAGGGAGACTTTCTAACGATCCGCTTCAGAGAGAATTTAGCCCCCTTGGC
This sequence comes from Roseibacillus sp., assembly GCA_002715825.1. Taxonomy (GTDB): domain Bacteria; phylum Verrucomicrobiota; class Verrucomicrobiia; order Verrucomicrobiales; family Akkermansiaceae; genus Roseibacillus_B. The sequence goes on along the minus strand of PBAI01000024.1, from coordinate 5,125 downwards.
CGAAGTCCCCGAAAACACTCCATTCGAAATCGATCCGCTGTAAGGTTTATGGCCCCGCGGAGGAAAGTCGCGGGTAGCGCTGAACTTACCTGCCTCACGTGCCATATAACTTCTTGAGCCTTCGGCCGCGGTAAATAACGCCTGATCTCCGTCCAGCTTCCCATCCAAAAGAGATTTATTCTTACCGTCCCACCCGGCACCCGGTAATCCACCGGGATAAACCACCGCATGAAACCTTCCTTTTCCCAGCGCGATTACCTGCGCTCCCATTTCCTGCCCCGCGTATTCGCCCTGCACCCGGAAGTCCGGGGGAAGCGTTTTATCCGCCGCATCAGTCCAGAGCTGCCCGAAAGAGTTTCCTGCCACACAGGCAGCGACCAAAGTTATTCTGAAAGAGAAGGTTAAAAGCATGGCGATAGGTTGCCTTCATACGAATCCATCAGATGAAATGTTTCAATCAGAACTTTGCAATCGGTCTTTATTTTAAGTCCCTTTGCGTTCCACCTCCCGCGTGCACGTTTCACACCACGACTGGTTCATCCACAAACTTTACACTTGGAACCGAGCCTGCCAGAGACGATCTTTTGGGGGCATGGTGAGTCACTTCCGGGTCTATTTGTGTCTTGGAATTCTCCTGTCTCCGATTGATCTCACCTCTGCGCAAGAAACGCGCGTCTCTTTTCGGAACGACATCATGCCCATCCTTTCACGGGGCGGCTGCAATACCGGAGGCTGTCACGGCCATCGGGATGGAAAAGGCGAACTTAAACTGTCGCTCTGGGGCGAAAAGCCCGCAGAAGACCATAAGGCTCTTTTGGAAGGCGCAAGAAGGGTGAAAAAGAGCAGTCCCGCAGCCAGCTGGATTCTTCGCAAGCCAACTGTCCAAATGGAGCACAAGGGCAACGAGCGCTTCGCCGTCGATTCGCAGGAATACTCCCTTTTGCTCCGCTGGATCGCACAGGGCGCGGAAGATGATAGCGGCGAAGCAGCCAACTTGATCTCGCTGAAGGTTACCCCCGATTCTGCCATTTTCAGCGAACCGCAACGCAGTCTTCAGCTCAGGGTTTGGGCGACCTTCGACGATGGAGAGCAACGCGACGTAACTTACTGGGCGACCTACAGCCTCTCCAACCTGCTGGCCGAAATAGATCCAAAGGGGAAAGTCACCTTCCTCAAACCGGGAGAGACAACAGTTCTCACCCGTTATTTGAACAAGCACGTTTCAACTCGCATTACCCTTCTACCTGAACGGCCTGAGTTCACGTGGAATGATCCCGTTCCTGTCAATTACATCGACGAGCACATTTTCACTAAGCTGCGTCGTCTCCGCATGAACCCATCGGGGTTGTGTGACGACGCCACCTTTGTCAGACGTGCCTTCCTTGATATCATCGGGACCTTGCCTACGGCTGCAGAAGCTCGTTCCTTCGTTGCCAACGCCGCGAAAGACAAGAGGCAAACACTAATCAAGCAACTTCTCCAAAGATCGGAGTATTCTCAGTTCTGGGCTCTCAAGTGGTCCGATCTCCTGCGCAACGAGGAGAAGGTCCTGGACAACACCGGGGTTGAGGCCTTCCACGGCTGGATGCGCGAAAGCTTTGATAAGGGCAAGGGAATCGACCAGTTCGTGCGCGAACTTCTTACCGCTCGGGGAAGCACTTATAACAACCCTCCAGCTAACTACTACCGGGCACTCCGCAATCCGACCGATCGCTCCGAAGCTACAGCCCAACTCTTTCTCGGTGCCCGCCTGCGTTGTGCCAAATGCCACAACCACCCCTTCGACCGATGGACACAAGACGAATACTACAAGTTCGCAGCTCTCTTTGATGGCATTGATTACAAGGTTATTGAGAACAAGCGCCGCGATAAGTTCGACAAGAATACCTTCGTTGGAGAGCAGGAAGTCCAACTCGTCTCTGAGCGGAAGTTCAAGGATCCAAGAAGTAAAAAACCACCTGAGCCGGGACTTCTGGGATCTGAAGCAGTTGCCTTGAATGCGGAGCAAGACCGTTTCGAGCAACTAGCTGATTGGATTACCGACCCCGGCAATACCCTCTTTGCCATGGTTCAGGTAAATCGGATCTGGTACAACTTGATGGGGCGTGGTCTGGTAAACCCGGTTGATGATTTCCGGCCCACCAACCCGGCCAGCCACCCAAGGTTACTGAGAGCACTCGCAAGAGATTTCTCTGATCACGGCTACGACCTGCGACATATCATTCTCCGAATCACAAGCTCTCGCTCCTATCAACTCTCTACCGAGACCAACAGCACCAACGTAAGAGATTCCGAAAACTATGCCCGGGCATCCATGACAAGACTACCTGCCGAGGTCCTCCTCGATGCCGCCCACTCGACACTCGGACAACCCGGAAAATTCAAGCAATACAAGAACATTAAACGGGCGATTGCCCTTCCAGGAGTCAAGGGAGCATTCCTTGAGAAGAACCCTCATCATGATGATCGCTTTCTACACTTGTTTGGCAAACCCCCGCGACTGCTGAACTCTGACGCCGAGCGCCTGAATGAAATCTCACTTGCTCAAGCCTTCGAAATGACCAGTGGAGAAACTCTCTCTCATCTTATTCAGGCGGAAGGCAACCTCATTGATCAACTCCTGTCCGGAAAATTGAGCGATGAGGAAATTCTGGCTGAGCTCTATTGGACGGCTATCAACAGGCCCCCGACCACCGAGGAACAGGAAAGACTTCTTCAACACATCGCGGATCGTCCCGGCCCGGGCAGGCGGGGGGCACTTGAAGACATCTCATGGGCTCTTCTCAACTCCAAAGAGTTCCTCTTCAGACACTGATCGATCTTTACTGTCCGACAATAACACCTCGAACCCTCCCGAACTATCAATCCCTCCTGCTCCAGTTTCCGCGCTCTCTCGCCCGAGCCTTCCCGCCGCACTATGATCAAGGCAGGCGGCATGGGGCTTCTTGGACTCACCATGCCGAGAATTCTCCAGGGGGCTGAGAAAGAACCACTCGAGATACCGATCGCGCCAAAGGCAAAGTCAGTCATCTTTCTTTTCCAGTGGGGTGGACCAAGTCAGATCGATATTCTTGATATGAAGCCGGATGCGCCGAAGGAATATCGCAGTCCGCACAAACAGATCCGCACCAGCAATCCTGACATCGAAATCTGCGAACATCTCCCCAGACTCTCAAAATGGATGGACCGTTGCACAGTAATTCGCACGCTTCATCACACCATGAAAAATCATAACTCAGCCGGCTATTATGCTCTGACAGGGCAGCGCCCGCCGAGTGATGACCAGCGCCTGCGGGACCTGCCGGACCTTTATCCAGCCTACGGATCAGTTGTGGACCGCCTTGCTCCGGGAACAGTAGCCGAACTGCCCACCTTTGTAAGCTACCCTCACGTGGTAGCGGATGGATCCCGGACTCCGGGTCAACATGCCAGTTTCCTCGGAAAGAAACATGACCCCCTCTTTATTCCCCGGGATCCGAACTCCAAGGACTTTCGCCTCCCGGAGCTCAGCCTTCCACACGGTCTCGACATTGACCGCCTTCATCACCGTCGCGGACTCCAGAAACTCATTGACCGGCAATCGCGCCTGATGGATCGCTCCGCTGAAGCACGTGGAATGGATCAGTACTACGACCGGGCCCTGCGTATGCTTAACTCAGAGCGCGCCCGCAATGCGTTCGACCTGAGCAAGGAACCAGAGTGGCTTCGTGACCGCTACGGACGCACCACCTACGGTCAAGGCTGCCTCCTTGCTCGACGTCTTGCCGAAAGCGGGGTCAAGTTTACCACCGTCTATTTCGCAAGCAGTATTGGAGGTCGCAGGATCAACGATGGTGGATGGGATACCCATGGCTTCGATAACACTCGTATGTATCCCATTGTCGAAGGATACCACCTCCCGATTACTGACCAGACTCTCCCTACCCTTCTGGAAGACCTGGATCAAAGGGGGATGCTCGATGAGACGCTTGTGGTTTGGATGGGCGAGTTCGGACGGACGCCTAAGATCAATAAGAACGTGAGTCGTGATCACTGGCCTCAATGCTACTCCGTCCTTCTTGCCGGCGGGGGAGTAAAAAAAGGGTTCGTCTACGGAAAATCCGACAAAACCGCCAGTGCTCCGGAAGAGAATCCTGTTACTCCAGAAGACCTGACTGCAACCATCTACCAATTACTCGGGATTGCTCCTGACACGATGATCCACGACCTTCAGGATCGCCCCGTTCCGATCTCAAGTGGTAGACCGGTCTGGGATGTGATTTCCTGATTTACCTCCATACCGGATTAAGCCAGCGCCCCGGCTCTACCTTGATCGGAAATCTTTTCCCACTCACCAGATCCACTATGATCGGCCAAGTCCGTCCCTCTGCATCTCGTTTAATCATGACGGCGTGAGTTCCCTCGGGGTTGACCGCTGGATCAACAAGGTCTTTCAGGCCGTTTCCCACTCTCGACACACTCTTTCCATCGGCACTGCAAGTATACCAGAGCTGGTCGCTCCCCAGAAAAAGGATACGCTGGGCATTTTTCCCTGCCACCGTCGCAAACGCGCCGGTATCGCTTCGAATCCCGGACATTTCCCCTGCCAGCCCCAGCCGCACGATTCGCATCCCAGCGCTTTTGTCTCTTCTCTGACCAGCTTCACTAACCAGAAGAACAAGACCCGTTCCATCACCCAGCCACGAGAGGTTCCGGATATCCAAGACTCCTCCGAGGGGCTGAGGATCCGCTTCGTTCGAGGACAGAAGATAGACCTGATCTCTTCCAGGTTCCATTGAATAGACCAGTGCCAGTGTCTCTCCGTCCGGGGACAGCGCCGGGCTTCGACATAGCCCTCCTGAAAGGGCATCACCCCCAAGGGACATCTGTGTTCCCTGCAATAGATCTACCAGAAACAATTCTACTCCCGAGCCATCCTTTGCGTTCGCACTCACCACCACCTTGGTTCGTTGGTCCGTGAAGCATCCTGGAATACAGGATCCACCAGCGAAGGGAATGCGGATAATCTTTCCCGTGTCAATATTCAGAAGCTGCCCTCCGGGTTCCATTTCCGGGTAACCGGGTCGCCACGATCCCGACCGCCCAATCATAACAATGCCATCCCGGTCCGCGGGAAGAGGGGCAC
>PBAI01000023.1 GCA_002715825.1 Roseibacillus sp. | reverse complement strand
GATGCCTGCCATCAAGAACTGGTGGGTTGAACCTCTTGAAAAAGGGGATGACCCCCTGAGCACCTTGAGGGACATTCTTCAGCGCTTTATTAAACGCGTCGAAGGGGAAGTGCCGGAGACTGGATTCCTCTTCAACGGCAGTCCGATTTGCAACTTCGCAGTAGAAATGTCCCCTCTCGACGAGGGATTTAGAACGCGTCTCTGCAATATCTATGAAATCTGGCGCGATTCTATCTGTAACGCTTTGAAGCGCGGGCAGGAAAAATTAATCGTTCGCTCCGATATCGAACCAGCCGACGAAGCGTCATTCCTGGTGGCAATCATGGAGGGAGGAGCCAGCGTCGGGAAAGTCGACCAGAACATCACCTTTTTACGGGCGTGCATTCACACCGGACAGAATCACCTTGATTCTCTCAGCGCGTCGCAAACTCGGTGAGAAATATTTCGGGGAAACCAAAGCCAGGCTTTCACCACTGGCGCCTGAATCCAACCTGCCGGAACAGGCTCAACACTCTCTCCGCTACCCTGTCTGAAGTTCAGGAAGGCTTCCACCCCCCCAGCTTACAAACCCTCCGGAAGTGCTTTCCCTCCACGGGCGTTATAGAGAGACGATTCCCTTTTCTCAGACATAACATTCCAGCTAATCTCGGGTCCTCCTTCATTGAGGAAAGACTCACTTCCTCGGATAACTCTGCCACAAACTCAAAGTCTACCAAGATCCATCGAGGATCCTCCTTCTTTGATTTTGCGTCATAATACTTTGAACGCTTTTGGAACTGAGTCGGATCCGGGTAGGGCTCACTGGCAACTCGAGCTATACCAACAACTCCGGGCGAGGCGCAGTTCGAGTGGTAATAGAGAGCCAGATCTCCAATTTTCATATCGTCCCGCATCATGTTACGCGCCTGATAATTTCGCACCCCATCCCACTCAGCACGCTTCTCCGTTTTGAGCTGCTTGATTCCGTAAACATGGGGCTCCGACTTGATGAGCCAGTATTTCATGCACCACCTCTACTCCGGTTATGAGAACCGCACAATAACTTCAGCTCGCCCACTCTGGCAGCCATCTACCACCGGATCCGCTCGAAAATCGATCCCGCGTCCCGTCCCCTCACCCTACCACTTCCGATACCGCTTCCGCACTTCGGCGCCCATCGAGGGCCGCTGACACGATGCCACCCGCATATCCTGCGCCTTCTCCGCAGGGAAACAGCCCCCCTACTTCGGGATGCTGCAGACTTTCCTTGTCGCGTGGTATTCGAACGGGAGAACTACTCCGGCTCTCAAACCCCACCAGTAGAGCCTCCTCACTGAGATATCCCTTCATCGATTTGCTGAACCGCCCAAGCCCCTTTCGCAGGGAATCTGCGATAAATTCTGGCAGGAGCTTGTCCAGACGGGCAGCCTTCACACCGGGAAAGTAGCTGGTTCCGGGGAGATCCTGTGAATCGCGCCGCGCCAGAAAATCCACCATTCTCTGCGCGGGGGCGACCTGCCCCCCTCCACCTGCCCTCTTCGCAGCACGTTCCACCTCCAATTGAAGTCCTACTCCCGCAAGAACCCCATACTCTTTCTGCCAAGGCGCAGTATCATCAGGGTCAATCCCCACCACGATGCCACTGTTCGCATAGGGAGAATCCCTTCGCGAAAGCGACATCCCGTTGACGACTATCTCATCATCGTCAGTCGCGCAGGGGACAATAAATCCTCCCGGACACATGCAGAATGAGTGCACGCTGCGCCCTCTGATGGTGGTTGCCAGCCTGTAGCGCGCGGCCGGGAGAGGATCTGGTCGTCTCTCATCTCCACGGAGATGATACTGAATTCCATCAATCAAGGGTTGGGGGTGCTCGATACGCACTCCCATCGCGAAAGGCTTCTGCTCAAGAGTGACGCCATGCTGCAGCAAGGTGCCATAGACGTCTCTCGCAGAATGTCCGGTGGCAAGAATGACACCCTTTCCACGAAACTCATCGCCATCAGATGTAATCACTCCTTCCAGACGCATCGAAGATTGTTCGATGAGAAGTTCCGTCACCTTACTTCCAAAATGAACCTCTCCACCTGCAGCAAGAATCGTTTCCCGTAATGACTTAACAACATTCGGAAGAAGATTGGAACCTATATGGGGGTGTGCCTCAGTGAGAATATCCGGAGGGGCTCCATGTGCTACCAGAGTTTCATAGATCTCGCGCACAGGACCTCTCTTGGTTGCGCGGGTATACAGTTTTCCATCAGAAAACGTCCCGGCTCCGCCCTCTCCAAAACAATAGTTTGAATCTTCAATTACACGGCCTTGCCGAAGGAGTGGGGCAAGATCAAACCGGCGAGCAGATGCGTCTTTCCCCCGTTCGAGAATAATTGGGCGGAGCCCAAGCTGCAGACAGCGAAGCGCCGCAAACATTCCTGCCGGACCACAACCGATAATCAGAATTCGAGATGCACCTTCAGAAGATGGGGGAAAGGATGGCATTGTCACCACATCAGCAGGGACTTCCTCGTCAATCCCGACAAGCAGTCGCAATTTGAATCGCACAGGAAACTTCCGCGCATCAACCGACTTCTTGAGCAGCTCCACACTCGCCACCCTGTCAGGCTTAATGCCGATCTTCCGCGATACCGCCCGTCTCCAAGCGCTCTGATCTTCCAGCTTTTCTAAGGCCAGAGTGATGTCAACCTCTTGAGAACTCGCCATCTTTCACACCCTGATAGGTCGCTTGGACCCATTTTCGTCCACATTTACGAAGGTGACACAGGTTGTAAAAATTGGATCTCCATCCCCCATCTTCCCCACACACACCGTCACTTTGTAGGTGGTTGAGGTCTCCCCCACCTTCTGCTGCTCCGACCGGATTGAGATAATTGTACCCTCCCGGACACTGTGACGAAAGACCACTTCATCCATCCCTATGGTCACAAATCGACAGGATGGAAAATCGAGGCTGGCCGCTATCCAGCTTGCCTCATCTACCCACCGGAGAAGCCGTCCTCCAAACAAGAATCCGTAGTGGTTAAGATCTTCCGGCAGGACGAGGCGATGCGTTTCCATTTTTCGTCTTGATAGTGATCCTTGGAGTTCGCCCACCCTGCTTCCCGGAGACCATCCCCCTCAGGAGACTGGCTGGATAACGATCCGCTTGAGTCGCTCGTCACTTCGCGGGGAAATGGTCTCGATCTCATTATCGTCAACCAGCGCATTGTGAACGATACGCCGATGATATGCGTTTAGCGGTCTCATTTTCATGGACTTCCCGCTCTCCTTCGCCTTTTCGGCCAAGTCCCTGGCGGTCGCGATGAGCTTCTCTTCCTGCCTCACCCGGAAGTGATCACAGTCAATACGAATGCGGGGAGGATCCTGAACTTTTTTCTGGAGGATCCGATTCACGAGATATTGCAGGTCGTCCAACCGGTCTCCGTGCTTCCCGATCAGCAGTCCACTTTCCTCTGTGAGGATCTGAAGGCATCCTCCCTCGTCACTCTGTTCCTGCTCGATAGTTACATCAAACCCGAGCTGGGTCACCATGGATTCAAGGATTTGACGAGCTTCAGAAAGCGCTTCCATGCCGCCACCTTAGGAACCGGGGCCGTTCGGTCAAGCTAGGTGTGAAACTCGTGAGTTCCCCCTGTGAATTCGCGGGAGAGCAAAGGCTTTCTACCCCCCCGTTCGAGGACTTCTTTTCTTCGGTTTTTTGGGCCCTTGTCCTCCCATCTGTCTGGCCCTTAGAGCCTTTTGCGTCTTCTGGGCCTCCTCAGCTCGTTCCTGGAGTTTCTGGAAAAAACCCTTTTTTGCGGCACCTTTCTTTTTCTTGAGCTCAGGGTCAGGCAGTCGACGCGTGATCAGCATCTGCACGATCGCGAAGATATTTGAGGTGGTCCAATACAGTGCGAGGGCAGAGGCAAAAGTGTAACAGAAGAAAAAGAAGATGACAGGCATCATCATGAAGAGGTTGCGCTGCATCTTATCTCCCGTCTTTGGCGTGAGAGCCATCTGAAGAACCATGGTGACTGCCATGACGATCGGAAGGAGGTTCACTCCATTTCCGAGNAACNNAAGATCGANGGGCAAAGTTGCCACCGTATCCGGAAGAGCCAGATCCTCCACCCAGAGGAAAGGCTGCTGCCGAAGCTCAACGGCATACTGGAGCATGATGTAGAATCCAAAGAAAATGGGGATTTGTACCAGCAAGGGAAGACATCCGCCCAGAGGATTNATCCCATAATCCCGATACATTTTCATCATCTCCTGATTCATCCGGTTAGGATCATCTGCATNCTTTTCGCGAAGTTCCTTGATCTGGGGCTGCAATTTCGACATCCGCTTCATGGCACGGGTCGACTTATTCTGCAGAGGCCACATCGCGCCTCGGATAAGGATTGTCAGCACCACGATGGAATAACCCCAGCCCCACGAATCTGACACTTTNGAGAAGATCTTCAAAAACAACTCGTTAAGGAGCCAATTCAGAAACNTGCTGATCAGGCCGAGAAACCCGTAATTCATGACCTTCCCGTAATCTCGATCATGTGCCTCACCACTACGGCCAAGGAGACGATTCTCTTTAGGTCCGATATAGAGATTGAAGGAAAGAGNCTCCTTGTTGTCTCCCTTTGGTGTCAGTTTTTTGTCGGGCAAACTCATCCCCAGACGAATCGATTCCCCCGATCCGCCACCAGCGACGTCAGGCAGTTGAACCGACCTTCGGTCTCCCCAGACCCACGCATCGTATGGATTCTCCGGGGAGATGATCGTGGCGAAAAACTGATTGCTCACTCCAGCGTATCCAAGCACCCCGGCATCTTCCTGNAAGTGTGGCTTCTTTCCCTTTTTGAACTTGGTAACTCGCCGCTTCTTGTAGTCGCCATCTTTCTGGTAGAAGAGCATGATATGGCGATCCCACTCTCCTTTCCAGAGAGGAGCAGCTGAACCCGCAAAGAGACCATAGTCTTCAAGGTTCAATGAGCTCNCACCAGTATTCTCAAATTCGAGATCAAGCGTCAGAAGGAATGCCCCGCCNTCGTCTTCTGACGCAGCCCCTCCGCCTTCCTGCTTCCCAACCGTCCACGTCTTGGTGATTTGCAGGCCGTCCCGTGTTTTTCCAACAAAGGTGATACTGTTGTCGGTNTCCCGGTCGGCATCATGGGCGTAAACGAGATCGAGGTATTGGTCGACTCCGGTCGTCAGGCGACCAATTGGCTCAGCTTCACTTTCATTCAGAACGACAAGATTNTCCTTATCCTGTACCGCAAACTGACCATTCATTTCAGCACCTTTGATTCCTCCCCCGAAATTTGTGAAGGTGAATACAGCGCCCCGACTGGAAAGTGTGAAGGTCTGCTCTTGAACGACTGGAGCGGTCTCAGGCGCCTCCGTGGCCCCCGCTGAGCTCTCGGCGCCAGCGGACTCTTCGCCACTTGCGGCGGGAACGGTAGCTGCGGCCTGCTCTCCCTCTTTTACCCCGGCAGCCTCTTCCTCAACCAGCGCCTCGCGTTCCTTCTCCCTGAGGGCCTCCGCGTTCTTGCGACTAATATTGAAATTGAGCACCAGCCCGAGGCAGCACAGCGCGATTACGATCCAAGCCTTACGATCCAAAACGAAACTCCTTTGTTACTTTTAACGGGATTTTTAGTCGATGGCAGAAGACTGGTCCGTAATTGAAGACTGATCCCTTCTTTCCTCCATTACGTTTTCCGTCATCGGTGGAACGGGGTCATACCCACAGCCTCCCCACGGATGACAGCGTAAAATCCGACGAATTCCCAACCAGCTCCCTTTTAACGGCCCATGTAGCTCTGTGGCCTCGAGAAAGTAATTNGAACAGCTTGGCTGATACCGACAATTCCCCCCTCCCGATATCGCTCTCAAAAATGGGCGCAGAAGCTTCTGGTAGCTCCTGATCACCGTGTGAATTGCCCATTTCATGATATTCTGATTCTATAATGGATCAGAACTCGNCTCGAGCACCTCNTTCCTGAAAACTTCCAATTGATGACCCAGCCGCAGAAAATCGGNCTCCAGTTCGCTGAAACTTGCTTTCGACGCCTTGTTCCTCGCAACGATCACGAGGTAACGGCTCTGATCGATCATATCTCCATGCTTGACGAGGATCGCCCTGAGGCGGCGCCTGATCAGGTTTCTGATCACTGCTTTCCGGGACGATCTTCTCGAGGTAATTAATCCGATTTTCAGATGNCCTAATGACGCACTCGGAAGGGTCGCCATTACGAAGTTGTGCGTTGCCATCGAGCGGCCACGTTTTCTCACGGCGGCGAATTCCTCCCTCCGCGTCATACTGAGCCGGCGCGGAACACGCATAATGCAAGGGAGTTTTCCCCGCGGGAAGCTGAAGCCAGTCCGCGTTACTTCCCGTGCTGCACGGTATGCCGCTTATAGGGAATCTCAGCGCCNTTGGGCAGGAGCCGCTTTCTCCCCTTCTGACGCCGGCGCTTGAGAATACCACGGCCTGCCTTGGTTGCCATCCGCGCCCGAAAACCGTGCTGACGCTTCCTGACACGTTTGGAGGGCTGGTATGTGCGCTTACTCATGGTATTGGGGCGTTTTCTGGGGCAGCTAACGCTGGCGGGACGCGGAGCCTAACTGGAGTCCTCCATTTGTCAATGCGCCAGAGGACTTTCCTGCCTTACCCCCACACAAACCGGGCGACACCCCCAACATGCACTCCAAACCCCCATAATTTCTGCACAAACTCTACACTTCACGAAATTCTCCTCAGCTCGCAAATATCGCGGTTGCTCCTTTGAAATCGTTGCGCGTATAGTTCTCCAGCCGATGAATTCCATGGTAATTGTGGGCCTTGCCCCGGGAGATATGCTCGCGATCTCCATGACTGCACTTCTCAGTTTCGCTCTGGGAATGATCGCTACCATTCTTTTCGTGATGGCTCGAAGCAGCTCTTCCCCCGGAGACNTCGAGAGCGAATTGCTGGAAGAAGATGAGCAGGAGGCCATCGATCAGCCTCATGAAACTGCCGGGGAGTTGCCAGAATCCCCGAGAAACGAAGCTTGGGAAAAAGATTCAAACTGGTGGAAAGACCAGTGAGCAACGGCGTCGTCTATTCTTGCAAGAGGCGACACGCTTGATCCATGTCCTTATCGCCTCTTCCTGAGAGGTTCACAATAATGATATCCTCTGTAGGNAGCTTTGGAGCAACCTCTGCAACGTAAGCTACCGCGTGTGCACTTTCCAACGCTGGTATGATCCCCTCGATCTGCGAGAGCTGCTGAAAAGCCGTGAGTGCCGCAGAATCGGTGGCGTAGGTGTACTCCACCCTCCCAAGCTCCTGAAGGAAGGCATGTTCGGGCCCCACGGCGGCATAATCCAGACCGGCACTGACAGAATGCGTGAGGTCTATCTGNCCGTCATCATCTGCAAGCAACCATGTCTTGGTCCCTTGCAGAACCCCAAGTTTGCCTCCCTGGAACCGAGCAGCATGCCTTTTAGGCGTTATTCCATCCCCACCAGCTTCCACTCCAACCATACGCACATCTGAATCTTCAAGAAAGGGATGNAAGAGACCGATCGCGTTCGAGCCACCGCCAACACAGGCCACCAAGAGGCTAGGGAGACGTCCTTCCTGCCTCAACACCTGCTCGCGGGCCTCCACCCCTATTACCTTGTGAAAGTCTCTTACCATCATGGGAAACGGATGAGACCCTAACGCTGACCCAATGATGTAGTGAGTAGTCTCCACCGAGGCAGTCCAATCACGCATCGCCTCACTGACCGCTTCCTTCAGGGTTGCTTGTCCAGCGGTCACCGGAACCACCCTCGCCCCGAGCAGCTCCATNCTCCTCACGTTTGGGGCTTGGCGCTCCATATCGACCTTCCCCATGTAGACGGTGCAATCGAGCCCGAAACGGGCACAGACAGTTGCGGTAGCCACACCGTGCTGGCCGGCTCCGGTCTCAGCAATGATTCTTCGTTTTCCCAGACGACGCGCCAACAGNGCCTGCCCGATGGCGTTGTTGATCTTGTGGGCTCCGGTATGGAGCAGGTCCTCCCGCTTCAGATACACCTTAGCTCCACCCATTAACTTACTCCACCTTTCCGCGTGATAGAGAGGCGTCGGCCTTCCACAGTAATCGCTCAAAAGGCCATCCAACTCACGTTGGAATTCTCCGTCACCACGAGCCCTCTCATACTCGTCGGAGAGCTCGTTCAGGGGAGCCATCAGCGTTTCCGGCACGAACATACCCCCAAACCGTCCAAAATGGCCGGTGGAATCCGGGGCGGAAGGAGGTGCCTTCATCTGCATAAGGGTGCCGAGGGCGGCCNAAAAGTCAAAGGCGGAAACAAGCACCTAAATCTAAAAAACANTTCAACCCTAGAATCCTCCGCTCCGAAAGGCCCTTAATAGCTCCTGCAAGAGCCCTCCTCCAGCCAGCCTATCACCATTTTCAAGACATGAAACAGGACCGGCAAGGAGATCTTCGAGGACGACGCGGTTGGTCGTCATGGCAATGTCATGATCCTCAGTGAGATGATTGATGACTACACCGGCAAGATGCAATCCACGATCCCGAATCGCATTTTCTGTAAGTAGCGTGTGGTTCAGCGCACCGAGGCGATTCGCTACCACCAACACGACGGGCCAACCGAGACCTTCTGCCATATCGGCGAAGGTTTCACTTCCACTCATGGGGACTTCCCAACCTCCCACGCCCTCCATTACGAGTACTTCATGGCGGTCTGCCATTGATTCCGCATGGGACCGTATATCCGCAAGAGGAACAGGCTTACTTTCCAGCTCCGCCGCAACCGAGGGTGTTACCGGGGCCTGATACCACACTGGGTTTATTGCTTCAATGGGCTCTGCATTTTCAGAAGCCTCAAGCAAAAGCTCTGCGTCCTCCCGGTCGCCGCAGCACACGGGTTTGTAGCCCACCGCGTCGATGCCCTCTTCGCGAAGTGAACGCACGAGCTCGCAGGTAATATAAGTTTTACCAACTCCGGTATCGGTTCCGGTAACTAACAATGGAAATGACATCTTTTAAGGGAGTAACAAGCGATCCGCATAAACCAAAAGGACGAGTAACCACGGGGGCTAACGACTCCCTGGCACTGTGTCGCCCATGACGGGGTTATCTTCCTGATATCCGCTAATCAGAAACCAAAGAGCGATCGCCAGCAGTAGCGACGCTATCTTGGGAATCCAATTGTTCACGAATAACTGCTTCATCAAGTCCTTCTTCATTATCTTTGACCTCACTATCGGTGAGGAAAATTTCTTCCAAGCGTGATCTGAATGCGTCCTCTTCCAGATTTCTTTCAATCTTGCCATCCACACACAAGGAAACCTGCCCGTTCTCCTCGCTGACAACGATGGTCACTGCNTCACTCTCCTCGGTAAGGCCGATAGCAGCCCGGTGCCGCAATCCCATTGACCGGTCTACAAGCTCGGACTGGCTTACCGAGAAAACACAGGCAGCGGCAACAATTCTCTCTCCAGACAAAACGACTCCCCCATCGTGTAGAGCAGTTTTAGGATGAAAAATGGTAAGCGCCAGCTCGGGACTGAGCGTCCCTTTGATTTCCACGCCNGTCTCGATATGATCCTTCAAGCCCATCGTTCGCTCGATTGCAAAAAGAGCCCCATATCTTTTGTGAGAAAGCTGCCATACCGCGTCCGATAGACTACCCAGAAACTCCTGCTGCTGAGTCGAATTAAAAGACCACAGGCGAAAACTTCCAAGGCGCGCAAGAGCCATCCTTAATTCAGGCTGAAAAATAATCAGGAGGGCCAGAGCCGCCACAACGGCTACCCGGGTGATGATAAATTCCACAACCTCAAGCTGCAGAAGCTGGGACGCGAGAGTTAACACCACGAAAATCATCGCCAGTCCNACCAGAATTCTGGCACCTCGAGTCGCCCTGAAAGTGCGGTAGAGCTGATAAATGAACACCCACAGAATCAGGATCTCCACTGCACTGCGCCAGTGCTCTTGTAAGAAATATACCACCTTCCCGGAGAAACATTAACCTTAAGCCCGGCTCAGGCAACGGTAATCGTCATCCGAGAAAACAGGTATGATTGAAACAGGTTCAACGTGCTTCCGCGCAGGAGATAAAAAAGCAATAGCTTTCCGTTTCCCTCCCGAGCATTTAGAGTCTCCCCTGACCCTGAACTGACTCGTCTGCTAATGAAACTTCTGCCGCTCCCCATTTCTCTTACTCTCGGATTTTGCACAGGCTCCATGCTCTCCGCTGAAGCCCCATTCAAAGCTCAGACGATTGATCCACAAATCGCCATTGGTTATGGTCTCGCGGTTGGAGACGTTGATGGTGATGGAGACCAGGATATTCTCCTGGCCGACAAACGCGATTTCATCTGGTATGAAAATCCTTCATGGAAAAAGCATTTGTTCCATACCTTTCATCGGGGGGATAAGCGCAATCAACTGCGAGACAATGTCTGCATTGCAGCCCGTGATATTAATGGAGACGGAAAGGTAGAAGTAGCCGTTGGTGGAAACTGGAATCCCGGGAACACCGACAGTGAGGAACAATCGGGCTCAATTCATTACCTCGGATCTCTCGGCAATGTAAAACCAGTTCAGTTACCTCACGACCCAACTACCCATCGAATGCGGTGGGTTCATATCGGCAAAAAAGAGTATGCTCTCGTAGTCCTTCCTCTTCACGGACGAGGAAATCGTGGGGGTGAGGGGATACCCGTTAATGTGACAGCCTACTTTCCTCCCAGTAATCCGTCCGAAGGTGGCAGCTGGAAAACCGCTATTATTAACAACGAACTCCACAAGACTCATAACTTTGACTCTTTTGACATAAATCGAGATGGCTCCATTGACACCGTGATCATCGGGGGAGCAGAAGGTGCTCGATCGGTCAGACTCACGGGGGGAAAGTGGCAGTCCCAGGATCTTGCCTTGCCCGACATGAACGGAGGCGCAGGCGAGATCCGTATAGGTAAATTTGGTAAAAGTGAGCCTCCACGACAGCGCAACACCTTTGCCTGCATCGAACCTATCCACGGCAATACGGTCGCCGTTTACGAAGCGACCGGAAGCAAGGGTGAAGGAAAGGGAGGTTGGAAGAGGACGGTCCTTGATGACAGCCTCAACCAGGGACACGCATTGGAATACGCTGACATTCTAGGCACTGGAGGCCTTCAGGTTGTGGCAGGTTGGCGCAATCCCAACAAGGAGGGAAAGGTAGGCATCAAGCTCTACAGTCAGGATGAGAGACAAGGCGTGTGGACCACCCATGTTATTGACGACAAAATCGCCTGCGAGGATCTGAAGGTTGTCGATCTCAACAAGGATGGAAAGCCGGATATTATAGCGTGCGGACGTTCCAGCCGAAATGTAGTAATCTACTGGAACAACAGATAGACATATCCCTCAATACTCAACGTCAGAGAAAATCTTGAGCTTCATCGTCTGACGTCAGAACAGCTTCGACGACTCTGAGAGCATCACAATTTTCTCTTACCGAATGAACCCGGTGCAGGAGGACACCCTGCATCCGGCTTGCAGCTGTCAAGGCCACCGTGGGCCACTCCCGGAGATCAGGCGAGTCATCTTCAAGAACCTTTCCGAGAAAGCTCTTTCTGGAGATACCGATAAGAAGCGGGCGCCCCTGCACAACCAGCTTCTCCAACCTTCGGAGTAGGGACAGGTTATGATTCAAGTTCTTGCCAAACCCGATTCCCGGATCAAAAACCAGCCTTTCGGCCTCCACGCCTGAAGCCGTCAGGCTCAGGTAGCGCTCCTCGAAGAACTCCCTGACTTCAACACCCACATCTCCGTAGCTCGGATCAGTCTGCATTGTTCTTGGCTGACCCTGCATGTGCATGACGACTATTCCGCAATCCGACTTTATACAAACTCCCAGCATTTCCTCGTCTGCCCTCAGCCCTGATACATCATTCACTATGTTTGCCCCAGCTGCCAGCGCCTGCTCCGCAACAGCAGCCTTACTCGTATCGATGGAAATGGGGCCATCCCACTCGGAGCGCAGACCCTCTACCACTGGAATCGTTCGAGCCAATTCTTCAGATACGGTAACAGGAGATGCACCCGGTCGCGTTGATTCACCACCAACGTCGATTATTCCAGCTCCCTCGGAAATCATGGTCCGCGCCCTGCACAGCGCCTGATCAACAGCAAGGTAACGGCCGCCATCCGAGAAGGAATCGGGAGTCACATTAAGAATCCCCATGACGACCCCCTGATCTAACTGGAGAATATTTCTTCCTGCTTTCCAAGTCACCGCTCTGAGTAGAAAAAAGCCTAATTTCTTATCGACCGCATTAAAAAAGCTGAGAGGAAGCTCTCGCCCACCCTGAAATGAGATGCTTGGGAATTCTCATTAGCCGTTGCTATCCTGCAAACTCAAAGCTACCTCTTGTGCCTATGCTTTCTCACTCTGCGCTTAGACTGGCGGTTTTTTCTGCCATCTCAATGCTCCTGCTCCCCGCAAATATCGGAATGAGTCAGAACGAGAAGAAGTCTTTCCCTGACAAGTTTCAGGAGAAATGGGAGAAAGACGGACCAAACGTGCGGATCAAGCGCCATCAGGATGGGTCTCGAACCGTTTTTCGGCGTAGCCCGGACGACCGCACGCTNGTCAAGCGAACCTGGGGCTCAAACGGCGCAGTGAAAATGATCGTCGTCTACCGCCTCAACCAGAAAGGAGATCCTCTCGCNTGCAAGATTTACGATGGGCGCGAGTCCCTCCTCTATAAGGTTTCCTACGGCTACAGCAGAACCACCGGCCGCTTGCAGGCAGAAAGAATGTTTGATGCAAGAGCGCTTCGAACAAACCCTGAGACAGGCAAAGAAACACCGATCAGGATAATGTATTACAACTACGACGCCCGGGGAAACCAAACCGCTCCCGAAGTATATACTTTCAAGGAGGGCAAAAAAGCCGAGGAAGTGTTTGGAGCGCGCGGAACCTTTCCACGGGATAATCCCTTCAAACCCTGAATATTTCGCGGTTTAAAAACCAATGAGAGGCGCCGGAAGCCTTCTTGCCCTTTTGATCGCAGCTATCGCCGCGGGGGGNCTCATTGTCTCGTTCAAGCCGGATCAGNCGCAAACGACCACCGAGAAGAATGNCGGAGTCCCCAGCGCGGAAGCTTACGTGGAAGATATTCTCGGGCTTCGCTTCAAGACTGCTCCTGTTCTGGTCCCGGTCTCGAAGGAGACTTGGCGAGCAAGAGTTGATGCAAATCTCTCTGCTCAATTCGGGCCCGGTGGTCTGGCTAGGCGGTCTCGAGCGCTCGATTTGCTCGGGTTCCGCGAATTCTCAGGCCAATCCCTCAGTCAAGGGCTCTCAGCCCTTCATTCAATTGGGTTGCGAGGCTGGCTCGATCCAGCCGAGGGCGCTCTTCTTCTCACTGATGACTTCGACGAAACACAGCCTGAGGATGAAGTTCTCCTCCATGGCCTGCTTTCGCAGCTTCTGATCGAGCAAATCAGTCCCATGGCGGTCGGTCAGCTCAGTGACGANGAATGGATTGCCGAGTCAGCTCTACGNTCAGCCATATCGGAGTCAATTACTGCAAAGCTTCGCGACGAAAAGAGGGAAGCATTCCTTCTGCCAACCTCCTTGGTTACCGAGCGAGAATCTCTACTCGCCGGACTTCCCATCTATCTCGCGGCTCTGGGGGAACTCCCCCAGGAGCGGGGGGCCGCCCGAATTTTCGTCGAAACGCGGCTACGAACTCAAACCCGCTCTCTCCCAGACCTTATCGAGAATCCTCCCCGAAGCACTCTCGAACTCCTCGGAGGAGACCATTCTTCGATTGCGCCCGTGACCCTCCCTGCCCTTCCAAGTAATCATGTCAACCAATTGGAGGAGTCCCTCGGGGCCCTTCAGGTGCAGACCCTCATCGAATGGATGGAGAGCTATGAACAAGCGCAGGCGCTCGCCCTACTCTGGCGCGGAGATCGCTACCGCCTGTTCGCGAATTCAAGTGGCGATCACCTTATCTGGATATGCCGATGGGAAACTGAAACTGCTGCTGACAGAGCATCCGAAATACTTACTAGACTCAACGATGATTCCCACACCCCGAAGCGGTTCATCTCTATTTCTGTAGATGGAAATATTACAACATTTACAAACTGCGCGGATAGCGAGACCCGGGATTTACTATTGCAGCCTCAGGGGGATCCCACTCTCCGATAGTCCTGCAAGGCGAGACTTTGGGCACTTTTGCCCCAGACCCAACCTCTCTTTGGTAGACAGAAACCGCATTTGGCAGATAATCTCCTGAAAGATGATCGCAAAGAAAATCATCTTCACTGGACGTGTTCAGGGGGTTGGATTCCGTTATACCACCAAAGAAGTGGCCACGGGTTACGATGTCGTGGGCTCGGTGAAAAACCTTCCAGATGGCTCTGTGGAGTTATTGATCATGGGAGAACCCGACGAAACCGCTGCCTACCTGTGCGAGCTCACTGAAGAGAGCGCAGTGTCTCACTTCATCAAAGAGNTCCAGACTGAGAAGATCCCTCCTCTGGAAAATGCCAAAGGATTTGTAATCAGCAGGTAAAAGGGTCTGCCGCTACAATCGTTCAGACCCGGACATTCAGCTGTCACTCCTCTTCGATAATACGGTAGAGCTCCGTTTCCCCGGACGGAAGAACCGCCCACGTAGTCTCGACACCTTGCGCCTGAGTTGAACTTTTTTCCCGCCAGCAGAGGTCCTCAGCGAGATATTGAATCACGTAGAATCTGCCCGGGACACTGCCCCACCTTAAAAGCACCTCATCAAACTCAGGGTCATAGCTAACTTCGCGCAACTCCACGAATCCCAAATCTGGCATACGGGTTCTGATACTTTCCGGGGCAATCATGAAATTGATTATGTCGCCCGAACCACTCGAAATGAATCCCCTCGCCGCGGTAATCCGGGTAAAGCTCTGCGATACGCAGGCAAGCTCGGTAGAATCGAGATAACGGGGCACGGCGTCCATACCGACCGGTGAATCCATGAATTCAATTTGAATCGTGGGATTATCATCCNCTACCAATTGCCCAGGAAACGACGGAAAACTCCCTCCATCATCCTCTGCAACTGTCAGCCTGAAACGGTCAGTCGTATCCCCCGCGACCTTAACGTCCTGCACTTCTATGCTGTAGGGAGGTCCAGAGGAGCCAGACTCCAGAGTTCCTCGCCAAGTGTGCGGCCCTATCGTGATGGCGATTTCGAGGTTAATGGATTGGTAGTATTCCTCCTGCTGCCAGAAGAGCTGGTCATTGAGATCAAAGATCTGCCTGAAAATCTCTCCTTCGCTACCGTTGTTATAGCTAAGCTCAACCGTAACCGGGTCGCCGCTGGCCACCATGGAAAGGAAGTTCTCGCCGCGCACAACATTGATAGCCCCCGTGGCATTCCACTCTACCTCAGCCGCACTCCCCACGAGAGTTCCCAGCCCCAGAATACTTAAAAATATGGCCTGTCGACGACTCATCTTTGATTGTAAACGATAGGGAATGCGGAAACCTACTCAAGTATCCACCGGACTAGCTACCTCCGATTATCACTTGCGGGTCACCGTCTCGACCCATCTGAGGTAGTCCTCACTGCCATTGTCCGCTGCCACGACCAGAAATTCCGGAACTTCATAAGGATGCAGAGCCAGCACCTCTTTCTCAAGCTCGACGAGCCGTTCTGATGTGGTCTTCAAAATGGCGAGAACTTCCCGTTCCGACGTGATTTTCCCTTCCCAACTGAATACAGACTCGACGCCAGGAATAAGATTCACGCAGGCAACTAGTTGCTTTTCAATCAGCAGTGTGCCAATATGTCGCGCCTTCGAGAGGTCTGGGAAACTGCAGAGGACAATCTGAACTTTGCTCATCACCACCTCAGTAACCTAGACCAGCGCCCCGACAACCAGCAAAAGAGGATTGAACACCGGATTCATAGAAAAACTGATAGCGAGGCTGGACCGTCTGAACCCTCGCCAGGTTGAGACGCTTGTGGATCGCCTTGTGCGAGAAAGAGGGTTTCTGGAAAACGTCTTTCAGTCTCTGGAAGAGGGCGTTCTTATTCTGGATCCGGATGGAGCGGTGACTTTTCTCAACCGAGCTGCATGTGGCTTTTTCGGCCTCCATGAAGAGGAGTCCGTTGGGCAGCCACTGGACGGCTTGGTTCGGGGCCTCGACTGGCCCTCTCTGGCTGGACCCGGTCGCCAGTCAGTCAATCGAGACCTTGAGGTGTTCTATCCCGAAAACCGTTTTCTGAACTTTTACCTCTCGCCACTGGTAGAGGATGTCGATGGACAGGAAGAGCTACTTGGTTATGTCATGCTCGTCCGCGACATCACTCAATCACGCCGNGAAACCGAAGAGACCATCGAAAGCGAAAAGCTGAACGCCCTCACACTTCTTGCCGCCGGCGTCGCACACGAAATAGGAAATCCCCTGAATTCACTTGGAATCCACCTTCAGCTCCTCGAGCGAAAAATTAGTGACCTTCCTGCTGCAGACCGGAGTAATCTGGATGAACATCTTACAACCGCTCAAAATGAGATTAAGCGGCTGGATAGCCTTTTGAAGGAATTCCTTCACGCGATTCGCCCTGCCACGCCTATCCGGAAAACGAGCAATCTCAATCAGGTAATTGAAGACACCCTCTCATTGCTGGCTCCAGAAATGGAAGAGAGAAACGTCGCTGTGCATCTTAACCTTGATGAAAATCTGCCTAACCTCCTGCTGGATGGTGATCAAATGAAGCAGGCGTTTTTCAATCTTCTCAAAAACGCCTATCAGGCTCTTCCGGGTTCAGGAGGGGAAATTCACATTGAATCTACAAGCAANGAATTTGAGATCGTGGTGTCCGTGCGTGACAACGGATCGGGAATCTCACCTGATCTGATGGGCTCTCTCTTTGAACCATTCCGCTCCGGCCGCAAATCAGGAACGGGACTCGGCCTCCTGATAGTTCGGCGTATCGTGCGTGAACACAACGGTGAGATTAAGTTTGAAAGTGAGGAGGGTAAGGGAACGAGCGTTCACATTTACCTTCCTCTCATTGAGAAGTGCGTCCGTCTTATCGAGGACTCCACACCGAGGACGAAATCCATTATCGAGGTCTGAAAAGAGCTGAATAGATTCTGCCAGAGGACAACCTTATGAATGCAATCATTCTCATAGTTGACGACGAAAAGCCGACTCGTGATGGCTTGCGCCTCGCCCTCGACGAGAGATTCGAAGTATACGTAGCATCAGATCTCCGGGAAGCCCGGCAGGTTCTCAAGAGCGAACCAGTTGATGTCCTCCTGACTGATCTACGCCTTGGACCGGATTCCGGAATGGACCTCCTTGATGAGGCCCTCACTCTTGCCAAACCTCCGGTCTGCATCATGATGACAGCCTACGGCTCGGTGGATACGGCAGTTGAAGCAATGAGGCGGGGAGCGTGGCATTTCGTCACTAAGCCTCTTAACCTTGAGGAGGTTGAACTCCTCGTGAGCCGCGCAGCCCGAGGCAGGGAAATCGAGAGTGAGAACCGCCGCCTTACGACCGAGAATTACGCCCTTCAGAAAAAAGCCGAAATTCGCAGTGCAGGCCTCGAGCGCATCATAGGAAAATCGCCAGCCATCACCAAAATCGGAGAAATGGTGACACAGATTGCTCCAACGCGGGCAACCGTCCTGATTGAAGGTGAATCCGGAACCGGTAAGGAGCTTGTCGCGCACGCACTGCACGATCTCAGTGGTCGTCCGGCCGATAAAATGGTTATCGTTAATTGTGCTGCTCTCTCTCCGCAGCTTCTCGAGTCCGAACTTTTCGGACATGAGAAGGGAGCCTTCACCAATGCACACCAGAGGCGAATCGGACGCTTCGAGCAGGCAGATGGGGGAACCCTCTTTCTCGACGAAGTCGGCGAGATTGATGCCGCCACCCAGGTAAAACTTCTGCGGGCGCTCTCCGAAAGAACCATCGAAAGAGTTGGCTCTAATGAACCAATCAAAGTTGATGTAAGGGTCGTAGCTGCCACAAACCGGAACCTCAGGGAGATGGCGACCGCGGGAAAGTTCAGGGAGGATCTTTTTTTTCGTTTAAACGTTGTGGCAGTCAAGATGCCTCCCCTTCGCGAAAGGGCGGAGGACATTATTCTCCTTGCGAACTCCTTTCTTCGTGAATTCGCCAAGGAAAACGGGCGCTCTATCAAACCCCTGAGCGATGGCGCACTCAATCTCCTGCGGCTTTATTCATGGCCAGGGAACGTGCGGGAACTACGAACTGCCATTGAACATGGCGTAGTGATGTCCAACGAAGAAACCATCGAGGAACGACATCTCCCCTCCTTTCTCGACCTCCAGGCTGGAACCGACGCCACAGAACCTGAGAATCTCTCAAGCGAGCCGGAAAAGGACCTTGCACCGGGTGGCGAATTTAATTTGCATGACATCGAAATGGCAACGATCCGGAGGGCGCTCCGCTACACGGATGGAAACCGCACCAAGGCAGCCGATCTCCTGGGTATCAGCCGCCGGACTCTCCAGCGCAAATTGAAAGAAATCTAGAGCCCAAGGTGACAAACTGACTTTAGACCTTCCACTATGAGTGCCGCAGACCCCTCAA
The DNA here is from genome assembly GCA_002715825.1 of Roseibacillus sp. Classification (GTDB taxonomy): domain Bacteria; phylum Verrucomicrobiota; class Verrucomicrobiia; order Verrucomicrobiales; family Akkermansiaceae; genus Roseibacillus_B. The sequence goes on along the minus strand of PBAI01000023.1, from coordinate 13,765 downwards.
CTTCCATCCAAACTGGAATCATTATCCGACGCGTTGTTTTCTTCATTCTGCTTATTGGTCTTTCGCTTCTTTACCTGCTAGTCACATTCCGGGGCTTGGACTCTCCGAAGGGGATGGACCAAGCACAAATCGCACGGGAAATCGCAAGAAATAAGAGCTTCACGACGAAGGTCCTGCGCCCGGTCGCGATATGGCAGAATGGCGAGATCCGGGAAGGTGATCCCATCGTAGCAAATTCCAATCGTGACACCTACCATGCTCCGCTGCATCCGATCATCCTCAGCGTCGCACTGAAACTTGTCGGTGGTGATGATGCCGAAAGGTGGCGCATGACTGAAACGGAATCGGTTTATAAGTTGGATCGGGTTATTGCAGCTACGGCGGTAATTTTTTTCCTGATGGCAATCGGGGTGAACTATCTTCTGATTTCCAGAATATTCGATCCCAAGATTGGTGGCGTCACAGCGCTGCTCATGCTCCTTTGTGATCTAAACTGGAAATTTTCCCAGACAGGCCTCCCTCAGATGTTCATGCTTCTGCTCTTTTCCTGTGCCTGCCTGTTTGCGTACAAGGCCATTGAGTCAACCTCCGAGGGTCGGATCGCTCTGATTCCAGCTCTTCTTGCTGCTGCATTCCTCGGCCTTCTTGCTCTCACCCACTGGCTCGCGATCTGGATTGTTCTTGGTTTTGCCATATACGCCGGTTTTTTCCTGCGTCCGAGAGGTGCGATCGGGCTTGCTGCCCTCGCCATAGTGCTACTGCTAGCGATCTTCCCCCTCCTGAAAAACCAGCAATACAGCGGCAGCATGGGGGGAACAGCGATCCTCGCCGTTTTTAATGGACTGGGGGGCAGCGAAGACTCGGTCATGAGAACCTTTAACCTTCAGGATGCTTATCTTCCCCTGCAGAACCTTCCTTTCAAAATTGTCAGGACCACGATCCTGCAAGCTGGCAATCTCTTCACAAACCTCGGGTCACTCCTTACTGCGCCTCTCTTCTTTGTCGCGCTTTTGCATCCTTTTAAACGCAAATCCATTGCAAACTTTCGATGGTGTCTTCTTCTGATGTGGCTCTTCGGATCGGTCGGCATGGCGATCTTTGGCTTGAAGGAAGGGGCAAGCACGGACCCTAATCAGCTCCATATTTTGTTCGCACCCCTGTTTGCAGGATATGGCCTCGCGGTTGTTGCGATTCTCTGGAGTCGACTGCAGATTATTTCGCAGATCCCCACCCTGCGACANGCGCACTTTGTAGCGGTCATTCTGATCAGTGGTGGACCTATGGTTCTCGATCTTCCCCGACAGGTCAGGGAGGTAGGTCGAGCAGGAACGGTTCCACCACATTGGCCACCATATTATCCTGCAGCACTGAACACAGGACTTGCTCCACAGGTCCGTGAGGACGAAATCGTCGTGACCGATCAACCTTGGGCAGTTGCGTGGTATGCTGACCGAACCGCACTCTGGTTACCCAGGCGGCTCAGCGTATTCAAGGAACTGGAGACGCTCTCGGCGACGCAGGACAGCCCGTTTGCGGGGCTTTTGATTTCTCCTTACTCCCACAGCAGCAGAGTCCTGCCGGGCGTCTACAACGAGTATGAAGAATGGGCTCCTCTGGTGCTCGACGGATGGGCATCAGTCTCAACCCGAAGTCGCCCNGGCACGCTGGCCAAGCTTGATCCTGAACTCAGAACGATTCTCACNCGGTATCCCAATCCTGTTCGGTTCGTTGACAGCCTGCTCGTATTCTGGTCGGTGTCGGGCAACTCGAACACTCCCTAATTTCCCTAATGACACAATAATGGCGGCTAAAAAGAAGGCAAAAGAATCGGAGGCGCACACCTTCGAGGAAGCCATGGAAGAACTGGAAAGCCTCGTAGAGGCCATGGAAGGAGATCAGCTCCCTCTGGAAGAACTGGTTGCGCACTACGAAAAGGGTGCAGGACTCCTTCAGCACTGCGAAAAAGTGCTTGCAGCCGCAAAACAGCGGATAGAGTTGATTGAGGTTGGAAACTCCGTAGAAAAGAACCTCGCACCCAACCCGGAAGAAGTTGAGGATCCCCCACCGGCAAGTAGCGGCCCAACCGCCGAATCTCTTGAAGATGACATCCGACTCCTCTAACCAGCAGCACGACTCCGAACCGAACCTTCTCTCAGGGCTCAGAAGCCCGGAGGATGTTAAAGTTCTCGGAGACGAGGAGCTTGAACAGCTTGCGGCCGAAATCCGAGAGACGTTGATTCGGACGTTGGCACGGACCGGGGGGCACCTTGGACCCAATCTGGGAGTAGTAGAGCTTACCATCGCTCTCCACAAAGTTTTCAACACTCCTGTTGATCGATTCGTGATGGACGTTTCCCACCAGGGTTATGTTCACAAAATGCTGACTGGCCGAGCTGGGGAGATTGACTCCATCCGGCAATACGAAGGCCTCAATGGGTTTTTACTTCGCACTGAATCGGATCATGATTGCTATGGTGCGGGCCATGCTGGCACTGCCTTGTCCGCGGCACTTGGGATGGCCGCGGCGAGAGACCTCAAGGGAGACGATGAGCATGTGGTCGCGATAGCAGGAGATGCCGCATTCACTTGTGGACCGACTTTGGAGGCTCTTAACAACATCGCAGAAACTACCAGGAGGTTCATAGTTGTCCTGAANGATAATGAGTGGTCCATCGACAAAAACGTTGGAGCGATCGCGAAATACTTCAACGCCTTGCAGACAAACAAGGCCTACTCTGACGTTCGACAAAAGGCAGCGGAGTTCGTTGAACGAGTTGGAGGGCAAGGAGTACGCCGCCTTGCGATGAAGATCGAGCGGAGCGCGAAAAACCTCCTGTTCCCAAACGTCCTTTTCGAAAAATTTGGCGTCCGCTATTTCGGCCCTATTGACGGTCACAACCTTCCTCTTCTGGTCAGGACCTTTGAATATCTGAAAGAGCAGGAAGAGCCTGTGATCCTACACATCATTACCGAAAAAGGCCGCGGCTACCGTCCGGCGCTCGAAAAGCCCGGCAAGTTCCATGGACTTGGCCCCTACAATGTTGTCGATGGATCAACTAGCAGCGGCGGAAACCCCACTTATTCAGAGGTTTTTGGCCGGACCGTAACCAACCTTGCAAAGGAGGATGACAAAATTGTGGCGGTTACAGCTGCAATGCCCGGCGGAACCAAACTCGAGATTTTCAAGGAAGAGATTCCAGATCGATACTTCGATGTCGGCATCGCGGAGGAACATGCCGCTCTGTTTGCCTGTGGCCTCGCGACCCAAGGATTGAAACCCTTTCTGGCGATCTATTCCACCTTCATGCAGCGAGCTTACGACATGATTATTCATGATATGGCGCTNCAGGAACTTCCTGTTCGACTCTGCATGGACAGGGGNGGACTCTCCGGCGACGACGGCCCCACCCACCACGGCCTGTTTGACATTGGCTATCTGAGGCACATCCCGAATATCGTNCACATGCAACCGGTCAATGAGGATGAGTTTGCGGACATGCTCTGGACNATGGCACAATACGAAGAAGGCCCGATCGCAGTCCGATACCCGCGAGGAGTGGGAACCGGAGCNAGACCAAAGGAAAGCCCTNAACTCCTTGAGATCGGCAAGGGAGAGCTGATCAAAGATGGTAATGATGTTGCGCTCATAGGTCTTGGATTTGTTCATGACCTGGCTGTAGAGGCCGCTGAAGAACTCGAGAAACAGGGTTATTCCGTAGCGCTAGTCAACCCTCGCTTCATCAAACCTCTCGACGAAGATCTCATTATTGAAGTCGCTAAACGTTGCAAGGTACTTTGCACATTTGAAGACCACGTCTTGAAGAATGGTTTCGGCGCGTCTATCATCGAACTTTTGCACGATGCAGGAATCGACACTCCCGTCGAACGGGTGGGCTGGCCTGACGAGTTTGTCGAACACGGCAAGGTAGACATTCTCCGCGAAAAGCATGGAATCACTGCAGCAGCCGCATTGGAGAAGGTCCTCCCATATCTCCCGACGAAAGCCGCCACAGCCTGACAGGCCAGCAGTCCAGCAACACGCCTGCCGGAAATCGGTTATGTTCGACTGAAAGTTAAGGCAATCTGCGACGTTGGATAGCCCTGCTTTTATGCATATCGTTACGCGGTGGCGAGCACTGTCAAAGTGTTGATCGATGGACCCTCGGAGCTCATTTTTGACTATGCGCTTCCAGAGGGTCTTTCTGCTCGCCCCGGCTGCCGGGTAAAAATACCGCTTCGTAATACTTCTGCGACCGGAACAATCCTCGATATCATCTCTGAGCAAACATCTGCTTTCGAGCTTAAGCCTGTAACTGCGCTGATTGATCCTGAGCCAGTCGTAACTGAGAAGCTGATTCAACTTGCTAGATGGATGGCAGGATATTACGGGACGCCTCTGGAGCAGATCATGCGTTCGATGCTTCCCGGGGCTGTCCGGCAGGAAGCTCACTCTGCCAAGACACGTCTGGTCGCAACACTTGTTGGAATGCCAGATCCGGAAGCATTGGACAAACTGTCCCGGCGTGCACCGAGGCAGCATACCATCCTGAGCTTGCTTGAGAAATCGGGACCCATTTCGCTCAACGAACTTGGGGGCGCATCAGTGAGGGGAAGTGTCAAATCGCTTGAAGATGCAGGGTATCTCACCGTTCATTCTGAGGAGGTCAGACGTGATCCTGATGCAGGAGACGTCTTTCTTGAAAGTATTCCCCACGAGCTCAACCCCGGACAACGACACGCCTACAAAAAGATTTGCACCGCTTTGGATTCATCTCTCGATCGAGGATCAGACTCTGAGACCAACCTTAATTCGCCTAAACCCATCCTCCTGCATGGCGTTACCGGATCAGGGAAGACCGAAGTGTATCTCCAAGCGGCACAGCACTGCCTCGATCGCGGGAAAAGCGTCCTCGTGCTGGTCCCAGAAATCGCGCTGACGCCGCAGACCGTCCAACATTTTAAATCCAGATTTTCCGCACTTCATGATCAGGTTGCAGTTTTGCACTCTAACCTATCTCAAGGGGAACGGTTCGACGAGTGGCACCGAATNCGAAAAGGGGAGGCGATGATAGTCGTGGGAGCCCGATCGGCGGTATTTGCCCCTCTTCCCTCGCCCGGCCTGATCATCGTAGACGAAGAACACGAAAACACCTACAAGCAGGAAAATCCCCCNAAGTATCAGGGTCGAGACCTTGCAGTGGTCCGTGGAAATCTCGAGCGATGTCAGGTTGTTCTGGGTTCCGCGACCCCTTCCTTGGAATCGTTCCAAAATGCCGAGTCAGGCAAATACGATCTCGTCCGACTGACCGAGAGAGCAGACGGTCAGTCTCTACCTCTGATCCGAATCGTAGACATGCGTAGCGAGACTCGAAAACAAAAAGGCGGGCCTGCAATACTTTCTGAACGCCTCAGGACTGACATGGAAAAAAAACTGGAGGCCGGCCAACAGGTAATCCTCTTTCTCAATCGTCGTGGATTTGCCCGATCTCTGCAATGCCCCAGCTGTGGTCATGTCTGTGAGTGCCAGCATTGCACTGTCCCTTTAACCTACCATCGAACCGAAGAGAGGCTGATCTGCCACCTTTGCGGCTACCAGGCAATCGTGCCCCGTGCATGCCCGAAGTGCCATGATCGGTCAATCCTCCTGCAGGGCTATGGAACTCAGAAAGTGGAAGAGGTTCTCAAGAAGGTATTTCCCTCGGCCCGTCTTGCCCGACTAGATGCCGATACCGCCCGAAAGAAGAACGCCCTTCGGAACACTCTGCGCGATTTTCGAGCTCGAAAAATCGATATCCTGCTTGGAACACAGATGATTGCGAAAGGCTTGGATTTCCCGAATGTTACCCTCGCAGGAATCTTGAACGCAGATTTATCACTGCACGCACCGGACTTTCGGGCTGGAGAACGAACATTCCAGCTCCTCACCCAGGTGGCTGGCCGTTCCGGGCGTGGAGAGATGGAGGGTGAGGTAATCATCCAAACTTTCACCCCTCATTCTCCATCCATACAGTTTGCAAGGCACCACGATTATGAGGGCTTCGCAGATCAGGAATACGATTTTCGCAGACAGTTCAACTTTCCNCCCTTTACTCACGTGGCCCTGCTTACGAGCAAATGCAGTCATGAACGCTTGGCGGAATTCACACTCCAGAATCTCCATCAACGCCTCTCTGCCAATCTTCCAGATGAGATAGAAATGGGAGTTCCAAATCCTGCCCCTACTCCTAAGGCCCATGGCCTTTTTCGTTTCCAGCTGCTTCTAAGATCAGGAAATCCTCGGACGCTTTCGCGGCACGTTCAGCAGGTAATCTCCACAACCACCTTGCCTGAGGAAGTCAACCTCGTCTTTGATATGGACGCCTACGATTTCGGGTAATCCATGACGAAGGNCCTGAGAGGTCTCCCCGCCTACCTTCCTTTTCCCTCACTTCATTGCTTGTCTTCAATCAATGGAGCCATGCGATAATTATNGTTCAGGTCGCTAATCCGCAAATCAGCAAAGCTTCGATCAGATACCTCTGGCGAATACTATGACCGGAGCTAATATGACATTACCTGCATTATGGCAAAAAATGGAAATTGGCCTGCTACTCGGAAAGCATTCCCCGAGCCTCTCCGGGGGTCATTAGACTGGGTTATCTGGGCTGCATGGGCCGATCGTATCACTTTCGAAGAGATTTATCAGATCTCGGGTCATACCGAGTCCGCAGTGATCAGAATCATGCGACGGAATCTTAAACCAGGGAGTTTCAGGCGTTGGAGAAAACGTGCTAATTCCCGGAGTATCAAGCACCGGAAGAAATTTCAGCGGCACCGGGAATCCGGCAGTCGTCAAAATTCATGTGATGTAGCGCCGGATCTCTAGTCCACCAGAAGGGGTTGAAGAGAAGAGAGGTCTGTGAGTTCACGCCTCGAGGCTGGGCTGGCATGCTGCCACCAGCTCTTCTCTAGCTACTTCCACTTCTTCTTTTTGCTACCTCAGCGCGGGATGGTGACACCTTTCTTCCAAATGCATCACGCCAGAACACTTTTATGTGGATAGTTCTCGGACTCATCCCCTGAAGCAATGGCTCGGATGTCCAGCAACACCCAGATCAGAAAACATAAATAAACGTCCGGCATTTTCTTCAACTTCGTCTGCAGGTTGACCTGTGGTTACATAGAGATCCTCGAGATCGTCCCCACCGAAGGTTGGAGCTGTAACCTCGCGGCACGGAAGAAAAAGGCGCTCTAATTCATTCCCCCGCTGATCAAAGCAGACCACACAGCCACCGTGACAAAACGCTATCCATAAATTTCCTTCCCTATCGATTGTCATCCCATCTGGCACTCCTGGCACACGGCCCGCAGTTGAGAAGGCCTCCCGCTGATCAAAGAGGGATCCCGAGCTCGCTTCATAGCGGAACGATTGCACAGATAATCGCGGAGTATCGATATAGAAAAGCGTGCTTCCATCCTTGGTCCAGGCCAAGCCGTTGGAATTCGTAATTCCTCCAAGCATTCGCTCTATTCTAAGGCTTGGATCCAGTCGATAGAGCCCGGCATCACCCTCACGTTTTGCCAAACTGATCGTCCCGGCAAAATAGCGACCATCTGGCGAACACTTCCCATCGTTGAAACGATTTTCACGCTTATCGGGCTCTGGATCACCAACCGCTTCGACCTCACCGGTTTCGACGTTGAGAAAAGCAAATCCTGAGTCCCCCGCAACGACAAGGCCGCCACCCATCCGAGGGACCACCGACCCGACCCTTTCCCCAAGATTCCAGCATTTTTCCTCCCCCGATTGGGGGGTAAATTCCACCACGGTGCACCCCTCAATATCAACATAATACAGTTTTCCTTCCCACCAGAGCGGTCCTTCGCCCCACTGAGCGCGATATTTTCCAACCAGATGCACAGCCACAACACTGCGATCCCTAGGCCCGTTCCTTCCGTGTGTCCAGCAGCTTTCTAATTGCGAGGACCCTGCTTACAAGCCAACCTTCCCGGGTCGAACCGCCAATTGGATTCATACCCTCACTCTCTTTCCATGGCGGCCTCTACATCAATGAAATCTGCCTCCTGGCCTCCACGAATGTTCGTCCTCGCTGTTATAATGCTTGGGTGGCAATTCCTGTTCCCAGCCCATGCCGCAACGGGATGGGAAACCGTTCGTCATAATGGCCAGGACTATGTCACCGCCCGCAGCATCAAGGAATTCTACGGATTCCAATCAATGACAGTAAAAGGGTCGTTTCTTGAGTTGGAGAATAAGGCTGTCAAAATCCGCTTCACTATTGGCGGACAAGAGGTCTTCATGAACAATGTTAAGTTTGTGTTCAGCTTCAAGGTCGTCTCATTGAAGGGACGATACCTTATTTCGCGCATCGACCTCGGCAAGCTGGTAGACCCGGTGCTCAGGCCCTCTTACATTAAGACCGCAACTCCTTTTGACACTGTGATAATTGACCCAGGGCACGGTGGTAATGACCCCGGGGCAGTGAACCGCCATGGAGTGGAGGCTCAATATAATCTGGCTGTATCCCGCATCCTGAAACAACAACTTGAGGCCCGCCGCTTCAAGGTTGTGATGACTCGAAATTCTGACCGGTTTCTCTCCTTGAAAGAGAGAGTGGATCTCGCGAACCGGTTCCAGAATGCGATCTTCGTCAGTGTCCACTTTAATTCCGGTGGCCGGGGCAGAGCCGAGGGAATCGAGACCTTTACCCTCTCGCCTGCAGGTGTTGCCCACTATGGAAGGGGTTTGCGTCAGGATGATTTTCAGCTTAGAAATGGAAATACTCAGGACTCTGCCAACATCGCTCTGGCAACGGCTATTCATAGCACCTGCCTCATCAAGACCGGGAGGCCAGACCGAGGCATCCGGCGTGCGCGTTTTAGCGTCCTTACTGGAGTGAAGCATCCTGCAATTCTCCTTGAGGGCGGCTTCATGAGCCACTCCTACGAAGCGCGGTTGATTGCAAATCCAACCTATCAGCGAACACTCGCTGGCGCCATCGCTGATGCGATCATGAAATACCGGATAGCGACCATGCGCCGGTCGCAGCGATAGGCTAATTCGGGCGGCGATTCTGAGCCTCAAGATTCAAGGCTGGAGGTCAGTGATTGGCCCCGATCGCGTTGGAATCCATAAGCTTTAGGAACTTAACTACGTCATTAATTCGAATTTTGAAGCAGGCGCTTACATCGCAGCGGATATTCAGCAGACTAGCTGGAACCTAAAGCCGGCCATGAACTTTCCGGAATGATTCATGACGAAATCGTGTAGCCGGCAGGACTCATCCTTCCCGCCGGAAACGACCTAAGGGGAATCGCAAAGCATGTTTCACGCGAGGCACTCGAGAATGCCATACAGCTTCTCTTCGATCCACATCTCACAAATCACTGATCGCTCCACGTGAGTTTTAACGCTGGAGTAAAAAGGCCAAAGAGAGAGAATGAATCACCCTCCCGCTGCCCCTAACTCTATAGTGACTCTTTCTCCTTAAAGAGTAACTCCCAGCTGCTCAGGCAAAGCAGTCCGCGGGCGCCACGTTAAGAGTTCCGGATCTCCATTCGTCACCAGAACAGTATGCTCGAAATGAGCAGAAGGTTTTCGGTCGCTAGTTACCACCGTCCACCCGTCATCAAGCCAATCCACGTCTCCCACTCCCGTATTCACCATGGGCTCGATGGCAAGAACCATGCCCGCTTTCAGTTTTGGAGTAGAACCCGCAGGCCTGAAATTTGGCACCTCGGGCTTCTCGTGTAGCTCCTTTCCTACCCCGTGCCCCACTAACTGACGCACCACAGTAAAGCCGTAGTTATTGACATAGGTTTCGACGCTCCCACATAAGTCAGCAAGGCGTACTCCCTCGCGCGCATGGTCAATGGCTTCAAAGAGGCTTTGCTCGGTAACAGCCAGTAATCTTTTACTCTCCGGACTGATGGGGTCGACTGCTACAGTTACCGCATTGTCACCAATCCACCCTCCGAGGGTGACGCCTATATCGATACTCACAAGGTCCCCGGGTTGAATTTTTCGGCTCCCCCCTATTCCGTGGACCACCTCCTCGTTAATCGAGATGCATATGTTGCCCGGAAACCCACGATATCCAAAGAAAGTTGGTATCCCTCCACGCTCGGCGATGAGCTCAGCAGCAAAAGCGTCAACTTCTGCAGTGGTCCGACCTGGCTCAACGAAGGCTGCGCTAGCCTGCAAAACCTCGCTGGCAACCTCACCCGCGACACGCATTTTGCGGATCTCCGACTCCGATTTAATCGGCATCTTGATGCGTTTCGCCATAAGATTATCTTAGCGTACTTTGGAGTCGTTCGAATACATTCTCCTGTTTACCAACTCCGCACACCTTGAAGAGGCGTTTGGACTTCTCATAGTATGAAGCCACCGGCAATGTCAAATCCTCGAACTCCTTAAGTCGCTTTCTAAAATTCTCCGGAATATCGTCGAAACGCCGGTGAAGCAGCCCGCCACAGTCAGGGCATTTCCCATCAGTTTCAGATGCTTCAGTTACATTACCTGTCCAAGAGCATCCTTTGCATTCTCTTCGCCCAACCACGCGACTTTCAAGTTCAGAAAAATCAACATCCAACAAGATCGCCTTCAAGGAAGAGGCCTCGGGAGCAAGGATTCGGTCCAGCTCCTCGGCTTGAGAAAGGGTTCGCGGGAAGCCATCCAAAACCCATCCTTTCGTTGCTTGACCAATCCATTCATTTACGAGGTCCACAACGAGGTGATCGGGAACATATTGCCCCTCCTCGAGAAATTTTTTCACCAGTCGCCCGCGAGAGGTATCATCCGCAACCTCTACTCTTAAACGCCTTCCAGTGCTAAGGTAGGAACAGCCCTGCGCTTCTGCAAGAAGACGGCCCTGCGTCCCCTTTCCCGACGCGGGGGGCCCAAGGAGAACTATCATCTGACTTGGCACAAGACCAAGGGCTAGATCACCTGCTTTTGGCCCACGCAACGACCGCGATCACGATCAAGCCCGCGGCGAAGATCAAGAGGTAGACGAGCCCGTTTCCACTAGCTGCAGCCCCAGTGCCCTGCACTCGACCACGGCCCTTGATCTTACCTTTTCGCAGAAACCCATCGTAGTGCCGCTGGAGGAGATGCGTTTCAGTCTGTCGCAGCATGTCCAACAGGACACCCACAAGGATGAGGAGGCTCGTTCCACCAAAGAAGCTCGTCACCACGAAGTTTAAATCTAGAGCCACAGTCAACAACATGGGAAGAATGTAGATCATGGTGAGGAAGAGAGCTCCTGCGAAGGTCAACCTCGTCATTGTGAAATCAAGAAAGTCCGCGGTAGGTTTTCCGGGACGCACCCCGGGCACGTAACCCCCACTTCTCTTTAGGTTCTCTGCGACTTCGCTAGGCTGGAACATCGTCGCAACCCAGAAGTAACTGAAGAAAAAGATCATCGCCGCAGAGATGACAAAGTAAGGAATACTCGGGGGGTTCAGATTTGTCGTGAGCCACCCAACCCACGCCTTATCGCCGAAGGCAGGTATGGAGCTCAGCAGCATGGTTGGCAGGGAAAGGATCGCACTCGCAAAAATAATGGGCATCACGCCTGAGTAGTTCACCTTGAGGGGAAGATACTGGGTCTGCTGCCCGGTCAGCTGCTTACCGCGAACCCGCTTCGCATACTGGATTGCAATTCGTCGCTGCGCTTGAGTGATGGCGATTACCGCTGCGATAATGACCAGCAGGAGGGCAAACAACCCGACGAGAACCATCGGCTTGAAAGGATTATCCTCAGCGCCTTGCACGTAAGTGTTGAAGGCCTGCACGAGTGCTCCCGGCAGGGCGGCTATGATATTAACCGAAATAATCAGTGAGATTCCATTTCCTATCCCGCGCTCTGTGATCTGGTCACCTATCCACATCAGAAACATTGTACCAGCAAGGATAGTGAGAACCGTTAGCGCGACGAACCCACCACCTCCCTCGGGTACCAAGTCTCCACCCCCGTGCTGAGATATGCCCTCCATGTAGGGGATGTTTTCAGGATTCTGCAGCGTCTGAGCCAAAAGGAATCCCTGAACGACCGCGATCACTATAGTGATGAATCGCGTATATTGATTGATCTTCTGCTGACCACCTTCCTCCCGGCGCAGCTTAGCCAGAGTTGGCACCACGGCCGACATCAGCTGCATCATGATCGAGGCAGAGATATAGGGCATGATCCCTAATGCAAAGATTCCACACTGCTGGAGTGCACCTCCCGAAAATACGTTCAAGAGAACCCCTATCGCGTTACCACCCTCATCATTTTCCACTCTCCACTCGAGCCAGCGATCAATGACGCTGGCATCCACGCCCGGGAGGGTGATCGCCACTCCGAGGCGTACGATCACGACCATGGCAAGCGTGAACAGAATCCGGTCCCGAAGCTCGGGAACCTTCCAGATGTTTGCAAATGCCGTGATCATGTCTTGGGAATTTGAAGAGTATAATTTCGGATTTCGGTCAAAGATCTATTCCGGAGAAGCACTTCTTCCGGAGAGATCAATCACCGGTATCAGCAGAACCCCCCGCTTTTTCAACCTTGGCCCGGGCGGAGGCACTTACAGCATCAACAACAATCTTGAGCTTTCTTCCAAGCTCACCCTCACCGAGAATTTTGATCGCGTCGCATCGTCCAGAAACTAGTCCGACGGCACGCAACGCCTTTTCATCAACCGTAGAATCATCCTCGAATTTCTCGTTGAGCTGGCCTACGTTCACGATGGCAACTTTGTCCCGAAACTGAACGTTGTTAAATCCTCGCTTCGGAAGGCGCCGATGGAGCGGCATTTGCCCACCCTCGAAGCCAGGCCGTACACCACCTCCAGATCTGGACTTCTGCCCTTTGTGCCCGCGTCCACAGGTCTTCCCTAGGCCAGAGCTTTCTCCATTACCGAGACGTTTCCGACGATGTTTTGCGCCGGGATTAGGTTTAAGGTCGTGAAGTTTCATGCTGTGTATTGAACGTTGAGTTTATCGATATTTCAGGACGCTATCCTGTGGGCTTGTAGGAAGATGCGAATCATGCACCCCTCCCAATATTTGAAATTATTACTCCTGTCAGAATTTATATCGCCTTCACCTTTTTCTTTCCTCGGAGGCTCATAACCTCATCGTGGTTACGGAGAAGCGAGAGCGCTTTCAACGTAGCTTTTACGACGTTGGCGTGATTGTTTGAACCAAGAGATTTTCCGAGGACATCCTTGATGCCTACCGCTTCACAAACGGCGCGCACCCCTCCTCCTGCGATGATTCCCGTTCCAGGAGATGCCGGCTTTAGAAGCACTTTGCCACCACCATATTCAGCCGTGATCTCATGAGGGATCGTGTGACCAGCCAAGGTCATACTTTCGAGGTTCCGTTTCGAATTGTCGCTGGCCTTCCGGATGCATTCAGCGACCTCGTTGGCCTTACCGAATCCATACCCAACTTTGCCGGCTTGGTCACCTGAGACCACTAAAGCGGAGAAGCTAAAGCGCCTACCACCCTTGACCACCTTTGCACACCGGTTGATGAAGACTACTTTCTCCGTGAGCTCCTGCCCATCTTCATCATCGGCGGGAGGCGGTCCACCAAATCCAGACTCCTTGCGAACTGGAGGTGCTGCTGCGGGAGTTTCTGCTTTCGCTGGAGCTTTTGTTTCTGCCGGAGCTTGTTCTGCTGCAGGAGCTTCCTCGACGGCGGGGGCTTTTTCAGCTGCGGGAGCTTCCTCAGCGGCGGGAGCTTCCTCAGCGGCGGGAGCTTCCTCAG
>PBAI01000022.1 GCA_002715825.1 Roseibacillus sp. | reverse complement strand
AACCCGACAGGGGAATCGCTGTGAGGATAATCCGGAGTACAAGCATATTTCTGTTTCTAGTTGTGGATGTCGGCGACAGTCTTCAGGCTATGCTTCTTGGTGTCTTTGTGAAAAGTCGCGATCTCGGCCGAAATGCAAGACGTCCTCGATTTGCCTACCAGAATGTCTCACAAAAAGGAAGCGCAGGAGGCAGGGGACAGCCCCTTCACAGCGCGTCGCACTTAGACTCTCAAAGCCCGCGAAGAACCTTTATCCTGCGCATCCAAGCGAGGACCCCTTTCTGCCACGCCTCCCACATCGGCCCCTTATACCCATTTAAGCCGTGTCCTCCACTTGGCAGCTCAAGATACTCAGATTCGATGCCGTTAGACCTGAGCGCCTCATGAAAGAGACGACTGTTAATCGGTGGCACCGGGCCGTCATCCTTGGCGTGGGCAAGATAGCAAGGCGGGGTGTCTTGATTTACCTGCTTATCGTTGGAATAGAACTCAACTGCATCAGCAGACGGGGTAGCTCCTAGGAGGTTACGGCGAGATCCGCCGTGAGTTCCCGTCCCCATGGTGATCACGGGATAGATAAGAATGCCGAAGTCCGGTCGCGAACTTACACGTTCGACGAGTGAAGCCGCCTCTGGGGTTCCTCCGTCAAAATGGGTGACTGCAGTTGAGGCCAGATGCCCCCCGGCGGAAAAGCCCATCACCCCAACCCGGCTTGGGTCACAGTCCCATTCTCTAGCACCGCGGGATCGAACCACTCTCAAGGCCCTTTGAACATCCAGAAGAGGAACAGACGAACGCCCACGTGGAAGGCGATAGCGCAACACGACTCCAGTAATACCGAAGCTTTTCAGCCAGCGTGCAATTCCGTGACCCTCTGGCTCCATCATGAGCGCTCCGTAGCCACCTCCCGGACAGATAACAATAGCGACGCCGTTGGATTCGGATGGCCTATGGACCGTAATCGTCGCGTTCTTGCTGTCGAAGGAGTGGTCCCCATTCGGGGCCTTGCCATCTGGCCAAAGAGGCACAGTAATCGGATCTCGATCAGAGCCCTGTGGCGCGGCCGAAAGGAGCGAATTCCCCGCAAGTAAGGCCATCCCGACAACTATGAAAATCACCTTCATGGTTAATGGGGGTAGCATGACCACCCTCCCAGAAGCAAGGAGACACGCCAGCAGTCGTTCAGGCTTGGAGCACCATTGCAAATTCCTGTATATCTCTCCCGTGAAAGTCATAATGCGCAGAGCCGGGGGATTATGCGTGCTCCTTAGTGTTTTTACGGGATCCGTAGGCCTACATGCTGAAGAAGACAGCTGGTGGCAATTCCGAGGCCCTTCCGGAAACGGCCATAGCGACTCAAAAAACCTGCCAGTGGAATGGAAGGAAAGCGACATCACGTGGAAAACCCAGATTCATGACCGAGGATGGTCCTCTCCAGTGGTCTGGGGTAACCAAGTCTGGATTACAACCGCCACCAAGGACGGGGGAAAGCTCTTCGCCGTCTGCGTCGATAAGGATACCGGCAAGATCATCCATGACATCCATGTCTTTGATGTGACTTCTGCGATGTTAATCACGTCCGCCAACACTTATGCGACCCCGACCTGCGCCATTGAGGAAGGCAGGGTTTACGTCCACTATGGCACCTATGGAACCGCATGCATTGATACGCGCACTGGAGCCATTCTCTGGAAGAGACGAGACCTGAAGTGTGATCACGAGAGAGGCGCTGGGCCGGCAAGCTCTCTGACCCTGGTGGGCGACTACCTTGTCTTTCACGTCGATGGAAGAGATGTGCAATACGTGATTGCGCTCCGCAAACTAACTGGTGAGACCGCGTGGAAAACCGACCGCTCTATTGACTACAGCGCGATCCCGGTTCATCACCGAAAAGCCTATGGAATGCCTGTCCTGATTCCACGGGGCAAGAAGACCCAACTCGTCGGGGTCGGGGGCAGGGGGCTCTTTTCCTATGATCCAGCCACTGGAACGGAATTATGGAAAATGAGACATCGCGGTTGGTCAATAGCACCCCGGCCGGTCTACGGCGATGGTCTTCTGTTTGCCCTGATTGATCGGGACGACCCGGAACTCTGGGCAATCCGACCTGATGGGGTCGGTGATGTTACCGATTCCCATATCGTGTGGCGTGAGACCAAGCGCATGCCGGAAAGATCCTCACCTCTCTTTGTCAACGGGCTCCTTTTCGTGGTCACCCGAAATGGAATTGCGAGCTGCCTTGAAGGCTCCACCGGGAAAGTGTGCTGGCAAAATCGACTGAAGGGCGCCTATTCCGCATCGCCCATCTATGCGAACGGTCTGATTTATTTCTTCGGCGAAGATTCTGTCTGCACAGTGATCTCAGCGGGCAGAGACTTCAATGTCGTCAGCACAAACTCTCTTAGCGAAGAGCAATTGATGGCCACCCCCGCCGTCGTTGACAGAAGCGCCTTTATCATTCGAACCGACACGCACCTCTACCGCCTGTCGGGCCGAACCCACTCCGAGCCGAAGAAGAAGTCGACAGACTGACCTGAGGCTTGCTCCTTCAGTCATTCCGCAACGACTCCGCACCCCTCGGTCAGCGTTATAAATAAGGGATAAGTTTGTAACCCCTCGGACCGGTTCCGCGGGTTAAGCTCATCGCTAAATTTTTAAGCGTGGAAGCGCTACCCACCCTAGGTGTCCGTGAGTTTTGTCGGGCCAGCAGGCTAAAGGGCTTTTTTCAGTGTGGCTGCTACTTCCGCGCGAGGATTTTCACACATCCTGTTGGGAGATGGATCAGCTCCCTCTCGCGCTACGAGAACATCACCACCCGGACATCATGAGCGAACAATGGTATATCAAAGGAGAAGGGGACGAGAAGATTGGCCCATACACTGCCGAGCAGATACAACGCTACGCGCTCGTCGGAAGCCTTGCTCCAGAGGACCTTGTTTGGACCGAAAGGGTTGAGTCATGGATTCCTGCATCTTCGGTAGAGGGATTATTTCCAATAGTTCAGCGCGAGGCCCATGCACCGATCATCCCCTCTCCCAGCCCAACGCCATCTACAGTTCTACATCCGGGATACCAGACTACGGCCCGAGCTCTTTGGCTCATCCGCCTCGGCTCCCTTCTTGGATTCCTTGCAGTAGTGTTACAAGTATTTATCTCGTTGATTGGGCCGAAGCTGTCACCTGACACTCTTCCTTTCATCGGCTACCTCTCTGCCTCTCTTGTCGGGGGGGGCATTCTCTTCTTCCTAGTTAGACTGATCGGTTACTCCATGGGATTTGGAGCGCCCCGCGATGGGGCCGCGCGGGCACTCCTTGGAGTGGCCCTCGCTATTCAATTACTCCCCTTAATCACGGCAGTAATTGGAGCCTCCGCAATCCTCACGCTTGCGATGAATGATAACCTCGAATTTCTTGTGGGATTCCTCTCTTTTGGTGGTGCTTTGTGGGCCTTGGCATTCTTTTTTGCCCTGATCATCCTGCAGCCGATTGCTGGCATGATCAATTTGGCTCTCATGGGGGGCTACCTAAAGAGAGTGTCCCTCTCTTTGGGGCTGCCTGCAGCCGACGCCATTTCACTTATGAGAAGGGTCTGGTGGAAATTTGGGTTCCTCGGATTCACAGTCGCCAATCTCCTTTTAGAACCGGTTATTAACCTCGGAATCAATTACCTTCTCGCTTTGCTGGGGGGTCTTGCCTTTTGCCTTCAGTATCTTGTGGCGTATTTTCATTACCTTGGGCTCTTGTCGAGCACCCGTTCCTCTATTCTCTTTCAGAAGAATCGAGGGATACAACGCTAACAACTAAACACAAGTGACTTACAACCTCACTGCGAGTCTTGCATACGAGTGCTTGCAAGGAAGGACAATGCGGCGCGCTGCGGGGGTCAGTCGCTAAGAGGGATCAGCATGGGTTAGGTTTGCGATTGCCTCCAGGGAATAGAAAGGCTAGGACTTCAGGCCTTATGAAGCGTATTGCTAAAGTCCTTGTCCTTGTCGGCGCTGTCTCAATGGCCGCATTTTCCTTCAGCTCCTGTGCGAGCACTGCTGCCTCCTGCTGCGGCTCCGATGGATCTTGCTGTGCCGCTGAGAGCGCCAAGTAAGGATAACTAGAGGGAACCTCCGCCGGCTCAAGCCGCGGAGTGCACGCCCGCTCTTTTTACCAAGCGGATTGCCGGCTCCGGAGATGGAGTGGGCAATCCGCTTTTTGTGCCGTCGAGGGGCCCGTTAATCCCCGACACCTTTGAGGATGTCAGCTGCAGCGATTCTCCCAGCCTTGACTTTCTCCATGTCGAGGGGCTGTCCAGTCGGCACAAAGATAAGGGCATTCAGAAATTCGATAATTCCTTTCGCCTCGGCCCATGAAAGCTCGGCCGCTTCGAGGGCAGTAGTATTATCGTTACTGCGGAGCGAAGCATCAGCCCCTGCCTCCACGAGAAGCTTGACGACTTCCACCTCACCCAAGAAGGCGGCCGTCATCAGAGGGGTGGAGCCGTCCTTGTTCTTGCAATCAAGGTCAGCTTCGGCCGCAATCAGGATCTTGGCAATCTCGGAGCGACCAAAGGTCGCCGTCACTTGAAGGAGGCTGTTTCCATCTTTATCCTCGCCGTTTACATCCCCCCCTTTATCCAGGTAGGCCTGCAAAGAGGTGGCGTCCCCACCCAAGATGAAAGCAATCGCGATATCCGCAGCATTGAGGCCCGGTTGCTCCAAACTGAAATCTTTATCTTTCTTATCGATTGAATCAGAAGATTCCACTTGGACGATTCCTGCTTCCTCAATTTTGATGATGGTGACAATTTCCTGATCTCCTGTTTCCTTGGTGATCGTGAGTTTGTCATTCGCGACTGGCTCCGAAGAAGAGAAATCCAAGAGATCCTCTCCTCCATCCTCTGACATCAGAGTCACGGTCAACTCGTCGACCTCATACCTGCCCTTTTCATCACCGCCTCCCGAGGTGGTAGCTACCCCGTCAATAATGGAACCTACCTGCCATGTTCCGTCGCCGTAAAACTGTCCGAAACCAGTCTCCGAACCCGTATCGATATATACCCGCTTGTTTTTGATAAACTCAGCAAGGGTCTTCTGCTCGACAATAACCTTGGGAGTCTCTGGAGCTGATTGGGATCTGGCTCCACCACCATTTCCACTATCCGCAGCCTTCTCTTTCTCGCCACACCCGTTCAGCGCGACTAGAAGAATAACAAATAAAGCTCTTCTCATGGAAAAGGTCTAACGGATTCCGAGACCTCGTTCCAAGATCAAATACTGGCTANCCACGCGTCGATACACTTAATTGGGGCACTACTTCTTTCTCGTGCCTTAATTCTTGCCTTGGCACGTCGGTCTAGCGGCCTTAGACCAGTCCTGAAAGCACCTATTTTGTTATGGGAGAGTTTAAATCACCAGAAACCGTCGANGCGGAAACAATGCTCGCCAAAGCCGTAGCCATCATGAAGGCCGACGGCAATGTCGATGAGAGNGAGCTTTCCCTCCTGCGGGATATCGCCTCCCGACTCGGAATCGGGGAGGGGGACATCGACACTATCCTCAATGATCCTGAAGCCGCGGAAAACTCTCTTCCCGCGGACCCCTTCAAGCGCGCACTCTTTCTGGTCTTCATGGCCTCTGCAGTCTGGGCNGACGGCAAATGCGGTGACGCCGAANCGCAACTTCTTACCGAGATCGGCCGCTCTTTGGAATACAGCACGGAACAGATAGAAGCCGCCTCGACGGCAGTTTCCTCTGCGCAGCAGGCAGNAGGAGGCGAACTAGATCCGGCACTCCTCGCAGTTCAGATAGCTTCGCATTTCGGCTAAGCTCCGCATCTAGTGTTCACGTCTNCGCTTGATCAGGTCAGGCTGCTTCTCATGCGAGATTACGCAAAGCGATCGCGATCGACGCCATGTAGGCACCCATGGATCCGGCGATAATGAAGGCTTTGCGCCACGGGACGTAGCAGAAACGATAGAGCAGAGGTGCGAGAGGCAGGACGAAAATTAACAAGGCGAGGACGGGCGGAATCAAATCGCCTGCNACAAGAAACCTGCAGANTACACATTGCGGCCAAAAAATGATCGCAACCTTGGGGTTCAGTAACGTGAAAAACATCGCCGATCGAGAGCCCCCGGGCTCCCATTCAGCCTCATGTCTCGCGAAGATGAACATNAGAACCGTNAAAACTACGAGATCGAGGAGAGGGGATGTAAGGAAGTATTCCATCGTAAAGGAACGTTAAGTGCCGCCTAAAGGCTACTCNCCTATTCCAGCCCAGATNGCCTTGATTGTCTCTTCCTGTCTCTTGCCCCCGGGAGNACTCATGCTAGCACTGTAGTGCTCAAACCGACGCAGNGGTAACTGAAAGAAGCCATTAGGATCATTTTTACGGACCCANCGGTATGCATACCGTAGCCAGTTATTGCGGTAACTTTCGGACTGCCTGATGAACCAATTGATTTCATCCCATCCCCAGACATGGATTGGTTCACCAGATCGGTATTCTCCAGGATGGTCAGAAGGNCCGAAGTTGTCGATTTCCACAATATAAGGAAGGGAGGTGCATACCCATCCACTNGGCGTTACACCACCCTTGCTTCGNCCATAAATCGCATCGCTGTANCCCTTTTCCAAGATGGCCTCATACGGCTTCCCTTTAAGCGCTTTGGGGCGACANGGAAACGAGTGNAAGTCAAACATTAGGTTCCCTTCGTGCACNATACCTCCACTTGGAACATGAGCATCAATGAGAACCAATTGGCGGCGGGCTTTCAGCCTGGCGTAGGCTCTGATACGTGCTAGCAGATCNCGCCAATGACGGTGNTCACGGTCCCAATCATCCATCAACGCCACCTGTCCGATATGGATTCCCTCCAATCCCAGATCGATCCAGCGCGTCGCGACGTAAAAGAACCACATTCTGGTCTCCAGACGGCTCATATCCGGCACTGAGGCGTTTTTATACCAATGGTTGTGGCGATGCCGGAATCTGTAGAGCATCTTTTTGTATTGGAAGTTTCTTGCTTCCACCGGCACATCGAACTCTCGAAATACTCTCTCAGGGACCGCGATCTTGTCGACGTCAGTAGTCACCACTTCAAAAATTGCTCCCTGCAAGACAAGATCAGGATCCATTTCATGCAGCTTCTTTACGAAGGGCTGGGCCCTATCAATCAATTCATCGATCCTNGATTCTTCACCCCACATCCAGATTACTCGACCGGCAAACTTGACTCCAGTGTTTCGCATCATTCTCAGATCATCCTCTGAGGTCAGATGAAGGAGGGATGCAACGGTTGCACTCCGGGAGAGATAGTTCTCAAGCACTTTCCTGCTGATTTGGCCATTGAAGTGGTAGTCCGGATCTTCTGCGCCTTTCTTAACCTCNACTCCTTGGGATACAGCAGCACACAAGGNAAGACCCCAGACGAGTGANGANAGGGAAGTAATCTTGAAGAAGTGTGCACGCAGNATCATGAAAGGAANNCTTTCTCACCTGATAATNGGGTTACNGCAAGGCTAACCAGCAAAAGACAGAAGGCAGCTTCATCGTAGGAGTGAGATCGCCAAAGCNTTNGGTCTANAGTATTGTGTTATGCAGAAACTTGGATCTCACTCCCACGATTAACTGCCTGTTACNGATCCAACCGAGCTCTCCTGAACCAATTTTCAAAAAAGCGCGAATTATATTCGCGAGGGACCAGACGAGACCTGATCCAGTGATAACCCGTTAGGAATCCTCNACAATCCAAGGTGTCGTTGATCGTGGAAAACAGTTGGGTCGTTGGANTGAAACCGCAAACTACCGAACTACGTGACGGTTTAATACCGGGGCTTGGATCTCAGACCCACAATTCACCGCCCGTTACTGAGATGAACTAGTTCGCTTCTGTCGGCCTTTTCAATTCGTTACAATTGAATCCTTCGGCACATAAAGTAATGCTCGTTTGAGTAGACTCCCAATTTCTAATCAATGTTCTGGGAGTGGCACCATTCTTTTGAATTCTCCGCGATGAACTGGGGCCCGATTCGGCCACAAGCAACAGACTTGATACNTTGATTCGAGGCTTTCGATGCCGGTCCCGCCGTCCTCTGTCTCGGGAGCCTGCGCTTTCTCGTGAGTCACAGCTTCAAGACACCAAAGAGAGAAGGGCGAAATGGAAACTCTCGTGTTCCATTCGTTGCATTCGTGTTGCTCCTTGGTGGTCTCACACTNATTCNNATGGNGTTAATGTTCGATTNAAGAGTCNGGATCATTTNNNCNGGTCACAGCACCCATCAGCCATCTCTCGGGGAGGCCACATCATCTGCACGTCCCATAAACCTCGGGGCGCAATCCACATGAAAGTCGCACTGTCAGACTAAAGTCCGAAAATCTCCATCACGCCTCGTTTTCCCTTCACCGTCCATTCTTTCAAGTAGAGGCATTATTACCCGGCGACTGGTTTCCAGATGCTTCCGAAGTTCGCTGGCGGTCGCTCGATTATGCTGGCTCAAGAAAGTGAGTATTTGCTCGGACGCTTTGTTGTAGGCCTCGGCGAGAACTACGACTTTATCGCTTAACTCGACNGCCANTCCGCTTCGGATAAGAAAGGAGAGTGCGCGCCTTGAATTTCCACAGACACACAACTCTGCCCGTCCCGGAGGGTTCATTGGATCANTNCTCAAGGCCTCTTGAATATGGTCGGCAGCCTGCCGCACCTCAGCTTCGAGGGTCGGCGTAAAGGAATCCTCGGCAAGNTAGGTGGCATGCTGAGACACCTGTCGATCNTTCAGGCTCTCAAGGAGGGCGTCAAATATTGCTGGATCGGGAAGAAGATGAATGACACCCNATCGAAGNTCCTCAAGNGAGAGCCCGGGAAGATCAGTATGCTTCTTATGATAGGCGCCCACCAGATTACAGGCACGATCAAGAACAGATTCCCACCAGGAGACATCACAGAGGTANGAAGAAATCTTACCGATCCTCTCCGCAGCCAACATTGCTTCCACAGTGGCATCCACCTCCTGGTCTGAAAACCTTAACCGGGAAGCTTCCTCAGCAATATCAACGAGGCGGTCTCGCTCGATCACGGATGCCAGCAGAAGCGAAAGATCCCCAAGGCCATCAGAACGGGTTCTAAGAAAGCGAATTTGCTCCTCGCTTCCTATTTTTTTTCGACCAGCCGCGGCATCGAGAATTACTCCTCCTCCAAGGGTTGCCTCGCCTGACCAGTCCCGCAGAACTAGGTGATCTCCAACCATCATCGCGTGTGGCTCATCCAGTCGGAGCTGCGCGAGCGCCACCTCCCCCGGAGATAATGACTTTTGCTCTATGAGGAACATACGGGCGCCTATAACTCCTGAGCCATGGTGCACCCTGACCCTCCTTCCTGAAGGAAGATCGCGCTTTGTCCCTAGCTGCCCCGGAATAGTCCGCTCCATTCTTGTGACTTGAATGTTAATAGTGTCATGGGGTGGCGGGGCCCCAACAGCCGTTAGAAGGGTCCCTCTTCGGACTCCTTGCCGCTCCCTTGTCCCAACGTGGAGATCAGGAACGCTGAGGGCAGTCCGCATACCAGGCTCAGCTCGCTCGACCGCGGCACTATGATTCTGAATAGCGCGGACATGAGTGCTGAGCCCAGATGGCTGAAGGGTGAGTTGATCTCCAACATCCAAGGATCCCCCCGAAAGCGTTCCGGTAACGACCGTTCCTATTCCTTTGACCGAAAAGGCCCGATCCACTGGAAGAACTGGCTTGCCGAAGTTCGGTGCGGAAGGAGCATTCGCGAGCTGAGTGCTTAAAGCCTCACGAAGAACATCAATGCCCTCTCCAGTCGTTGACGAAACGGGGATCACAGGAGCCTCTTCCAGAATAGTGCCGCTGAGGCCATCCTTCACGAACTCCAACGAGAACTCGAGGTCCTCTGCGAGATCAGATTTAGTGAGAGCAACAACAGCCCTTTCAATTCCCAGATAGGTCAGGATATGAAGGTGCTCTTCAGACTGAGGCATCCAGCCGTCATCGGCAGCCACCACAAAAAGGGCCACATCCATTCCTCCAACGCCAGCCACCATGTTGTTGACGAAATCTGCATGGCCGGGAACATCAACGATCCCAACTTCCATGACGCTTCCTTGCCCTGCGGGATTTGGTAGCGTCAAGTGAGCGAATCCAAGTTCGATTGTCACGCCCCGTCGCTGCTCTTCCGGGAGACGATCGGGATCAGTGCCTGTGAGAGCTCTTACGAGAGACGACTTCCCATGATCAATATGGCCCGCCGTCCCAAGAATATAATGCTGCTTCCTACTCATTGGGATGTTTAGCGATTCCGGAAATCCGGCCCTTTTCAAAGTCAAATGGAGTCATTTCCAAGCACACGTGAACTCCGGGTGTCAGCGAAGGGGCCAAATCTCCAAGACGACCCGGCAAGTGTCCGACGATAAACTTGCCGTTGACAAGTTCCACCGCGTAAACCCGTTCGGAGCGTATTTTGCGAATAATACCTCTAGTTTCGATGGGGGATTCGGGCATGGACCCTGACAAGTATGAAAGATTGCGATCGAGACTGCAATCGCTTTACCGCCAGTGGTGCAGGACGCCAATGTTCAGTATGATTGGAGCCAGTCGTATCCGTGATCGGCAAAACAACCCCGCAAGTGGATCGCTACATATGGAACGGGTCTTGTCAAAGGTAGCCGGTTGCGAAACATCTCTGTCGATTTGTTATACTCTTTTAGCTTTGACCGACGGAATGGGCCTATTCCGGCCTCAGCGGTAGCAATTCTCTATTCCTTTGAAACAAGCCCGACTTGACTCCTTGGATTGCGGAAGCATTATGTCGGCACAGGGAAGTGCGGTTTTTCCCGCCTTCAGCACTGTCCGTTAACCATGAAGATTAAGCATACCCCTCTTCTGCTGGGCCTCATTGCCGCCTTGATGAGTTCCTGCTACTATCCTTATCCGAACCCAAATGGAGTCCGTGGAGGATACCCTGATCCAGCTCCCGGTCAGGACATCACTTCTGGGCAGCAATCGGATGTCCGGGACGCTCGCGACCGCATTCCGAGCGAACCGAGCGCAGGTGATCCCGCTCCTGATCCTCAAAACCCGGTCTCAGAGCCTCCCCCTCGGCAGGACTACAGGGTCGCGGTGCCCATCCCCGGCAAAGAAGGCTTTGTCTTCAATCCTTTTACAAATGATCCTGTAGACGTCAGGGCGATTCCATCGGGCACTCTGGTGCGTGATCCAAACGACCCCGATCCGGACCACAAGTTCCGGGTGCCCTGAATCTGCGCCTTGGCCGTCAGATGAGCTGCGGAAGGCCTTGTCAGAGTGACCGGGCCCTGTTTTCCTGATGTTCGCGTGTCTGAATTTTGCCGCATCGCAGTCTTGGGTCCGGGCGTTCTTGGGGGGTCAATCGCGTTGGCATTGCGCGAGAGACAGCCAGACAGGGCTGTAGTTCTCTGGGGCAGAAATGTAGCTCGGGTCCAAGAGATCCGTACTTCGGGCTGGCCTGCTATCACAGATAGTCTCGCCGACGCTGTTGCAGACGCCGACCTTGTTATTCTTGCCGTCCCAGTTGACAGCCTCGAGGAGCTGGGCCGGAACATCCTGAAAGTTGGCCTTAAGCAGGGCGTCTGTGTGACCGATGTCGGAAGCGTGAAAGTCTCTCCCCACCAAACCCTCGGGCGACTCATGAACTCTGAGGGCATAAGTTTTATCGGCAGCCATCCGATGGCTGGCTCTGAAAAGACAGGCTTCGGTGCAGCAGATGCAAATCTCTTCGTCGGAGCATCCTGCATTCTTACAAACGAACATCAGCAACCGGAGCGACTGGTGACGCAGCTCGAGATATTCTGGAAGAGCCTGGGCGCAACCACCGCAATAATGACTGCGCAGGAGCACGACCGGCTGGTGGGACGGATCAGCCACCTGCCACATGTTCTTTCTACGGTATGTGCGATCACGGCTTTAGAGCAAATCGAGGATGGCCGCTTTTCCGGACAGGGTCTGCGCGACACTAGCAGAGTAGCCGCCGGAGACCCCTCGATGTGGGCAGAGATTCTCCTGCAGAATCGGTCCCAGATTATTGATCCCTTACAGTCCGCCGCATCGGCTCTCTCCAAGATGGCCGAAGATCTCACGAAACAAGATCGGGTCGAAGTCTTGAGGGCCCTAAAAGAAGGTAAAAAGAGACGCGAAACCCTTGATCGAGAAGAATAATGACTTCGTCTAATTCACTTACCGTCAGTTCTGTTGAAGGATTTTCTTCAAAACTCACGGTGCCGGGTGACAAAAGCATCTCGCACCGTGCGGCTATCATTGCAGGTCTTGCCAATGGTCCTTGCCGAATTCGCAATTATCTTCCCAGTGAAGATTGCCTCAACACCCTGAGAGCGATGGAAAGCCTCGGAGTGGAATGCGACTATATCTCGACTAACAAGCATGGCCCGACCGAGATCATGATACATGGCACTTCGATGAGCCTCTCTTGTCCACCGAACGCCATCGACTGTGGTAATTCCGGAACTGGCATGCGCCTCCTCGCTGGTATTCTCGCAGGTCAGGATTTTGAAAGCGTTCTCACCGGAGATAGCTCTCTCTGCTCTCGACCGATGGGGAGAATTATTAAACCGCTCAAGGAAATGGGTGCTCATCTGCAGTCGGCTGGCGAGAAAGAAGGGTGCGCTCCACTGATTTTTCAAGGACGCTCGCTGAACCCAATTCGCTACGTCATGCCGGTAGCAAGTGCACAGGTAAAAAGTGCCGTCCTCCTTGCCGGACTATTTACCAAGGGAACGACCGCGGTAGAACAACCAGCTACCACGAGAGATCATACTGAAAGGATGCTCTCCGACTTCGGCATCCAACTCAGTTACGAAGGTAACGAGATCAGCATCGAAGGTGGCCAGACCCCTGAAGCGTGTAATCTGGATATCCCAGGCGACATCTCCAGTGCAGCCTTCTGGCTGGTCGCTGCGGCTGCCAAGAAAAACTCGCATCTCACAATCAGAGGTGTGGGTCTAAACCCAACCAGAACTGCGGTTCTGGAAGTCCTTCACAGAATGGGTGCGCGGATCGAGCAGTCTGTTACCAACAGGGGGAGGGGAGAACTGGCCGGCGATCTCGAGGTGTATGCCAGCAAGCTTCAAGGGACAGAAATCTCTGGCGCCGAAATTCCAAATCTTATCGACGAAATACCCATCCTCGCGGTGGCAGGTGCGCTCGCGGAAGGCACGACCTCAATCAGAGATGCCGCGGAATTGCGGGTAAAGGAAAGTGACCGGATTCGAACAGTCGTAGCAAATCTTCAGGCAATGGGTGCAAATGTAACTGAGCATGAAGATGGGATGACTATCAATGGGAGAGCAAACCTTCGTGGCGCGAGCTTGGACTGCTTTGGAGACCACCGGATCGCAATGGCNTTNAGTATCGCNGGCTTNTTTGCAGAGGGAGACACCTTCATCCGGAACACGGAATGTATTGCAACTTCTTATCCGGGNTTTGAGGAGGACCTCAGCNAGGTCTGTGGCGTTNAATTANAATAACTCATGGAGAAACGACCCACACGATTCGACGCGATCACCATTGATGGGCCGGCAGCATCAGGTAAAAGCACTGTCGCAAAGGCTCTTGCACGAGCACTGGGGCTCACAATGGTCAACTCCGGAGAGATGTACCGGGCAGTGACTCTATCCGTTCTGCAAAAGGGTGCGAACCCGTCCAGTGCCGAGGAGGTCTTGGAGATTCTCAGGGGGNTGGAACTATCATGCATCGTGGAAGGCGGAGTCTCCCGCATTCTGGTTAGCGGAGTGCACCCCGGGGAGGCCCTTCGGTCCGAAATAGTCAACGCCTCGGTTTCTGCAGTAGCAGCGATTCCAGAGGTCCGAATGCAACTGGTAGATCTTCAGCGCGGCTTACTCCAGCAAAGTGATCTGGTCATGGAAGGGCGGGATATTGGTTCAGTCGTTTTTCCTGAAACCCCCTACAAGATTTACATAGAAGCCTCGGAGTCAGTCCGTAACCAACGGCGAGCTGCTGAGGGAGTCACTGATTCCGTCAGTGAACGCGACAGGCTTGACCGAAATAGAAAAACAGCACCATTGGTCGTTCCGGACGGGGCCGTGGTCATTGACAGCTCCCAATTGACTATTGATGAAGTCGTAGAGCACTCAATCAGCAACCTGCGGAAGCTCGGATGGTTTACCCGCAATTCCCAAGGCGAAGAGGAATGAAGACACTCTACTGGATAGCTAGAGCGTTTGCGCGCTCAACTTTTTCAGCNACTGGGGGAGCAATTGAAGTGATTGGNGCCGATAAACGGGTCCATCAGGGAGGGGCCATTATTGCCGCNAATCACACCAGCTACCTTGATCCTCCGATCGTCGCGAGTGCCTATGACACACCGGTCGCTTTTCTCGCACGAAAGACCCTGTTCCGCAAGTTTGGTGGTTGGCTCTACCCTAGATTAAATGCCTTTCCAATTGACCGGGATCATGCAGATCTCCAAAGCATGAAATCGCTTCTTAGAAAGCTGCGACATGGCGAACGGGTCCTGATGTTCCCGGAAGGCACACGGAGCGACAANGGTGAACTCAGCAGAGCCAAGGCAGGAATTGGAATGCTGGTGGCTAAAAGCGGGGTTCCCGTTCAACCGATACGAATCCTTGGTGCTTACGAGTCGTGGCCCAAAGGAGGCCACTTCCGGCCACACAGAATTCAGGTAATTATTGGAGACCCCGTGATATTCGATCCAGACGATCTCAAGGAAAAATCGCGGGACGCCTACCAGCGGNTCGCGGACCAGCTGATGTCTGCCATTGCTGCGCTTGAGGTTAATGATGAAGGCCGTAATTGATCCTCCGTGGCAGGGGGGCCTAACCGGAATCCCTTATNTTTTCCCAGGCTCTGCCGGCCCGAAGGATCTGTGACTCTGCGAGATGGGGCCCAAGAATCTGCAGGCCGACCGGGAGTTCACTACCCTCAAAATTTACCGTGCCGCACGGGACACTTAATCCGCAAATNCCTGCCAGATTAGCACTGATCGTGTATACGTCTGCNAGATAGTCCTCAAGTGGCGATTCGGAATGAGCNCCGATCTTTCTCGCAGGTTTAGGGCTCACAGGCCCCATAATGACATCCACATCCTTGAAAGCCTCCTTGTATTCCTTCTGGATCAGGGTTCGCGCCTTCTGAGCTTTGNGGTAATACTTTCCGCTGTAACCTGAACTAAGNACATACGTACCAAGGATAATACGACGCTTTACTTCCGGGCCAAAGCCCTCCGCCCGGCTCTCTCGATACAGTGGAACAACACCCTCTCCATTATCGACACGCTGACCGTATCTAATGCCATCATAACGGCTGAGATTGGAGGATGCCTCCGCAGGAGCGAGAATATAGTAGACGGCCACCGCGTATTCGGTGGACGGGAGAGCGATTTCNACTAATTCCGCGCCCTGACCCTCGAGCAGANCAAGCGCCTCCTCTACGTTTGAACGCACACCAGAATCNAAAGCTTGATCCGCGAAAAATTCGCGNGGGAGNCCAATNCGCATNCCTGCAATTCCCTTATCAAGGGTGCTGGNATAGTCGGGGACCTCAGCAGGGAGGCAGGTTGANTCCTTGGGATCATCACCCGCAATGACTTGAAGCACGAGAGCNGCATCTTCCACCGTCTTGGTNACGGGACCGATCTGATCCAATGACGAGGCGAAAGCTACAAGTCCGTAGCGTGAAACGCGACCATATGAGGGCTTCAGTCCAACAACGCCACAATGGCTCGCAGGCTGTCGAATAGAGCCTCCGGTATCAGACCCGAGAGCGGCAACCGCCATATCCGCGGCCACCACTGCTGCAGATCCACCGGACGATCCTCCGGGAATACGACTTGTATCATGAGGGTTCCGGGTTTGCTTGATCGCAGAATTCTCAGTTGATGAACCCATCGCGAACTCATCGAGGTTTGTCCGACCATAGAGCACGGCTCCGGCCTGCTTCAGCAGGGCGGACACGGTAGCGTCATAAGGCGAATTATAGCCGCTTTCGAGAAAACGAGATCCACAGCTACAGGGGTGTTCCAAGGCGTTGATATTATCCTTCAGGGCGATGGGTATGCCCCCAAGCGGAAGAGAGAGATCTGCTGCTTCCGCCTCAATGATAGCCCGCTCAAAATCCGCGCTGAGATACCCTCCAATGGCTTCGTCTTGAGCAGAGATTGCCGTTGCTACCGACTCAACGATTTCCCGTGAGGTCGTTTCTCCACCGAGAAGCATTCTGCGCAAATTTGCGACACTGTAGCTGGCAAGGTTCACAAGGCGGTTTCAGGCATCAACGACCTTGGGCACTCTGATCTGGTTTAATGCACTGTCAGGTGCATTTTCAAGGACACGATCTTTCATGAGGTTCACCTCCACCTCATCTTCTCTCATAATATCAAGNACGGGAGCCGGGTGGGCCGTAGGCTCCACACCTTCAACGTCGAGCTTCGTNAGAGTGTCGACTAGCTTCAGGATATCTCCGAACTGCTGCTGGAAACGAGCAACCTCCTGATCCGTAAGCTTTAGCCTTGCCAGGTCCGCGGTGTACCTGACGTCGATCTCGGGCGACCCTGATTGACTTTCGCTCACAACGAGATCTTCGGGAGTTACTCTCGAGATTAAAGGTAAATTTTCCCGAGAACACTTCGCACGCCGTTGAGGGGCTCCGTGATAGGGTTACTAGACAGCCTGCAGGACAGAGTAGATCCAAACCGTCAGAGCAAGTATTCCCATCACGAGTAGAAGAAAGACGAAGGCGCTCCGAGTCTGGTAGCGGTGCTCGTTGCGAATCTGACCACGACTCAATCGAGAATAGAACTTATGTTCACGCCGCCGGTCGTCGAGGTCATCGGGGGGTGGCATTGTTGAAATCTCTTGCTCCATCTTGATTCTAATCCGCTCCGGAGCTCCCTCGATAAACTCTTCGAGCTCATTGATCCGGGCCAAAAGCTTCTCCTCTCTNGCGCTCAGCGATCCCTCGATCTTCGATTTTTTACTGAAGAAGCCCATTTATTTGTAGAGCATGATAATAAGGGCGAGGACNCCCAGAAGCAGGAGGGGAAGATTGTAGGCAAAGCCCGCCTTCAAACTTGCGCCAAAGCTTTCACTAATTCTCGACTTGNGGCCTGAGGAAAGGGAACCAAAGACACCTCCNGCTCTCCCTCCGGAAAAGTGAGCTACAGCACTATCAAACTCCTCCTCCGCTTGATCCAGCATGGACAACGCACGGGTAAGCTCTCCGTTAAAGGCATCACGCTGCCAACCCTCAGGCTCCACTTTTTCAATTCGCGTAAGGTGTGCCGTNAAAGATTGCCGGGTCTGCTCGAGGTCCTCCAACTCCTGCCGCAACTCNAAAAGCTCCCGATCAATAGAGGTGAGAGAAGTTGAAAGCCGCTCTGTAATTTCGATCTGACCGCTGAGAAACTCTTCTTTTCGGCGGTTCAACTCGTCCATCTCGCACTTCTGCTGCTCGAGTTGCTCTCTCTGGTGCTGCAGGAGTTCCAACTGCTGCTGTGCCTCACGAAGCTGGCCTTCAAAATCCTCACCCGCCTGGGGTGTTTGAAGCTCATCTCTCAAGCTCATCTGAGTTTCTCTCAGACGGAGGTGTTGGGTATGTTCAGTTCCAGCGGCCATGGCGTATTCTCGGGTGAAGGTAAAAAAAGGCAGGGGACCTACAGGCAAGATACCCAAATAGATTATTATTGGCTAGTAGATAGTTTAGTTTTCTTAAGCATACCGTTCGCGCTCCNCCCGGAGCTATCGTNCAGAGATACGCNTAAGATGACTCGATCCCCACGAGACGGCCTCGGGGTCCCTGAAATCAAGGAACTTTCACCTGTTGCAATCCCCTGAATGCAACCTGANGNGTAGCNCCGGACTACAGCCGTTCCAGGATGGCGCTACCCATATCACTNGTGTTCACTAGCTTCTCGTTCTCCGAACCNCTGTAGATGTCTCCGGTCCGGTAACCCGCAGCGATAGNTTCCTCCACGGCCTTGTCCACNGAATCGGCTGCTGCATGCTCTCCCAAAGAATAGCGAAGGAGCATCGCCAAGGAGAGTATCTGGGCGATCGGATTGGCTATGCCCTGACCTGCGATATCAGGCGCCGATCCGCCGCTCGGCTCGTANAGTCCAAAATTNAATCCGTCAGCGTCTGGAGACCCAAGGCTNGCGCTAGGCAGCATGCCAAGNGAACCCGAAATCATCGCCATTTCATCGGACAANATGTCACCAAAGAGATTNCCTGTCACTATGACATCGTANTCGGGAGCGTATCGGATCAACTGCATCGCGGCATTGTCNACATAGAGATGAGAGAGTTGAACCTCCGGGTAATCCTCGGCCACTCGAACGACCGTCTCTCGCCACAACATAGAATTCTGAAGCACGTTGGCCTTATCGACTGAACAGACCCGCTTATCTCTCACCATCGCAGCTTGGAACGCCACCCGCGCGATACGCTCAACTTCACTGGTGCGATAGACCATCGTATCCACCGCTATCTCCTCGCCGTCTTCGTTACGCCGCTCCTTTGGGCTACCAAAATAAATCCCTCCTGTAAGCTCGCGTACACAAAGAACATCGAACCCATCGGGGATCAGGCTGTTCTTCACCGGAGAGGCGTCGATCAAGGCCGGATGACACACCCCGGGCCTNAGATTCGCAAAGAGCCCAAAGTGCTTTCTGAGCGGCAGAAGGGCGCCCCTTTCGGGTTGAATGTCAGGCGGAAGAGCTTCCCACTTCGGACCACCCACCGACCCAAACAAGATAGCTGATGCATTCTCACAACCTTTGAGAGTTTCCTGGGGCAGGGGNGTGGCATTCGCTGTAGCATCAAGAGCCGCACCTCCAACTGCAAACTCCTGACAAACGATCTNCAGACTGTATTTTTCTACGATTCCCCGAAGGATCTTGAGTGCCTCGTCCATGACTTCAGGGCCAATCCCGTCACCGGGAAGAACTGCAATACGGTGCTCTGTCATGCCGGGGAGGTAACGTTTCCAGCATTCAAGGGAAATGGAATTCGCATAGGATTTTTGAGTAGAGTTTCGAGAACGTTCCTACAGGGTATTNCGCAGTGGACCTTCTCGTAGACTGTCTCTGGCTNATCATTGGTCTAACCCTTCTCTATTTTGGCGGAGAATGGCTGGTCAAGGGAGCCCGGGAAATCTCGCTCATGATGGGAATTTCTCCACTGGTGGTGGGGCTTACCGTTGTCGCGTTTGGCACGAGTGCCCCGGAGCTCCTCGTCAGCCTGCAGGCAAATCTTCTCGATCCNCCCAAGGGAGATATGGCTCTCGGCAATGTTGTTGGATCCAATATTTGCAATATCGCGCTCATCCTCGGTATTGGAGCGGCGATCCGTCCCATGTCCGTGCATCGACAGGTCATCACCAGAGAGATGCCCTTTCTTCTCGTGATCTCNGGCGTATTTATTNTCCTCCTTCGTGACGGNGCCATTCAGCAAGTCGAGGGTATCTGCCTGTTCGCCGCCGTCATTGCATACACTGGATTCAGTTTGCGGGAGGCAAGAAGAACCAGCCTTGGCGACCGAGCCGCACCACCCAAAGACGAGNACACGGTTGCCAGACCATCCAGAAGAANAACNTTCGCAAACATCGGGCTTCTGCTGGTAGGCATNGGAGCCTTGGTCATCGGAGCGGACCGATTAGTCGTGGGCGGAAGTAATATCGCCCGTCACTTTAGTGTTCCGGAGGCAACCATCGCTTTAACCATCGTTGCCTTTGGNACGTCGCTACCAGAGCTGGCTACATCCATTGTNGCGGCCATGAGGAGGCAGGGAGATATTATTCTCGGTAATGCGGTGGGATCTTGCATCTTCAACCTCCTGTGNGTGGTCGGCCTCACCTCAAGCGTCTCCCCCNTGAGCCGCACCTCAGAACTTCGNAACTGGGACCTCGGGGTNATGCTGGCCTTCACCTTGATCGTTTTCCCCTTTNTCTGGCGAGACCGCCTGCTGGGAAGAAGGCAGGGAGCAATTCTGCTTTTCGGNTACGCNGGCTATGTCTGTTACCTTGCTGTCCGCTGACCCAGCNACAGCAGGCTCTCTGGCTGATGGCGTCATACTTCCGGCGCCAACCGCNACAAATTGCTCGCTATCATCAACCCTCCTAGGAGNTCGAACCGAGGAGACCATCTTCNGGGTCGTTGCNAGGAACCAGGATGCATCCTTTCCAGAAAACTGATCGCTCGTGTGGACGGCACGATTCCGGGCTATTCTCAGCTCGTGNAAAATCCCCACAACCTCCTCGGGTATAATGCCAGCTTTGGCTGCAGCTGGAATCAACTGATTCGGACGGGTAACCGGNACGTGCACNTTATCGTTNAGCAGTGATCGCTGCAAAACACTCTCTAGACAACGATATCCTTCAAGCGCAACAAGGTCATAATGCCCAGCATCCATCAAGTCTTCCGCCCGTTGCAGATGAGCCTTCGATTCAAATGCGAGTCGATCGACGGTATGCTGCTGGTCCCTNNCGTTCAGGGCCGCAGACACGATCTTGGCNATCAAGAGACCGGCTCCGCACGCAATGATNGCGATTGCTAATTTGGAAATTTCTCCTGCGAGCGGGGAGCTTGAAACCCACACNATTCCCTCAGCCACCTTGATGGACAGNACCACAATCGCGAACACCGGAGGGAAGAGGAGAGNGATCGCGTAAANAAGATTACCAATACGATGGGCTACCCCCAGGGGATTATCAGTTATGAAATCTACAGCNTAGAAATAGATTACGCAGCCCAGCAGACCGAGCATCATGAAATAAATAAGCCGGAACTGCACAACCAACCCGAAAAAGGAAATTCCTGCCTGACTGAAATCTCGAACTACCGAGTGAATGGCAAAAAGCACTGCCACAAGGGCGAGCGCAAAAAGTATTTTCGCTTTAGCGAAGTCGTTCACGGCCGAGGAATTACCCTACAAAAGAGTAACCNCAGATATTACGNCAAACATGATAGCCTTGAAAGCCGAAAGGAATNCCTTGTTCGTGAATCTTCCCGATAGATGNTTCCTCCCAGGGGAGATNTNCCGGGGGATTGAAACGCTCAGGTCAGCAATTTGCTAAGTTCCTGCGCCTCAGAATACATGAACTCCTTACCCTCATAGTTGCGCAAGAG
This sequence comes from Roseibacillus sp., assembly GCA_002715825.1. Taxonomy (GTDB): domain Bacteria; phylum Verrucomicrobiota; class Verrucomicrobiia; order Verrucomicrobiales; family Akkermansiaceae; genus Roseibacillus_B. Next base: position 83,256 of record PBAI01000022.1, on the reverse strand, counting down.
GGTGCTGTCTTCATCGCTGTTGAGGACGTAATCAGGGTTCAATGGAATTTTTCCGCCGCCCCCCGGCGCATCAACGACAAACTGCGGTATCGCATATCCGGTGGTGTGTCCCCGGAGCCCCTCGATAATCTCCAGACCTTTCCTGATCGGAGTGCGCAGGTGAGCAGAGCCNTTGATAAGATCACACTGGTAAAGATAGTAGGGTTTCACCCTGCANAGAAGGAGCTTGTGCACAAGAGCACGTTGCACGTCCACGCTGTCATTGACTCCCTTCAGAAGAACAGACTGGTTGCCGAGAGGGATGCCGGCATCCGCGAGGCGACCAAGGGCGTCCCGAACCTCACAAGTAAGCTCACGTGGATGATTGGTATGCACTGACACAAACAAGGGGTGGAACTCCCTCAGTATTTCACACAAGGCAGGCGTGATTCTCTGNGGGAGGAAGATCGGGATACGACTACCGATCCTCACAAACTGGATGTGCTCTATGCTCCGGAGGCGGGAAAGAATTCTCTTCAGCCGGTTATCCGACAGCAGAAGAGGATCTCCACCGGACAGAAGAACGTCCCGNACCTGAGGGGTATTCTCGAGATACTCAAAGGCAGCCTCGAGCTTGGTCTCAAGGTGCTGCTCACCAACCCCTGAAACAACCCTCGAACGAGTGCAATAGCGGCAGTAAGAAGCACAGCGATCAATCACGAGCAGAAGGACTCTGTCGGGGTAGCGGTGAACCAGACCCGGGACCGGCATGTGACTGTCTTCGCCACACGGGTCGGCCATTTCAGTGGCATCCTCAAACGTTTCCGCAACNTGCGGGACAATCTGCCTGCGAATGGGACAGTCTGGATTGTCCGCCTCCACTAAGTTGAAAAAGTGGGGGGTAACCGCAGAAGCCAGTTTNGTTCCAGTNAGTAAAATTCCTGCGCGCTCTTCTTCTGATAACTGGAGGTGCTTTTCTACTTCCTCGAGGCTCTCAACCCGGTTTTTCATCTGCCACCGATAGTTAGACCATTCCTCNAGGGNGANATCCTCCGAGGACCAGTAGCCCGGGGCGGCAGAGGTGAAGGAAACCTCAGAGTTNTAATCAAAGTCTGACATCGGAAACCCCTAAACTAAAGGACCAGTCGCGGTTGTCAAAAGCCGGTTGACAAAAAAACGGTAATCTTTACGGTTAATGCATCTTAACTAAAGGAAGAAAGAGTCTTACACATGTTTTCACAAGCACTGCGTGATATTGCACGCCCCACATATGCCGAAATACTAGAAGCGCTGAAGAGATCTGACGGAATGGCCGTCTCCGAATTAGCAAAGCAGCTCCAGATGAGCTACATGGGAGTNAAGCAGCACTGCGTCAATCTGGAGAAAAANGGATATTTGAAGACGTGGCGGGTGCCCCGGACTCAGGTAGGGCGCCCCGAGAAGCTTTACCGGCTCACCGAAGCTTGTGACGAGTTGTTTCCTCAGGCGGGTGTTTCGCTAACTCTCAACCTTCTGCAGGGGGTCAGGCAGCTTTACGGGGAATCGGCTCCTGAAAAAATGCTCTTCCACCACTTCGAGGACCAGCGTCAGCGTTGGTCTGAAAGGATGAAAGGGAGGAATTCTCTCGCGGANAAAGCCACCAAGCTTGCNGAACTGCGGGATTCGGAAGGCTGCTTCAGCAAGTGCACCTACGAAGCTCAGGAAGGNCTTCGGATCGAGGAATACCATCATCCAATGGCAGCNATATTTGANGTCTATCCCAATGCTATCCGCATGGAGCTCCAGATGATGGAACAGCTTCTCGGTTCTCGACTGGCACGGAAAACCGCGGATACGGGAAAAGGCCGCGAGGTCATCGTTTATGAGATTTCTTCTCTAGGCTCCCCGGCAGAACGNGGCGTCTTTAACGGTGTGCAACAACAGCCANCCCACCGGACACCTATGACCGCGAAACCTGTTCCTACTGTTCTCGATATGTAAGGCCGCACCCAGTATTTGCGNAGAGAAACCCCGGCGCAGTTCTTGCTCCCGGGGTTTTTTGCGTAGAACTTCAATCGTCGGATAAGTCCATTGAGAACCGTGTTACACCCAGAGCGGACTNCCATACTCTCCCTGCGCCACGAGGTTCCCGATTGCATTCATGACTTTAGGCTTATCCTCTCGATGTGTGACTCCGAACCAGCTTCCTCCTGTCGGAATGACCTGGCACGAGGCTTCTCCGGTTTGCAGCAGCAGATCAATAAGGGTAGGAATGTGCCATTCCGCAGTGGTCAGATTTTCACATGAAGANAAAAATTGCAAAAATTGACCCTCTAGCTGATCAAAAATCAGNGGGGAGAACCCCCAGAAATTCATCGAAGCGGAGGCATCCTCAGAGAGGACCCTTTCGGTTCCATCGAGAGCGGTTCCTTTGATTTCGCCTCTTTCATTTCTGACAATACCGGTGACTTCCTCTACCACCTCGAGATGTTGATCCACGGTCTGCGAGGTTATACCTCGGTTTACTCCACCATGATCTGACAGNGTGTTGATCAAACTGTAAGCCACNAGGCAGCAGGATGATGAATCTCTGTTTCCCACCNATTCCGGAAACAGAAAATCATAAGACTGCCTGTAGGCGTCCCGACCGTAAAAATCGTCGGCATTGATTACCGCGAAGGGCGCCGAGATTACTNGTCTTGCTGAATACACGGCGTGGGCGGTTCCCCAAGGCTTCTCCCGCGCGGGTGGCACATCGAATCCGGCCGGGAGATCGTCAATACTCTGAAACGCATAGTCCACCTCAATGCGACCGGCGATTCGATTACCAATGGACTCCCTGAAATCCCTTTCGAATTCTTCACGGATGACGAAGACCACCTTACGAAATCCTGCCTGGATTGCGTCCCAGATCGAATAGTCGAGAATTGTCTCACCGGATGGCCCCATGGGATCGATCTGCTTTANGCCACCATAACGGCTTCCCATACCAGCGGCGAGAACGAGCAAAGTAGGTATTTCCATCACAAATCCGGCAGGTTTTAGGGCTGGGCCAAGGTTGCATGCAACGAGAAATTCCACGAGGCCGACTTCGACTGGTAAAACACGTTGCGAAACNTCCTGAAGGTCCCTTAAATGCCGCCCGTGCCTGAGCTCGAACGGGATTCCAAAGCGGCCAATGGGGCAGAGACTTGGGAAAACCACCTCCGCCGGACATTCCGGGCAATGGTGGTAGCCAGGACTCTGGAGTCCAAGCTCGCCAGCCTTTACAAGGCCGGGAAAATTGTTGGCGGAGTATATATTGGCCCCGGACAGGAGGCGATCAGCGCTTCTATTGGATCCTGCCTTCAGTGGGGTCGCGATATCTTTAGCGCTCTCATCCGGGATCAAGCTGGCAGAACCGCCTTTGGNGAACCCATCCTTGATGCGACACGNTCCTANCTNGGATCGGTGGAAGGGCCCTCCCGTGGTCGCGATGGCAACATCCATCGCGGTCGTCCGGACAGCGGACTCCCAGCAATGATCAGCCACCTCGGCGCGATGGTCTCAGTCGTTGCAGGAATGCTCCTCGCCAGAAGAATCAAAGGCACTCTGGATGGTGTTGTTGGAGCAGCCAGCGTGGGCGATGGCGCGAGTTCCACAGGCTCGTTCCATGAGGCCATGAACACCGCTGCGGTGGAACAACTTCCGCTCGTAGTCGTCCTTACGAATAATCAATTCGCCTACTCGACTCCAAACGACCGCCAGTTCGCATGTAAATCTCTCGTCGATCGAGCTGTAGGGTATGGAGTGCCGGGATATGAAGTCGATGGAACGGACCTCACTGCCACCCTGCGAGTCATCTCGGAAGCGGTGCAAAATGCCAGAGAGGGTGGGGGGCCTCAACTTGTCGTGGCGAACGCACTCCGCCTGAGTGGTCATGGAGAACATGACGACGCTTCATATGTTCCAAGCCAACTCAGAAATTCGCCTCTTGGCAGGGACTGCATGGAAGTCGCGGAGCAGCAACTGCTATCGAATAAGGTTGTTACAGATTCTGAATTGCTTGCTTGGAAAGAAGAAGCAGCACAGGAGGTTCAGGCCGCAGTTGCGCAGGCCCAGCAGGAACCCGCTCCGGATCCATTCGTCGACGATTGGACGGTGTATGCATCCAAGGAAATCGCCACCACCTCATAATGGGAGAGATCACCTATATTGACGCTATCCGTGAGGCTCAGCATGACCTTCTGACTTCTGACGAGCGCGTCTTTATCTACGGCCAGGACGTTGGACATTTCGGAGGAGCATTCAAGGCCACCCAAGGCCTCAAGAAACTTTTTCCTGATCGAGTGCTCGATTCACCAATCAGCGAAGATGCCATGATTGGGCTTGCTGTTGGGGCAGCGATGGAAGGTATGCGCCCGATCGTTGAGATGCAGTTCGCCGATTTCTCTTCGGTAGGTTTCAACCAAATCGTCAACCAGGCTGCGACGCAGTTCTATCGAACTGGAGCACCTGCACCAATCACTGTGCGACTACCCTCCGGAGGCACACCAGGTTCCGGTCCTTTTCACAGCCAGATGATGGAAAGCGTTTATGCCTATTACCCCGGACTTGTTATCCTTACGCCGGCGACAGTGGCTGACGCCTACTCCATGCTGATCGACTCCGTCGCACTTGACGACCCCGTCCTCTACTTTGAACACAAATTTCTCTATCGATGGCTGAAGGCCGATCAGTTAAAGGACGGTCAGGACCCTCTACCAATCGGGCAGGCAAGGGTAGTTCGCGCAGGAACGCATGCTACCGTCGTGGCCTACAGCGCCATGGTTCATGAAGCTCTCAGGGCTGCTGAACTTCTTGCGTCCGAGGGCTGGGAAATCGAAGTTGTCGATCTCCGAAGCGTTAAGCCCCTCGATACTGACACCGTTGTCGCCTCGGTCGCGCGGACGGGCCGCCTGCTCGCGGTGGGTGAAGCCTTCCCGTGGGGAGGTGTGACCTCTGAAGTTATATCGAGGGTAACCAGCGAAGGATTTCATCTTCTTGACGCCCCCCCTCAGAGGCTAAACTCCCGTGATACTCCAGTGCCATACCATCCCAACCTCTGGGAAGCCCACCGCCCAACCCTTGAGTCAATTGCCGCCGCAATCCGCAATCTGCTCCAACTCTAGCTCTACGAGCCCTTTCTCATGCCGGAAGTTCCCATCCTCATGCCTCAACTCGGCGAATCCATCGCTGAGGCCACAATCATTCGCCTGAACGTTAAAGTCGGAGATCAAGTCATCGCCGATCAGGAAGTGATAGAGGTAGAAACCAACAAGGCGACCATGGGTGTCACAACCCTCTGCCAAGGCACCGTCCAGAAACTTCTTGTCGAGGAAGGAGTGAGCTATCCCGTGGGAACAATACTAGGACTTCTCGACGTGACCGAAGAGGAAGTCGAGAGGACCGGGGTCCAGGGGAGCAACTCGCAAGCTCCTCTCGATTCTTCCGCAGCCGAAGAGCCCACCGAGGAGCCCCGGGCACATTTCGCCACTCCTGAAGGAGGTGCTCACGAACCACGGGCCGTTGAACCCAGCATCCGGGGCCTCGCCGTGCCTGCTGGCATGAAGGGGGCGCACTACCTGTCTCCTCGCATGAAAGCGAGAATGGATGAATTAGGTCTCCGCGCAGCGGACATCTCTGCGATTGTGGGCAGCGGGGCAGGGGGAAGGGTAACGGTCGAAGATCTAGAGCAGTTTCTGGAGTATATCGACAGCTGGCCTCACAGTCAGGCTTCTCCGATGCGGCTCTCGGTGGCCGACTCCATGAGGAGAAGCTGGACGCGTCCTCTCGCTTCCGTTGGGCGCCCCGTTGCGCTTGACAACCTCCTCAGCTATCGCCGAAGCCTTGACCCAAAACCTCCCCTGACAATTTTTCTACTCAGGGCGTTCGGGAAGGCTCTCGCGGAGGAGCCCGCAACTGCCGGTTATCTTATCGGAGAAAAAATTGTTCACCCCAGAGCATTAGACATCGGAGTTGCTGTTCAGGTTGAAGATGGCGTTCTGGTTCCTGTTCTCCGTAATGTCGACGGCCGAACGATCGAAGAGCTAATGGACGAATATCAAGAGCTGATTCGAAGAGCCCGAGAGCGGCGTGTACCGGAAGAGAATACTGGTGGAGGAATCGCAACGGTTACCAATTTTGGAACATTCGGCCTGATGTGGGGGACACCAATTCCTCTGCCAAGTGAGACCCTGATTCTGGGTATGGGTGCCGGAAAAAAGAAGCCTTTCTGGTCAGAGGATGACGGCGCATTTATTCCGGTCACCGAGGCAGACCTGGTCCTTACCTTTGATCACCGGGTCGTCGATGGAGGAGGAGCAGGGATGCTGCTGAATCGACTTAACGAACTGCTTCAGGAACCAGCCAGCCTCTGACCGGCAACGGCTCACAGATCTCGGGAACGTGAAGGTTTATTGCCTGGCATCTGCCAGCGCCTCATTCTTAACAGATTGAGAGTCCACTCATCCGCCGGGTGTTACAAATCTTTACCGTGCCCGACGAGGGGAATGACTTGCCACCGAGGCCTCCATTGCTTCCTATTGGTTAGTGAACCGTTTATCAACAACCCTCTACTTTTCAGGGCTTGCACTTCTCTTTTCAGGGACGTCACCACTACTGGCGGAATTGCGAGAATTCACCGATGTCAAGGGCCGCAAAATCACCGCTGAATTTTTGGGCATGAATGGCGAATCCATGGTGAATCTACGGATGGAAAGCGGAAAGATGGTCACCGTTGCACTTCTCCGCCTCAGCGCTGACGATCAAAATTATATCACTGCACATCCGGCCGCGAAATTATCCCCGGTGAACCTCCCGGAAAAACCGTTAATCGCAGTTACTGACTGGAATGAAAAACTGCAGCGCGATGAATCCTACTTTATCAACAAGAACGGCCAGAGGGCTTTCCGAAGAGCCATTCGCAAGATCAACGAAGAGGGCTTTGCCAGCGGACTCTGGGATTTCGCCATCGTGGAAGCCCCTTATCCAGGGCTGCTTGATTCTGAAGGCATGGCTTTATTCGGAGTATCTCGATCGGGTTCTCCGCAATTAACGGCGGGTTCNGACGCTCCGATTGTAGTCGCGCGTTACGGAACCGGCGAGGAAGCCTACATTCAATACCTGAGGAAGGATGGAAAGCCCTTCATCAGAACCAAATTCGCTGCGGGGCGTCCATTCAATAGCGAACGAGCGTGGGTGAACCTTGAGTCCGGAGATCTTCCGGGATCGGGAGGTCAGCGACAAGGTAACGGCACCTGGACCCTTATCGATTACCAAGGCAACCTTCTCCATGCTTTTGAAGACCTTGAGGTCAATGACTTCTCTGAAGGTCGCGCAGGAGTAGCCCTTGACATCCGATCTTCGGAATGGGCCATTATCGATACCGACGCAGAGGTAATTGCAGAAGGACCGTTCCGCAGAGTTGGAAAATTTATCAATGGCGCCGCGGTAGTCGATGGTCGCCTCATGAACCGTGATGGCAAATGGCTGATGGAGAACAAAGGTGAATGGCAAATTGAACGCAAATATGAAAATTCCGAAAGCGACGCGATCGTGGCGAGAAGAACAAGACGCGTCCCAGGGAAACCCCGATATGGAATTCTGCGACGATCCACTGGCGAATTCATAGCGGACATCCCTGATCAATATTATGTGGATCGAGGCTTCTTTGATGGACTCGCAGTGGTCCGGGACATGAAGACTCAGAATTTCGGATATATTTCGCGCACGGGTGAAATCATCATCGCTCCGACGTTTTCAAGGGCGGCACCATTCAAAGGGGGTCTCGCACAGGTCTCTCTCGAACAACTCTATGAGCGTGCAGTCGTTAACCTCGCCGGCGAAGTGGTTTGGAAGGCCCGCTTGCAGGAAATCTCTATCCCAGGAGACGAGAAAGAAGACCCTCTGAAAAAACCTGAGTTGGAAGCGCCTGAGGGACTTTAGACACCCGATGCTCTGCATTCGATATGCGACCAATCGGCCAGCAGTCGTTTAAAGAAGTCGTCATCGTCTAGAAGATCCATCGCGGACTATATAAGCTCAGCCTGCCGCCAAAGAAGGCGAGATCCGCAGCGTGTCGGCGAACGCCAATCGTGAACCGAGGGGAGGCTTGTTCATTGGGTAATGCACCCGTCGACGCGCCTCTTTCTAAATTCCGCATTACATATATTGTGTGAAGTTATAGGACCTATTGGAACGAGTGCCGCATTTCACAGTAACTTCAATCCCAGCAGTATTTTCCCCTTAATTTGTGAGCCTTAGGCCTCCATGCATGCATTTTCCTGTTCACTTTCCTGGTCCCTTTTGTCATTCCTATGCCCGGGGCTATTCTATGTAGCTCTTGCTCCTTAAGAGCTTCACGGACAGGAATGAAGGTTGTCGCGATCGCAAACCAAAAAGGAGGAGTCGGCAAAACTACGACTGCGGTAAACCTTTCTTCGGCACTCGCACGCCGTGGCCAGCGCACCCTGATAATCGACTTGGACCCACAGGCCAATGCGACCAGCGGTCTTGGCGTGGATCCGGAAGACGCCGCCGATGCCAGCATCTATGAGGTCTTGTTGGGTAATGCCTCCTTGGAATCTAAAATTCAAGCCACTCGACACGAAAATCTCTCCATTATTCCTGCCGAAATGAACCTCGCGGGGGTCGAAATCGAGCTCGCTCGAATGGAAGACCATCTCCTGATTCTCCAGGACATCCTCCGAAAGGCTAAAAAAAGGGCGAAATACGACTTCTGCATCCTCGATACCCCGCCCTCACTCGGTGTTCTCATGACCTCTGCGCTTTCGGCTGCAGACGAGGTCCTCGTCCCCTTGCAGTGCGAATGGTTCGGGCTGGAGGGCCTCTCCAAAATCCTTCAGGTGATCGAGCAAATCCGAGATTCCGGTGTAAACCCCCGTCTGAAGATCGAAGGGATTCTAATGACGATGTACGACGGGAGAACCAACCTCTCCCGCAAAGTGGTTCAGGAAGTTAAAAACTTCTTCCCAGAATGGCTCTATCGCAGCGTCATCCCCAGAACCATACGTCTCGGCGAGGCCCCGAGCCACGGCAAAACAATCTTCGAGTGGGATCCGAATGGCACCGGAAGCGAATCTTATGATGCGGCTGCGAAGGAATTTCTGCGACGCCACAAACTCAAGGCCCTTCCGATAAGAAAGACCCGCTAAGAGTCAAACCATCAGGGCGTTAGGTGGATTTTCACGGGGACTGCGTATTGCCGCGCTACGGTTGTCCATTTCCACTCATGACCAAAAAGTCTCTCCCTCAATTCGACGGATCCACGGAGCTCCACAGCGGGCGACCAGTCCTGCCGCAAAGGCAACAGACTTCACGGTGTTTTGAGGCCTCCGCTTTTTGTTCCGGTTTCTGCGTAATGCCTGACGGAAGGCTTGCACCCCCGTCCCCTGCGGTTAAAAACAGTTCATCTTTCCAAACTATTTAGCCTGATTGCATGTTTGCCAAACTCTTCGGAATGCTCTCCCAGGATATGGGTATTGACCTTGGGACTGCCAACACACTGGTCAACATTAAGGATCAGGGAATCGTCCTTCGGGAGCCTTCGGTCGTGGCCGTCAAGGCTGGCAGCAACGAAGTCGTTGCCGTTGGTGATGACGCAAAGCGCATGTTGGGCCGAACCCCGGGCAATATCGTTGCAATCCGTCCGCTGAAAGACGGCGTGATTGCCGATTTTGAGGTGACCGAGGCAATGCTCAGACATTTCATTCGAAAAGTGAGCCATAAACGGCGCTCACACCCAAGAGTGGTGGTCGCTATTCCCTCAGGAATAACCGCAGTTGAGCGTCGCGCAGTTAAGGAGTCAGTTGAACAAGCGGGCGCACGCGAAGTCTTCTTGATCGAAGAGCCAATGGCAGCTGCCATTGGAGTTGATCTGCCGGTTCAGGAGGCCGCCGGAAACATGATTGTCGACATCGGTGGAGGTACCACGGAGGTCGCAATCATTTCACTCTCCGGCATCGTCTACTCACGAAGCGTGAGGACGGCCGGAAACAAACTGGACGGCGCTATTATAAATTACATGAAGCGCTCCTACAGTTTGATGGTCGGAGAAAGAACTGCGGAAGATATAAAGATTCGAATTGGGTCCGCCGCAGCACTGGCCAAAGAAGGCAGCATGGAGGTGAAGGGGCGTGACCTTGTTTCCGGCCTCCCGAAGACAATTACCGTCACATCTCAGGAAATCCGTGAAGCCATGCGGGACCCCCTCGACAACATTGTCGATGCGGTTCGAACAACTCTTGAACGGTGCCCACCTGAGTTGGCTGCCGACCTTGTCGACCGCGGCCTCGTCCTCGCAGGGGGAGGCGCCCTGCTCCGCGGCCTGAACAAGTTGTTGCACGAAGAAACTGGACTGCCTGTTCACGTTGCCGAAGACCCTCTCAGCGCGGTGGCGGAAGGCACGGGCAAGGTTCTGAATGAACTTGCTTTTCTTCGTAAATTGACGAGCTCCGAACTTTGAAAATGGATGTAAGGGCACTTCCAGTCTGACCGAAGAAACGATATGAAACCGGTAAATTTCATAGCGCTGGTGCTCTTTATCTGTGGCGTTATTTGGGTTCTCACCCTGAGTGAGAGGTCGGTGCGGCGTATCCAGCAGACCTACTACGCTACCATGACCCCCTTTTTGAAGGGTGGGTCATCGATCGAAAGCCAAGCCCACAAATTCCTTGAGGAAATTGAGCACTCCAAGGATCTCGAAAATCAACTTCGTGCCATTGAGGAGGAATACATCAAGCTTCGCTCCATTGAAGGCCGCTTGCGCGAACTAGAGACTGAAAATGCGGAGTTGCGGCGCGCACTGGATTTCAAGGAAAAGTCACGGCTAAATGTTATTGCTGCCCGGGTAATAAAACGGCAACCCGCAACTTGGTGGGAAACTGCGATCATCGACAAAGGGCAGAGCGATTCTATCGGGGCTGGAGTTCCCGTCATTGCTCCGGGAGGACTTGCCGGAAAAGTCGATATCGCCTCTGAAGATACCTGCAGCATGATCCTTCTCACTGACGAGCGCTGTCAGGTGTCCGTTCAAGTCGCCGGCACCCCCGAGGTCGGCATCCTCAATGGAACTCGGGGTCGTTACGGGGAAGAGCCTAGACTCATTCTCCGTCATCTGTCACGAGAAGCGGCAATCCTGCCAGGAATGAAAGTGATTACTACCGGTAAGGGAGGATTGTTCCCCTCGAACTTATTGATCGGAACGGTCAAGGAATACACCCCCGGCCCCGTAGAAGGGGTCGCATTAGTCCAACCTTCGGTCAACTTTGATGAACTTGGAGTCGTGTTCATTATCGCTCAAAAGAATGAACCCGAGGGGTAATCATGGGCTGGTATCATTTAAGTCTCCTGTTTTTAGTTATTACTGCCTGTATCTTCCAGCAGTTCACGCCCACCTTTCACTCTCTGTGCGATGCTGGAATCCTTCTTGTTCCGCTTGTGTTCCTCTGCTGTTCCGTGACGGTTGGAGCAGGACCGATGCTCCTGCTCGCCTTTATCGCGGGATTCCTCTGGGACGCCCAGCACGTCATCACTCCCCTNCCCGCTGCGCTTNTGGGAAATCCCGAAGTCTATGAGAATACGGGGGGCGATGTGAAATTTGGCTACTCGATCATTCTCTACGCCCTGATGGGTTTTTTCATGCAGGGACTGCAACCGTTATTCCGCGAAGGAAAATGGCATGTGTCCGCCCTGCTTGCCGGAATTGCTGTCTTTCTGTATCTCTCTGCAGAATATCTCTGTGTCACTTTTGTGCGTGGTGACCTCATAATCAGCCGCTCTCTCTTCCTGAAAATCAGCTTTACAGCGCTTCTTACAATGCTCCTGTGCCCTTTAGTTTTCTGGGCGCTTTACCGATTGGCCGCCTTGTTTCAACACACCATCAGCTACGAGGGCCTTGCCCGTGAACAGGGCACTGCCCATTAGTGCTGAACCCGCCCATGGATTCACGTTATCGCTTCCGACTCTACCTTTTAACTGCAATCGTGCTCTTTGGAGGCGGGACCCTGTTGAGTCGTCTTTACGACCATCAGATCGTNAACACCGAATACTACCGAAAGCTCATTCCTGGTGAGACGAGTATCGCAATCCGGGACCCCGGGGTNCGAGGGACTATTGTTGACCGTAACGGTCAGATGCTTGCCAAAAATCTTCGTAATTATGAGCTTGTCCTTAATCTCGACGAGATTCACCAGGAATGGGAAAGGCAGCATTCTGAAAATCAGAAGCCTGGCCGTCGGCGAATTGGAATGGCTGTCCCGACATCCGAGCGTAGCCGAGAAATCGTTCGTATCATAAGGGATGGAATAGTCCCACGCCTCGAACATCACGGCATTGCGGTCGANTACAGCTCGTCCGCACTTCAAAAGCATTATGTTACTCACGGNGGACTGATCCCATTCACGTTCCCGGTAGACCTCACTTACGAGCAATTCGCACGCCTCGCTGAGCACAATCTCGAAATGGCAGGCGTTTACGTAACTGTCAGGCCCCGGCGCCAGTATCCTTTCGGAACTCTCGGCTGCCATATTCTGGGCTACCTNAAGCAATGGGAAAAGGGCGACATTCCGGAGANAGCGAAGGAAGAATATGACCACTATCTCGGTGACGCCGTGGGTTCCACTGGAGTAGAGGCGACNATGGACACCTTTCTGCGGGGTTCTCCGGGACGACGGGTTCTTCGAAAGAACGAGAAAGGGCGTATTCTTGGCGAAGTTCTTAACGAGCGAATAGCGCCGGATCAAGGGAGCCANGTAATGTTGACGATTGATGCCCGGATCCAGTTTCTGGTCGAAAACGTTTTGAGGAAAACGGGAAGATCTGCCGCNGTCGTAATGGACGTCAACACGGGAGAGATNCTCGCGATGGCCTCTGTCCCCAACTACAATCCCAACGAATTCATCCCAAGTATCTCGAGCTCGAAATGGGAGGACTACAAGCGCAACAAAGCCTANCCCTTGATNAACAGGGCTCTTTCGAGTTTCACACCCGGATCTACTTTCAAACTTCCNACNGCAATTGCTGCATGCATGCACGGCAAGGGAGATTTCGGGCACACCTGTNTTGGACACCTCCGGTTTGGCNGGACTGGAAAATTGAAAATTCGCTGTTGGAAAACAGTTGGACATGGCCCCCTTTCTCTCACCAGTGCCATACAGCGTTCATGCAACCCCTACTTCATGCAACTATCTACCGAACTGGGTAATGAGCGGATGGCAAACGTCTTTGACATGCTGAACCTTGGCAGGGAGACCGGTGTCAAGCTGCCAGCGGAAGATCGAGGAATTATTCCGGGCAGCGAATGGTGGCGTCGCGAGCTCCACCCGGGAGAATCAATGACCCCGGCCCGAATGGCGATGCTTGCAATCGGACAAGATGAAAGCGAGGCCACTCCGTTGCAGCTGGCTGCGCTCACGGCGTGTGTAGCAAATGGAGGCAAGTATTACCGTCCTCGAATCATCAAGATGGCGGTCGATCCGAAGGAAGGAATATTAATCAGCGACATCCCGGAACTGAGAGTCGATCTCGTCACCGAAGGGATGGATAGCGAACAGTTCGCAGATCTCCGGCAAGGTATGTGGAAGGCTGCAAACGAACTTGGAGGCACGGCAAGAAGAGCTTCACCCGAGGATGTTGAAATCGGTGCCAAAACCGGGACAGCTCAGACCACTGATTTCGGAGAGAAGTCTCACAACGCGTGGACCGTAGCGTTTGGCCCGTTTGAGCAACCCAGATACGCGGTGGCCGTTATGGTCCAAAACGGCAAATCCGGGGGAAAGGTGTGCGGACCGCTCGTGAATCTCATCTTCAGAGGGCTATTTGCCGCAGAAAAAGGCCTGAAACTCCCCCTCCGGCGAATGGGTGAAGTGGCGGGAAATTTCGATCCAATCGAAGAAATTTCCCTCCCCGAAGGTGATCTTCTTGCCCTAGCTATTGACGAAGAGGGCGAAACAGGCGAGGAAGCTGAGGAGGCGCAGCTTCCCGGGACAGCCGTAAGAGTACGGCCCCGGGCAATCCCCCTGCCCTCGATCACTCCCGACGCAGACTCGGGCAACTCTTCAAACCGGGAAGCCCGGCGCCAAACGGACTAGGTCCGGAGAGCGCACTTGCCGATTCAAAAATCCACAAACCTACTTTCCAACCCATGTTCAAAAAAATCAGACGGGCCCTCCGCATCGGTAATGTCGATGCCAGAGAGGGTAACACCATAGTGATCAATGCCGAGAAACTCGAACGGCGAGTTGCCTTGCTTGAAGATGGCGTTCTCGAGGAATACGAAATCGAGAGAGAGGGCGATGTCAACATTGTTGGAAGCATCTTCAAAGGCCGCGTGAAGAACATCGAGCCCGGCCTTAAAGCGATGTTTGTCGATATCGGAATGGAAAAAAATGCTTTTCTCCACTTCTGGGATGCTATCCCGGCTGCCCTCGATAACAGCATGGAGGAAATTCAACGGCAGGGACGCTCAAAAAAGAGAGCGCGTCCTAAGAAAATCACCTCAAAGGACATTCCGAGTCTCTATCCGGTTGGATCGGAGCTGGTCATTCAGGTTTCCAAGGGGCCGATCGGCAACAAGGGGCCTCGGGTTACCACAAACGTTTCTCTTCCTGGTCGATATCTTGTGCTTACACCTTTTGCAGATCAATTTGGTATTTCACGCAAGATCGAAGATCCAGAGGAGCGTACGAGGCTTCGCCGGATTATGCAGCGCCTTGCCGTCCCTGAAGGAATGGGTATCATTATGCGAACTGTTGCTACCGGCAAGCGACACCGGCATTTCGTGCGTGACCTGGCCATGCTCCTGGAACAGCTGGAAGGTGTGGAGACCCTCCGGGATGAAAATCCGGCTCCGGTATGTGTATTTGAAGAGCCCAAGCTCATTGAGCGGACGGCACGTGATTTCCTGACCGAGGAAATCGATCAGGTCGTCTGCGACGACGCCGAGACCACTGAGCAGATTAAGCTCATCGCCGAGAAGATCTCGGGCAGGGCAAAGAGACGTGTTCATTATCTGCAAACACAGCAACCCCTGTTTGATGAGATAGGAGTNCAAAAGCAGATTGATGAGGCATTTCTTCGTCAGGTCTGGCTTCCATGTGGGGGCTATATCGTAATCGATGAGACCGAGGCTCTAATATCCATCGACGTTAANACGGGACGAAATAGGGGGTCTAAAAACGTGGATAAAATGATCCTAGAAACCAATATTGAAGCCGCCCATGAAACCGCACGTCAATTACGCCTCCGAAACGTTGGCGGACTCGTAGTAGTTGACTTTATCGATATGCGGCACCGAAGGGANCAGCAGGCGGTTTACCGCGCAATGAAGGAGCGCCTGCGAAGGGATCGCGCAAAAACTCAGGTGCTTCAGATCTCAGCTGTTGGCCTCATGGAAATGACCCGGCAGCGTCTCAATGAAAGTCTGCGGGACACGCTCCTNGAGCCNTGCCCCTACTGCGCTGGTTCCGGCAAGGTGAAGACCACCATGACGATGAGCGTGGAAATCCAACGCGAGCTGAATACAATCCTNTCTACAAGGCGGGACGAAGTTGGTGATGTGATTGTGGTCGTCAGCCCTGATGTTCTTAATCGCTTTAAGTCCGAGGACGCGAACATTCTCATGGAACTGGAACGCAGTCACACCGGGCGGCTCATATTTCGCAGTGATCCAAACCTCCACCGTGAACGCTACTCGGTTCTCGACGCAGAAACCGAAAAACATCTCGTGGACAAATAATCGTCATACTCTNTGGTGNATGCGCCGTATTCTGCTCCAGATCTTCAATAGGTCTAGCCAGCTACCTCTTGTAACAAGCGTAGCTTCTCAAATGCCGCACCAGATATGACCAGTTCACGCGCCGCCTGAATTCCTGTGGCGAGATCTTTCGCCAANCCGGCACAAGCAAGGCCCGCTCCTGCATTAAGCAGGACGATATCGAGGCGGGGNCCGGTATCTCGACCGGCCAGAATCTCGGTAAGAAGATGAGCATTTTCCCGAGCATCCCCCCCTCTCAGATCCTCGGGGGTAGCTACCTCCATCCCGTAATCTTGGGGATCAATTACCTCATCCACAATTTTTCCTTCAAGCGTTCTGCAAANTGTAGTCGGACCCATAGTACTTAGCTCGTCAACTGGGCGNCCATCCTTGGTCTCTCCATGAACTGCCCATGCCGATTTTCGTCCCAATCGGTGAAGAATGTCTGCATANACGGAGGGTAGTTCCGGGCTGAATACACCAACGAGCTGGCATGTCGGGCGAGCTGGATTAAGAAGTGGGCCAATCAGGTTNAAGATGGTTCGAACCCCTCTCTCCGCCAGTAATTTTCGTACGGGCATAATGGCCTTGAAAGCAGGGTGGTATATCGGAGCAAACAGAAACCCCAAACCTGCTCCAGCAAGGCAAGCCCTGAAGCCTTCTGCTGGTAGATCTATACGCACCCCCANCTCCTCGAGCACATCTGCTCCACCACTCCTCGATGTAATACCTCTGTTGCCATGCTTCAAAACCACCGCCCCACCCGCAGCTATCACGAACATCGATGTCGTAGAGACATTGAAAAGATTAAGCTTGTCCCCGCCGGTTCCACAAACATCGATAGTTGGCTGCTGCTGAGNATCAGCCGCAACCGCAGGATCGACAGCCCGCTCAAGCAACTCGGAAACGAACAGAGCAATTTCCGCAGCGGTCTCGCCCTTCCTCGCAAACAGCTCCAGAAAGCTGGCTTTTGCAACCGGGTCAGCCTCTTCGTTGACCAGTAATTGCACTACCTCGCGGACATCTGATGGATCGAGGTCTCTACCGCGTTTAACAAGATCAATATACTTTTCCATCATTCAAAAGGCGTCTCTCATGCATCAACTGGAAAACACGGAAGAATCTACCCAAAATAGGAGGGTTCATTGCCGTCTTTCCATTTAATGTTACATCCGCTACTCGGGAAGGGGTTTTCCGGAGGTTCGTTCCCTGCTAGCAGAAGATCAATCGCATTGCGCATGTCACCACCGGTTACCTCACCTCCGCTTTTGGGACGCGTTTCGTCAAACTGTCCGGCATAGAAAAGTTTCCCTGTGGCATCCAAGAGGAAAAAATCCGGAGTGCAGGCCGCCGACCATGCTTTCGCAACCTCCTGATTTTCATCATAAAGATAGGGGAACGACCATCCATGTTTAGAGGCAAAGGCGCCCATCAAATCCGGGTGATCGTCGGGGTAGTTTTCAACATCATTCGACATGATGGCTACAGTCTTAATGCCCTTCGAGGAAACCTCTTCTGCCATCCTTCCGACCGCTCCTGCCAGATGAATCACGTAGGGGCAGTGGTTACAGGCAAAAATTACTAATGTCCCTCGCCCGCCCTTGAGCTGAGTGAGGGAATGGATTCTACCATCGGGCTCTGGAAGCTCGAATTCAGGTGCGATATCACCTGGCCGAAGACGAAATGTGGAATGAACCTCTGACATTGCTCCATTGGGATAAATTACCTGACGCTTGCCGTGAAGTGAAAAGGGAGTAACTATCGGTTCAGGTTTTACTGATGCTTACCGATCGCGAGAAAGAGCGCTACGAACGCCACCTTAGCCTCTCAGGTTTTGGCACCAAAGGACAAGTCGCTCTTCGCGACGCGTCTGCTCTTTGTGTCGGAGCTGGAGGCCTTGGATCACCGGCCGCTCTTTATCTGGCCGCAGCAGGTATCGGCCGCTTGGGGCTAGTGGACGACGATACCGTTGAGCTCTCGAATCTTCAGCGACAAATTCTTCACGACGAAAGATTTATCGGCAAACAAAAGGTGCAGAGTGCCTCCAACCGCCTCACGAGTCTGAACTCTGACGTCAGTCTTCAAATCCACCATGAACGGCTCGATGAGAACAACGTCACAGATCTCTTCAGGCAATATGACGTGATCATTGACGGCTCTGACAACTTTCCTACCCGCTTTCTGGTGGCAGATGCCGCGTGGCTCCTTGGTAAACCCGCGGTTGCCGGCGCGATCCATCAGTTCGAAGGACAGCTTACCGTCTTTGATCCGGCTCTGCGCTCTCCTTGCTACAGATGCTTGCTTCCTGAACCTCCGCCACCCGGCACGGTCCCCACATGAGAGGAAGCAGGCGTCCTTGGCGCCCTTCCCGGCGTGATCGGGGCCCTTCAGGCGATGGAAGCTATCAAGATCCTCACGGGGCACGGAGAGACCCTTGCCGGGCGAATGCTTCATTACGACGCCACCAATGCACGTATGCGGGAAATTTCGCTCAAAGCTGACCCGGAGTGCTCACTTTGTGGAAATACTCCCTCAATTACCAGTCCAGGCATCTCCTCGAAGAGCTCAATGGAGACCGCAAGGCTGAAGGAAATTAGTGCAAACGACGCATTAGCCCTGATCGGGGAAGGCTATGAGGGCATCCTTCTTGACGTCCGTGAAGCATCCGAACATGCCTCGGCCCACTTGGAGGGTTGCAGGCTCGCACCGCTCAGCCAAATATCAAAACATCTCGAGGAGCTTCCGCGTGATGTCCCGTATCTCGTCTACTGCAAGGTAGGACAGCGAAGCGCACACGCTGGAACTCTGATGCTTGATTCAGGTTTCAAGGATGTCACCAACCTGAGCGGAGGAATCATGGATTGGATACGAGTTGGGGGGCCGTTGATTCAGCCATAGCTGAATCGTCTGCTCTACGGCCCTGCCTCTTCCCTTCCAGTATTTCGGTGGACCCAGATACTTTGCACCAACCCGAGAAGGAACATGCAAATCACAACGAAGGTCCCGGAATAACTGATAAGTGGAAGCGGGATTCCCGTGATCGGCATGATCGAGACGCACATTCCTATATTCTCGAAAATATGAGCAAAGAGGAGTCCAACCACTCCAGCTGCGATAATCTGACCCGCAAAATCCCTGCTGTAATAGGCAACAAAAAGGCACTGGATAAGAAGAAGCGCAAATCCGCTAAGGAGAAGAAGGCTTCCTCGAAACCCCTGCTCTTCGGCAATAACTGCAAAAATATAATCATTATGAGCAGTCTTCCATGGGATATCCTTTCGGTGATGCAAGGAGTCCTTTGATTGGCTACCGTAGCCCGCGCCTTTCCATCCAGCCTTACCCACCGCCATCGTGACTCGATATTCCGCATAGTTCTTATCGGTATTTGTGATCCGGCCCCGCTGGACATTTTCGAGGTAGTTATTCACGCGCGCATATCCTCTTTCCGAAACGCCAGGCAGGATGATGAAATAAACAATTGGCAAAACCCCCGCACCAACCAAACCCAGAAAGAGAAGGTAGCGATATGGGATCCCACCAACCAGCATCGTCACAAAAGCCACAGGTAACCACACGATTGCCGAGCCCATATCTCCATTTTTGACAACGAGCAAAAATGGAATACCGCACAATAGACCTATAATAGCCAGCCGACAGGCCGGATGCCCTAGCCACCTTTGGATTCTTGGGAGCACCTGAAAACTCAGGCCTACCATTATAATTCCCGCCGCAATCACGAGTTGAGTTGGCTGGAAGCTCAGCCCCATCACGGTGAGCTGGTGCACCTCCGAATCCTGGGCCATCAAAACGAGAAGCATGCCTATTCCGACAAGATACATCGGCACTCCAAGCCACATGAGCCACTTGTAATCAGTAAGTGCCACCATGAAATAAACCAAGCTGCCGACGAGGATCCAGAGCTTCTGGCGATCAGCGAACCATGCACCCCAAAGCTCAGGGTCATCACCCAGAGATGACACCGGAATATGACGGGCGGCACTTTCGATGCTGAACACACCAAAGACCAGCAGGCCATACATTGCAAAAATCAGGACCCAGTTCATCCCGAGGAATTTCCGGAAAAGTGGTGTCATTTAATATTCNTCCCGGAGGATACAGACAAAAACAGATGAGACAAGAATCGACCACCACCGAACAGGCTCTTCAGCTACCAAGGAACCCCGTTAGAGGGCTTGTGGCCTCGGCGTGTTCGCTCTGCATCGGCAATCCAGCATTGAACGCACGGCGTCCCGCATCAACTGCTCCCTTGAAAGCTGATGCCATCGCAACAGGATCGCCTGCAACCGCGATCGCGGTATTCACCAGTACAGCGTCAGCTCCCATTTCGGTAGCTTCTGCAGCATGGCTGGGCGCGCCAATACCGGCATCAACAATAACAGGCACCGTTGCCTGCTCGATGATGATGCGAATCTGGTCCCTTGTCACAAGACCCATATTAGATCCGATTGGAGCACCCAGAGGCATTACTGCGGCAACACCTACATCTTCGAGGCGCTTGGCTAAAACCGGGTCCGCATTAATATAGGGAAGCACTGTAAAACCCTCGGCCGCCAGAACCTCAGCTGCTTTCAAAGTCTCGACCGGATCCGGAAGAAGATAGGTGGGGTCAGGGTGGATTTCCAATTTGATCCATTTTGGAAGACCCGCAGCCTCTGCAAGCCTGGCCAACCTCACAGCTTCATCCGCATTCATGGCCCCGCTGGTGTTAGCCAGCAGCAGGTAGATCTCCGGGTCGACGAAGTCGAGTATATTGGCAAATGGGTCATTGCCACCGGTCA
Organism: Roseibacillus sp.; assembly: GCA_002715825.1. Classification (GTDB taxonomy): domain Bacteria; phylum Verrucomicrobiota; class Verrucomicrobiia; order Verrucomicrobiales; family Akkermansiaceae; genus Roseibacillus_B. Next base: position 62,706 of record PBAI01000022.1, on the reverse strand, counting down.
CATCCGCTCTTCTTAGGGCGACCGTCACAATTTCAGTTCCAGATGCGACGAGGGCGTCTTTCATCAGCTCTGGAGAGCCGAACTTTCCAGTACCGAGAAGTAAGCGGGAACGAAATTCCCGCCCTCCAAGCTCTAAGAAATCCTCGCTCACCTTCAGGACGGAATAAGATCGGACACNGCTTCGCGTTCCTCGCGCAATTCTGAAACGCTTTCCTCAATCTTNGATTTCGAAAAATCATCAATTTCGACTCCTTCAACCACGGACCACACCCCGTCGCTTTCACATCTCACTGGCATTGACGCGATAAGTCCCTTGTCGATCCCATACTGACCTTCCGAACAAACAGCAACACTGGTCCAGTCGCCTTCCGGAGTTGGATTACAGAGACTGCGAACAGTATCGATCGCAGCGTTGGCCGCTGAAGCCGCTGAAGAGGCCCCCCGAGCATTAATAATAGCTGCACCCCTCTGCTGCACCGTTGAGATGAATTCTCCTCTGAGCCACTCTTGATCATCAATCACGTCGACCACCCGATTCTTATTAACCAAGGCGTTCGTGTAATCAGGGTATTGTGTAGCCGAATGATTCCCCCATATACAGAGATTCGAAATCGTGCTCACGTGCACCCCTGCCTTCGCTGCCAACTGACTTTTCGCACGATTCTCATCTAAACGTGTCATAGCAAAGAAACGCTCGGAAGGAATACCNCGCGCATTATTCATTGTTATCAAGCAGTTAGTATTACAAGGATTCCCCACGACGAGCACTCGAACATCATCTGCCGCGTTGGCTGCAATCGCTTCACCCTGCCGTGTAAAAATCTTGCCGTTAATCCCAAGCAGATCCTTTCTTTCCATGCCCGCCTTTCGCGGTACTGACCCGACTAAAAGGGCCCAGTTCGAATTCTGAAATCCTACATCTAGATCACTTGTCGCCGTGATTCCTGAAAGGAGAGGAAAAGCGCAATCATCTAGTTCCATGGCCGTTCCCTCTAAGGCCTTCATCGCAGGTTCAATCTCAACTAAATTCAAGTGAACCGGCTGGTCTGGACCGAATAATCCACCGGAAGCGATTCGAAAAAGCAGGGAGTAGCCGATCTGCCCCGCCGCACCGGTGATTGTAACAGTAATACTATCCTTCATGACGATGCTCAGCCTTTAGCGGCGAGAGCATGTGCGGTCAATGGCGGTCCGTTTTCTTCGCAAAAAAAGTCTTCGTATTGGGAAAATAAAGAGGGAATTAGGCATGCATTTTGTGGTTGCTAAACGCCTCCGCAGCCTCATCATTCCCNCGCTTGGTCGAATTNGCGAAACTCTTTCGTCTCTCAAGCAACCCGAAAAGTTCCAGGGTGCATCTTGTTCCCCCGGGCTCTTTCAAAGGCACTTTCCTAAGGGCAAAACTCCTTGTCATGGCAAGGAGCACCTTTCTCAGTTAACATTCCTCATTGTGACGCTCCACGAGCCGCGATCAACGGCGTGGGACCAAGCATGATAAAGATTCATCATGAGCTCTGACCCTTCTTCAGATGCTCCTTCCGGAGACTCCCCGGAGGGACACAGGAGAGGCGGCGGTGAGAGGCATCGCCGCAGACGCGGCGGCGCGGTTCGAGGCAGAGTCAGGGGCAGAGGACGACGTCGTGGGAATGATCGCCGGAGGGATGGTAACGGGCCGGAAATTGATGAAGGGGAACAGCGCAAAGACGTTGTTCTTACCGGGGATCCGGTTGACGTAAACGGCGTTCTGGAACTGGCTCCAAAAGGCTTTGGGTTTCTCCGCCAACCAGAAAAGGATTTCGAGCAATCCAGAGAAGATGTTTTTCTCTCTCCTGAGCTTGTTCGCCGGGAAGGCCTCAGGGTCGGAATGTGGGTTCATGGAAAGGCCCGCGAAGGGAACCGGGGACCCCAGCTCGTCGAGGTTACATCTGTAAACGGAAAGAAACCGGAGGAGGCGCGCAAGCTCTCCTTTTTCGAAGAGCTGAAAGCCACTAATCCCGTAAAGCGAATCCCGTTCGAAACAGAGCCTGAACGGTTCACCACCCGGGTCATTGATATGATCTCCCCTATCGGGCGGGGCCAGAGAGGGCTGATCGTCTCGCCCCCCAGATCAGGGAAAACGACCTTGTTACTCCATTTAGCTGAAGCCGTCAGGGAACGACATTCCGANAATCTGCATCTCATCATACTGCTGGTAGACGAACGCCCCGAAGAGGTTACCGAATTCAAGCGCCAGCTGCCTGATGCCGAAATCTTCGCGAGCTCGAATGACATGCCGGCCAAAAATCACTGCCGGGTTGCTGAGCTTTGTATCGAAAGGGCAAAGCGCCTGGTTGAAGCGGGCGAGGATGTCTTTGTTCTCCTGGACTCAATCACCCGACTTGCGCGAGCTTATAACAATAGCATGCGTGGGGGCAAAGGCCGTGGATATCAAAGCGGAGGCATTGTCGCTGGCGCCCTTGAAATGCCAAGGCGTCTGTTTGCCGCTGCCCGCAACTTAAAGGAAGGCGGATCTCTTACCATCATCGGCACTGCACTGGTGCAGACCAACGCCAAGGCTGACGAAGCGATCTTTCAGGAGTTCAAGGGCACTGGCAATATGGAGCTCGTACTTGATCGCCGAATTGCTGAGAGCTTCATCTATCCGGCGGTTGATATTTTCAAGTCGGGCACTCGGCGCGAAGAACTCCTCCTTCCCGAACATCTACTCCACAAGATCTACCTTATTCGTCGCGGTCTGTCCGGACATCGGCCGCTCGAGGCCATGGAGCGACTCCTGTTCTTCCTCAGGAAATTTCCTAATAATGCGCAGATGCTGCTGGAAATTAAAGGGTAGTGTCCAGCCAGCGTTTGAGATCAAACCTGTAATCAGAAAGCAGATTTGCCTTCCGCCTACCACTCCAAAACCGCTCTCAGGCACCGAGTCCCCGGGTCAAACAGCTCCTGAAACGCCGATTTGTTAAGATGGTGTAAAAAGTGTTTCAGTTGTCCGATGGCNTGTCCACGCTGGCACTCCCTCTTGGACATTCATTGCGGAGCTCTCGGCATTTTCCCGCAATAAACGATACCGGGAGACTCCAATGAGCCCTGAAGCGTGTCCCTCACTTTCACAAACCCACATACGCGTCTGGAGACGTTGTTGATTTTGAGAGAAGAACTTTTCTTCAACCCTACAAAACACCCGCGATATAACGCAAATTTCCATTCTTCTCCCTGATGCCCAATTCACCCTCCAGTCAGGATCCAGAAGCCAGCTTGGATGTCTCGCTCATGGAAAAAGTGGCGCGGGGCGATCACGCGGCATTTGAAGAAATCGTTCAACGACATCGTTATGCAGTTGTCGGCACGGTCGCTAAGATGCTTGGAAATCACAGCGAGGCTGAGGATATCGCTCAGCAGGTTTTTCTTCGCTTGTGGAAGAGCGCTGGGCGCTACAAACCAACCGCAAAGTTCACAACATTCCTGTTCACCATTACCCGCAACCTCGTCTTCAATGAAACACGAAGAAAATCACGGCGAGGCGAACAGTCACTGGAAGAGCAGGCAGATGAATGGCATCAACAATTTCGAGAAGAAGAGCACTCGCAGCCTGATGCTCGATTGCTTGAGTTNGAACTACGTGAAGCAGTCAATCGCGCGATTGCCTCTTTGCCGAAAAAACAGCGGATGGCCGTAGTTCTCAGAAGGCATGAGAAAATGTCCTACGAAGATATAGCTGCTATCCTTGGAATTTCTGTCTCTGCCGTGAAGAGCCAGCTTTTCAGGGCACGAACCACCCTCCGTCAAATGCTCGGCAAATTTCTTGGGACTTCTTCCGCTCAATCGGAAAGCCCCTAATCTTCAGGATCCGAATTCGTGGACGTTTCTCCGACCTCTGAAGATGACACCGTAAGAAGACCCCAATCGAGATCTCCAAAGTCAATCCGCTGGGTCTCGCACTCGAAGACAGCGTCCTCGTTTCTGGGATCAATGTGCGCGGCGACGTCGATGAAGTAGCGAGCTAGCAACTTTTCTTTCTTGGTGCCCTCTCCCCCTTTAAGAAGTAGCTTTGCTCTGGCCATCAGAAGTCGGGAAAAAGTTCGCGGGTTATAATCACCGACTTTCACCTTCGGCATTACACCCTGTCTCAATTGAAAATTCACTATCATGGCCTGCTTATTGCGCCTCTCCAGGTTAAGAGAGAGGGCAATAATCCGACGAGCACTCATAAGGGCCTCCTTGGCTGCTCCTTTCGCTGAGACTAGATTCGCAGCATAGGTCGCCAGATTGGTGGCGTAACTCTTACGCTCTGCCGCAAGCATGACATCATCGCCAAACAGAGCCTTCTCAATCACTGGCGCCTCGTAGGGTGCCGCAAATGGGACTTCCTCGGTCTGACCGTAACCAATGGCCAATGAGAGAAGTAGTATGCCGCTTGCTTGCTTCACCGTTTGGATGNGTCCATAATCCCGTCACACCGTCTTTTTCGCAAGTGGCAAATAAACGCAGCACCCTGGGAAAAGAGGAACTCCGGATCAAAATACGGCGATCGCTTGCCAAAACCGATAAGAAGGACCGTCGTAACTGGAGCGCTCTTCTATGCCGCAAGCTCTCCAGCTGGATATCCTCAAATGGAGGTATCAAACTGATTGCGACCTATGCGTCCCTCGAAACCGAAGTAGACCTCGCGGTTCTGCATACCTCTCTCCCTGCCCTATATCGCTTTGCCTACCCGCTGGTTTCAGGCTCCATGCTTAGCTTTCATCTAGTTGAACACCAAAGTGAACTGAGGCATGGGGCATTCAATATACCAGAGCCTGACCCTGACATTCATCCGTCTATCAGCCCAGAAGAAATCGACCTTTGTCTCTGCCCCGGACTAGCTTTCACCCACGGTGGGGCCAGACTGGGACGCGGGAAGGCCTACTACGATGCAACTCTACAACGTCTCAACCGCAAAAGCATTCGGATGGGAGTCGCATTTGACCTTCAAGTGTATGACGACCTTCCGGTTGAAGCTCACGATATTTCCATGACTCATCTCGCGACTCCAAGCGGCATCAGGCCCACTCCGGAATACTGAGCTTGAAGCGTGGAATCCGAACGAAGATTGATTGCCCGCTTTCGGTTGTTCCAAAGAATGCCCCCTCGGCGCAGCCACTCGAGCGTGTCACATGATAGCTGTTATAGGAAAACTCCTCTCCCGGTCCGAGGTCCGGATTCTGCCCTACCACTCCGTCCCCCTCAACCACGATGACATCATCAGAGTCATCCTCTCGCACAACCCACTTACGTCCCAAGATACTGACGCGATCCTCCGAATAATTGCAAATCTTGATAAAATAGACAAATGGATGAGGGCGATCCTCAGGGTGGTCGAGGCTGGGCATGTAAATGACGTCGTCAACCTCTACCTTCAATCCCTCAAGTTCTTCGAAATTTGGATGCACCGGACAGAACCGTAGGCCTGCAAGCCCTCTTGCCAAGGACAAGCTTGCCTGTGCTCCAAATGAGGCGTTTATTGCCCCACGATGTCAGCGCCAGTCGTAACTCTTACAATCGCCGGTTCTGACTGCTGTGCTGGAGCAGGAATTCAAGCCGACCTGAAGACTTTTTCTCTACTTGGTGTCCACGGCCTTACTGCAATCAGCACGATAGTCGTCCAGACTCCCTTGAAGGTTCACAGCTATCAGGAAGCTTCTCCTGAGATCCTGAAAGGACAGATTAATGTTCTTCTTGATAGCTACCGCGTCTCGGCAATTAAAACCGGACTTCTTGGAAGTGCCTCTCATATTTCGGCAGTGGCTGACGCCCTTGCTGGAACCGAGATACCCTTGGTGGTAGATCCGGTACTCTCGGCTTCTTCAGGAACTGATTTCGGATCTCCCGAAACCGTTGAAGCCTACGTGACGGAACTTTTACCAACCGCCTTGGTTACTACTCCGAACCTCCCAGAGGCCCTTCGCCTAATCGGTGAAGGTTATGATTCCGGCTCAGAAGAGCCGTGCCCAAGCGAGATCGCCAAACAGCTGTCTGATCTTCTTGGCATTTCCGTCCTTCTCACTGGTGGACACAGCGTTAGCGAAGAAGTGGTCACTGACACACTTCACCATAATGGCACGGTCCTCGAATTCACTCATCCTTGGATCGATCTCCCCAGCTCCCATGGCACGGGATGCACCTATTCTGCCGCAATAACAGGTTTACTGGCACAGGGCTATGGGCTCANGGAAGCTATTCCGAAGGCGCAGTCCCTGATGGACCATGTTCTTCGCAATTCCTACCAGTGGCCTTCAGGNAATGGCACCCCAGAAATCCGCGCCCTGAACCAACTACCTCCAGATTTAGGCACTTTCCACCAAGGCGCCTGACTGAAGTAGATCAATCCATAGTCACTAACACCCCTTGGACTCCGAACCCGACTCCTATTTTCATTCATCGGAAACCGGAAAACCTTTTGAGGACTGCATAAGTTGCGGTCTGTCTCTCAAAGAGGATCCCAACCTTCCTTTCCTNGTCGCCAAGAGTTTCCGGGGTGATGAATGTATCTTTGAATATGCTATATGCGAGCATTGCCGAGCCAACATGGCGCAGGAATTTTCAGGTGAATCACAGCAGGCTCTTTCGGGCTTCTTTACCAGAAGAATCAAACACGACGAGCGCTCTCGGCTTTTGTCGTCATGCCATCTTGTTGAGCCGTGGATTCACCAATGTGCGGCCTGCGACACTCCGCGTCGCGAAACCAAGAACTACTCCCTCGGTGGAATCCTACTCGGTGACNCTATGGTTTATGACCCCTATCCACTTTGCCTTTGCGGCAAATGCGAAGAGGAAATCCAATCGCTTCTATCGCAACAAACGCTGGGGATCTGGGATGACTTTGTTGAAACCAATTTTGACTGTCCCCCTGGGCAGCATCTGGACCTTCCAACCAGAGACCGACCCGCCCTGTTCTAGCGGGAAATTCGTCAATGAGCTTCCACCGTGCCCGGGCCACCAGACACACGGAGGCACCGCTCCCCGCTAATAGACCGAGAGTGGCAGCCCCGCCTGGACTCGAACCAAGAAATACTGAACCAAAATCAGGTGTGTTACCAATTACACTACGGGGCTGTTGCCTCTCGGCGGCCGTTAAATAGGTGTAACCGGCTGGGTTTTCAACTAATAAACATGAAAGCTCACCAAGCAACTTGACTCTACTGCCAGCGGTCGAGAAGTTGGCCCCACAAGAATCATGGAATTTGCCGGTCTCATAGAACAACGCCGGGAGAGGCTGGCGGAATTGGAGAAGCGTATTTCTCAACCAGACTTTTTCAACGATCAAGCTACCGCTGCCAACGTCATGCGGGAGCATAGGAGCCTTCAGAAACTGATGACTCTCTGGGACTCTTACGAATCCGCATGTAGAAACCTCGACGAAAACCGGGAACTCGCAAAAGACGAGGACGAAGAAATAGCAGCGATGGCAGGTGAAGAGATTCCGGGGCTCGAGTCTTCTATTCCGGTCCTCCGGGAACAGCTCCAGTATTCCCTTCTGCCTCAGGATCCGACTGAAGAGCGGAATGCTTTGGTAGAAATCCGGGCGGGCGCCGGTGGTGATGAGGCTTCGCTTTTCGTCGGGGAGGTAATGCGGATGTATGAACGCTATGCGGACAGCTGCAATTGGAAATGTGAGCACCTCGAAAGCAGCCCTTCCGAGGTGGGCGGCTTCAAGGAAGTGGTTCTTAAGTTGAGCGGCGAAGAAGTATTCCGTCGGATGAAATACGAAAGTGGTGTTCACCGGGTGCAACGCGTCCCCGCAACCGAAACTCAGGGACGGATCCACACCTCTACCGTAACTGTTGCGGTCATGCCAGAGGCTCAGGAAGTCGATATCGAACTTAAGCCAGATGAGTTGCATATCCAAGCCACCCGATCCGGCGGCCCCGGAGGCCAGCATGTCAACACGACGGATTCGGCAGTTCAGGTCACCCACCTGCCTTCAGGCATTCAGGTAAAGTGCCAAGACGGCAGGAGCCAAGGGCAAAACAAGGAGAAGGCTCTCGAAATTCTTCGCTCGAAACTTTTTGAAGCCAAACAGCATGAGGAGCAGGAAAAATATTCAGCTCAGCGACGAGCTCTGATTGGCTCAGGTGACCGTTCGGAAAAAATCCGTACTTACAACTTCCCTCAATCCCGGGTCACTGACCACCGAATCAATCATACTTCACATAATCTGGAGGGCATCCTCACCGGGGAAGTCCACGAGTTTACCGAGGAATTGCAAAAAACGGAAATGGCCCAGAGGCTGGCAGAATCTGGAATAAATTCGGATTAATTTTGGCCAGAGGTTCAACCCGATGAAGACCGTCTTAGAATGCCTCGAAGGTGGCGCATCGTATTTACGGGAGAGAGGTATCGAGAGTCCCAGACGCAATATGGAGTGGCTTCTCGCTCAGCAGCTGTCGTGTAGCAGAATCGAACTTTATGCGAGCTTTGACCGGCCGATGAACGAGCAGGAACTCGCTCCTTTACGAGGCCTCCTCAAACGGCGCGGTGAGGGAGAACCTCTCCAACACATTCTCGGTACCGTGGAATTTGCAGGACGGGAGTTCCTCTGCGACAAACGCGCACTTATCCCCAGACCAGAAACCGAGGAGATGGTCGAATCCGCTCTAAAGCTGGAGTTGAAAGACCAACTTCAGATTCTGGATGTGGGCACCGGGAGTGGCGTTATTGGCATCACGATTGCACTTTCACTCGGAGAACGCTGCGCTTCTACAGTATTGACTGATATCTCACCGGACGCCTTGGCGCTGGCAAGGGAGAACGCTGATCGACATGCTCTACCGGTCAGTTGCATTGAGTCTGACCTTTTGGAAGGAGTCGCGGGCAAGTATCACCTGATTCTGGCGAACCTCCCTTACGTATCGCAAGCCGAGAAAGATGCTCTTTCTCGGGAAGTCGCTCACGATCCTGCCACTGCCCTTTTCGGGGGGAATGACGGCCTCGATATTCTCAGACGCTTCATTCCCGCCGTAAGAGACCATCTTAGCCCCAGCGGCTGGCTGGTGCTCGAAATAGGCTCTAGTCAAGGACCCGAGGTCGTTGCTCTAGCTCAATCGGCAGGCCTTAATGCCGTCCGTTTGGAAGATGATCTCTCCGGAAAACCGCGGTTTGTCTTTGCTCAGGCACCCTGACAAGTCGATTATAACCCCCTCTTTCAATGGATAAACTTCTCGTCCACGGCGACAGCACCTTACAGGGCTCCATCAATATCTCAGGATCCAAGAATGCATCCCTGCCTATCCTTGCATCCACTCTTCTATCGAGTCAGGCCTCAATCGTACGTCGAGTTCCGGATGTTTCAGACACCAACTACATGCTACAGATCCTCCGGGCCCTAGGTGCGGAAGTAGAGCGCTCAAGCGGAACCGTAAGAGTCGAACCTTCAACGATCTCCCCTGAAGCCCCCTACGACCTCGTAAGGAAAATGCGGGCCTCCATCTGCGTGATGGGTCCCCTGCTCGCCCGGGTCGGGAGAGCGAAGATATCTCTACCCGGTGGATGCATCATAGGAGACCGACCTGTGGACCTTCATATCAAAGCCATGCAGGGACTCGGCGCCACTGTTGAGATGGAAGGAGGAGATATTGTTCTAAGTGCCCCGGACGGACTTGTTGGAGCAGAAATAGACATGAGGGGAAAGCACGGCCCCACCGTTCTCGGAACAGACAACCTCATGATGGCTGCCACCCTCGCCCGGGGCACTACAGTTATTGACTCTGCGGCGAGTGAGCCCGAGGTTGTCGACTTGGCCGACTTCCTCGTAAAGATGGGAGCAAGAATATCCGGGGCAGGCACACGTCGGATCGTAGTTGAGGGAGTCGAACAGCTTAAAGGAGTCGAGCACAACATTATCCCGGATCGAATCGAGGCTGGGACCTTTATGGTGGCAGGAGCGATGGCCGGTGAAGGAGTCACTCTGAAACGAGTCAGGGCCGACCACCTTGGTGCAGCCACCGACATTTTGGAAGAGGCTGGTCATGGCGTGAAATTCAATTCCGATGGCACCGAGGTTCACATCACACCAGGTGCAAGCCCCAAGGGCTGCGATATTTCCACGGCTCCATTCCCGGGGTTTCCCACGGACATGCAGGCTCAATTCACAGCGATGTTCGCAACCACACCGGGAATATCAGTTGTGGAGGACACTATCTTTCCTCAGCGATTCATGCACTGCTCGGAAATGAAACGCATGGGGGCTGAGATCAAAGTAGATGGCGGCAGCGCACTAATTCGCGGAGTAACCAATCTCAGCGCCGCTCCCGTGATGGCCTCGGACCTTCGAGCCTCTGCTGCGTTGGTTCTCGCCGCTCTTCGGGCCCGGGGAACAACCGAGATCAATCGTCTTTACCACATCGACCGTGGTTACGAACATATTGATGAAAAACTCCTCCAGCTCGGGGCAAAAGTAGAGCGGGTCCCGGCCTGACTCTCGCGATGAGCATGTTCCATATTGGCAGCCTTCCTGATATTATGATAGGACCATCATATGAAACGAGTCACCTGCCGAGCATTGCTTAGTTTACTGGTCCTGAGCTCTTCTTCCGCGGTCGTAGCAATTCCCACGACCGCTACCTTGACTGCTGTGAACGAGCAGGATTTCAACAGGATCACTCTTGAGTTCGAACCACCAGTTCTCCCCACGGGTCGGGACACCACCAGACTAACCGGCTCTATCGAGGTCCTTCTTGATATTGACCCGGTTACTGATCAGGTCTCCGAACTGACAATTCTCGATGGTGACGTCCAAGGCAGCGCCGTCGAGCTGTCAGGAAGTACCTTTCTGATTGGAAGCTACGATCTCGAGAGCTCTACCCTTGGCGCCACTCTCGATACCCCCGAGCCACCTGGAATCGTTGATCCAGCCACGGGAGAATTTGACTCATCTCAGCATACCTTCACGGTGAGCAGCGGAACTCTCGGTGGCAACATCAGCATCGGCCTTCTTGGTATAAATGAAAACCTCGACTTTGATTTCACCAATGAACCGGTTGGAGGAACGGGTCTGGGAACCGGTTCTGTCACGCTCACGCCAACAACCAACACCCCAACAAGCAAAACTTATGATGTGGACGTGCAACTCCCAATTGCCGTCGATCAGGTGTTCGAAGCTGCAGGCGTCGAGGTTCCGATCAGGGCCGAGGGCGCCGCAAAGCTATCTGGGCAGGCAACTATCGAAATCACGCCTGAAGACCCCTTCACCCTNTGGGCGAACGCTAACGGCCTGTCTGGTGCGACCCCCCTCGAGGACTCTAACGGGGATGGGGTAAGCAATGGGATCCAGTGGGCGCTCGGTCTAAACGCTTCCGAAAATCCTTTCCCTCATCTCCTACAACCGGGTGACGTGAACGCAGCCACAGTCGCCTTCAGCCTTACCCTGCCAGAGGGCGGCACCGCAAGCCCCCTTCTCGTCACGACGGGTTCGGATCCACTTCAGCCATTCTTTCCCGTCGGGCCTGCTCTTATCAGCACAGGGAGAAACCCGATCCCAGCGGGAACCAGCGGCAATGTGATTATCAGGATTCCGAGAGGCCAGCGTGGCTTCGTCCAGTTGACAGCGCCCTGACCGCAGGGGCTGTTGAGAGAAGGTCCGTCAAAATATCGTCAGGCTGGAGCACCAACCGGTTCAGGCATTGGTCCGTCATCCTCCTCCTGCTGATCAGTGTCGTCCTTGGCCTGAGCTACTGGCTCAGTATCGGACGGCAACTCGGGNGGCTTCGGAGAGCGCGGGGGATTTTTCATTTCACCGTGTTCAATGAGATCGATGATCTGGGATCCGTCCAATGTTTCAAACTCCAACAAGGCCTCTGCAATAAGTTCAAGCTTGTCGCGATTCTCTGTCAGCATTNTTTTNGCGTCTGCGTAGGCGCTGTCGATGATTCTGCGAATTTCGGCGTCGATTTTCTTGGCCGTTTCCTCCGAATAATTCTTTGGTTTGGAGATATCACGGGCGAGAAACACCTCTTCCCGAGCCTCGCCATATTCTACCATTCCAAGCTCCTCGCTCATCCCCCACTCGCATACCATTCTTCTCGCCAGACTGGTCGCCTGTCTGATGTCTCCTGAGGCTCCGTTTGTCACGTCGCCAAAAACAATCTCTTCAGCCACTCTGCCGCCCATTGTTACTATTAACTGCTCAAGCCCTTCGATCTTGTGCACCTGAAACTTATCTTCCTCAGGCAGATGGAAGGCTGCCCCGAGATAAGGGCCTCGTGGAATGATGGTTACTTTGTGGAGCTGATCGGTATTTTCGAGGGTAGCCAGAAGCAGGGCGTGACCAGCTTCATGATAAGCAGTCAGCTTTTTCTCCTTCTCGCTGAGAGCGAGGCTCCGGCGCTCTCTACCCCATCGGACCTTGTCGCGTGCTTCCTCAAGCTCAGCTACTGTGACTGCTTTCAGATCTTTGCTCGCAGCCAGCAGAGCCGACTCGTTGATAATGTTTGCAAGCTCTGCGCCTGAGAACCCCGGCGTCCCCCGGGCAACAGTCCCGAGGTCAGTCCCTGCAGCCAACTTGATTTTCTTAGCATGGACTTTCAGAATCTGCTCCCGCCCCTTCACGTCAGGAAGCGACACCGTAACTTGCCGGTCGAACCGGCCCGGGCGCAGGAGTGCGGGATCCAGCACGTCAGGACGGTTAGTGGCCGCGATGATGATCACACCCTCCTGAGTATCGAACCCATCCATCTCCACCAGAAGAGCATTGAGAGTCTGCTCCCTCTCATCATGGCCACCACCCATCCCGTGACCTCGATGGCGGCCCACCGCATCNATCTCATCGATAAAAACAAGGCACGGAGCATGCTTCTTTCCCTGCTCGAACATATCGCGAACCCTGCTTGCCCCTACACCGACAAACATTTCGACAAAATCCGAACCGCTGATACTGAAAAACGGAACATTGGCCTCTCCTGCAATCGCTCTGGCAAGAAGGGTCTTCCCGGTTCCTGGCGGACCAACCATTAAAACACCTTTTGGAATGTTCCCTCCAAGCTTCTGAAACTTGCGGGGGTCCTTCAGGAAATCGACAATTTCCCAGAGCTCTTCCTTTGCCTCCTGAATGCCGGCAACATCTTTGAAAGTCACCTTGGCACCATCCATATTCATCATTTTCGCCTTGGATTTTCCGAAGCTCATTGCTCCTCGACCCGCCTGCTTCATTTGATGGCGGAACAGAAGGAACAGCAGCACGATCAGAATCAGGATTGGGAGAAAACTGAGAAGCACTGTTCTCATGTAGTTACTTTCCCGCCGGTAAAGCACCCCGGCGTTGAACAGCATGTTCAGCTCGTCCTGCATCGCCATCATATTGACTGGAACCACAAATTTCCACGGCTTTGCAACCTCATCGTTTTCACCAGTCGCCTTGGCCACTTTCGCTTGCCGCTGGCCTATCAGATAGGCGTCTCTCGTATCCGGTATCGCCACCAACTTCAAATCGAGGACTTTGTAACCGAGCGCCTTTTGCTCTTCCTCTTCGATGGACACTCGTGACACGGGAGCAGCCCACTTTTCGAAATCTGCAAAACTGTANGTGCCCTGACCACTGGAAATGTCGGCCGCAACGCCCGGATCATCTAACCCCACCGCTTCGACCTTGGAACCCACGAGGCGTGTCAGCTTTGGCCCATCCAGATCAAGATTGATCCGGATTGTGAAATCCTCCAGCGAACCGAGCTCGAATGTTCCACCGTCCTGATACCAGCCTACGATCTGCGCATTGAATGCAGCTTCGGTTGTTACTACCTCGAGTTTGTAACGATCATCACCCAGAATGACTTTTCCGTCCTCCAGGCTCTGTTTGAATTGGGTGAATGAAATTGGCCTGCCCTTCCCGTTGCCCTTGTTGGAAAAGGCTATGGCTAGCAGCCCAAACGCCATCGCGAACAGGAGCAGAAAACGCCAATTAAAACCACCTGACTCCCGAGGTTTGCGAGGGTCCTTGGAATCAGGGTTTGGGGAAGGTTCGTCTGCCATCTGGGTAGTCTCTTCGTCAAGAAAGCGCTAGACTTTCTCCACGGACCCTAGCCCAGCGGCATAAAAATAAAATTGAAATTTTCCCCGCTGACAATCCGTTAACCTGAGGACGAGTCCACCACCTGCTGAAGACCCCTCGCCGCAATCTCGACCTGTCGGGCAAGCAATGGCTTGGTGAGAAGAATCCCCATAATTAGTAGCCCTTCCCGGGTATTTACGGGAATCACCTCAAGCACTGACCCTTGTCGAACCTTGATATGAAGATTCCCCACCGCTGCAGTCCCTGCCTGCCTTTTCGCCGTAAAGGCGGCTTGGGCGAGCGTCCTAGCAAGATGATGAAGCTTTTCCGACTTAACCTCATCGAAAAGAACCTCTCCGGTTCGTTCGAGGAGAAAGTAGGATCTGGAGCCCAATGCGTCGTGAAGCCACCCGCCAAAGGGAAGCAGTCTCTCGATTATGGAACCCGCACCACCGTCGCTCTTACCCTGACCTGAACTTTTTTCTTCTCCGCTGGATAAGGGCTCGGCCGGCACCGTGGCATCCTTTTCCACTACCCAGTCTGAAGAGTTCTCGATCGCTCCCAGCAACCCGCCTTTACGGGCAAGCTCACGTGCCGAAGCGAGGGCGTCACGTGCCTTGCTCGCGCCCAGACTCTGCCCCGATCTATCTTGCAAAGGAATTGTGACGTCTTGGGTCAAATCGGCCTCGAAGCCTTCAAACTGCTGCCCGAAGGGGGCTTCGTCCGGGTCTGGACGACTCTCGTTCGAATCGTCAGGATGCACCCATAGCGCATTGGCCATCCGGCGCAGCTCGGAGACATCTACCCATGATTCAATTGGATCCATCGCNGTGGNGTCGCACAAATTTAANCATAAGACCGGCAGACCATTCAGCCGTAACCGGNATAGTTTGCAAGTGCGCCTAAATAAAGCCAAGTCTCCTTTCGATTTCGATACGAAGACGGTCAAAAAGCGCCAGGACGTCATCCCCACCGTCCATCACTCCGGCTGGCAGGCCCCGAGCGCTGGCCTTAACAAACAAGTCTCCCCGGGGCACCACGGTGTTCATCACCATCTCAGGCGGCATGATCGCCCTTAAGGCTTTGCCCGCATCCCGGCTCTCAGGCAGAAGATCCTGCATCATCGTGAGAACGACACCCAGAATCACTAATCTCGGATTGGCAATCCGCATTCGCGTCAGAGCCTCCAGCATTTTGGGCACAGAACGAATGCCTAGAGGCTCCGCCTGCTGCGGCACCAAGACCGCATCAACCATGGAGAGCACATCTGCAGTGGCCCCAAAAAGGCCGGCGGCGGTGTCAATAATGCAAATATCGATCCCCGAGTCTGCCAATTCACCATGTAGACTACGAAGGCGAGATGTTACCCCCGAGGAGGGTGTTCCATTGAGATCGTAATCGCTTGCCTGCCCCGCAGGAATCAGGCTGAGAGTCTGCATTCTGGTAGGAACCAGCAATTCCTCAATTTTTACCTCTGCATCGTCTATATAGTCATAAAACCCCTTCAGCAGGCGACTTTGGCGAGTCAGCGAGAGACCCACGGAGCCTTGGGGATCTGCATCAACGAGCACCGTTCGGCTCCCGTTCCTACCAAAGGCATGCGCTAAGTTTATCGCGACTGTCGTCTTTCCGACACCGCCCTTTTGACTAGAAATCGCAATTGTAACCACAGCTCGAAGGTCTGATCAGTGTAATCCCGAACACTCGATGAAAAAGCCTTTTATCCCTTGAGGGGTTCAGTATCCCTCGTCTCGTTGAAAGGATCTCAAAATGGTCGCTGTCTCGCCCATTGAGATCCCCGGTATTAGCTGCCAGATGCTTCGTCATCTCTTGGTCTTGTCCGGGTTCAAGGCTCTGAAACTCCCTGCCTTGAGAAGAGCATCTGATGATTCTTTTTGAGCTTTTTACGCATCTTGCCCCCTTTCAGGGTATAAACCCCTGTAATTTCGAGGTATCGCACCTTCCAACTCAGCGGCTTCTGCCAACTTTCCTTTTCGGTCGATAAATTCATTGGCCAAGCCAGCGCCTTTTACTTCACAATAGCNGCAGAACAGACCCCTTCGTTGCCTTGATTTCTCGCCCACTAATCCGCCCCGCGATCTTTCTTTTTTCTCTCGGCCTTTCGACTTTGTCCTCTCAAGCGGACACGGTGCATTTCAACGACGGGCGACCACCAAAGGAGGGTAAAGTTGTTTTCAACACTCCCAGCGTTGTGGAACTCAAGTGGGAAAAACGCCCTGGCATTTTCCAGACCGATCGCTTTTCGAAGGCGAATGTCGAGCGCGTTGAGATCGACACCAAGGAAGATATTCAATTCCGTAACATGGGCCAAATGGTCCCTACTCCGGATAGACTAACGCCGGAGGAATACCAACGCAGGGTCGCAAAGTGTAAGGCCTTNCTCGATCTGTTTCCCAATGGAAGGCATGCTTCCAAAGTCGAACTTATTCTCAAGACCCTCGAGGAGGAATACGAAAAAGCCGTTGCTGGCGGTCTTAAGCTGCAAAACAAATGGATTTCTCCCGAAGAACGAAGACGCGACGCCTACGGGATTGATGCCCGTCTTGAATTCGCAGACATGGTGACCGCCAAGGAATCGTCGGACTTGAAGATGGCGCTGCGCCATTTTGAGAAAATTCAATCGGACTTCGCCGGTTCAACCCATTACGCCAAGGCTAGCGCACTGGCAATTGAGGCGATGAAATCCTACCAGCCGATTTTGCAGCAGCGGATGGCCCAGGTGCAGTTTAAGCGACAGGATCGCGAGCGCGCGCGGGCCACCCTGCCAGCCAATGTCCGGGCCCAGAACAAGGCCGCACAGGACAAGGCTGATGCAACTTACCTCAAACTCGTTGCCCGCGAGACNAACGAAATTAAGACAAAATGGCTTACACTGAACGAGTATCACAGCGACCCCATGCGCAAGGTCCTCAACACTCTCAAAAACACTCTCTCAACCTTGGAAAAGCAGACCCCTTCCGAAGGCTCCTCCTTTGCGGATTCACTTCATCAGGATGCATGGGACGCGATAAGCAGAGGTGACCTCGAAGCGGTAGAGGAAATGCTCAGAGAACTCAAATCTCTCAAGGTTCCCGAGCGCTACCTCACTCAAATTCAGGAGGCCTCTGAATTGCAGGGAGAAACGGAACAACCGGTCTCTGCCGAAGAGAAGCTCGAAGGCGAGAACAAGCCTGAAGGCGAGGAGAAGCCCGAAGGAGAACCGGCCCCCGGGGAAGAAGCTGAAAAAAGTGCGCCAATATCAGAGAAAAAGGAAATCTCGAAAGTTCCATCAACATGGCCGACGAACAACGTTCCCTCTCCTTCAATACCGAACGCTGATGACGACTCCGGAACATCCAAGGTTCAAGTAATTTTCGTAGTTGTTCTTCTTCTCGTAATCGTTGTTGCCCTCGGGGCAGCCTTTCTCGGGAGAAAGAAGAAATAGCGGTCAACCCACCACTTCAGGACCAGCATGTCACAGCCCATACGGCGCGCGGAGCAATCCCGTAAAACTACAGAGACTAACGTCTCTCTCGCTCTGAATCTCGATGGAGAAGGACTATCCAATATTGAGACCGGCATTCCATTCTTTGACCATATGCTCACACTCTTCTCGCGTCATTCTCTCATTGATCTGGACCTCAAAGTCACGGGGGATGTGGAAGTCGATTACCATCACACAGTAGAAGATAGCGGTATCGTCTTGGGCGAGTGCCTGAGAGAAGCACTTGGCGATAAGCAGGGGATCACCAGATATGGTCATGCGTATGTACCAATGGATGAAACGCTCTCCCGGGTGGTCGTGGATCTGAGTAACCGACCGTGGCTCGAGTTTAATGCACCGGTTGGAAGCCCCGATGCTCAAAACTTTCCCTTCAGTCTCGTAGAAGAATTCTTCCGTGCCCTGGCTTCAAATCTTCGTGCGAATGTTCACGTCGAGATCCTCTATGGTCGTGATGGCCACCATATAGCAGAAAGCGCGTTCAAATCGCTTGCTCGCGCCCTTCGCATCGCAGTGACAAGGGACGAGAGAGTCAGGGGCATACCCAGCACCAAGGAGGCCCTCTAGCCCTTCGCCTTCCTTGCCCGGGTAAAATCTCTTACTATGCAGTCCTGAGCCGTGTCTTCGGAAATCAAAATTGGCGTTATTGATTATGGCGGTGGTAATATCCGCAGCCTGGTTCAAGCCCTCGAAAAGCTTGGCACTTCTCCGGAACTAGTAACATCCCCAGAGAAGCTGGATTCCCTATCGCACCTGTTCTTTCCAGGTCAGGGCGCGTTTGGCGATTGCATGGCAAAACTCCAAGGTCTGCAGCTTGTTGAACCAATCTTTGACTGGATTCATCAGGATAAACCCTTTTTCGGCATATGTGTCGGCTATCAGCTCTTATTCGAAGGCAGTGACGAGAGCCCGGGGACTCGGGGACTTTCGATACTCGAGGGCAATGTTGTTCGATTCAGGGAAGAAGGCATCAAGGTCCCCCATATGGGCTGGAACAATGCTCAACTACAGGACCCTAACCTCAAACCTTGGACGGGACTGGGGCTCGATCCCTATTTTTACTTCGTGCACTCCTACCATCCTGACCCAAAGGATCTGTCGATCTGCGCGGCGATGACAACTTACGGGACCAGCTTTCCTAGTGCCGTTCAGAGGGGCCGCCTGATCGCAACCCAGTTTCACCCGGAGAAGAGCCAGAAGGCCGGCATGCGCCTTATTAAAAACTTTCTTCGGAACAAGTGAGACGAACCTCCCTGAAGCACGCTCTAGCCCAAGAGCACCTCGTTACAAGGATCAAGANTGCAAAACGGCAGGCAAGCTTCCTCTACCCTGTTACCCGCATCGGCATGAGCACATACAGGAATGAGCCACTGCCACGGAGAACGCCGGGACTCATCTCGTCGATGAGATCCAATTGGACNTCCTCNTCCTCAAGGTTCCTCAGGGGAGCCATCAGGAACTCTGGATTGAAGGCTATCGCAATTTCCTTGCCCGCATAGTTCACCGCCATCGACTCCTTGGCCTCTCCAATATCAGGAGAGTTAGCCGTCAGGTCCATACTGCCCTCACTGACTACCAGCTTGACAGAATTAGACTTTTCAGAGGAGAGCAACGACACCCTCCGTGATGTTTCGAGCAAAGCTTCCCGTCCAAGGTTAAGCGTCTCCTTGGCCTCTCCGGGGATCACTTGTCGATAATTCGGGTAATTCCCCTCGATGAGCTTCGAGACAATTACGCTGCTGCCAACTTCGAAAACGATCTGATTGTCGCCGAGTCTTGCCACTGCGTCACCGTCATCTCCAAGCAGACGCTGCAACTCCTGGACCGCTTTNGTGGGAATGATAAAATCCGTTTCGTGGCTTGCGGGAAACTCGAGGTCGTTTTCAACCATTGCGAGGCGCCTCCCGTCGGTAGCTACCAGCGTGAGCTTTCCCTCCTTGAACGCAGTAAAGATGCCGTTGAGGACATAGCGCGTCTCATCATTGGAGATCGCATAAGAGGTCTTCTTCAAGCTCTCCCGCAGAAGCGCCTGAGGAATTTTGTATTCCTTGGCCTCCTTGAAGTCGGGAAGAGGCGGGAACTCGCCATGCTCCAGTCCGATAATCTTGAAAAAACTTGGCCCACAGTTGATCGAGGCGACGTCTTTTGCATCAACTGACACCTCTACCTCGGCGTTGGGCAGCTCCCGGATAATACTTACCAGTCTCTTAACCGGCATCGTAGTTGACCCCTCCTTCGCAACTTCGGCTTCGACCGTGCCGCTTACCCCAACGTCAAGATCGGTTGTAGTCAGGCGCAAGGCTCCTCCACTCGCCTCAATCAAAACATTCGACAGGATTGGAAGAGTCGTTCTTGTGCTGACGACATGCTGAACCTGTTGGAGACTGTCGAGGAAGGCGTCCCTTGCGATCCGAAATTTCATTAGCAGAAAAAACCCTTATCGGGCCGAGTTGATTTTGGGGTGATTGGTGGCCTTGGCAAGCCATTCTTTAAGAAACAAGTAACATTCCAGCTCCTCCCCGGGGAATATCCAAGCCGGCCCGGAATGAGACAGCTCGTCCGNGGTCCTTTCTTTCGAGATNGAGGTTCCGGGCAAAAGCTTCCAGCCGCCGCCTTTTGTCCCAAGACCTCGATCCTGAGTTCGCTATTACCGATTCAACCTTGCGCCCAGAGCCGCGACCGTCTGACGGACCTGATCGTCGGTCTGCATCATCTGATCCACCTTTTTGCAGGCATGAATGACTGTCCCGTGATCCCGCCCACCAAAGGCCTCCCCGATTTCAACAAGGGATCCTCCTGTCAGTTTCCGTGACAGATACATCGCAATCTGACGAGGGAAGGCGATATTTGCGGGGCGGCGTCGGCTAGTCATGTCGGCCAGCCGGATGTCGTAGAAGTCCGCCACTGTTTTCTGGATCGTGTCGATTGTGACCTTTGCTGCGGCTTCTTCTCTGAGGATATCCCGGAGAAGATCCTCAATCCTGTCAGTTGAGAGCTCTCCCTGCCCCAAGGAATTATAGGTGGCGATCCGCACGAGTGCCCCTTCAAGTCTGCGCACGTTACTGCGAATTCGCTGTGCGACAAACCGAACCCAGTCTTCCGGTATCTTGACCTCCCATTCCTCCATTTTTCGGCCAAGGATCGCTATTCTGGTTTCAAGCTGGGGAGGCTGCAAAGCCACTGTCAAACCGCATTCAAAACGTGAGACCAGCCGTGGCTCCAAAGTCTGGATTTCTGACGCCGGCCGATCACTGGAAAGCACGACCTGAGCCCTCCCATCCAGAAGTGTATTGAAGGTATGGAAGAATTCCTCCTGAGACTTCTCCTTTCCATTTAAGAATTGGACGTCGTCAACCAGAAGCACGTCCGCCTTGCGATATCTCCGTCGAAAATTATCAAGATTTCCCTTTTGGACGGCCAGAATAAACTCGTTCGTGAACTTCTCACAGGTAAGGTAAATCACCTTTGATTCGGGTCTCGCCTTAAGGATGTCCTGCCCTATCGCTTGCATGAGATGGGTTTTTCCGAGCCCGGACCCACCATGAATAAAAAGAGGATTGTAAGCGGTTCGAACACCCGCCGCTATCGCTTTGCAAGCTGCATGCGCGAACTGGTTGTTTCCACCTACGACGAAACGATCAAACGTGTAGAGCGGATTAAGACCCGCTCCTTTCAGCGACTTGGCCAACGCTTCGGAGGCAACTTCCTTGGCACGGGACTTTTTCTGGGGCTCCTCAAGCATTGTCANCTGCCCTCCAGCAGCTCCGTTCATGGCCAGGACCCGGGGTCTACCGCCACAACCAAGGACCTGGGACAAGGCGTGGGTCAATTCCGGCATGAAGTTTTCTTGAATCCAGAGCACGTGAGTNTCCGTCGGAACCAGCACAGTAACCTGATTGGCNTCCTCAGCAACGAGTTGCATGTGTTTGAACCAGCGCTCGGTGGCGTCGCCACTCAGTCGCGCGTCCAACAACCGGAGAATTTGGGTTTTGGCTTCTTCAGCCGATATTCTTGCGCCCCCGCGGGCCAAAACGTCTCCTGTTCTCACCCCGCTTCCGCGCGGCGTCGTCACTGCACCTTCATCCCTGCTGCTCATTGTAGTTCTCCAATCCGTAAACTTTTGTCGATTTTTAAAAATTTGCTGAAGCTTGCGACTCAACCNGAGCGGCCGATTAAAGCGTTCAGCTGTGTATTGGATGACCACCTGTGCCGAGAGCGTCAAAAAATTTTAAACAAGAATTTTGGACGGCTCTCTCAGCTCTTTTCCACAAGCGTTCCACGGCACGTCAGATGTTAGACTTCAGAGTTCGCCTGTTAAGGTCGCCAAACGAAAAGAACAATTTGCCCTTCCAGCAACCCGGATCCTTGCCTCTGGTTCTGGCGAGAGAGTCAGCCTTTGCTGGAACTCCCGGCGGACCACGCAAATCCATAACTCGCTGACAGAGAGCGCTGGAAACACAAAGGGCCGCAATGTGCGGGAAGATAAGGTGGTCGGCCGCGGGTGAACGCTCAAGAACGTGCCCTCCCGCGAGGACCGGGCCAAAGCACGCCCAACCCAAAAGTGAGGATAGTTGTCACTGGCCAGGCCCAGTAGAAACCAACGGTGGTCCTCAAGGCTTGAGCATCTCCCTGCCCTTCAATGAAATACATCGGCAAAGCCGCGAGCCACTCATAGGGCATGCTGAAGCCTAGAGATAGCCCGAACAGGTCTAGCTCAAATGTATGCAGCAGCACCCAGACATCATTGCGAATGAACAAGACCGCGATAAAAGACAGCACCGATCCGCAGACCAGCCCACGGAAGCTTCCTCGCCCAAGTAAAGCGCACAGAAACATCCCCAGCAATGGACCGATGGTGTAGGTCGTCATCCCGAATGCAAGGGGCAGAACAGCGACCTCTGTATTCTCCTGCACCCAGCGCATCAAAAGAGTGAATAGTGTCAGGAAAACCCCCCAGAGCACCACCAACACCCGACTCCGGGACACCATTCTACGCTGTTCATCTTCGCTCTGTGCACCACCGCCGTCATAGAGCACCGAGACGGTCGTCTGACTGAGTGCAGCGAGAATCGAATCCAAGCTCGATATAGCGGCTGCAAACACCCCGCCGAGAATCAATCCACTCAGGCCGGGAGGCAACTCTTTCACGATCCAGATGGGAAACACGCGGTCAGCTTCTTGCGGGACCCCTCCGCCTGCATTCCATGCCATCTCTTCGGCGACTACGCCTTCAGGTGGGAAACGCAAATACCAGACAAAAAGAGCCGCCCCGACCATGAGCATTAGCAAGGTGATTCCTTGTCCCACTGAACTCCAGATGATGGCCTTTCGAGCATCTTGAGCGTTCCTGCAGCAAAACATCCGCTGGGCGTTAAGCTGGTCCACCCCAAACGCTCCAACATTAAGAAAGGGGACAGCGAATACCGCAACCCAGAATGTGAACTTGAAGGCGTCGGTCACCCCTGCGTCGAAACTGAGCCAATGTGTTTTACCTGCCTGTGCGGCCGCGTCTAGCCACCCTCCGCCAAGATGCACCGAAGCCCAGATCAAGGTGATAAGCCCTCCCACTGCAAAGAGGAAAAACTGCATTACGTCAGTCCATATCACGGTCCGCATACCTCCCATCAAAGTCCACCCAATCGCAAAGCAACCGATCAGGAGAATACACAGCTCAAACGAAAAGGGNGTGACGATCATGAGCGGGATAGCAGCCACGAGCACCCGGACGCTTTGGGCGAGGATCGATCCGATCGTGAAAAAGACAGTCGCCAGAGTTTTTAGCTGCGGCTTAATCCTCCGGCCCATGTAGTCATACGGGCTGTAGATGCCATCCTCATAAAAGACTCTCGTGAACCAAATCCCTACGATCACTCGGCCCAATATAGATCCTAGCGCCCAGATCATGTAAGTGAAGTCACCGCCTGCTGCCAGCACCCCTCCGGGAACACCGATAAATGTGACCCCGCTGATTTCGGTGGCGACGATCGAGCCACTCACAGCCAGCCAAGGCAAAGAGCGGCCTCCCGCAAAAAAGTCACTGATAGAAGCCTGCCTCCCTCGCATCTTGTGCCCGACCCAGGTCGTGAGCCCTAGGTAGCCAAAGAGCACAATCCAGTCCAGAGGCTGAAACCACTCATGTACTGCCATTATCAGAGGGACGCTAACTCAACCGCCTCAATCAGTCGACACTTCGATAAAAAATTCAACCTTTCGAAAGTAATACCTTGCCGCCAAAACTTCGTGAGATAGCCTCAGGCCTTGCACAAAAAGGTGGCTGCAGGAGGCAAGACCGCACAGGTCGCCGGCGTAATCCCCGCTCGATGGGGATCCTCTCGCTTCCCCGGAAAGCCGCTTCATAAACTCGCCGGCAAAAGTTTGCTGGGTCACGTCATTGAGCGAGTCAGCTGCTGTAAACGTCTCGACGTCGTGCTGGTCGCTACTGATGACGAGCGAATTGAACGGGAAGCCCTCGCAAACGGCGCAGAGGTCGTGATGACGTCTGGTCAACACCCGACCGGAACCGACCGTGTCGCGGAGGCGATTACTTCCTTTCCCGCTCTACGACATATCGTCAACATTCAAGGGGACGAACCTCTGGTCTCTCCTTCTCTCATTGATTTAATGGCTGACACCCTGAGGAATCAGGGGAACATCGATATGATCACGGCCGCAAATCCTATTTCAAACCTCAACCAGCTCGATGACCCCAACATCGTAAAGGTGGTCTTGAACAGGAATGATGAGGCCCTCTACTTCTCACGCAGCGCCTTACCTTATGATCGAACTAACGAGGGTCGGTATTCTCCTCTGCGTCACGTGGGTCTATACGGATATCAACGAGAATTTCTTGAAAGTTTTGTCAAATGGCCAGAAGGGCATTTGGAAAGAGTCGAGCAACTTGAGCAACTTCGCGCCCTTGAGAATGGTGCCCGGATCCGGGTTGTCGTTACCGAACATGAATCCATCGGCCTAGATACCCCCGAGCAAGTGCCAGAGATTGAAGCTCTTCTTGCGGGCTTCGCTGGCGCCAAATACTCTCCAAACACAAACCAATCGCGCTGAGTGAAATATATTTTCGTCACTGGGGGAGTTGTCTCCTCACTTGGAAAGGGCCTTGCCGCAGCCTCTATCGGCACCCTTCTCGAACATCGTGGACTCCGCGTTACCATTCAGAAATTCGACCCGTATCTCAATGTCGATCCCGGCACCATGTCTCCTTATCAGCATGGGGAGGTATACGTGCTTAATGATGGTGCCGAGACGGATCTCGATCTCGGACATTACGAGCGTTTTACGAACTGCGTTTTGACCCGATTTAACAATCTGACCTCCGGACAGGTCTTTGAAAACGTAATCAAGAAAGAGAGACGAGGCGAATATCTGGGCAAGACCGTTCAGTTCATCCCTCATGTCACCGATGAAATTAAGGCACGAATTCACGACCTCTCTGGTCAGAACCCCGAAGTTGACGTAATTATCACCGAGATTGGAGGAACTGTAGGCGATATTGAGGGCCACCTCTTTTTGGAGGCTCTGCGGCAATTCTCTCTTGAGGTCGGCCGGGGTAACACATGCTTTATCCACGTCACCCTGCTACCCCTTATTCGAGCTGCCGGAGAGATAAAGACCAAGCCGACCCAGCAGTCGGTTGCCAAACTGCGCGAGATCGGAATTCAGCCTGACATTGTCATATGCCGCACNGAACATGATTTGGACGACGATAACCGGCGTAAAATTGCCATGTTCTGTAACGTCGAACACCGGAACATCGTTGCCTTCCGGGACGTAAAACATTCGATTTATGAATGCCCCCTCGATCTGCGTCAGGACAAGATTGACCGACTGGTCGTTGATAACCTCGGGATCGACTCCCCTACCCCGGACCTTTCCGACTGGGAAAACTTCGTTGAGCGGCTCATTAACCCGCAACACAAGGTCACGATAGCCGTTGTCGGTAAATATATCGAATTGCAGGACGCCTACAAATCCATCTACGAATCCCTCACCATAGCTGGCGCAGCTCACCACGCCGAAGTAACGATCGCCAGAATCGACTCAGAAGCGATTGAGGCAGGTGATGCCAGCACCATCATAGGAGACGTTGACGGAATTCTTATTCCAGGTGGATTTGGTGATCGAGGAATTGAAGGGAAGATCCTTGCAGCTCAATATGCGAGAACCACCGGAATTCCCTATCTGGGAATTTGCCTTGGAATGCAGGTAGCCACGGTCGAATTCGCGAGGAACGTGTGCAATCTCGAGGGTGCCCACACCACCGAGTGTAACAAGAAAACGCCGCACCCGGTGATCAGCCTTCAGGAGGAGCAGAAAGGAATAAAGGATATGGGCGCCACAATGAGACTGGGTTCATGTGATTCACTCGTCCACCCTGGAACGCTGGCGGCGAACCTCTACGGCGGAGAGCAGCTGATCAAAGAACGCCATCGACACCGCTATGAATTCAATCCCGCCTACCTTGATCAGCTCAGCGCGGCAGGCTTGATCATTTCTTCGGTTTCTGCAGAAGAGGGATTAGTTGAAATCATTGAGCTGGCAGACCACCCGTTTTACATCGGGGCCCAATTTCACCCGGAGTTCCAGTCCAAGCCCAACCGCCCCCATCCGCTTTTCTCCGGGTTTATCAAAGCATCTTTGGAATCAACCGCGGGGGCATCGGCCGGAACACAAGCGTAGGGATTTTTCCATCCCTTTGAAATCGCGACATGCGCCCAAGTCAGGTTCTCGTAACAGGGGTCTCCGGCCCAGAGCTGACCAATGACGAAATTCGCCTTTTCCAAAAAATACAGCCAGGGGGGTTCATCCTCTTTACCCGAAATATCGTTGATCCTTGGCAAACCCGCCAGCTTACAGATTCGCTGAGGGATTTATGTGAAGAGACGCCCCTGATCGCCATCGATAATGAAGGGGGGCGCGTTTGGCGAACTGCACCATTTTCACCNCCCTGCCCGTCGGCCGCCACCCTTGGCCGACACAACAACCCAAAACTAATTGCCGAGGCAGGATGGATAACCGGGCGATTACTTTCCCTTCTCGGAATCAACCTCAACCTCGCCCCGGTTCTTGACCTTGATCATCACCCTGACATTTCAAACGCTCTCCATGGACGTTGCTGGGGCACAACCGAACAGGATGTAATTAATCACGCTGGGGTCTTTAATCGCTGGCAACGTCGCCAAGGGATTGCCGGATGCGCAAAGCATTTCCCATGTGGCGGCCGTGCCTCGTCCGACCCTCACCACACTCTTCCTGCTGTCGAGGTAGACCAAGAGGAGATCCTGCGTGAAGACATCATCCCATACACGGCACTCATGCCTGAACTTGATGCAATCATGGTAAGCCACCTTCACTTACCCCAAATCGACCGTGACGGGCTCCCTGCTTCACTATCCAGCAACATCATCAAGAGGCTTCTTCGGGATCGACTTGGATTCGATCATCACCTTGTCCTGACAGACGATCTGGACATGGGAGCCATCCAACAGTCCTACGGAACCCCTGAGGCCGCCCGGATGTCCATCGAAGCCGGAGGAGATCTCGTTCTCCTCTGCCACCATTTCATGAATGCAGAGGAGAGTATTGCTCAACTCGATAAGGTTTCCCCCTCTACGTTCTATGACATTCAGATACGCATGGAAAGGGCTAGAAAACGACTGAAGGCCCCCCCTCCTTTCTCTGAAGAGGAATTCACGGCGATCATGAGAGACCTCTCAAAGCTGAGAGAGTCCATACCTCCTGAAGAATTAGAACCGGCCAGCGGCGAAATCCCGACGAGCCCTGTAGAGGACTACTAGCGGCGCAATGTCATGCTTCTCTTGGGGAATTGCTCATCGAACGCCTTCAATCAGATTTTTTCCTGTCATCTCAGCAGGTTGATCAAGGTCCAGCATTGCAAGCAGAGTTGGTGCTATATCCGCAAGAATACCATCACCCACTCGACAATCAGCAGCATCTTCGGATACGTAGATAGCGTGAACCAGATTGGTAGTATGGGCGGTATGCGGGGAGCCATCGCCGTTAACCATGAACTCGCAGTTGCCATGGTCTGCGGTAATTAGAAGGCTTCCCTTAAGTCGCAGGGTCTCCTCCACCACCTGACGAACACATTCATCGATGGTCTCAACAGCTTTGATCGCCGCCTCGACGACCCCAGTATGCCCGACCATATCGGGATTCGCAAAGTTCAGCACAACGAGGTCAAATTTCCGCAACTTCTCCACCACCGTTGAGGTAACTTCTGACGCACTCATCTCAGGCTTATGATCGTAGGTAGGGACATCCTTGGGCGACGGGATAATTGCTCTACTCTCTTGCACGCAAGGCTCTTCCTCACCGCCGTTGAAGAAGTAAGTAACATGAGGATACTTTTCGGTTTCCGCTATACGTAACTGGGTTTTCCCAGCTGCCGATACCACCTGGCCCAGCACATTAGCCATTTTCTCNGAAGGAAATACCACCGCACAATCATAGTTCTCATCATATTCTGTCAGCGTGACATAGTGAACCTCCGGCCTTGCTCCTGTCTCAAATTCATCAAACCCCGTGGTAAGGAATGCTTCTGAAAGCTGGCGTGCCCTGTCNGCTCGAAAGTTGAAAAAGATTACCACATCTCCATCTCTTACCCGCTGAACGGAGGCCTCGTGAAATATGAGAGCAGGCATAAATTCATCAGAACGATCCTCCCTGTAGTATTGCGCGACCGCCTCACTGGCGAGAAGGTCAGACTTCTCGCCCACTCCGTGAACGATAGCATCCCATCCCATCTTGGTCCTCTCCCACCGACAATCCCGATCCATAGCGAAATAACGACCGATCACTGTTGCGATACGAGCACCATATTCCGCAAGACCATCCTCGACCTCACCAAGAAAATCAGCTCCCGCTGTCGGCGAGGTATCTCGGCCATCAGTAATTGCGTGGGCCATGATATCGTCAACGCCAGCTGAATGAGCAGCCGCGGCAAGGGCCACAAGATGATCCTGATGGCTATGAACTCCACCATCTGAGACCAATCCTACCAAGTGCAGCCTTTTTCCCTGAGCTTTGGCAAACGCCTCCGTGAGAACCGGATTCTCGCCCAGAGCGCCTTCATCGACGACCCTGTTGATCCGGGTCAGGTCCTGATAAACAATCCTCCCGGCACCAAGATTGAGNTGCCCGACCTCCGAATTTCCCATCTGTCCCTCGGGCAACCCGACATCTAGACCCGAGCAGCTGATCATGCCCTTCGGATACTGCTTCAAAAGGTCATCGTGGAAGGGGGTTTTGGCCAGTAAGGTGGCGTTGCCGTCGGCTTCGGCCGTTTGGGACCCGCCGGGGTTCACACCCCAGCCATCTCGGATTATCAGCACCACAGGTGATTTCGCCATGACGGCGAGGACCTTACGGACCAGCTCCATCCTGCAAAGCGCAATCTACGAAGCATCCTCTATTCCATTTACCCTTCCCCCTTCAAGTGGTCGATTGGACGAAACCTAATTTGAGATTCTGCAAGTTTAGAATGTTCCATTCTTGAATTAGTGCTTTGATCTGGCCGTGTCCTTTCTTGAGCTCGCCGACGTCCATACCCACTTCCCCGTTCGGGAAGGAACCTTCGGTGGGGCCTCGGGTGTTATTCGAGCTGTCAACGGCGTATCTCTCAAGGTGAACAAGGGAGAAATACTCGGCCTCGTAGGCGAATCGGGATGCGGAAAATCAACCCTCTCGAGGACGATCATGCAGCTCCAGCCGGCTAATTCCGGCCGAATCTCCTTGGACGGAGAAGAGCTGAGTTCCTTGACAGCGCGAGAAATTCGGGCTCGCAGACTGGATTTCCAGATGGTTTTCCAAGACCCATACGCCTCTCTTAATCCCAGAATGACGGTCTACTCGACCCTGTCAGAGGCCCTTTTCCAGCGACCTCTGCTTAATTTGCGCACCAAGGGAGGAAACGCCGCGGCATTGAGAGATTTCAAAAGTAATCTGACAGAGAAAGTAGCTGAGCTCATGGAGCGGGTCGGACTCGACGCTCGCTTCATGCAGAAGTATCCTCACGAGTTTTCAGGCGGCCAACGACAGAGGATTGCCATTGCACGGGCGTTGGCGCCAGAACCCAAGCTGATTCTTGCCGACGAGCCTGTCTCAGCACTTGATGTTTCTATTCAATCCCAGATCCTGAATCTCCTCCTTAAATTACGGGACGATCTTTCTCTCACAATGATTTTTATCTCCCACGACCTTTCGGTTGTGAGATTTCTGGCAGATAATATCGCTGTGATGAAAGCTGGCGAGATTGTCGAATACGACACCTCACGAAAGATTTTTGAGGAGCCGCAGCACCCNTACACCCAGACTCTTCTCAACGCGATNCCCCGGATTGAACTCCCCGCCTGAAATCCTCACCATGAGCTACCAGGTTTTTGCCCGTAAATATCGGCCCCGCACGTTCAATGATATCCTTGGTCAGGATCATGTGGTCACTACCCTTAAAAATGCGGTCGAGGCCGATCGCCTTGCCCACGCCTACCTCTTTGTCGGCCCTCGGGGAACGGGCAAGACCTCAACGGCGCGAATTTTTGCCAAAGCCCTCAATTGCAGTCGTGGTCCTCGCCTCGATTTCGACCCTGACGAGGAAGCTTGTGTCGAAATCGCAGAGGGTCGCTCCCTTGATGTCTTGGAGATAGATGGGGCCTCAAACAACGGCGTTGATCAGGTCAGAGAGCTCAGAGAGACCGTCAATTACGCTCCTGCCAGCGGCCGNTTCAANATCTACTATATCGATGAGGTGCATATGCTTTCTACCGCCGCCTTCAATGCACTTTTGAAAACTCTCGAGGAGCCACCGGCTCATGTGAAATTCATCTTCGCTACTACCGAGCCCAACAAGATTCTCCCAACCATCATCTCNCGCTGTCAACGGTTCGATCTTCGCCCGATACCAACAGAAGTGATCGCTCAACAGCTGATCCACATTTCAGAAAAGGAGAATGTAACTTTGGANAAATCGGCTGCGTGGTCCATCGCCAAGGGCGCAGATGGTGGGATGCGGGATGCCCAATCCATGCTGGACCAGCTCGTCGCCTTTTGTGGCGACACCATTCACGAAGAAAANGTTCAGGACATATTCGGCTTCACCTCNTCAGAGACAATANCCTCCCTCGCCAACCATCTTTTGAGAGGACAAACCGCACAAACCCTGTCCCTCATACAGAGAGAGGCGGAACGAGGAAAGGACCTGACTCAGCTCCTTTCCGAGCTGGCAGGCTTCATCCGGGCTCTCCTTCTCGACAGGCTCAACCCAAACAACGATAACGGGGAGATTCCAACAGCTTTCTGGGACCAGATCGGTGATGCATCATCAATCCCCAGTGANGAAAGGCTTCTAGGTGTCCTCGACAGATTAGCGAATGCAGACGCCCAGATGCGCCGGGCTTCGAATAAGCAACTCCATTTTGAAATCGCTTTGATTCGGGCAGTCCAATCCCTCGACGAAGTACAAATCAGCGATGTCATCAAGGCTCTCAAGGTCGGTAACCCTGCCGAGGACGCTGTCGGCGAGACCCCACAGGCCCAAGCGACTGAGGAGCCAGTAGCAGCCCAACTTGAATCCCCTGCCCCAGTCTCAGANACGCCCCCCACCACACGGACTTCCGCCCGGGCTCGAAAGAAAGATCGTGGTGTTGAAAACCAGCTTGAATCCCTCATAGAGCAAGCGCCGGAAAAGCACCCTGAGCCCGCCGTTGCTGCTACCGAAGATTCCACTGAAGACATCAGCTCCACCGGAGCATCGTCAGCTCCACATTCTGAAGAAGGGGACTCTGCCCNCCCAAATGACAACGAGTCGTTCTATAATGACCCATTGGTTCAGGAAGCTTTGGCCATATTTAAGGGTAAACTAAAGGACTAAGCCTGCCAGCAGTTGCTATCATGGCAGAAGTTACCCGCGATCATCTGGCTGATATTCTTGAGGAAATAGCCCTCCTCCTGGAGCTCAAGGGNGAGAACCCCTTTAAAATAAGAGCCTATCGTAATGGCGCTGAAATTGTCCGGTCTTTTGATGGTGACATACTTTCCCGGGCCATTGAGGGCGACCTTGGTGGCATCAAGGGAATCGGGGATGCTCTCCAGCAGAAACTCCACGAGCTGGCCCGCACTGGCGAACTAGCATTCCACCAGAACCTGAGGGATGAATTCCCGGAAGGAATCTTTGAACTACTTCAGCTCCAGGGGCTCGGACCAAAAAAGGTTCGAGCCCTCTACGATAAGCTCGAAGTCTCCTCACTCGGAGCCTTACGGCAAGCCTGCGAGGCAGGCAAGGTCGGCGAGTTGGCGGGGTTCGGAGAGAAAACCGAAAAGAAAATCCTGAGGTCGATCGAAGACTACGAGCGCTTTTCAGGACGTTACCTTCTCGCCGAGGTCGCACCAGAAGCTGAGCGCATTCTCGACATCCTCAGGCAGCATCCGGAGGCGCATCGGGTAGAAATCGCAGGTTCCTACCGAAGGGGTAAGGAAACCGTGCACGACCTGGATTTTCTGGTAGCAACCGCCAATCCCGACGCACTCACTGCATTTTTTACCCAGATTCCCGGCATCCACGAAATCATTGCTCAAGGCCAGACCAAGGCTTCGATACGCCTCGAGAACGGTCTCCAATGCGACCTCCGTGCAATATCCAACAGCGAGTGGCCATTCGCGCTGATGTATTTTACCGGGAGTAAGGAGCATAACGTAGAATTGCGCTCTCAAGCCCTCAAACAGGGTCTCACATTAAATGAATACCACCTCGAACCCGTAGAGGACTCAGATCGAAAGGACCCTACTCCAGACCTCCATGACGAAGAGGAGGTGTATCGGGAGCTTGGACTGCAGTTCATCGATCCCTCATTAAGAGAGAATAGAGGAGAGTTTGAGGCCGCATCTAAGGGAAAATTACCTCGACTTGTTGAGCAGGAAAATCTGCGTGGTACTTTTCACAATCATACGACTGAATCTGACGGACGTTCTACTCTATCTGAAATGGTAGAAGCTGCCCGGGAGCTTGGGCTCTCTTATCTTGGGATCTCGGACCACTCGAAATCCTCGTTCCAAGCAAACGGTCTTAACGAGGAGAGGCTCCTCCAGCAAGTTGCGGAAATCCGGCGTCTCGACGCCACCATGAAGGACATTGACCTCTACGCGGGAAATGAGGTCGACATACTTCGGGATGGCTCCCTCGATTTTGAGAACGATGTACTGGAGCAACTCGACTACGTTGTCGCGTCGGTCCACGCCTCATTTAACCTTCCCGAAAAAGAAATGACGGCGCGACTGATTAAGGCGATGGAAAACCCTTACGTGTCAATGCTGGGCCATGTAAGCGGACGCCTGCTTCTTCGCCGGGACGCCTACGCTGTAAATCATGAAAAGATCATTGATTGTGCAGCAGCTACCGGCACCGTGATTGAGCTTAATTGCTCCGCAAAACGTATGGATATGGACTGGCGGTGGTGGAAACGGGCTCGCGACAGGGGCGTCAAATGCTCTATCAATCCGGATGCACACCACGTTAAGGGATTCCAAAACCTTCACTTTGGTGTTCGCGCAGCGCGCAAGGGATGGCTTAGTAAGGACGACATTTTGAATTGCAAACCTCCGCGGGAGATTGCCAAATGGATGCAAACCCCTAAGGCGCAACGGCTTTAGAGAGAGTCAATTCTGCCTTTTCCACACCCCTCTCCTAGCCTACTATCCTGCGCCGCATGATCGCTCTGAGATCGACATGGAACTGCCTTAGGCTTGCGACCATCCTGCTTGGTCTCTCCTTGCCTGTGGTAGCCCAGGCCCCTGTGAACTCAAAGTTCAAACCCTCAGACATCTATTTCCAGGCATGGCTCACGGTCCGTGAAGCTGAAAAGGCCACGAAGGACGGGAAGTTTCTTGATGCCTTCAGCCGCTACGACAAAGCGAGGCAGCTCTTTGAATCCGTGGCTCTTTCTCATCCGGAGTTCAAGCCTGAGCTTGTCAAGAGCCGGACAGAATCGACGACATCCGCAATGAGCGCAATCCGCGATAAAGCGCTCGAGGAAAGAAACAGACAGGCCATGCGCACTGGCGATCTCGTTGAGTCAGGCACGCCCGCGTCGAGTGCTGGCGACCTTGAGATACCCCAACTAGACCCGGCCCGAAAGGCAGAGGTGGCTGCTTTACAACAGCAGATCTCCCAATATCGGAAAGAACTTCAAAAAGCTCGTTCGGCGCGCGATTCAAACGCTGTACGACTCCGGGAGGCTCTTCGGCAACTGGAAATGAAACGGGACAGGGTGGCGCGTGCACCAGTCTCCGGCCAGCTTGCTGACATAAACCGACGGATCACAAGAGTCGAGGATGAGCGTAACGCCATGTTCAAGGCGCTTCAGGAAAGCAGGGCTCAGCATGAAAAAGCGCTCGCCCAGCTGGCATCAGCCCGAAACGAAACCGCTGAAGCGCAGAAGCGGGCTGCAGATCTTGAGGAAGTCGTCAACATTCAGCAATCGGCCTCAAAGGAGGTCGTAGAAGGACTGCGCCGCCAGATGAAAGAAATGAAAGCGGCATTGGTGGAGAAAGACCGAAATTACGTTGCCTTGGAGGCGAGGACTGCCCAGCTCAACCAGCAACTAGGCGAGGCCCGCGATCAGATTCGGGAGCTCCGTGGAGAGCGCGATGCACTACTGGTTGAACGCGACCAGATGGCCGCCCTTTTGAAGCTGAACGAGAGCGAACGCGTTCAACTGCTCATTAAGCAAAATATGGAAATGGGCCGAAACCTCAATACCGCGAGGGAGCGCCTGAAGGACCTTCACTCAGATAACAATGCTACCAAGGATGAGCTTATNGAGGCGAAACGAGATCTCGCTCAGGCCAAGGGGCGCCTTATAGATTTTCAACGGGAAAACGCCTCCCAGAAAAGGCGCCTTGAAGCAATGGAGGAGCGCTTAAGAGCCGCCGGGGTCGAACTACAGGACGAACTTGCCGAGGGAAATGCGGGGCCAAGGGAGCGGCAGGAAATGGAAATGTTGCGTGATATTATCTCTCGGCAGCTCCGGATCCAGGAGCATCGAAAAAGTGCCAAAGATGCTGTGATGGCCGAGATTCGTAAGATTGGCCAGCAACAAGGGCCACTGGTTGACAACATTCAGGGTCTATTCGATCAGGAGTTACAGCTCACAGCCGAAGAGAGCAGACTGATTGCTGAGTTCAAGGTCGACGACGAGTTTATCTTCGAGGACAGACCTCAAGAGCAGGAGGTAGCCGACGCATCGAGAAGCCTGCAGCAGAATATCACGATCAAGGATCAACTTGCACGGCGCGCATTTGCGAATGGCCGCTATCTGGCGGCCCGGGAAGTCTTTGAATCAATTCTCGATCAGCATCCCGGCCATGTGGAAACCATGCTCAATCTGGGTGTCGTTCATGTTAAAAATGAAGATCTTCCTCTGGCACTATCCTCGTTCAACGATGCATTGGTAATCCGGGGTGACAACCTCCCGTTTGCCCACTTCATGCTCGGCGTCTGTCACTATCGCCTTTCCGACCTCGATAACTCCAAGCAGGCTCTCGAGCGCGCTATCAACCTTGATAACAACAACGCTAAGGCCCACGTATTCCTCGGAAATGTTGCTGGCCGCGAGGAACGGGACGACGATGCTGAGGCCCACTTCAGGACAGCGATCGAAATCGACCCCACCCTCTCCGATCCCTACTATAACTTAGCTGTTATTTATTTGCGAAAAGGTGAGAAGGACGAAGCTCTCAAACTCTATCAGGAAGCTCTTCGGCGTGGAGCCGACCCAAATCTGGAATTTGAGGCCAGCCTGGCCTCCAGCTAGGACCTACCGCGAAAAGAGATTGATAACCCTGTTATCTCTTCCGCTCGCCCACCAGGATTTTCATCTCATCTGAATTCCCCCGCAGTTCCGGGGCATACAGACCTACTGCCCGGGCAGGAAGCGCGCTGAAAACCCCAGGAACCTCAGCTCTCAAACGATAGCTCAGGTTGTGCTTTCCCCGAGGGAGAGTTTGGACGAACAAAGAGACCTTTTCGTCTCGGTACTCCACATAGGAGCTTAGCCCTCCTCCTCCCTGTCCACTACGGAGCTCCACTGCCTCGAGTCCAGCGACTTTCCAGTCCTCGAATACGAGATAGCTGTAGTCGTTTTTACTTTCAATCGACANTTCAACCTCGATGAGGTCACCACTGCTGACTTGCTCTCCCTGCTCAAGCTTCCGTCTCTCGAGTTTCTCCCTCCTCTGCTGCAAAGCCTGCCCTTTGGAACCGGCTACACTCTCGTTTGCATCGACAGGAACAAGCTTGTAGTAGCTTCGTTCGATCTTGACCTCGAGCCCTGCTTTTTTGAGAAAATCCTCCCTGCTGAACACAGTGAGGTAGACATTAGCGTAGAGGGGGCCCTTGCCGGATCTGCGGAGCTCGACCTTGTGTCTTCCTGTTGCCAGCACGTCCCCAGCTACTGTTACCATCCCATCGTAACTGAATAGATTCTCCTTCGAGATCTTCACGGTTTTGAGGGTCTTTCCATCAAGAAGAATCTCAACCTCCATCTCGGGCTCATCCTCGCCACTGGCCCTCAAGTAGTCTGCGAGCGCTTCCACGCAATAGGACGTGTCTCTGGTAGATTTCCAGTAAGTGGCATGTTTGCGATTGTTGACCAGATATTTTGCCAATCCGCTGGCTTGCGCACTTCGCGGTTTTGCAACCGCGAGTAGCTTGAGATAACAGGCATGAGCTTCAAATTCGCTGCCATACCATCGCCACCAGTATCCTCCGTTACCAAGTTCGAGCCACGCCGTCTGATTTTCCGGATCCTGCTTCAGGAATTGCTCAATATTACGGATTGTCTCGTCACGCTCTTTAACAGCGCCCGTTCGATGCAACTCCAANCCGAGAAGGCATTTCGCGTATACCGGAAGATGAACTCTGTCCCGTTTCAGATACCCTAGCATTTCGGCTTGATCAGCTCCAGCAGCTCCGAGGACCCTCCGGATCAGGGCATCGAGAGCATCTGCCCGCTGCTTAGTCTTCTTTTTACGCTTCTTCCAAAACCGGACCATCTCGGTCTGACCTGACTCGTAGCGTTTGAGCCACTCTATTCCTCCTCTCAGAAGCTCATCGGGAACAGGTGCGCCATTTTTCTTTGCTACCGTTAGACCGTGAACGACGATCGCGGTGGTATGGGGATATGATCGCGATCCATAGGCGCTGAACCATCCCCAACCACCATCACCGTTGCGCATTTCCCTCAATCGCTTAACTCCCTTACTAACCATCTGGTTAACCTTTTCTACCTCCCAGACTGGATTCTCCTCCCAGACCTTCCACTGGGAAGCTCGGTCCCGGGCGTCACCAACCTCCTGCGGATTCAGATTCGTTCTCTTGTTTCTTACCTCGGCCAGATCAATCTGCATATCCCGAAGAAGACGCTGGGTGATGACTGCTGGCACAAAGCGGTTCACCGTATTTTCAGTTGATCCATAGGGATAAGAGGCGAGATAAGGAAGTGCATCAACCATCGAACCGGCGACTGTCGGTGAAAAGCGNACCTCGAGACGACTTTGATCTGGTCGGCGATCTTCCGGAACTTCGAAATCAATCGACACTGCATCCTTGTCGCGCGGCAAAGTCCGGCTCCAAGATTCCGTACGTAACATACCATGCACGTAAACAGGAAACTCCATTTCCATCGCATCTGAGTCATCCCCTGCATCGAGCACGCCATCTCCACCGTGTGCAACAGCCTTCATCCGGATCATCACGACGCCTTCCCCTCTAGCGACCACTCTCCAATCAACTCTCTGCTCTCCGCCTCCGGGAATCACCACGTTCGCACTCCTTGAGCCGATCGCGTCAAGCACCCCTCCCTCCAGCTCAAGAGAAACCTTAACCTCCTTCGTTTCCTCATGATAATTATGAACTACTGCACTGAGAACTACTTCATCCTTCTCCACAAAAAAACGGGGTGCCTGTAGCCGCACGATGAGATCCTTGCTCGTGATTACCTCAGCGGATCCTTCTCCCACCCGCGTGCCTTTCCCAAGCGCCCAGACCTTGAGCTTCCACGTCGTGAGGTTGTCAGGATACTCAACTTTAATTTCAGCTTCTCCCTTCCTATCTGTTGTTACCGCACCAACCCACTTCACGAGATCCGCAAATTCGGACCTCACCATCACCTGGGCCTCTCCCCCTGCTCCATCCCGACCTTCTTGGTCGCTAGCCTCTGACAGCATTACAGAGTCAGTCTCCATGGAATCCGCAGGAACTGCAAAAGCAGCGGGAGCAGCACGTCCTACCGCCTCCATGTTCAAAGCAGCCTTTTGTCTGCTCATCACATTAGCAACGTCCGAATATTCTGAAAGCTGAGCCCCAAAGCGCCCAAGGGTTTGCATGCGGGGCTCCCTCGTCTTTCCTATCTGGCTTCCATGGAAGCCCTGTGAATGCCTCACGTCCCTTCGATAAAATGGGCGAGTCCAATTCCAGAAAAAGTTCCTCATATTGGGAACGTTTGAGCCTCCCGCTATCACTTCGAGGCTTTTATCATATATTGAGATTGCTGCTGCGCCTTCAAAGGGAGCACCATTCTGATCCTTCACACGAATCTTCACCGTGCCCTTCTCACCTGGCTTAACTTGATCTCTACCGGGAAGAACCTCTACAGTAAGGAGTCTTTTTTCCGGAGGAATGACAATCTGGCGAATCTCAGAAACCACCTCCCCGTTCACGAGCGCCACTGCCTGAACATGGATATTCGGCATGTCTTTTTGAGATAGCCTTACAGTAATCTCTTTCGACTTTCCACGAACGTGAATCAATCGCATCTCTTCCGCCGATCCGCCATTCGTCCGAGAAAATAGAAGGACGGTAGAATTCTTCTGCTTTGTGTTTACGAGGATACGGGCCTCCTCGCCCGGACGATATTCGCTTTTGTCGAGAACCAGTTCAAGCGGGTTAAACCTGCTCTTGGATCCATCATCATCGACATTACGGACCACAAAAACGGTAGCCCCCTCTTCCTCGTTCCCTTTTATGTCGGTCAGCCTGACAGAAAGGCGATACTGACCAGCCTCAGGCGCCTTGAATCGAACCTCCCCTTCTCCCTGATCCTCAGCCTGCAGCGTAATAGACTTAATGCGCTTCTCTTCTACATTACCATCATCTTTTAGGAAGACTCGGTAGAGGTCTGCTACACCGCTGACCTTGACCGACCGACCATCAAGCGTTCGAGCCGAATACGTAGCCTTAACGGTCTGTCCCGGACGGGCATATCCTCTATCAAGCCATACTTTTGAGCTAAACGGTTTTCGCGCTACCAGAACGCTACCAGATCCCTCAATTGTCCGGCGGGAAGAGTCTACAACCTCGGCCGAGATGGCATAGCGATGATCCATATCACCGTGCACGAGTTTTGCCGTAGAGGTGTCGATCATGACCCCCACTGTGCCATCTGGGTCGATATCAAACTCTCTGTCGAGGACGAGTTCCGGCGGAGTCCATCGCTGACCTCCCCACCAGGGGGGCCGTGGGGCAGCACAACCCCATTTCCGCCACCCCGGATAGTCGGGATAATCCTGCCCGAACCACCAGTATCCTTCCCCATAAAGCCAATCCCATTGTCCCCTTGGGAACCAAGTGTCAGTGTGACTGAACCTTTGAACCTTAATCTTGACCCTCCCATCCGTTACAGGTGCCCCGTGATAGTAGGTGGCCCGCACTTTTACCTCAATCATCTCACCCAGGCTTATCGGTTCATCTGGCGCTTCCACAAGCACCTCAAACTCAGGCTTCTTGTATTCCTCGACGCGAAATTGAATGCTGCCCTGGGGAACCTCCCCTTTTAGATAAACCTGATATCTTCCCAGACGCGCATCTGCAGGCAGTGTCCACTCACCCTCGACTCCTCCAAACTCGTCCGTCCTCAGATTCTTCAAGTCATGAACCTTACCTGAGGCTTGATGATGAATCTCAATGGAACACTTCCGGTTGGCGAACAGCGAGACATCTTCGAGATCATAACGAGCAGTTCTACTCCAGAATTTTAAATGCACCTTCTGCTCAGGCCGGTAAACCGGGCGGTCAGTAATCCCGTAGGATCTTGAGTTGCTGAACTGTTCCCAGCGGAAATCGTTCCAGCGATGGCTTTGAAACCCCATCAGGGCTCGACCGCCCGCGNGACTGCGCCCTACCACCATCCACTGAAAATCAGCATCGAGCTCCCCTTTCCCAAGAATCACAGTGCCATCTTCTCCTACCTTTTTGCTGATTCTCTTGGTCTTAACGTCAAATTTCCTGAGGACGGCCTTCACCCCTTCCCGGCGCTCAACGCGGAATCCAAAAAGCTCAACCGTACCCCTCAGAGGAGCTCCGGCCTTGCTTTCTGCAAGATAGAATAATTTACCCTTTTCGAGTTGCTGCGAGATCAACGCCGTGTCCGCGATCCATACCACAATCCAGGAAGCGTGCCCCTTCCCGGGGGTAGCCTTAAGGAGATAAGCTCCTGCCTTACTAACGGGNAGCATCAACTCGGCACGAGTGTCCCAATGGTTGTCCCGCGGCTGAAGATCCACCGCCCATTCATCAACTCTCTTGCCCAGATATTTTTTCTGGTTTTCATTCACCAGCCGGCTGCCGATCCGCGCCACGTCAAGCTTCGATCCGTCGATTTCTCGCGGATTACCCTCGAGGTGCTTGAATATATCATCNACTACCAGATCGATATCCAGTGCATGCAATGAAAGCTTCACCTCCTTCGCGTTCCGGTAAACGAAGGAGAGTTTCGGTTTTTTTCCGGCTTGCGTCATGGGTGCATGTTCAAAACGACCCCATTCACCTTCGATTTGATCAAGAAGCTTCTGCCGATGATTACTCTTTCCCCGGCCGTGGGTCGCAATCAACCTCCTCAATTCTTGTGCCCCAACGCCATATTGGCGACGATTAAGGAAAACCCGTACGAGCTGATCTCCCAGAGATGCATTTGAATTTTTCCCCGTTGAGAGACGCCTGAGGAGTGGGATGAACTGGTAATCCGGAACCAGCTCAAAACGCCGCACTCCGGAGGCAAGTTTCGCTATTGTCTCACTTTCTTTCAGGGTATGAACTTGCAGGATCCCCTCTGCCTCCTCNGGATCTTGCTGCATCCACCTCCCAAAGCTGGCCAAAGTGCCCACCCCGTAATGCTGCACGAGAAAGCGAGCCCATTGCTCCATTGCCTGCGGTTCTTTCTCCGGGTCAAACTTGATTGACTCGTTAATGGCCCAGCGCCATCTCTCTCCATCATTTTCTGCGCTCTCCCATGACTCAGGAACTTCGAGCACGAGAGGATTCCCATCCGCATCAACCGGAGCACCTGCCCCACTGGAGAGTCGCTCTTCATCGCCATAGTCCGGAAGCTCTGCAAGCGGTGTGAGAACACCCAACGCCCAGACACGCTGAGGTCCTGTTCGTCCCATCGCCAGATACCCAGCCAGCTCGGAATACAAGTTACTGATAGCACCNCGATCATTCTTATCAACGTGGTCAAGAGCCTGCAGTACGAGCTGAGTAGATCGAACCCTGTCGCGTCCCATGCATCCCACATAAGTTCCTCCGCCTCGGTTATAGCCTCGTCGAAATTCACCATCCAAAAGAAATCCTGAATGCTGCAACTGTTGATAACTTTTTGCCGCCTCACGTAGCAGCGCCCAGTTTTCAGCGTGCCGGCTGACCGCACTTTCAATAAGCTCATCGGCATCGGCTATTTGCCTCAACTCACGGAGATAGCGAAGCGAGGTCATCAGATCTTTTCCGCTCTCCCCGTCATCCACGGTTTCGAGAATGACCCGACTGACCTCGAGCGCTTCCTTCCAGTTGCCATCTTTCGCAAGGGTCTCAGCTTTCCCCCGTAATTCAGCAGGTGACTGCGTGGGCTGGGATTGCAGCGCTGACCCGGTTAACACCAGGGCGAAAAGAATCAGGTAGAGTTTCATGATGAAAATAGGGCTACGTTTGAACCAAGCTCATATCGGAAGACCACTTCCTCTCTTATCAGACACACAGAACATCGGATCATTGGAAAAAATAAATTCAGGGGCTGACACCAGCCTCCTTTACTCCTCTTCGGAGTTAGTGCCAAAGTCAAATAACCGGGAAGGTTTACGCGACAAACGGAAGCGCCCTCCTTTACCGTCCCTGAGCGGCTGAAAGACTTCATCTGCCCCACACTCTTTTATTTCGAAGACTGTTGCGAGCAATTCACCCAAGCGACCTTTGGGAAAACCCTTTTTGGCGAACCAAGCGAGATACTCAGCGGGAAGATCAAACACCGGCACCCCTCGGGGTGGATATTTGGAGGGGCCATACTTTCCGAACGGCATATTGGTTCGCCCTATCTCTTCGAGCAACCCACTGAAATCCTCCCTGTCAATCTCGGTAAAATCCACCTGCTAAGAACAGCATGTCGGGCCGCTCGGTCAAGAGTGTAGCTTACAGATCAAACTGCAACTGCGACCCAATGCCAGTATCCGCAAACCGAACGCCAACCCCGACAAGCCTTACACCCTTTCCGCCTCGCCTTCCCCAAGCCTCCTCAAGCAATTCCCTACAGGTAGCACTCGCGATGACATGCCTTTCCTCAGGGTCTCGAGCGGCAACCTCCGGAGCTCGNTCCGCCGTTGTCTGTGTGAAATCGGAAAACTTTAACTTCACTACCAGAGATTTGATAATGCGCTCCCGGTATTTTGTAACGACTGTCTCCTCCACGCCGGATCTCAACTCCTCCATGATCTCGACGAGATTCACAAAGTCCTCCACGTCCTCTTTCAAAGTTGTCTCACTGCTAACGGACTTCCGCACTCGATCAGTCCTGACGGGCCGGTTGTCGATACCACGGCAGAGCGCATGCAATTCCAAACCCCAGCTTCCGAAGAGATCTGCTAGCTCAAACTTACTGATGCGCTGTAGATCGCCACACGTAAATACTTCCACTGACGCAAGGCGCTCCTCGGTCTTGCGTCCTATCCCATGAAGCCTTCTCACAGGGAGATGCTCGAGAAATTCCTCTACTTCTCCCGGCCTGATCTCAAATTGCCCATTCGGCTTTTCCCAGTCGCTCGCAATCTTTGCCAGCAGCTTGTTGGGAGCGATTCCTGCCGAAGCCGTCAATCCCGTTTCCGTTTCTATACGCCGTCGGACCTCCTCCGCAATAGTCGACCCCGACTCCTTATTGGATGTCACATCAAGATATGCCTCATCCAGCGATAACGGCTCTACAAGTTCAGTGTAGCAATTGAAAATATCCCTAATTTTTGCTGATTCCTTCTTGTAGACCTCGAACCGAGTCGGCATCACGATCAGATCCGGACAAAGTTGCAGCGCCTTGAAAGTGGGCATTGCAGAACGACACCCATACTTGCGAGCTTCGTAATTGGCCGTGGTCAGCACTCCTCGCTCTCTTCCTCCAACCGCGACAGCTCTACCATCCAACCAAGGGTGATCCCGCACTTCGATCGCGGCATAGAAACAGTCCATGTCAATATGCAGAATCGAGCGCATGGACCGAAACTGTATTCTAAAAAAACAGCAGCACAAACACCTACCCAGAAAACTCCGGCATNTTTATCTCCTAAATAGCGGGGAGCCCTTGGCATCCCTTCGGACAAGTCCGGACCACTATGGCTAAGAATCGGTGAGGCAGTCCTGCGAGATTACCGAAGTCCTGATCAGCCNGAAAGTTGATTCATAATCTGCTCGGTCAGTGACTGCACCAGCTCTTCCGCGTTGGGGTCGAGTTCGCGCCGAGAGTTTCCGGCCTGACTTCCGGGCAATTCGCAGACCGCTCCCGGCCTGAACTCTGAATTATCGCAAAGCTCACACTCCTTCCAATTAGCCCGTTTATCTTCCATACCGAGGCTGGATCGAAGCTCAATCAACTCCTTTGCCTGACTACCACTGATCGTCAGGAGATCTTTCCCCTTCAGCTGAGCCGCAAGCAGGACTGTTTGACAGTAAGCATCCGTATTTTCCATTTTCCAGTAAGCGTCCTCGATATCCTTACCCCACGTAATCACTCCATGATTAATCATGAGGACCGACATGTGCTCAATTGCTGCTTCCCCAACAGCCTTTGCATTCGCTGGGGTTCCCGGAGTCTGATAATCAGCCATCCCGATTTCTCCAAGGAAAACCTCGGCCTCGGGAATCATGCAGGTAGGCGGCTGTACACCTGCGACCGCAAAGGCAGTACCGTGTGGCGGATGAGCGTGACAGCAAGCCTTTGCCTTCGGCTGCCTCTTCATGATGGCCATATGAGTCAGGCACTCGCTGGTGCGTCGCCTGTTACCCGCAAGCTGATTTCCCTCGAGGTCGATCANCGCCATATCATCGGGACTCATGAAACCCTTGGATATCAGAGTCGGAGTACAGAGAACCAGATCATCCCCGACCCTGATTGTTAGGTTTCCTCCATTCCCATCGGTATAATTCTTTCTCCACATCCGGTCACCGATATCGACCATCCTCTCCTTGAGATCCGTTANTTCCTTAGAACGGAAAAACCGTGCGATTTCCTCCGGAGATTTTGGNTCACTACCTGGATCCCATCGNAACTCATAGTCGGG
Source organism: Roseibacillus sp. (assembly GCA_002715825.1). Taxonomy (GTDB): domain Bacteria; phylum Verrucomicrobiota; class Verrucomicrobiia; order Verrucomicrobiales; family Akkermansiaceae; genus Roseibacillus_B. The sequence continues at coordinate 18,580 of PBAI01000022.1, read as the reverse complement.
AACGCCTGGCACAACCGCCTCCGAAGCACGTGACTCAACCCGTTTGCGACGGGACTGCGATTCCTTTATCACATCTTTAGCCGTGGGTGTCAGAAGGGCACCCTCTGGAATCGAGTCCAGACCCTTTCCTTCTCTGAGAAGCCCCTCTACGTCACGGCCAGTAAATACTTTTTTCATACTTCCTTCTTTAGTCGTCGTCCTCCGGGGGATACGGATGATGTTCTATTTGGTCAAAAATCGCTACAGTAATGGCGTCAATAGGAGTTGGAACCTCAAAAGGAGCGGTCGCTTCTGCCCCCTCCACGAAACCTACGATGTCGGTCTCTCCTGCACCCAGATCGTCATAAACCACNAGCGATGGCTGCGAGGTCATACGAGGCTCGATATCGCATGCTGTGTTCAACTGGTCTCCCTCAAGCGGGTTGACCAGAAGCCAACGCGTAGCCCGTAGAGCCGGATCCTGCACTCCCATGGTCACCTTNCCAATAACTTGGCCAATTCGCATGGTTACTCGTCAATGAGACCCTGAATATAGTTCCGAACCGGCGAACTCTCGTCGTCCACGATTCCCCGCGCACCAATTCCGTCTGTACTTACAAAAACACGCTGGTGCAGGGCGGCACCGAACAGGTCAATTGCCACAAACGGGGGCGCTCCATTTGACTTCCCATCCGAAGTCTCCTGTCTGCAGAGAAGCATACTAAACCCTTTCAGACTAGGGTGACTGTGAGTCGCAACCGCATTCCCAACTACTCGGCACATCAACATCTTATGCTATACGATCCTCAGGTTTTCTACCATTACACATCGCCTTACTCGCGTAAACGTCTTGGGTGTCGTGATTCCCTCGCCTGTCGTAGTAGCAACCGAATAACTTAGATACCCTTCACCCCCCAGTCCCAGACCTGCGACACACGGCCCATTCTTGACAAAAATCGTCGTATCCATCTGACGACCCATGTGGGTCATATTACCGACATTCGTAGAATGGATAATCGCCGAATGCCGGTAGCCATGCTCCGCGACCTTCGCCTTTTCCACTGCGGTCTCAAAATCTGCTACTGGAACAACGGGAACCATCGGCATCATCTGCTCCTCCTGNACATAGGGGTGGCTCTCGTCTGCCTCTGCAAAGAGCAACTCGCAGCGATCATCGATGCTCGTACCAGCAGCAGCAGCAAGCCGACCCGGACTGGCCCCAACAAAGTCACGATTGACNACCGCGTGTGAGCATCCGCCACCGTCATCCTTCTCGGTAAAGGCCACACTCGTCAACTTCTCCAACTGCGATCCGGTTAACTTTCCCGCCCCAGCCTTTTCGAGAGAGACCATGAATTCCTGAAATACTGAATTAACAACAAACACAGCTTTCTCCCCGATACAGAGAAGATTGTTATCAAAAGAAGCTCCCTCAATCACGCTTCTCGCTGCCGCTGCAAGATCTGCGGTTTCGTCGACAACGACGACTGGATTACCAGGCCCCGCGCAAATGGCTCTCTTACCTGAAGTCATGGCCGCCTTAACAACAGCAGGCCCGCCGGTGATCACCATTATCGCAATCAGCTCGTGTTTCGATATCTGCTCAAAGGATTCCAGAGTCGGACTCTCAATCACACATATCAGATTTTCGATTCCCAGTTCTCTGGCGATTGCACGGTTATACTCCCGCGCAGCCATTGCTGCACTCTTGGCCCCACCTGGATGAGGATTGAAGACCACCGCATTCCCTGCTGCGACCATATTGATCACATTACCGGTCAAGGTAGGAACCGAGTGCGTGACAGGAAGGATGGCTCCAACCACTCCAAAAGGGGCATATTCTTCCAGAGTAATGCCATCGTCTCCACTTAGGGCATAGGGACGAAGCCACTCAACCCCTGGCACCTTGTCCATGATTGCAAGCTTTGCAATCTTGTGATCCAAGCGACCAATCCCTGTCTCATTCAGTTCAAATCGCCCCCAGCTCTCCGTGTTTGCTGCACAGACGCCCTTGACGATCTCAATCACTTTGGAGCGCCCCTCTACGCCAAGATTCTTCAACTGAAGATATGAGTCCTGCGCCGCATGAGCCGCAGTATTTACACAATCGAAGACACCAAAGTGCCCGACACCTGACTTTGGTCCGGAATGACAGCTGCACTCGCCCCCTGAAGACGACGGAGCTCGTGATCCAGACGCTGTCCCAGCAGCAGGAGTTCCAGCCTCACTGACCGGTCGCCCCAGATCAGCCATCACTTTCTCCACAACACCGCGAAGTATTTCCTGATCAATTTTGATACTCATAGAGTTCCTTTCATGGCTTTGGAGACGATTTATGATCCATCATAGACCTTCGCTCCAAGAACATCGACGCTGTCAACGACTGCCACTACCGCGGCATCGACAGGAATCTGTTTCAGACCTCCTGCCTGCCTTGCCGAACTGCCCTGGCAGAACATGATCAGCGAACCCTCTCCGGCACCAACCGTATCGACGGCCACGATGGTATTGGAACCATCCCGGAACTGCGTTGGATCGGATTCGTCGACAAGCTTCGGACGCAGTATGAGAAGCTTCCGCCCCACCATACTCTCGTCTTTCTTGGTGGCCACAACGTGACCAATGACCTCTGCGAGAAACATTACTCTCGGGGATCCTTGCCTATTTCGCCTTCGACGATGGTTTCTCGCTCACGATAACCGGGTCTATCGCCTCATCTGGACGAGCTATCACGTGGGCAGTGACAACCTCCCCGAGACTGGCCGCGGTATCAGCACCTGCGTCAATGGCGGCTTTTACTGCTGCCACATCACCGGTAACCACTGCGTTACAAAGGCCACTGCCAATGCTCCTCATTGGTCCTGTCAACTCGACGCTTGCTGCCTTGAGAGCTGCATCTACGCCACTGACGAGACAGCATAAACCGCGTGTCTCGAGAAGTCCTACTGCTTGTTTTCCCATTGTTCTATTGTTGTTTAATTTAAATTGGTGACTTTCTGATATACCTCTCTTGCAAGCACCAGCTCCTCATTTGCTGGTATGACCAGGACCTGCACCGGGGACTCCTCCCCGCTGACCTTGGCTTCACCGCCTCCTGCGGCTGCATTTCTATCGTGATCCAGCACGATTCCCAAACCCTCCAAGCCCTCACAGACCGCAGCCCTTAGCCATGGATTATTCTCGCCNATACCGGCCGTAAAAACGAATGCCTCAAGTCCTCCCAGCTCGAAAAGCATTGAGGACGCCCATCGACGGACCTCATGCACGAAGACTTCNACTGCGATTTGGGCATCGGAGTTCCCGCCAAGCGCTGCTGCTCGAACATCCCGCATGTCGTTCCCCACACCAGAAACTCCCAGCAACCCGCTTTCGGAAGAGAGCTGTCGAGACGCCTCCTCAATGGTGAGACCAAGCACCTTCGCCGCATAGGGCAAAGCACCGGCATCGAGATCTCCCACCCTATTATTTTGTGGAACCCCGCTCTGCGGCGAGAATCCCATGCTCGTACCGATCGCTACCCCATTCCGAATACCTGTCACCGAGCTACTTCCGCCAAGATGACAGGATATTACGCGAAACGGTTGCTCCAGCTTTGTAGGCCCCTCCTGATACAGTTCTCGAACGAGCTCTGCGACGTCGGAACGCCCCAGNATTTCGGCAGACCTCTCAGCAATAAATTTGTGACTCGCCCCATGGAATCCATGGCGTCTTACGCCAATATCATACCAGGATTCCGGGATGGCATATCGTCGACCTGCCTCCGGAACCCACTGGTAGAAAGCGGTCTCGAAAAGAGCAACTCTTCGGGCCTCAGGAAGAATTTCACGAAACTGCCTGATCCCATCCGCGTAAGCGGGATTGTGCGCGGGCGCAACATCAGCAAATCCTTCTAAAGCTTCAATAACCTCGTCATCAGCCTCCACACACCCGCTTAAATTCCTGCCGAGGACGGTCTTAAATCCTACCGCTTCGATCTCTCCCGGCGTAGTGACCCCGTCATTTTCGAGCGACAGAAGAGCATCACGAATCGCTTCTCCATGGTCAGAGACCCGCTCGTATCCACCCTCGGCCAACTGACATTCTTCACCCTCGCCCATTTCAAACAGGCGGAATTTGAAAGACGTTGAGCCGAGGTTGGCTACGAGAATCTTCACGATGATTTCGGCGAAGGACCGGGATTACATTTCAACCAGTTTCGAGAGATCCTCGTGAGGCCGAGGGATGACCTGAGTAGAGGCAACTTCACCCACTTGTGAGGCAGCCTCCGCTCCAGCGTCTACCGCTGCCTTAACTGCGGCGACGTCACCGGCGTAAAATCCGGTAACAAGGCCAGCGCCGATCTTTGTCCATCCCAGCATCGAGACGTCTGCTGCCTTCAGCGCAGCATCAGAAGCCTCAATTATTGAGACCAAGCCCCGCGTTTCTATAATTCCAACTGCTTGTTTAGCCATGATTTCAGGGAGTTTTTGTTATGAGAGATCAAAACGTTTGAGAAGGTCTTCGTGCGGCCTCGGAATCACGTGGGAGCTAATCAACTCCCCCACTTTGTCAGCAGCTTCGGCTCCAGCGTCAACAGCCGCCTTTACGCTTCCGACATCNCCTTGCACGATCGTGGTCAAGAATCCCGCTCCGATGGAGATCTGCTTGATAAAGCCNACATCAGCAGCCTTCACCATTGCGTCAGCAGCCTCCACGTTGCCGGCGTATCCTTTTGTTTCAACTAGTCCGAGCGCTTGTCTCATATTCTTATCCTTTGGTTGTTTGTTTCATCGTTTAGTGAGCTATTTGATCAACTCACAGTAAGTGTCTGTCTTTAGCCCGCAGGCATTGCCTTCGTCGGTGTCAATATGCACCTCCAGGTTGAAGCTAGGATCAACCCGGACTACCACATTCTCGAATGTCACCGGACAGAGGCCATGCACTCTCATCCTCATGGCATCCTTGTGGCTCACGCCATAGTAAGACGCGTCCTCGGGACTCATGTGCACGTGTGGCGCTGCGCGGATCACCCCCTCGGGCATTTCGAAAAAGCCCTTTGGGCCCATAAGCATGCACCCGGGACTCCCTCCTATATCTCCCGAGAGGCGGAGCGGAATATCAAAGCCGAGGGCTATCGCGTCGGTATATGCTAACTCCACCTGATTAAATTCCCGGCAAGGACCAAGTATCCTGAGATTTGAGATTACCCGGCTCCGGGGCCCAACAAGAGTGACCGTCTCCTTAGCTGCGAACGCGCCAGTCTGGTAAAGGTCTTTCATCGGAGTCAACTCGTATCCAGGCCCGAAAAGCTCCTCCACCGCCCTCGGCGATAAATGGCAGTGTCTCGCGCTGACATTCACCACCAGGCCGTTGGGAGCAGATGCTGAATCTGGCAGCGGCACGCCGAGCTTCGCGTAAACTTGCTCACGAACCATGTGTTCAACAACGGCCCGCGGAATGTTGGAATCTACTGGCATTTTCCCGAAACCATCGCGTTTATGGTTGGGATTTCTTGACTAGTCAACCTAATTCCCAGATATTCCCAACTAAATCAAAGAAAACCCCAAGTGGTCGTCAGGCCTTGATCAAATGTTACCTGTTGAACGTCAGTCTTTTATTACATCCAAACTTCTAGAAAGCGAATCTGTAAGAACGACTGATCTTGCTGCTCTGCTCGAAGTTACCGATGAAACCGTCCGGAAGGACCTCGAAAACCTGGAAAAGCGCGGTGAGCTGCTTCGTATTCACGGTGGAGCTGTCCGCCCGAACCAAAGCCGGGTCGAACTTGCTCTCAGTGAGCGCAAGCAAGTGAACCGCGAAGCTAAGACCTCTATCGCACGCCTTGCCGCAGAGCGCATAGAACCGAATGATACCATCTTTATCGATGCTTCATCCACGGCCCTCACTCTCGTTGAACATCTCCCCGGCTTCCACCTGACTGTCCTGACCAACGCCCATAACGTTATCACAGCCCTCGCAGACAGGGATGGCATAGATATCGTTTGTACAGGAGGTATTTACGAGCCGCGTTCTCGGTCGTATATCGGACTTCCCGCCGAGTCCACCATGCGTAAGCACAATATCCACAAGATGTTTTTCTCGTGTAATGGAATTCACCTCGAGCGGGGAGTATCTGAGACAAATCCCCGACAGGCTTCATTCAAGGAGCGTGTAATTGAATGCTCCGAAAAGGTCTACTGTCTGGCCGACTCCACCAAGATAGGCCTCAAGTCGTCCTTTTTCTTTGCTGAGGTTTCGGATCTTACCACGGTCGTCACAAATGAAGACAGTGACCCGGGGTTCTCCGCAGCTCTCGCAAATCAGGGTATCGAGGTCTTGGGAGCCTGAAAGGAATTCTAGAACCCCCGCTCTGTCACTTGGTAGGCCTCCGAATCGAAAACTTGTTTCTTGTCTAGCAGGTTATCTGGTATTTCTTCCTCACAGTCCCTATGCGCGGCCCGCAGGCTACGCGTCCTCGGTGAAGCTATGAACGATAAGGTGTATCTCGCAATCGACCTTGGTGCAGGAAGCGGGCGCCTTCTGGCGGGGCACACTGACCTCAGGGACCTGAAACTCGAGGANATACATCGTTTCGATAATCCCGGAACAAACCTACCCGGTGGCCTGGTCTGGAATGTTGTCGGTCTCTATCGTGAGATTATCCATGGACTGAAATTGGCCGTTGCCAGATACGGGGATAAGATTCAATCGCTGGGGATCGATACTTGGGGAGTGGATTTCGCCCTTCTCGATGCCCAAGGTCGTCTTCTCGGACTGCCACATCAATATCGGGATTCCCGCACTGACGGCATGGAAGAGGAGTGTGAACGTCGCTACGGTAACGCAAAAATGTATAAGGAGACGGGAATCATGCCCTTCTTCCTCAACTCCTCACATCAGCTTCTCGGCGAAGTCGTCAGGGATAGTGCCGCCCTCTTGAATGCTTCCCATTTTGTGATGATTCCAGACCTGCTGGCCTATTGGCTCACTGGTCACATCTCTGTAGAGCGCACGAACGCATCGACGACTCAGCTGTTTTCCCCGGTCACCAAGGACTGGGCTTGGGCCGTCATAGACGGACTGGGGATTCCCCGAAAGATATTCGGTGAAGTTGTCGAGCCCGGAACGCCTCTTGGCAACCTTCGGGAGGTCGTCGCGGCTAGTCTGGGTGGAAATTTCCCTGTGATCGCGACCACCACTCATGACACAGGCGCAGCGGTTACGGGCATTCCCGGAGAAGGTGACTACGCTTTTATTTCATCGGGCACGTGGTCAATCATTGGAACTGAACTCAGCGAGCCTATTCTCACCGAGGAAGCTTTCCGAGTCGGGTGGGCCAACGAGCAAGGTGTGGAAAACACCACGCGCTTCCTTCGTAATATTTCAGGGGCATGGCTCTTTCAGGAGTGCGTCCGTCAATGGCGCTCCGAAGGTGACGAGTCATCCTANGCGGAGCTGGATGAACTCGCAGAAAACGCTCCAGCGTTCGGATCCCTCGTGGATCCGGATCACGATGCTCTGAAAGCACCCGGCGGCATGCCGGAAAGAATTCAGGCGCTCTGTCGAGAGACCGACCAGCAGATTCCGCAAGGGAAAGGTGAGATTCTCAGACTGGTGGCTGAGAGTGTTGCCTTCAAGCATCGGGTGCGATTCGACCAGCTCCAAGAGATCACCGGGAAAACCTTGGATCGGATTCACATGGGTGGCGGTGGCATAAAGAACGAACTCCTCGTTCAATCCATCGCCACATGCTGTGGGGTTCCAGTTCATGCTGGACCGATCGAAGCTACTGCCTGCGGAAACCTGATCACCCAGATGGTTGCCACAGGTGATCTTCCCGACATCTCCGCGGGGAGAGAGCTTATCAGGCGATCCATACCTTTGAAGAATTTCGCTCCATCCGACCCATCTCCCTGGGAAGATAACCTCCCTCGATTCNAACGCCTCCTTTAACAGCTAAGCCGCGTCCTATGGCCATTAATTCAAGACACCCCTCCATCGAACATCTACGGGACAAGGCCCGGCGCCGCATGCCCGGCTTCGCTTTCGACTATCTTGAGGGTGGTTGCAATTCGAATATCAATCTGCAACGCAATACCAGTGAGATTCGTGATATTCGTCTGCAACCCTACTACATTCGAGACTACGCAGGATCTGATCTTCGAACGGAGCTCTTTGGTCATACCTATGACGCACCTTTCGGCATCGCTCCTATTGGCCTACAAGGTTTGATGTGGCCTCGCTCCACCGAAATTCTGGCGAAGGCCGCAACGGACCATAATATCCCATTTATTCTCAGTACAGTTGGCACTGCGAGNATCGAGGAGGTCTCTGAAATCACCGGGGGTAAAGCTTGGTTTCAGCTCTATCATCCGGCCGAAGACGAGCTGAGAGATAAGATCCTCGGNAGGGCCAGTGCCGCGGGCTGCCCCGTTCTCGTTATTCTGGCGGACACCCCGACCTTTGGTTATCGACCCAAGGAAATCCGCAACGGCCTCTCCATTCCTCCTCGAATGACCCCGAGAAATATTATCCAGATGATGCTGCATCCCACCTGGTCTTTTTCACAGCTGGCCGCAGGAGTGCCTAAATTCAANACGATGACCCCCTACATTCCAAAGGGGCTCAGCATGAAGCATCTTGGTCTATTTATGAACAAGACCTTTTCGGGTAGACTTAACGAGGACCGGATCAAGGCGATTCGGGATCGATGGAAAGGAAAGCTTGTGGTCAAGGGCATCGTCAATGAGGAGGATTGTGAAAAGGTTCATCGGCTCGGTGCGGACGGAATTATCGCTTCCAATCACGGTGGGAGACAACTTGATGCAGGGCAGTCGACGATACGGCCTATTCCTTCACTCGCGGAATCCTATGGAGACAAACTCACTGTCATGATTGATAGTGGTTTGCGAGGGGGACCGGATATTGCATGCTCTCTCGCAAGTGGTGCTCGCTTTACNTTTCTCGGGCGTTCCTTCATGTATGGCGTTGGCGCACTCGGCCGTTCAGGCGGAGATCACACGATCTCCATGATCAAGCGGCAGCTCCAACAGGTTATGGAACAACTAGCCTGCGAACGGGTCACTGATTTTCCCAATCACCTCATCGGAGAGCGCACAGACTGAACCCTCCCCCCTCCACGGCCACGGAAGAGAGCTAAAACCGCCATTCAAGATGGCCCGTCATAGACTTTCGGTTTCCAAAACCGGCCTCGAGAGTTAGCAGCACGTTTTCCGAAAACCTGTAGCGGAATCCGATCTGGGTGTTCCACTCTTCTTCAGCCTCAAGCTCCAGGTCATAATTAAGGACGAGACCATCTAGGTCAAAAACCCCCGATTGCCGTTCTGCCACACGCTGGTAAGTGACTCCACACCAGAGTTCCAAACCTTCATGCCTCACACCGAATTTTGGCATGATCATCCAACTCGGAATAGACTCTATTTCCCCTTTCACGTCGGTGTAAGCATAGATCCCGGTAACGGAACAGAACCACCAGTCCTGGCCATACGCGAGGGTCGTCCCACCTGCATACACCGTGCCGTCGTAATTGACAGCGATCTGGTCAGTGCCAATCAACTCTACTGCTGCCGGCGTGAGCCCCACACCAGTCTGCCCATCCACCACCCCAACCATGGCATGAACATTAAGAAACGGGAGAATCCAGAAGTCCATCTTGGTTCCCCATTGCGACACCTCATTCTCAATCTCCGAAAGGAGCAGGGTTGGGTCAACTTCGACAGGCAGATCAATCGTAAAATTATCCAACGCGTAGTTCTGCTCCTGCGAATAACCAACGGCTGTGATCCCTGCACGCTGAGGCCACGCGGGGTCCCACTCGGTCAACATTGCACTTAAGGACTGTGCCCCAAGGCCACCGGGGAGCCCCATTAAGCCCATCACCGCCAGCAGGTGAAAAATCCGTAAAGCGGTTCTCAGCATACAATCAGTGACCAAATTAAAGACACTCATGCAACTCACTTCTTATTCGGAACCCGCCGGAGAGCAAAACAGTTGCATCGCTACGATTGCGGGCAAAGGTAGCAGCGGTAACACCTCCAAAGACCTTGCACGCCGGTGAGGTTTTATCCCGATCAGACTTTTCCTGTGGATCCGATACAAATTCCTGACACTCTGGGCGCTCTCCTTCTTCCTGATTGCACCCTGTTTCCTCATGGGGCCCTTCCCTTGCACATCTTCGAACCTCGGTATCGTCAGATGCTCACTGAGGCAATCGAAGGGAGCTGCGTCTTTTGTGTTGGGACCTTAACCTCCGCAGAAACCACAGACCTCGAATCCTGCACCGCCCCTGTTGGAACTGCGGGTTTGATCCGAGCTTCCCGTGAAGACCATGAAGGNCGCTCCAACCTTTTACTTCATGGACTCTGCCGAATACGGTTTGTTGAGTGGCTGGATGAGAAACCTTACCCCTACGCCCGCGTCCAACCAGTTAGATCCACCCCGATCGAACAATCGGTGAGCGATGAAAAGACGAGGAGGCTTCGCGAGGCCGTTGAAGCCGTTCTTCTTGGCCTACCGGACGAACTCGCTTCGGAGGTCAGGAAGATATTGGACCGGGCTCCAGAAGCAGAGGTCATGGCCGATGCTGTCTCCCAACAATTCGTCCAGGATCCCGTCATAAGGCAGTCCTTGCTGGAAGAACAAGACGTCAGCCAGCGCATAAGCAAGCTGGTCGACTACCTGCGCACGGTTCGAAGCGGGGACAATTAAGGTTAACCTCCCACCGCCAGCGCCCGTAGGCCAAAGCGATTCAGCCCCCGGTTTTCATCTTTCCGGACAAGGTCGCCCCTTCGTCCATCTTCAGACTTCCAGTCGTAATGTCGCCATCAAGCTTGGAGTTCGCTTTCAGTTCGCATCTCTCCGCACGAATCGCGCCCTTCACCCGTCCAAACAGCTTCACCTCTCCGGTGTTGATATCCCCTTTGATCCGGGCGTTCTCCCCGATTGTAAGAGATCCCTGGTCAGATTTTATCTCTCCATCCACTTTACCGTCGATAATCATGTCATTTTGAAACTTGATGGTCCCGGTAATCTCAATCCCTTCTGCGAGAACATTCTTCGTGCTGGACATGGTCATTAGTTGGCCAGTTGACTTCACTCAATGCAATCAAGGAGTTGGGAAAATATGGAGATCCTAAACGGTGAAAGCGAGTTATTCACAATTACCCGTCCTTATTAAGATTCGACGGCACCCTTCGTGGCCTGTCCGGGTGGTTATTGCTACCTCTGCATGCCGCTCTTTTCAGTCAAAATGAATCGCCGAATAACTCGGCCCGGGACTCCCACCGCTGCGTGAACGGTTGAGCCTCAGGAAAGCCCCGGCAGGAGTTTATTTTTCCCTTCTTACAGGTCCATCCCGTAGTGGAATTCAGAAAAAGTAAGCTTTCCCTCAACCACCTCCCGGGTCCCGCCTCGCACAAATCCGTAACCTTCGAAAAAGCGATGTGCCCTTGCAAACCTTGTATCGGACCAGAATTCGACCCTCGTGAAATTGTGTTCACGACTCCACTTGATCGCCCAGTCCATCAACACCTTCCCAGCTCCTGTTCCACGCATGCTCTCCGGGAGGTAGAGCCTGCGAAAAGTCAGCAGACCCTGCTCCCGATCAATGGGCTGAGTTGCGTGTGCTCCCACAATCTCACCCTGCTTCTCCAGCACGACGAACTCTCCGCCCTTCGACCGGTAAGCAGCCTCCACATCAAGCAGGTCGCGGTCATATCCATCCACATCCGCCTCATCCCCATATTCCCGGTAGACCTCGTCGATCAGACGAACCAGTCCAGGACCATCTTCCCTGCGACCCAGGCGGAGAATCCAATTTGCATGCACGCCTCCATGCCACCCCAAATCACTGGTCTATTCAAGCCGCAGCACCTTCAGGGTTTTCTTGTCCTTATCTTCTGAAAACGTAAANTGCCTGACAGGATGTTGGAATTCAAAGATCTCCCCTACCGCTTTATTCCTCCCAAGCCTAATCCTTTCCTGATCTCGCTCTCTCAGTGGGTTATCGGAAAATTCGCGCTTCCCAGCAAACTTCACCTCATCGAGGAGGTGGAGCTCCGTGGCAAGGAGTTATTCCAACAGGCCTGCGGAAGAGATGCGAATATTTTGCTTCTCCCAAATCACTCGACCCACAGCGACCCTGAAGTCATGTCCGAGGTAACCCGCCGTCTCGGCCTGCAACCTTCATTCATGGCGGCCTACGATGTTTTCGCTCGGAGCCGGATCCAGTCGTGGATTATGCAACGCACTGGCGCCTTCAGCGTCGACCGGGAGGGAAGTGACCGAAAATCGATGAAGTGCGCAACCGATGTTCTCGTTCGAGGCAAGCACCCCCTCGTCATCTTTCCGGAAGGAAATGTCTATTTCTGTAACGATCAAGTCGCGCCGTTCGCGGAGGGCGCTTCCTACATTGCCCTGAGCGCTCAGAAGAAACTGGGCGAGAGCCATCCTGTCTACGCCGTCCCGGTCTCCATGAAGTTCACCTATGTTGAAGACATCCGGGACCAGCTCCGGAGCTCCTTGGACGAGCTCGCACGCCGGTTCGAAACAGAACTCGATCCCAAGGCCGACTTCGGGAGCGAACTTCTGAGGATCAGCACCACTGCCCTCAAAAGATTTTTGCGACAACGCGGNTACAGCTCCAGCAAGCAANCCGCTACCGTGGACGAACAAATTCACAATGCCGCCGAGCAGATAATCAACTCCCTTGAGGAGAAAATTGAGATCCAGAGCAAACCCGGATCCAGTCTCACTGACCGCATTCGAAAGATCCGGGCGACCATTCATGGCATTCGCATCGATCCCAGCCGGGAGGTTGACCATCCCGCCGCCACCCTCTGGGCCGATGAGGCCATTCTTGCCCTCCGGATTCTCGGCTATCAGGGAGGATACATGGCCTCCAATCCGACACTTGACCGAGTGGCCGAAACGGTCGCCCGCCTGCGAGAAGACGTTCATTCCCTGACCTTGCCACCCGCGGGCAAGCGGCGCTGCATCGTTCAACTTGGCAACCCGATCGACCTCCGCGAGCGACTTGAAGCCTTCCGGTCGAAAGCCCGACCAACCATCGCCAACCTAACTCAGGACTGCGAGGGAGCCGTGCAGGCGGGAATAGACGATATCAATGCCAGCAACGATGCTCCCGGGGCTCAACCTTTCTAAGGCCGGCAACCCTGCTGCCTTGTAATCTTCCAGCTGAGATCGTCTCTTCCTAGACGAATCTCATCAGACTTGCCGGGCCACGCGTGTGCCCTGTCAAACCACCTCCGGAAGAGGCTGGTGCGCCGTATCCACAAGGAACTGGGGCCGACCACTCAAATCAGGCAGGGTCACCTTGTTGATATCGATCCCCATATTGTGATACAAGGTTGCGAAAATTTCCTGAAAATGCACCGGTCGCTCATCAGCTTCTCCCCCTAGACGATCTGTCGTCCCGATCACCTGTCCGGTNTTCATGCCTCCACATGCAAGCAAGGCATTTGCCACCCGTGGCCAGTGGTCCCGCCCTCCCTTGTCGTTAATGGTAGGAGTGCGCCCAAATTCACCCCACGCGATCACGGTCGTATCCTCAGCCATTCCACGTTCATGCAGATCGTCAACCAGCGCCGTGAGAGCCTTGTCAAAATCCGGGAAGTTGTCCTTCGCGCGGGAGAAATTATTCCCGTGCCAATCCCAGAAGCTGTAACTCACCGTCACTACTCGAGCGCCCGCTTCTACGAGGCGCCGGGCGACAAGAAACTGTTCATTCATGCGCGGAGCGGCGTCGCCCTGCACCTTGCTGGTTCCTTTGCCGTAGCGCTCCCGAACTTTTGGATCTTCGTTGCTGAGGTCAAGGGCTTCAAGGAGACGACTGGAGGTGAGAAGATCAAATGCCTCCTCCTGAAAGGCGTCTAAACCCTCCATCATCCCACTTGCATCAAAATGACGCCGCAAGCCATCGAAGCTACTGAGCAAGGCCCTCCGATCTTCCAAGCGTTCCATCGTGATACCTTGGAGCGTCATATCTGACTTGGTATCGCCTGACGGCATAAACGCCCGGTGGCCCACCCCGACGAAGCTATTCTTTCCGAAATTATAGGGAGTATGCTTCATCTTTGGGGAGAGATTGACGTAACTGGGCACAGTTTGCTTTTTTCCTCCCTGTAGACGCGAAATTACCGTCCCGAGTTCAGGCCATCCTCCGGCAGGCTGATTGTTGCTGCTCCGGCCGGTGGTGCACTGAAAAGAAGCATGCTGCCCGATAGAACCCACCAGCGAGTTCACGAAGACAAGTTTGTCTGCCATCGCCGCCATTCGCGGCAAGTGCTCACAGATCCGGATTCCTGGCACGCTGGTCGAAATGGGGCTAAATTCNCCCCGGATATTGGATGGGGCATCAACTTTCAGGTCATACATGTCCTGGTGAGGCGGCCCCCCCGGGAGGTAGATCATGATGACGGCCTTGTGCGAGCGACCGTTGTTTGCCTCCTTCTCGGCCCTGAGCAGCTGCGGAAGACTTAAACCACCCATCCCGAGCGCACCCACCTTGATGAAGTTGCGCCGCGACTGCCTGTCACAGAATCCACCCTGAGCGCTTCCGAGGATATTCAGCATAAGATTGGCCTAGGTCTGCAATCAGGCCTTCGAAGCCTATCGAGCGTGGCACATAAGACAACTCCGTTGCAGCCAATGCTTGTGACCCGATGATGGGAGATGTCCCCGGGAGGGCATTACATGTTGGCAGCTCAGGGAACTCAGCTGCAGGGCAATGCCGGAGGNTACACCCGAGCTTGATTATTATAATTTTACAGGCATATTTACGTCACACCCTGAAAACGGGGGCGCCACGGTTTCGACTGAAGGTTGGAAACGCAGGCTGCATGTGGAGGTTGATCGGTTGGCCTCCTAAAAAGCCGATCAAAAAACATAACTGCAGACTCCAACGAGCTTGCACTCGCTGCTTAATTGACAGCGACGTGGACTATCGAACGCCTGCTACGGCAGTCCGCGACCACCAGCAGGCTGGTAAGAGGGCCGGGTGACCGGGTCACCTTGCGAGATTAAACAGGTCTCTAGGGAACCAGAACTGGCGGACAGAGGTCTGGATCCCGAACTACCAACTGGCCGCTAAACATGTAGACGCTTGCGCGAAAAGTCTCCAGGACAGGGGTTCGACTCCCCTCGCCTCCATTTTTTCACTCCCACCGTCTTGCTTCAACTATCAGGCCTCAGGCCAAGACGCCGTAAGGCCGAGATCCTGTCTCGTTTTATCGCTGAGGCCGGCGCGTAAAGCTCCTTCCACTTCGCTCAACGCTTACGCACCTTGATCGTATGGTCGTCCCAAGTTGAACCATCCATCAGGATGAACCGGACACGCATATCGTCAGGGGTAAAATCCAGCTGGATAACATGGTGTTCGCTGCCTGCTTTCCCACCCTCGTTTAAATACCAACGATCTCCTTGAGTCTTTCGCTGGCCGACACCNAGGCCTCCCTCACCGACATATACAANTCCGGAAGGATCCTTTTTCCCGTCTCGAATCGGAACTGTCCGCTTCATGCAGTGCCCATCAGACTCCAATGCGATATCGACGTTATACCTGTCGAACAGCGGACAGAAAATTGGCGCATGCTTTGCGGGGCTCTTTACTGCAGGGTACATCGGGCGATGATATTGCACCAGCAGCCAACGAACTTTCGGCCTCAGACTCTTCATCTCGGCCTCCAGCCATTCCGCTTGGGATCCTCCGGCCGCTGAGTTCGTATCAAGGGTCACCAGCGCGACATCCTTTCCCAGCATGGTCGTGTGCCAACGCTCTGTCTTTTCCTCTAAGTCAAAAACCTCGAAATAGAGTCCATTTTTGCCTCCATCATGATTCCCTTTTGTCGGGATAATGGGCAGCACGCGACCATCCTCCAGCGTCATCAGCTCATGCTGACTGAGCCACAGGCGCCATTGTTCCCACTTTGACCCGGTCACGATATAGTCGCCACCATGGGCGAAGGCGAGCACCTTGGGCTCTACCCTTACTTGCTCGGCAATGCGCAAATTCATCCGGCAACGATCGGCATGGCCACTCCGCGAATCACCACCGTGAATGAGGGTAAAGTCNTCTCCTTCAGCAGGAGCTGTCCGGAAGTAGAACTCTCGAGACTGTTTCCCGTCGCTTTCCAGAACAAAATAATAACGTGTATCCGGATTCAGATTCTTAATCCTGGCGTGATGGTAGTAGGCCGGCGCAATCTTCGATTGAGCGTTTCTCTTGGCTACTTGCTCGGCTGATTCTCCTTCCTTGGGCTTTTGCGGTTTGGGCTGTTCAATGCTGTAGGCCCCGTTGGACTGACACGCTTGACTCAGCGCGAGTTTTTTTNCTGTCCCTCCTGACTGGCGTCCGTAGTGAACAATATGCTTGGTTCCGGGTGCCGCAGTCGTCCACGAGATCGTCGCCTCTCGACTCGCGTCCCCCGTCCATACCACCCTCCACTGGGCCGGTGTGGTGCCCTTAAGTGGCGTCATTTTCGATACCAGAGTTTTGACGTCCAGTTTCGCCAATGCCACATCATCCGCGTAGACAGCGACGATCAGGGAGAGCATGACGCTCGCGATTGTAAAACTCACTCGATTGGTATTCATGAGGTGTATTTCGGTTGATCTTTTGTTCATTACATAGCGGGTTCCTGCTGCGCGGTGGTTTGAGACGGAGACAGTGACAATACCCCCCGCTTGCAGAGCAAAACCACCAGTAAGGGAACTGCCCAATTGGGTAAACGCATAGCAAACTCAGGCCAAGCATCGAATCCCATGGCGATAGGACGGCTCAAAGCGGTAATCAAGCCCCAGCACACCATCCACAGTAGCAGCGGACGAAAAAGAGTCACTGTAACACCCACAGCAAGAAGCACGTCCATCACCCCAATTAATCGAAGAAGCCCGTGACAAGCCGCCTCTGAGAGCCTGATTCCAACATGCCCGAATGTGGTATACAGAAGGTCCTGAAATGGTGGGTTGAGCTGGAAGGCCTCCCAGCCATGAGTCGCAAAAGTCAATGCGCAGACGATGCGCAGGACCCATTTTTCAATGCGATCTGTGTGCAAGTTCCGCGAAAGCAGTAGTGCGAAAACCACGAACATACCCCAACGTGTCGCGTGGGCCGGAACTGCCAATTCCGCGAAGGCCTTACCACCATTTACCGCAACTGCATGTGCGTTCACCAGCAACCATGCGGCCGGCAACAAGTATAACCACGCCACCTTGGGCCATTTACCAAAAAGAAACGGCAAACCTGCAGTCAGCAGGAGGCACAGGATAGCCAACCCTCGATCCAGATCCCGCAGAAACGACACATGAGCCGCAATGGATGCCCGATCACGTTCAATAACAGGTCCTGGGACTTCCCGCGTTTCCCCATAAAGATCAGCCTCCATCACCGCCTCGAAGCCCGCGTCACCGACTGCTTCAACCTCATGCGTTCGCACCAATAACTGCCCAGCTGCACTGCCCCCATTGAACACAACGGGCCAGACTGCACCAAAAACAGTGATCACCCCGACGATTGCGGCAAAACGTCTCAANGATATAGGATGTTCTTTTATGGATCGTGTCATTCAGGACTGGATCGGTCATTCGAAGACCTTGGACTAAAACTTGATGGTCGACCTCGTATTCATGGATCCACCAACTCTCACGCACTTCCGCCGTTGATCACCTTCCCGGCTTNTTNCCNGAAAGNNACANGCTNTTTTTNTCNAGCGACAGGATGAAAGCTGTCACCGCAGAGGCCGAAAGGCGTGAATCAGCACCATACCCCGCATTGTCGCGATTAGGTTGGTAGTAGAAGGTTCCATCCAGACACTGTGACAGGACGAACCACCACTTGTTCTTATCCATCAAGCGCCGGAAGCTCACCGGGTCAAGATGCGCCGCGGTAGCGGCATACGCCATGCCCATGACCGGAGATCCGTGGGTATCAGGAAAGCTCTCCGGATGCCTGCCGATCACTTTCGCATGGGCGAGAGCCCGCTCGAGATATTTGTCGTCCTGGTAGGGACTCATGGCGTTGGCGATGCCGGCCGCTCCGGTGCGCCCCATGTCGGCCCAGCTATCCTGACCGGCTGCCTGATCCGCATACCAGACGTAGCCATTACGGCCGGACGACCGGGCAAGAAACTCGTAAGCCTTGTCGTGACGCTCACGATCCACCTCGATACCGCAGCGCTTCATCATGGCGAAGGCCAGTGCGCCCTGCCCGGTGAGCATACTGATCGGCCCGTAACCTTCAAACCCAGGGTTGTGTCCCCAGCCACCGTGGGCACCCATCTTGTCCTTGGGGACCGCCCCTGGGTGAGTCTTGCGTGACTTCTCGTCGATCTGGGACATGTCCACATACTGGCTCGAAATCAGGAAATCGTAGACCTCCTGGAGCTCCGGTAGCACCCATTCCTCACCAGTGGCGAGGTAGAACTCGCTCATCACAATGGCTGCCGCCATGTAGCGCCAATTGATAAGCCAGCTCCGATCCTTGGCCTTGGTGGTTCGGGCATGAAACTTCGCGTTCTTTCTAACGAGGTCGATGTGTCTCTGTTCGCCGCTGGCCAGCAGAGCAAGAGGAGCAAAGGTATCATGC
>PBAI01000021.1 GCA_002715825.1 Roseibacillus sp. | reverse complement strand
GGAGAAAATAAAAAAGTGCCGCCGGCAAGCCCAGTCCCAGCAGCGGACCTGCAAACTGATATACCAACAGAGTCTGCCGGTAAGTCGCGTAGTCGACCTTGTCGAATACCCGTGACAGCACCGCCGCGATTGCCAGCATCCCAACGGCTGCGACTCCCTTGCTCCCGGCAAACGCGAGAGTCTTCAATGTGCGAGATTGACTCAATTGATCTATTCGACACAAAGGACGAAGGCGCTCCAGGGAGACTGCGATGGGCGCTTTTTGAGGTCAAACAGCCCCCTGCGGTTCCTGAAGAACGCCCGGATTCTCCTAGGGCGCTATCCAAGTGATGGGGCTATCCACCCAGCTTTCCCCTAGGGCTCATAAACCTCTACCTCCACCACGTGAAAACCCAGGTTGGCTGTATTGCTCAGACCGTTGATCCTCACATAGCGTGCCTTAGTGTCCTCCAGATTGATCTCCTGCCATCCGGCATCCACTTTTTCAGAATTGTTCACCAGTTCCCAAGATT
Source organism: Roseibacillus sp. (assembly GCA_002715825.1). GTDB lineage: Bacteria > Verrucomicrobiota > Verrucomicrobiia > Verrucomicrobiales > Akkermansiaceae > Roseibacillus_B. The sequence continues at coordinate 63,086 of PBAI01000021.1, read as the reverse complement.
CTCCATCATCCGAAACGAGAAGCCTGAAGCCATATTTTCGCCGGTCGAGGTCGTAGAGAAGAATTCGCACCTGCCCGATAGAAACCTTCGATCTTAGGTCTACGGTGAAATTGCAGGGGAAATTCTCGAAAGCGAACCCCTCCTTTTTGTTATATTCGATCTTTCCATCGATCAATAGTTCGGACCTCCGAGCACCTGACGCTCTTGCACCTCGTGCGGCCAACGCCAGGTTCTCTGATGGCTCTTTCGGTTCCGCCTCTGAGGCTTCCGAGGCTTCCATGGCCTTGACTTCAGGGAGACCCCTGACCCTCAGCTCCTCCTCCTCGACTACCAAGGCGTCCTTGATTTTTCCAATTCGCGTAAGTCTCCGCTTTTCTGCGTCTAGAGCTCGGAAGTAAATGCCCAGAGTAGTCTTGAGCTTTTCCCCTCGGGCAGATTGGATTTCGGACAACTCTCTCTCCCATATCTCACGGACTCGCTTGAAACGGTAGTCTACATCGGGGGACAGCGATCCAGGGTCTTCTCCGCCCTCGACAAGCTCGATCTCATCCAGGACTTGTGCGGCAGCTTTGAGTTTTTCTGCCCTTGCGAGCTCTCCCTTCACTTTCTTCAAGGAGTCCACGTAGTTGAGCCGCGCCTTCCTTGCCGCATTCCCATATTCATCCAGTTCCGCATTCATACGCTTCTCGAAAGAAGCCCGATACCTTTGGATAGTCTCTTCCACATCAGCAACCCCGACCGTGGCCAGGCAAAGGCTTATGGCGAAGACAAGAAGTGGCCCTCTGAAGAATAGTTTCATGATGGGATCAGCTTAATCTCAATTCTCCTATGAATCTTTATGTATTCAAGGGAATTACCGTGGCCACCTTAGAGACCCAAGAACCTTTTTTTCTCGTCCTCGTTCGGCAGAAAGCACTGATTTTGCCTCAGAATCCGGTGGCGATTGTGAGCGATCACCCGGTAACAGAAATCCCGGAGAAAACGGGGAATCCAGAGGCATACTCCGGCAACGCTCCGGTAGCCAGGGAGTCCCTTAGCTATGCGAAGAGCGGCCGTGCTGCGCTCATGAATCCTTCCCCCCTCAAGAAGATACATGGTATCCATGCTTGGAGAAGGGACCCCATGATTGGCTAATAATTCCCGACCAGCCTCAGACTGGATGGACGCAAAATGGAAGATCGCATCTTCGTCTCTTCGAAGAACGAATTGCACAACCGCAGAGCAGAAACTGCACTCTCCATCGTAGAGGACGACAGTCATTCCCGCATGGGGGGTTCTTTCTCCAGAAAATCACTAATTGCCGTTACCACATAGTCCTGCATCTCTCTCCCAAGCTCTGGATACACGGGGATACTAAGCACCTCTCCAGCCAATTGGTGCGCCACTTCATTGCCCTCCCGGCTACTCGCCGGCAGCCCTGCAAAGCACTGCTGCTGGTCCATGGTAAGCGGATAGTAGACCTCACTTCCAATCTCCCTCTCAGTCAGATGGGCTCTGAGAAGGTCTCTTTCCCCTGATCCCCTTACTCTCAAGGTGAACTGGTTCCAGATGTGTTCATTATGCTCGTAGCAAACCGGAAGGATGATTCTCGCTGCACCCAAAGCCTCTTCCTGAGCCTCAGCGCAGCAGCAATGAGTTGGGGATGCGGACTCCACGCCCTCGAGGGCGGACAGTCTCTCGAGATAATAAGCGGCGTTAGCCTGCCGGGCCCGGCTATAGCGATCGTAATGTTCCATCTTCACCCGCAGCAAAGCGGCCTGCAGAGGGTCCAGCCGAAAATTACCTCCCACCTCCCGGTGGAAGTACTTGGGCTTGGACCCATGCATCCTGAGCATCCTCGCCCGCTCTGCCAGGTCTTCATCATTGCACACGACCATCCCCCCATCGCCAAATCCCCCTAGGTTCTTAGAAGGGAAAAAGCTGAAGGTTCCAAAGTCTCCCATAGACCCGCACCCAATCCCGCGGTAGCGCGCTCCAATCGCCTGCGCCCCGTCCTCCACAACATGACATCCATGCTCCTTTGCAAGGATCATAATCTCATCCATCTCGGCAGACTGCCCAAAAAGATGCACCGGAATAATCGCCTTGGTTCTCTCTGTCATCTTCCTCGCTGCATCTTCTACATCAATGTTGAAGCATACCGGACAGGCATCCACGAACACCGGCGTGGCTCCCAAACGCGAGATACATCCAGCCGTCGCAAAGAAGGTAAAGGTTGGGCAGAGCACCTCATCGCCCGGCCCGATATCGAGCGCCATCAGAGCCAGTAGGATGGCATCCGTTCCAGAGGACACTCCAATCCCGTGTCTCGCACCAACGAAGTCCGCCACCTCTTTTTCAAATTCTTCCACTTCAGGCCCCATGATAAATCGGCCTGACCTGAGAACGCGGCTGAAGGCTGCGGTCAACTCTTCTTCAAGCGGAATATTCTGGGCGTTAACGTCTAGCAGGGGGACTTTCATCATAGCAATGTTCGTTATCCTGAATCACCAACCTAATCCTTCCCGATATCCCTCATTTCGCGGTAACCTTGCCTTCCCGTATGGAATTCTTCAGGAAGCGGGTCACCCTCATCCAAATCCAGGCACGACAGGTTGCCGCAGGCCTTCACCCGGTATCGAAACCCACTCTCGGGACAGGCCATGACACCGTCATCATCAGGGTTTTCCAACCTATGACCATGACGAGACATCCACCCCTTTACTCTCCCAGGAACACCCAGCACAAAGGCGTAGTCGGGAACACTACGTGTCACGACAGCCCCGGCAGCAATGAAGGCGTAGCGCCCGATTGTTACTCCGCACACAATAGTGGCATTCGCTCCAACTGATGCCCCTTTCTTAATCAAGGTAGGCTCATACAACCCCTTGCGATTAATTTCCGAACGTGGATTGCTGACATTGGTCAGAACACAGGAGGGGCCCAAGAAGACATCATCTTCAATCTCGGTCCCGGCATAAATTGAGACCCCATTCTGGACCTTGACGTTCGAACCTATCACCACTCCATCGGCGACCATCGTATTCTGACCAAAGGAACACCCCCTGCCGATCTGCGCGCCCCCACATATATGGCTAAAGTGCCAGATCCGGCATCCCTCTCCGATTTTCGCACCCTCGTCGATAATAGCACTTTCGTGCGCCTGGTAATTCATGTCTGCAGGATCCTACTGGCCTCTTCTAATACCCGCACCGTTTCAAAGCCATTTCGTCCATCCGAAATCGGCGTTTTTCGCTTCTGGCAACACTCAAGGAAATGTTCCAACTCCAGCCGTAAAGGCTGAGCGCTTCCTTCAAAGAGAAGTTCCTCTCCATGGTCATGATGGAAGCCTTCACTGTCGACCACCTTATGATGAAGGATAACCCGGCTACTAGCTTCCTCAAATACCAACATTCCTTTCTCCCCTACGACAATCAGCTCACGCTCTGCTTTTGGCCACAGCCATGAGTTATGAAGGCTGGCTTTTACGCCGCTGGGAAACTCGAGGTGAAGGTAGGTATCGTCTGCCACTCCAGAGGTAATGGCGGCATGACCCCATGCCTGAATCTGATCTGGTGCCTCCCCTGCAAGGACAAGAAGAACCGCAACATCGTGCGCTCCAAAGCTCCACATCACGTTTTCCTCAGAGCGAACCCGCCCGAGCTTTGATCTGCGCTGATGAAGAGTGTAGACTTGACCAAGATTTCCCGCACGCAGGAACTCCATGATGAAGTTTACCGCCGGTTGATAGAGCAGGAGATGTCCAACCATGAGGACCTGCTCCCTCTTCTCTGCCAGCCCATGCAGCTCCAAAGCCTCAGCAGCGTCGAGGGTCACCGGTTTTTCAACGAATACATCCAGATCCAACTCCAAGGCTTTCCGGGCAATTCCGTAATGAGTCGCAGCAGGAGTAGCTATCGCCACCGCATCATAGCCCGCTGCCAGCAAATCTTTCTCCTTGGCAAAGAGTTCGATCCCGGGAGCCTCCTCAAGGGCGCGCGAACGATTCCCCTCCACCGGGTCGGCAACTCCTGCCAAAACCCCGATTTCTGCAAAGTTGCGAACGAGGTTTTTTCCCCAGTGTCCTCCGCCAATGATTCCAACTTTCATGCTATCGTTCGACGACTCTCACCATCCTGCAGCCACGATTAAACCCCCACAATATCATGCATGCGTATCACACCCTGCAAAACACCCCCTTCATCCGTCACGGGAAGGGCATAGACCTTGCGCTCGGGATTTTCCATCACCGCAAGAACGCGGGAAAGACGCTCGTCCCCTCCTATCGTGGCCGGGGCTCTTGTCATCATCGTTTCCGCGACGACGTCATACGACTTTTCAAGAACCGCTCTGCGGATGTCTCCATCCGTGATCACTCCAAGGAGCTCGTCCCTCGAACCAAGAATACAAACCAAGCCTAGGGGAAAAGCCGTAAGGGCCGTTACGATATCCTCCAGACTCGCACTGCCCTTCAGGGTAGCTACCTCCGTTCTTGGCTTCATGACGTCGGCAGCCCGAAGGAGAAGCCGGCGACCGAGGGCCCCACCTGGATGCAGAACCGCGAATTCCTCCTCGCTGAAACCCCTCTCTGCCTGCAAGGTGGCCGCGAGAGCATCTCCGGCTATGAGAGCGAGCGCTGAGCTGCACATTGGAGCAAGGTTGAGGGAGTCCCCCTCCTCTCCAATCTCAAGAGGAATAACAAGGTCGAGATTACTACCCAGTGACCCTTCGGGCTTGCCCAGCAGGCCAATGGTCCGAACCCCGATTTCCCGTAGGCTCGGCAACATTCCGAGAAGCTCTTCCGTTTCTCCACTGTTGGAAACAAGAATCACGACGTCTCCTTCACAGATCAACCCCATGTCCCCATGAAGGGCCTCCGCGGCGTTAAGAAAGACTGCTGGCGTTCCCGTGGAGGCCAGCGTGGCGGCGGTTTTGTGACCCACGATTCCCGATTTACCCACCCCGGTAACAACCACTTTTCCAGCTCCCTCGAGAATCATGTTCGCCCCCTGCTGAACTGCCTCTCCCGCAGTGCCGCGAAAATGCGCCAAGGATTCCTCCACGGCGTCGAGGAGCTTATGAAATGGTTGATGTCCCATAATTGAAGTTTCGCTAGTTTCCGAGAGTACGATTCATCCTTCTCTGTTCTAAGCTTTAACCAACTGACCTTCACGCGGGGTCAACCCCGCACCAGCGACGGCATTCCGGGTGTCGACCACGAGATCTGCATGGTCAAGCAAGGATGCCAGATCGTAGGCCTTGTGATTGGTCGCGATCAGGATGCAGTCAAATTCTGCGATGCGTTCCGGTGTCCAGGCAATCGACTTGGCTCCCGTCCACTGGGCGTGTTCACGGGTTGGTAAAATCTCCGGAATATGAGGGTCGTAATAACTGATCTCCGCCCCGAGCTCTGCCAGTTGATCCATCAGATCAAAGGTTGGCGACTCCCGCATATCATCGACATCCTCCTTGTAGGCGAGGCCCATTAAAAGAATCTGACTTCCCTTTACGGACTTCGCTCGCTCATTCAGCGCTTCCATGGTCCGTTGAACCACCCACTGGGGCATGCTGTTATTGATTTCTCCCGCCAGTTCAATGAAGCGGGTGTGAACCCCATACTCCCGCGCTTTCCAGGTCAGATAAAAGGGGTCAATCGGAATGCAATGACCCCCCAGTCCAGGGCCGGGGTAAAAGGCCTTGAAGCCGAAGGGCTTGGTGGCAGCCGCCTGAATGACCTCCCAGATATCGATGCCCATGCGATCTGCTGCAATTTTCAACTCATTGACGAGTCCAATGTTCACGGCCCGATAGATATTTTCCAGCAACTTGGCAAATTCGGCAATCTGGGTAGAACGGACGAGGACAACCTCTGAAATAACGGATTGATACAGAGCCTGCCCGATTCGGGCGCAATTGGCAGTAGTTCCTCCTACGACCTTGGGAATACTGGTTGCCGAAAACTGAGGATTCCCGGGGTCTTCTCTCTCGGGTGAATAAACGAGGAAGAGATCCTCGCCAACCACTAACCCTGTCTCCTCGATACGAGGACGCAACTCCTCATCCGTGGTGCCAGGGTAGGTGGTGCTTTCCAAGCTCACGACCTGTCCCGCCCGGAGATGGGGCACAAGGCCCTCGATCGTTCCCAGCACGAAACTGAGATCCGGCTCATTGTGCTCATCCAGAGGCGTCGGCACACAGAGGATGAGCGCATCAGCCCGTGAGGCCTCGGAAAAATCCGAGGTGGGCTCGAAGTGCCCCCCGCTCACGGCCTCCCGAATTGGCTCCCCGGGAATATGTTCGATGTAGCTCTCCCCCGCCTTGAGAGCCTTCACCTTGCCTTCATCGATATCCAGGCCAATGACCCGGAAGCCNCGGGCGACAAATCCGAGGACCAGCGGCAGCCCCACGTAGCCCAGACCGACGATTCCAATGACCGCAGAGCGGTNATTAATTTTCTCAAGTGCGTTTTCCGTATGTGTCATTTCTTGTTTAGAGAATCATTCCTGCTCCCACCGTCTCATTGCTGCCGGGGTCAATCAGGATAAAGGATCCGGTATGCCGGTTNCGGCGATAGGGATCATGCAGCAAGGGGGCCGCGGACCTCAGCGTGACCCGGCCAATTTCATTCAGCTCAAAAGAGTCCGCTTCCTCCTGCTTGCGCAAGGTATTGATATCCACTTTATAGCGAATCTCCTGAACGATCGCCTTGGTTTCCCTCGTGGTGTGCCGGAGGATATATTTTCCTCTGGTATGCAGGGNCTTTTGCGAAAACCAGCACACCATGGCATCAATATCCTGCCCGACCACAGGCTGGTTGTTGGGCTTNGCAATCATGTCGCCCCGCGANAGGTCGATCTCNTCTTCCAGAGTGAGNCAGACCGACTGCGGGGCNAACGCTTCCTCCTGTTCGCCATCCGCTGAATGNACTGCCTTCACCCGGGTGGTNAACCCGGACGGCATCACNGCCACTTCGTCCCCCGGCTTGAAGACCCCCCCGGCAACCCGGCCGGCATACCCACGGAAATCATGCCACTGGTCACTCTGGGGACGGATCACCCATTGGACGGGAAAGCGGGCATCGATATGGTTCTCCTCGCCCCCAATGTAGACATTTTCCAGATGGTAGAGCAGCGAGGGACCCTCATACCAGGGAGTTTGNTCCGANCGCTCGACAACATTTGTTCCCTCNAGAGCAGAGATTGGGATCGCTTGAATTCCAATAATGCAATCCAGCCGGGAGGCGAAGGATTCATANTCNCGCACNATGTTCTCGTAGACCTCCTGAGAGTAGTCCACGAGGTCCATTTTGTTCACTGCAAGAATGACGTGCTGGATGCGAAGCAGGTTGGCGATGAACGAATGCCGCTTGGTCTGCTCGATGATCCCCTTCCGTGCATCCACAAGAACAATCGCCACATTCGCGGTGGAAGCCCCGGTTACCATGTTGCGGGTGTATTGGATATGCCCAGGAGTATCCGCGATGATGAACTTGCGCTTGGGCGTTGCGAAATACCGATAGGCGACATCAATAGTGATGCCCTGCTCTCGCTCGGCCCGCAGACCATCCGTCAGAAGGGCCAGATTGACATGCTCGTCACCACGTTTGCGGGAACTCTCCTCAATCGCTTCTAGCTGATCTTCGAAGATCGATTTCGAATCNTGAAGCAGGCGACCAATCAGGGTCGACTTCCCATCGTCCACTGACCCCGCTGTGGTAAATCTCAATAAATCCATGGTTTTGAGTGTNTGATGACTGCCCACCTGAGNCGCTTGACCCCTTTTCCAGGCAGGCTCCCNGGTTTAAAAGTATCCTTCCTTCTTGCGGTCCTCCATAGCGGTCTCCGACCTCTTGTCATCCGCCCGATTACCGCGCTCTGTCTGACGGGCTGCTGCCACCTCCTCAATAATCTTCTCCATCGTGTCGGCAGTTGACTCCACCGCACCAGTGATGGTGGCGTCACCCATGGTGCGGAAACGAATCNTTTTCTTTTCCACCANCTCNCCTTCCCGAGGTTGCACGAATTCAGAAACTGCCAGAATTGTATCATTCCTGCAGACTGTTTCNCGCTCATGAGCGTAATAGAGACTGGGNAGCTGGATANCCTCTCTCTGCATNTACATCCAGATGTCCATTTCGGTGAAATTGGAGAGAGGAAAAATCCGNAAATGTTCTCCCTCGTGTTTCCGTCCGTTAAAAAGATTCCACAACTCNGGACGCTGGTTCTTTGGATCCCACTGTCCGAAGTCATCCCGGTGTGAGAAAAAACGCTCCTTGGCACGAGCCTTCTCTTCATCACGGCGGCCTCCCCCCAGCGCAGCGTCAAATCCATACTCGTCGATNGTATCCAGAAGGGTCGTAATCTGTAGACTGTTGCGGGACGCGTTCGCACTCTTTTCTTCCGCCACTTTACCCTCATCAATCGACCTCTGCACTGAACCCACGACTAGACGCGCACCCAGTTTTTCGGCGAAGGCATCCCGATAATCGAGGGTCTCCTGAAAGTTGTGCCCGGTATCAATGTGCACCAGAGGGAACGGCAGTCGGGCTGGCCAGAATGCCTTACAGGCGAGGTGAGCCATCACTATCGAGTCCTTNCCNCCGGAAAAAAGAAGAGCAGGATTTTCAAATTGGCTCGCGGTTTCTCTCAGCACGAAAATCGATTCGGCTTCAAGCTGGTCGAGGTGGCTTAGTTGGTAGTCAGGCATGAGACTCTCCGGTCAACTCTACTGAACGCGTAGCGAGGTAGTTGAGAACGACCTGCGCGCAGGACTCTGCGCTCTGGGAATTGGTATCCAGAATGAATTCGGCTTCACTCCCAGGTTCCTCAAACCCGCTATCCTTCCCAGTGAAGTCTGCAATTCCACCCGTAGTGGCCTTCGCGTAGAGGCCCTTGGGGTCGCGCTGCGCGCATGTCGCATAATCTGCTCTGACAAACACCTCCACAAAATCGTTGCCGATAATCTCTCTGGCGGTAGATCGCAANTTCTGACGCGGGGTGATNGCGGCAACGATGGTGATCACTCCAGCCTCNGCGAAAAGCCGGGCTACCTCTGCGTTACGACGAATGTTTTCCGCCCGATCGTCGTCGGAAAAACCCAGATCCGCATTCAGTCTTGAGCGGAGGTTNTCCCCGTCAAGGATGACGGTAAAGCGACCTGCACGATTCAACTCGCGCTCCACAATGTTGGCGATGGTTGACTTGCCTGATCCCGAAAGACCGTAAAACCACAATACGAGCCCCTTCTGCCCGAGCAATCGCTCCTTATCCTCTCTTTGGAGAAAACGATGAAACTGCGTATGTATATTGGTTCCAGGCATCCGTCATGCAGAAGGTTANGAGTCGGGCATGGGGGAATGGGGNANAATCTGCCACACCCGCTCGTGGAGATAATAGACCAGAAACTTGGCCAGAAACTCGATCCCCCCAATGGCCAGTGCGGGCCTGATATCCCGATATACGGCCCACGCGATGATAATGGTGGTAGCGGTGGCCAGCATTCTCCAGCTTACCGCCTTGAGGAGGCTTCGCTTTCTCGATTCCCTTACAGTTTCCGTCATCATGGCTACTTCTCCATCGAATGGTTCTTGAGCCCCATCAATTGAGGAAGAATAGAAAGCACGAAGGCCGTATTGTTAAAGGCGTAGCGTCGCCAGAGACGGCGCGGCTCACACACAAGACGGAATAACCACTCCAGACCGCATCGTTGCATGAGACTGGGGGCCTGCCGGACCCTGCCGGTATGAAAATCGAACGCCGCGCCCACCCCAAACAGGATGAGGCCATGATCCCACCCCTCACAAAGGTCCGGGTTCCGGCTCAAAAGGTCGTGCATGAAACGCTCCTGTTTCGGAGTGCTCAACCCGACCCACAGAAAGTGGGGCCGCCCCGTCTTGAGTTGCGCTACCAGTTCCTTCTCTTCCATATCAGTCAGCGGGCGAAAAGGGGGACACGAGGTGCCAATGACCTCGGTTCCAGGAAATCTTTCCTGCATCCGTTCCGCAAGTTCTTCCGCCACTCCTTCGTTGCCACCCCAGAAGTAATGCTTTCGCCCGGTCGCAGCCGTTGCCGCAACAACTTCNAGCATCAAATCAGGGCCATAGACACGTTCTACCTCTGATTGGCCATGCAATTTCGCGATCCAGACCATAGGCATGCCATCAGGCGTCGAAAGATAGGATCGATTGTGTATACGTTTCAGCTCTTCATCACGGCAGGACTCCATTACACCATGCACTCCCGAGACCGTGACGTAACCGGCAAAGCCAGGCCGGTCANCGCCCTCAAGNACCTGCTCGAGAGCAGTGTTCATGTTCAGCGCGCTGATGCCAACGCCGAGAACGTTGACCCGCGTCACCTTGTTGGGACTCACNTTGCTCACAGTCGCGTCCTGCCTGAANCCTGATTTAATCNACNACAACCTCGCCTCGTTTCCGGCGCTCATACTGTTCTTCAATCCAGCGGTANGTCTTTTCGAGGCCGGTGGCGAGATTGACTTCCGGCTCCCACCCGAGAGTCGTTTGAATCAGGGTGTTGTCGGAATTTCGGCCGCGGACACCCTGTGGTTTGCTCAGATCATAGTTTCGCTTAAGCGTAATTCCGGCGATCCCCTCAATGATATCGAGTAGGCCATTAATGGACACCAGCTCTGCCCGACCGAGATTCAANGGATCCGTATGACTGGATTCCATCAGCCTGCTCATCCCGCTCAGGCAGTCATCAATATACATGAATGACCTCGTTTGCTCGCCATCGCCCCAGATCTCGATGTCGTGATTACCCGTATCCACGGCCTCAATCACCTTCCGGCAAAGGGCCGCAGGAGCCTTCTCCCGGCCACCTGTCCANGTTCCGAAAGGTCCATAAACGTTGTGNAAACGATAGACCCGNACGTTACTCCCAAAATCCTCGTGGAAGTTCTGACACATCCGCTCAGAAAAGAGTTTTTCCCACCCGTAGCCATCCTCGGGTTGAGCCGGGTAAGCATCTGATTCCTTGAGGGCCATCACGTCTGCATCGTCCTGCCGATAGTCCGGGTAGACACAGGCACTGCTCGCGTAGAAGAAGCCTTTTATCCCCTGATCACGAGCGGCCATCAGAAGATGAGTATTGATCAAAACGCTGATCATGCACAGGGCTCGGTTNAATTCTATGAAGCCCATTCCGCCCATGTTGCACGCAAGGTTGTAAACCTCATCACATCCCTCCATCACCCGGTAGCAGGCTTCTTTTTCCTCAAGATTCACNACGTGATTCTCCGCGCCTTCGTGGACTTGATACCACTTATCCAATGGTTTGACATCNGCTACGACCACCTCGTGCCCCTGCGCGAGTAGNGATCCTGCTAGGTGGCCACCTATGAAGCCTCCACCTCCCGCTACTAGAATTTTCTTTGTTTGGTTTTGCGACATGTTGTTTTGTTGGTTTGACTAAATTGTGAATGAGCTCGAATTANGGCTTGTGGCTGANAAGTGGATTCAGCTCGGGTGAGANATCNGTGGATGAGGCAGAGGACCCAGCAACTCACATTAAGTGTGAGCAATCTGTGAATAAGTGAGNCCCGGCCAGATCGTTTTCCAAGCTACCGCCCTTGGTCATTTGGCGGAATGTCCCGACAAGACCTGCATGGCACTCCGGATGCGGTGTGAATAAACTTTTCAACTTCCGCTTAATGGGNTCGANAAACACCAAATCTTNCCCTTGTTCAAGAAAAAATGAACTTATTCAATAAAAAATGAACTTATTGAAATTTATGATCCGCCCTCGCCGGGGCGAAATGAACCCTTTCTGGGAAGGAGAAGCGNATAGAGGTCCACATCCACTGGCTGAGCCTGACCGAGAAACTCAATAAAAATTCGGACCCTTTCTTCCGCCGGACGCACGTCAAGAACCGTCCCGGTCATTCCCCGCAATGGGCCCTCCGCCAGCTCTACCTGGTCACCCGGCTCTGCGATCGGCTGCAGTGTCAGGACCTCTCCCTGATTCTCTCCCTTCGCCAGCTCGGCTCTCAATTCTTCGATAAAATCAGGCGCCACCGTGGGCACACTCTCCCCGAACCGTAGAATACCGCTGACGCCGTTGGCATAGCTGACGGCCCGATGCTTCTCCTCAAGTGCAAAACGAGCAAGNAGGTAGCCGGGAAAGAGTGGTTCCATCCACCAGATTTTTCCTCGGCGCGTCACTTTCTTATAGCGGAGACGAGGACAAACGACTTCCACCCCTTCAATCGCCCTGAGAGAAGCCGCTGCGATGTGCTCCCGCTTCGGCTGCGCCCGCAAGCAATACCACGCTGCACCCTCGGTTCCTCTCATGGCTCTTATTCCCCGAGAACCCTTTGAATCAGCGGAAGAACGAGCTTTGCCTGCTTTAACCAACGCTCCAGCTTTTTCACCCTTTCGTCATAGAAGGCCTGCTTAGCTGCATCCTCTTCTTTCGCGACCTCAACCTCCAAGGACTTCAACCGATCCTTCCCACTCTCCATATGCGGTCGCATTTGCTCCCGGATAAATCCCCCAACAAGCTTCTTCAGCTCGATATCCCCCTCGTAATACGTTCTCCTGACATCAGGCCCGTCGACTTCCCTGATGGCGCCCAGAGTTCTCAGAAATTTCAGCCCCTGGCTGACGGATCCCTTTGAGATTTTGAGGCGCACCACGAGATCGTCCATGGCCAAGGGTTCGGCGGAAACAAATAGCAAGCCATAGATTTCCCCAACCGATTTGGGCAACCCTGCCACCCGAACTCCATCCGCGAAGAGACAAACCACCTGTCGTTCAATTTCCACCAGGGTGTTGGGCTTANCGTCAGACACNCNCTCANCTCAACACATCANATNCGCGCGTTCAATTTCTAATGAACTNNCANCGNAGNGANNGCCAAGNGGNCCAGCGCNGCNNCGAANACNGGCTGAANACNNNCCTCCCNNTNANNNNGNTTTATAATTTATTTATATTTAATGTAAAAATANGTGGACTTCTTGCTCTTTTTATAAAAATATTAGNCCTCTCTCTCGATCATCAATGTGCCTCTTCCAACCAGCTCACTGGACNNCNTTTTTCCTCGGAACTGCCTGTATNTTGGCGCAGGCAGCAAATGAATTTCATGTTGCCCCNCCTCCNNTCGGAAGCGATTCNNACCCAGGAACCCNCTCNCNNCCTTTTGCAACCATCTCCCACGCGGAGCTCCAGACCCAGGCAGGCGATACCGTATTGCTTCACGAGGGTGTCTACCGCGAATCTGTCAGGTTTCGGCGGAGCGGAACCGCACAAGCCCCGATTTGCTACCAGCCCTACAACGTTGGCCAGAATCCAGCAGAGGTCCGTATCTCTGCCTTCACAATTATCGAGCCCGGCGTTAACGGCGCGGGGAACTGGGAACGCCACGATGGCCCAATTTTCAGAATCCAGCTCACCCCGGAGTATGGACTTGGCCTTGGAAAATCTTGTGTTCTGATCGACGGGGAACCGCAGAAGATCGCCCGATGGCCTAATGCTCCTGCGGCCTTTGACTTCGATTGGGAGGGCATGGCCTCTCCCCTGCGGGCCAACCACGATCCCTCTTCCGCCGGGCCGGAGGCTCCCTACGAAGGCACTTTCTTTACCGCCACCTACGAGGACCCGGCTCTCCCCTTTGGCGCCCACAACAGTTGGCGAGGGGCAAGGATTGATACCAGCCCCGGAGGGGGAGTATTCCGTGATACTGGTATCGTAACGCAGTCCACTGAGGATAGTGTGACCTTTCGCTATCGGCCCTTCCCCAAGCCGGGTGCTTATGCTGCCAAAGCAGACCCTTATTTTCTCTGGAACCACCTCAATGCCCTCGATCAAGAGGGCGAATATTTCTTCGACATCGAGGGAGTCAGCGGCCCGGCCCACACCCTCTATGTTATTCCGGCCGGCAATACCTCACCAGACCAAACCACTGTCGAGATCAAGAGCCGGGAGTACGGATTTGATATGAATTGGACGAGTCACATCCATTTGAAGCAGCTCAATTTTGTTGGAGGAGGAATCGAATGTCCTGTATCCAGCTCCTTCATCGTCATGGACGACCTTCATCTTCGCTACTGCGGATCCGGTCTTGACGCGCTGCAAACCGGACGAGCAGCGGTCTGGCTGAAGGGCGACGGACACAGACTACTCAACAGCCAGATCGAATCTTCCTACGGAGGAGGAGCCATCACGCTTGGCACGAATACCGAAATCGCAAACAACGTGATTCGGGACTGCATGCTCTATGGTGTGGCCTCTTTTGACAGTTCCGACCTTCACGCTCACCACAATACGATCTTCGGAAACCAAGGGGTGAATATTCACATGTATTCTCCCCGCGGAAGATTCAATTACAACCACTGCTATCACGCTGGAAAGCGAGTGACAGATTCCGCGAGTATGAATTCAAATTACAACGGGGATCTCGAGGGGATGGAGGTCGCTTACAACTGGGTGCATAGCAATGTGGCGCGGTTCAATTTGACAAGGACCGAGGAGAATGGAGCGGGCAGGCCGGTCTGGGGAGGAGGCCGGGGGATCCGGATGGATACCAGCCCCTCTAACGTCTTTATTCACCACAACATCGTCTGGGGCATCTCCGCACCGAATCTAAGCGTAACTCTTTGGGCTCTGGATCCGGACCAGACCAATTACCGCAACTCCATGCAGCGGGTTTATAACAACACCATCGACGGGCAGATCCATATCGCCAATCGCGGNAGCATCGGAGGCATCGATATTCGCAACAATATCTGTAGCGAGGTGAGAGAGTTTGGTGCAGAGATGGATCCCCATATCGTCCGAAACAACTTTATGACAATCGGTAAATTTGAGCCGCGGTGGCCCGGTAATACCTCTGATAACTCTCTCTTTAGTTCAGCAACCACCGGAAACTTCGAACTCCATGATGATGCTGCAGCCATCGACGCCGGGGAACACATTCCAGGTATCACCACCACCTTTGTCGGGGACGCTCCGGACGTGGGAGCCCTTGAGCATAACGGCTCTTCAAACCCTCACTGGAGCGCAGGTGCCCTGCTCCGCCCCAAAGATGCCAGAGGGCTACGATTTTCCCTGCTCGTGAAACCTAATGGTGACCGCTACCTGGTTGTTTCGGGAATGCCAGAAGGAAGAATCCCAGCCAGAGAATTCACCCTCCGGCTTGGACCAGTGGTTCTGCAGGACCATCGCCTTGTTTACTCAACCAAGACCCATCACGCCGAGGCCTACTTCCAAATTCAAGCAGAGAACCTCTCAGGAAATATTCCGGTCGATTTTTCCCTCGATGGAGAGGCCTTCCAGAATAATGGCGCGGTATTGGACTTGCAGGGTTCCTCTCTGTTGATCAACGACGTGGACGTTGAAACCACCANNCCTTCAGGGGGCACGATGCACACGATTTCAGGTCGAGGATTTGGCTCNACNGGNTGGACGCTCCCNCTNGTGATGGAAAATACCACCGGCGAGGACCTGAACCATGCGCCCGTTCCCGTCATCTTCAACAGCAGAGAGCACATCGAGACAGGCCGGATGAGNCCTGACTGCTCTGACCTTCGAATCCTGCANTGGGAAACGGGAAGAGAACTTAAATACTGGATNGAGTCCGGTNTAAATTCCGAGGCGACTCTCCTCTGGGTAANATACGGAGATGACTCCCCNCTGATGANTCGATTCAGTCACCTTGATGAATCAGGNTACTACTTGTCNTTTGGGGNATCTGGCNCCGAATCCTCCGGTGACTCCNCCATCGTGTATGACTACTTTCCTGAGTTACTCGACGAGGGTCTGAAAGTGTGGGTCTCAGCAAACCGTCTGGCGGAAACCCAACAAGATGGTGATCCGATAAGCTCATGGCCCAATATGGCTTCCACGACCTTCCTCACTCAGGCGGACCCCTCGGCGACACCCACTCTGAAATTCAATCAACTCAATCAGCTCCCNGCNGCCAACTTTAATGGTTCCGNNTATCTGCAAATCAATGGATTNCCCNGNCAGGTNTCCGANGGACTGACCGTCTTTTCTGTNATCAAGTCTGACCCCGGACATGACCCTCAAGGGCGGNTGATNAGCATTGGAAACGGAGANCGAGAAACAGACAATGTAAGGCAGGGCNGAGANCGCGGGTGGAGAGTNTTCGGGGTCAAGAGGGCNTANAGTGATAGTATCACNGCAATCGGGTCAGGTCGGCGGTTCGCAGGNCATTCTCACTACATGACCGCTGANGTCGCGGAACTCCTCGTTTTTTCCAANCTGNAGAGTAANTCGACGGGGGTGGGGATGGACCGAATCCGAAAATACCTCGAGAGGAAATACGCCATTGGTNNTNCCGCCCGAGGNGTGGTGGAGGCTCACCGTCTGCTGGGGCCAACCCGGTTTTACCTCGGAGGAAAGCTGATTGAATCAGTGACTATTCTGGATAGCCAGACTGCCACTTTCATTTCTCCCCCGCTACCTCCCTCCGGAAACCGTGAAGATTTGTCTCCTCTGGATATGAGCACACTCCCGATTGGGCCCGTTTCTCTGGCTATGACGGTCGAACGAGACGGAGAGACGGCTGATTCCGAGCAGCCTCTTACTTACGTCCTCCCAGCCTATGACCAATGGTCTCGTGACAACCTGCCGCAAGGAAGGCGAGGCGGTCTTGAGGACTCTGATGGGGACGGAATCATGAATCTGCTGGAATTCGCGACCTCCTCCGAAATCCCGGAGCCCACGGGTGGCCCCTTATTCTCAGTCTCATCCTCCGAAGCCGCCGCTCCCTACATGGAATTCCATCGGAATACCCGCGCGACTGACGTTCTCCTCTGCGTTGAATATTCTACAAATCTCCGAGATTGGACCACCGTTCCCGAGAATAGCCCGGACTTAACCGTGATTCCTCCATCCCCACCTGATGAAAGTGGTTTACTCAGGATGCGATACTCCCCGAGCGCTCGCTCTCCAGAAATCTACTACCGGTTGCGGGCGACAAAAATTCCCATTGCGGATCCCCCGCCGCGGGATGCAAATTAGGGGCTGATGACACGTTCCGGATTGCGGAGTTGCCGTATCAAAGCTCTTCTCGGGGTGGGAGCCCTGCTTAGCCCTCTCGCAGCCCTCGCTGAAGAACCTTACAATGTCCTGCTCATCATTGCGGATGACCTGAACAGCCGCATAGCGCCGCTGGGAGACCCCCAGGCGATCACCCCTCACCTGACCCGGCTGGCACAGCGCTCGGTCACTTACCGGAATTGTTTGAGCCAGTATCCGTTCTGCGCGCCCTCGAGGGCGTCCTTCCTCACCGGCCTCCACCCATGGAACCTCGGAGTCCACGCCGCCGGGGGAAATCAGGCCAACGGAGAAAATATTGTACCAAGGCGAATGCGGATGTCCCAATTCTTCCAGTCCCAAGGCTATTGGACTGGCAGCTACGGTAAAGTTGAGCACTACGAACGTGCCGAACGATGGGATGAGCTCATTCCCCGTGCGCTCGCCATAGATGGCACCCTCCAATCGGTTCAGGATTTCAGTGGCCATAAGGGTATCAGCGGTAACACCAACTTCCTGATTTATGAGGGAGGAGAGCCAGAAAATTTTATGGACGGGCTGACAGCCACCAGCGCCCTTTCCGCCATTGAAAAATGTCTGGCAAGAGACCAGAGGTTCTTTATCGCAGCAGGTTTCTATATGCCACACACGCCTTGGATAGTACCCGACAGCATTGCAGATCTTCATGATCCAGCGAACTTCGTTCTCCCGGAATCCCCTCCGGGCTCATACGACAACGCTTACTGGCCACCTTACGCCTATACCTACGGCAAAGCGAGTGACACCAGGCCCTACCTTACGGAGGACGAACTTCGCTCCCTGTTTCATGCCTACTACAGTGCCGTTACATTGATGGATTATAATCTGGGACGCCTGCTCGATTTTGCAAATTCACACAATCTCTGGGACAACACGGTGATTGCTTTTATCAGTGACAATGGATTTAGCCTGATGGAGCACCAACATCTCTACTCGAAAAGGAACTACTCACGTGAATCGATCCATGTTCCGATGATGATTCACCATCCGGAAATGACTTCCGAGGGTCGCTTCTGCGATCGACAAGTAGGACTGGTTGATCTTATGCCGACCCTCATTGAGCTGGCCGGTATCGAGCCTTACCCGAGGCATCTGGACGGACAGTCTCTTGCACCGCTGCAAGAAAATCCCGACAGGGAGTGGGAAACGCCAGCACTCTCCTGTCTGACCTATCGAAATAGTTCGAAACCAAGGTTCCGAATCGGGCAAGTTGGCCCTTGGAAGCTGGTCGAAGGGCCTTTCTCTGCTTCATTCCGCAGGGTCATGAATCACCGTGATGATCCCTTTGAGCATTTTGGAACATTTCCCAACGGGATCACCCCTCAAGTCCTTGGCTCCCTGGAGGCGGCCGTGGCAGAGATTCCATTCGTGGATAACGTGTTTTACGTTGGCAAACCGGATCTGGGACAGACGGACAGAGACGGAGATGGATTGGCTGATGAAACCGAAATTGACCTTATCCCGCTTGGGTTTCATCCTTTCGAAGAAAACGGCGCAGAATTAAGGCGACTGAGCAGTAGCGCCCTCGAAGTGGACTCAGCCCTTGAAGGATTGACCATCACCTTTCCTGACTTTCGCGTAAACCCAGCGGAATTTCGCGTATGGCATACCTATCCAATTTCTCTGGAAAGGTCATCTGACCTTTCGAATTGGGAAAATGTTCCTGAAGATTTTCAACTCAATTCCCTGGGGGCTCTCCAGTGGCCTGTAAGGCCCGATACCGTATCAGGAAAATCGTTTTACCGACTGCGCGTCGACCCCTGACTCTAATCCACCCACCGTCCGAGCGCTGCCGAAAGGGCCTCGGATTTCTGAACCCGGAACTGCTCTCCACACTCAACCGTGGCTCTCTTTCCGGTTCCGCTCTGGAAGTGAAGGAGAACCGGTGTTTTTCCTGGATGAGAAGCCAATACTTCTTCGATTTTTCTAAGGTCTTCAACTCGGCTACGCGAAACCCACAGGGAGAGCTCCAGTGGACCTCCTCCATTAGTCCCATTCTGGCTCGCCCGTAGCTTCAACTCCCTGAGGCCACTCCCCATGATTTTTCGGCTCTCCGTTCTATCATCAATCGAGATCTCACCCTTCAAGGCGATGACTTTCCCCTCTACGAGAATTCCCGCCTCTCGTGCAGGGGTATAAGACTCTCCCCAGCAGAGAACTTCTTGGCTCCCCGTAAAATCCTCAATCACGAGTATCCCAAATGGCTTCCCCTTCCGGGTGAGCCGTTGATCGATTTTTCGAATCATTCCGGCAAATGGGAACCGCGCACGCCGGTCGCCAATGTCGAGGTCGTCGAGTAAACCCAACTTGCAAAAACGGTCTGAATTCAAAAGGCTGCGATATTTATCCAGCGGATGCCCGGTGACATAATAACCTAACAATTCCTTCTCTTTCTCAAGACGCTCATCCTTTGGCCATTCCGGGATCTGCTTTCTCGCCGCAGGCGCAGCCAGCTCCTCGTCAGCAAACAACGCAACCTGCCCACTTTCCCGATCACGCTGAGCGGCGCTGGCGGCAGCGGTGACATCCTCGACTCGGGCATACATCCCTGCCCTTGTTTCCCCTGTCCAGTCCATCGCTCCCGAGAGCACCAGATTCTCCAGAATGCGCTTATTTACGACCTTGGAATCCTGACGGTTGGTAAAGTCATCCATGGTGGGAAAACTCCCGTTCTGCTCACGTTCGGCGATGGCCTGCGACATGGCTCCCTCCCCGACGTTCTTAATCGCTGCCAGCCCATACCGGATTGCCATTTTGCCGCCGGATAGCTCCTCAGGAGCAAATCGTAACTGAGACCGGTTCAGGTCCGGCGGAAGAATCTCAATATCCATACGGTGACACTCCGAGACAAAGACGCCTATTTTATCGGTGTTGCTGAACTCGTTGGAGAGGAGAGCCGCCATGAACTCGACAGGGAAGTTCGCCTTGAGATAAGCCGTCCAATAAGAGATATGGGCATAGCAGGCCGAGTGCGACTTATTGAAGCCATACCCTGCAAAGCTCGCTATCTTGTCGAAAATCCGATTGGCCAGAGCAGGGTCGATCCCATTCTCAGCCTTACACCCTTCAACGAAAGTCACTCGCTGCTTGTCCATTTCGGACTGCTTTTTCTTACCCATCGCCCGCCGAAGGATATCCGCGCCCCCTAAAGTGTAGCCGGCCAGGAGCTTGGCTGCATTCTGAACCTGCTCCTGGTAAATCATGACGCCATAGGTATCGCCACAAATCTGCTCAAGCATGGGGTGCTCATAAGTCACTTCCTTGCGCCCCTCCTTGACCTCAATCATCTCGTCGATGAACTGCATGGCACCGGGACGATAGAGCGCGAGGAGGTCCGTGATATCATCGATCCGGCGGATACCATAACGCTTGCAGGTTTCCGTCATTCCTCCTGACTCAAGCTGAAAGACTCCCATCGTCTCTCCCTTGTTGAGCAGATCAAAGGTGGGTTGATCATCAAGCGGAACCCGATGGATCTCAAAGTCTGGAATTGCCCTCCGGATAAATTCCGAGGCCTCTTGAATTACTGTCAGGTTCTTGAGCCCGAGAAAATCCATCTTCAGCAGACCTACTTCCGTGATGGCACCCATATCATACTGGGTAACTACCTCTCCCTCATTACCACGGCTGAGAGGAACATGCTCATCCAGGGGACGGTCCCCAATCACCACTCCGGCAGCATGTACTCCGGTATTCCTCGTTAACCCTTCCAGCTTTGTGGCATAATCCCAGAGCTCACGGTAGCTGGCATTACCCTCGATTGTTTGGCGAAGCTCCGCCTTGTTTTCGTATTCCTCTTTCAGTTTCACCCCGGGACGCGCCTCGATCATCTTGGCGATCATGTCGGCTTCACCATAGCTTACCCCCATGACCCGAGCGACGTCTCGAATCACACTTTTTGCCCCCAGAGTTCCATAGGTGATTATGTGAGATACACACCGTTCACCATATTTGCGCCTCACGTAGTCAATGACTTCAGGGCGCCGCGTCTGGCAAAAATCAATATCGACATCGGGTGGGCTAACTCGCTCCGGATTTAAAAATCGCTCAAAGAGCAAGCCGAAGCGCATGGGACAGATGTCGGTAATTCCCAGCGTGTAAGCTACCAGAGAACCTGCCGCCGACCCTCGTCCCGGACCCACAGGAATCCCGTTTTCCTTTGCCCAGTTGATGAAATCCGCAGTGATCAGGAAATAGCTGCTGAAGCCAAGGTCGCTAATGGTTCTGATTTCGTAATCCAGCCGCTTCCTGAGTTCCTCATCCTCACTCGCCTTTTTCTTGCCGTAGCGCATTTCGAGGCCGGCAAAACACTGCTCACGAATATAGTCGTCTCGACACATGCCACCAGGCGCCTCGAAATTCGGATACTTTTCCGAGCTCGTAGCATCAAGACTGAGGGTGACGTTGCATCGCTCCGCGATCTCGAGAGTATTATCACAAGCTTCAGGAACGTCCGCGAAGACCTCGCGCATTTCCTCCGCGGTTTTGAAATACACCTCCGGAGGATACCGCATGCGCTTCTCGTCAAAGACCAGCTTCCCGGTCCCAATACAGATCATGACGTCATGGGCGTCATGGTCGTCACGAGACAGGAAATGAACATCGTTGGCGGCAACAAGTTTGAGTCCGAGTTCCCGTGCGAGAGCAATCAACTGGGGTTTTACCTCAAGCTGCATTTCTAATCCGTGGTCATGCAGCTCGACGTAAAGGTTGTCGCGTCCGAAAATTTCGGAAAGCTCTTCAAGCATTTCACGGGCCTGGAGAGGCTGTTTCTGCAACAGCCATTCATTGACCGGCCCTGCAATACAACCACTGAGACAGATGATTCCTTCGGCGTGCTGCCTCAGAAGCGGGAGGTCCACCCGGGGTTTCCCATAATAGGAGCCATCCAGATGTCCCTTGCTGACCAGCTGGACCAGATTCTCCCAGCCTGTATTGTTTTCCGCGAGAAGCGTCAGATGAGTTGCTCGCTTACGGCCTGGGATCTCTTGCCGGTGATCCATCGACTCTGGGGCCAGATAGATCTCACATCCAAGAATCGGCTTTATTCCATCTTTGCGTGCAGCCTCGTAAAATTCGATAGCTCCGTAGAGATTCCCATGATCGGTCATCGCAACCGCCGGCATCCCCAGCTCTGCCGCCCTTGCTGTCGCCTCTTTGCAACGCACCGCCCCATCAAGAGTCGAATACTCTGTGTGGAGGTGAAGATGAACAAACGAGTCGGCCATAGCAGCTTCGGCCAGACCAGCATAGGCCCACCCGCGATCCCCGCAACGCCGAAGCGAACCGGCTCTCTCATTTCATTGGACGAACTCCTCAGGATCGTATTTTTCGCTGGCGCTTCCGGTGAACCAGCCCTTCTTTGTAGATCATGGCTTCTTTCATTTCGCGCCTTCTGGCCATACATCTGCTTCTTCAACTCGTGAGTCCCTTGAGTTACGCGGACGAGGAAAACGGGCCTCCGGCAGAGAAAAAGGCGGAGGATCTACCCGAAAAAGCACCTGATCCCTCCGAGTTTCGAACCTTTACCTCCGCCAGAGGCAACAAAACCCTGCAGCTCAAGGTTGTTGCCCGCATCGACGATGAGACCTACAAGGTCCAGAACCCCGAGGGTAGGATTTTCAACATCAAAACCAGCAATCTCAGTCGGTCCGACCAGCTCTTTCTCGATTTCTGGGAACCCAACGCCATTCTGAATCTGAAGCAGGCCAAGCTCCCCGACGTCCTCGACCAGATGGGTTATAGCGTTCTGGAAATGACCGTTGTTGAAAGCACCTTCTTTGTCACCGCGACCGTCGACGGAAAAACCGGAAAGTTCCTGCTCGATCCCAGTCGGGGGTGGTCGACTTTCGATCCTGCTGCCGCAAAGGAAATCGGGATGACGCTCACTCAGGGCCGTATCAACTTTACCGACAACACCGGTAAAAGCAGCCGGTCACAACGGGGTGCGGTCAAGGAGTTCAAAGCCGGGATGGTCTCCGTCAACTCCCATGAATTCGAGGTAATCGAGGTCGCTAAAATGTTCCGGGCCGTTCCCGCTAATACAATCGGCGCTATCGGTGGGGACATGCTCAAAAAGCTCAACGCCCTTGTTGATTTCGGGGGCAAACGTCTCTTCGTGCGAGCGAACCAGTAGTGCGTTGGCACCGGAAGGGACTTGCACCTCAACACCCCCATTCTCTTTTCCGCATTGAAGGCCTTGCATCTCGGGAGGCTCTCTCGAGGTTGAATTTCTTCTCCAGAGCCTTTTCCCGTTTTCCCGGATCCAGACAAAGCGTTGCACTGACCTTTCGAACTGGACCGAGGAAAATGTCGAACCCATCGCCATATGGATTTCGGGTAGCTCAGGAAGTCCCGACTCGCTACCTACGCCTCATTCACAACGAGACCTTTCCTTCAAAAGACTTCGGCCTGAACCTGGTCTCACAGCTTCCGCTGGTCAAGTGGCATGGAAACTGCTAGTGATTCCCCTAAGTAACACGCAACGTCTATGAAAAAAGTTGAAGCGATCATCAAGCCGTTCAAGTTGGAAGAAGTCAAAGAGGCTCTCGCCGAAATCGGAGTTCAGGGGATGACGGTTACCGAGGTGAAGGGCTTCGGCCGCCAGAAGGGACATACAGAGATCTATAGAGGGAGTGAATACACCGTTGATTTTCTCCCAAAAGTGAAGATCGAGGTTGTCGTGGACGATGGTGAAGCCGGCGCTGTTGCCGAAGCCATTGTAAAAAGTGCCAACACGGGCAAGATCGGTGACGGCAAGGTCTTCATTTCAGGTATCGAAGAGGCAATTCGAATCCGCACCGGCGAAACCGGTGGAGACGCTGTCTCGGTCAACTAAACTCCTAGGCCGAGGATCTCACCGAGGGTTGTACGATAGATATCCACCTCAGGCCCACTTCACGGGGAAGGGATCTTTTTTCAAAGGCCGATGACGTTCCCGGCTCCGTGAAATCCTCCTGAGGTGCAAAGCGCCCATCCTGGGGGCCCTTTTAAGGCTTTGCCATAGTCCTCGGCAAGGGCCTTTCGCGCGCGAACCTCTATCCGAGCATCGCTCCCAGACGGGCGCAGACTTCCTCCACGTTCTCCCGCGAGTTGAAGGCAGATATACGGAAGTAGCCTTCCCCGGCAGCTCCAAAGCCTGCTCCCGGGGTGACTACTACCTGTGCCTCGTGCAACATTCGGTCAAACATCGTCCAGCTATCAACCCCCTCGGGGCAGCGAACCCAGACATATGGAGAATGCTCTCCTCCGTAAACGTCCAAGGCGGCATCTTCACAAGCACGTTTCAGAAGAGCCGCATTTCCCATGTAGTGCTCGATCAGCTTACTGATCTCCGCCTTACCTTCCGACGAATACAGAGCTTCCGCTGCGCGCTGAACCGGATAACTCACCCCATTGAACTTAGTGGAATGCCGTCGGGCCCACAGACCGTGCAGACCCACTCTCTCGCCACTGTCATCAGACCCCGTAAGCTCCTTAGGAACCACGATAAAGGCACAACGCGTTCCAGTGAAACCACCGTTCTTGGAAAAGGACCGAAACTCGATCGCACACTCACGGGCTCCCTCAATCTCATAAATTGACCGCGGGAGATCAGGATCCTGAATGAAAGCCTCATAGGCGGCATCATACAGAATTACTGCATCATGTTCCCGCGCGTAGGCTACCCATTGTTCCAGCTGGTTTCTAGTTGCCACCGTTCCGGTGGGATTGTTCGGATAGCAGAGATAGATCAAATCTACCTTTTCCCCTGGCAGTTCAGGGGTAAAATTGTTTTCTGCAGTACACGGCAGGTAGACCAGCCCCTCATACTGACCACTCTCGTCTCCCTCTCCGGTGTTTCCCATCATTACGTTGGTATCCACATACACAGGATACACCGGATCCGTGATAGCGATCCGCTGTCCAACCCCAAAGATATCGAGGATGTTGCCACTATCACACTTTGATCCGTCTGAGACGAAGACCTCGTCCGCCTCTACCTTTAATCCTCGGTAGGAGTTGTCCACGATAGCCTGACGCAGAAAGTCGTATCCCTGCTCGGGGCCGTATCCCCGGAACGTTCCTCTTTCGCCCAACTCATCTACCGCCTCTTTCATTGCGGTTCTTGCAGCAAGGGGAAGTGGCTCGGTTACATCCCCAATCCCACAGCGGATAAGCCGCTTTGTTTTCTCTGGTTCAGCATCAGAATACGCGTTCACCCGCCGCGCGATCTCAGGAAAGAGGTAGCCTGCCTGGAGCTTCAGGAAATTTTGATTAATTCGAGCCATGGCGAGCACCCTGTAGCTGGCATCAGCCAAACTCGCAAGTACCAGAGTTGCCTCTTCGAATTTTGAGGCGCAAAGAACTCAGCCGGGCTCACGGGCCCGGCTGATTCGCAAAAAGTCTCGTTTACTGAAACTTATTCCACGGCCCCGCGCAGGCCCTCTGCTACCGTGTCCCAGTTAATCACGTCGAAGAACGCTCCGACATAATCAGGACGTCGGTTCTGGTAATTGAGGTAGTAGGCATGCTCCCAGACATCCAGACCAAGAATTGGAATGCACCCTGCACATCCAGACAGCTCCCCCATGATGGGATTGTCCTGATTCGCAGTCGAGCAGACCCCCAGCTTCCCATCTTTGTCCGAGCAGAGCCAGGCCCATCCCGAGCCAAACCTCGTCATTGCTGCCTTCGTGAAAGCTTCCTTGAAGCCATCAAAAGAGCCGAATGCCGCGTTAATGCCAGCCGAGACCTCACTGGTCGGCTCTTTGGAACCGCCCGGCCTTATGCAATCCCAGAAGTGGGTGTGGTTGAAGTGCCCCCCCCCATTGTTTCTCACGGCCCCCCGAATATCCTCGGGCACGTCCCCGATGTTCGTCACCAGCTCAGAGAGGGACTTGTCCGCAAGCTCGGTTCCTTCGATTGCCGCGTTCAGGTTGGTTACGTATGCGTTGTGATGTTTGCTGTGATGGATTTCCATCGTGCGCGCGTCGATGTGCGGCTCGAGCGCATCATATGCATAGCCGAGATCGGGAAGTGTATGAGCCATTGGAATAATATGTTGATAGATGTTAGCATGTTTGCTTTGCGGTTCCCGGAGATTTCCGGATATATGACACGCAAGGCTTCTTCCCTCGTAAGAAAGCAGCTTCCATCCAATCCGCAAGGGCAACTTCACCATGCAACTTCAACCCTGGCTCTTTACCCTCCTTCTGATTCTCGGCAGCTCTCTGGGCGCATCCCTGACATGGTTCCTGTGCCGTATCAGCTCGCAAGCCACCCGCATTCGTCACCGGGAACGCTGCAAGGCTCTCCTGAAATCCTCTGTCGAGCTCGAGGCCTGCTGTGCCAGACTGGAAGAAGAAATTGAGAAGCTGCGTTGCAGTGAAGCTAGCGCACTGCGCCGCGAAACCCTCCTAAAGGCTGCGCAACAAAGGGCCGTCGACAGGGAACAACTTCTCAGAGAAACCGAATTCCGCCTGCTTCAGGGGTTTCGGTCCGCTTCTCTCCAGATTCTCAAGAAAAGCGAGGAGAACGGGTTTGGGAATACCCTGCATGCCCGAGTGGCGTCCGAAAATAACGGCTTTCCCTTCGATCGGGATACGGACAGACCCTCCGCTACGATTCAGGAGAAGGTAGCTTCCGACATGCAGGACGTTAGGTCGGCAAATATTCCGCCTTCTCGTTCCGATGCTACGGCATCTTCTTGCGAACGAAATAGAAAGTGATCCCTGTCACAATCTGACTTATCGCGCGGCTAAAGCTCCTTCACAAAAATATTAGCGAACTCCAGAGGGTTTCCATGGTGCTGGAATCCCAACCGGCCGGTGGGGTTGACCCCGGGTAGCTGTGCCTCGTGCAGCACTACCTTCCCGTTAAGCACCACCGTAAGACGGTCGCCCTTCACGGTAATGACATAACGGTTCCACTCTCCCACTTCGTTGTCCGCAGGAACTCGTGGAGTAAGCGCAGCCCGGATTGGAAGGGGCTGTTTGCCATCGTTACGAATTCCATAGACCTCCCCGGAGCCAACCGTCCAATTCCAGAGATTGACCTGGGTCCGGACTGCTCCGCGTAAGAGCACGCCGCTGTCATACTCATCGATCTCAGCTGTAATGCCCTTCTTGTCGGGTCCCTTCTTCTGCAATCCATTGAGAAGCAGGACCGGCTGATTACGTTTCCCACTATGCTCACCGGTCCAGCGCCAGTCCACTACGGTGGTGAAATCCTTGTATTCCTTGCCGGTCCAGAGATCTGTCCCCTTTCCATCATAGTGCAGGATCCAGCCCTCCTTGACCGTCCAGTGTCCCTTGTTCTTGGGATTCTCGGTAAAGTTGTTGAGAGACCCGCCCGCCATGATGGGCGTGAACCCCTCTGCTGCCAGCGTGTCATCCGCCTTTCCGGCCGGCTGATACCAGGCTTCCGACTTGTCCTCTCCGAAGGAAATCTCCGCGATCCGCATCTTACGCACCTTGATAATATCGCCATGGCCTGCGAAGCAAATGTGGCCCTTCCTGCGCTTAACGCCCTTATGCTTAGGCTTCTTTTTACTCAACTCGTTCAAATTGGCATCAGTAATGCAAACCCCGTTCAACTCCACCGTGAGACGAGGTCCCCTTATCGTAACCCGTTGCTTGTTCCACTCCCCAATCGGAGCGAGGTGCCCACGAAGAGACGGCGCTAGGGAATAGACCGAGCCATGAAACTGCCATTCCTTGAGATTCTTGTACTTGTCGGCGGTATTATCCAGAATCTGCAATTCCATCCCTGTATAGGCCGCGTCCCCGCTACCGGGGTAATGAACCCCCAGACCGTTGTTGGCCCCGGGAGTCAGTTGAAATTCAAATTCCAGAATATAGTCCGCATATTGTTTCTCAGTGATCAGGTTCCTGCACTTGCGGGACGACTCGATGATCCCGTCCTTGACGAAATATCCATTCTGTTCGGTTTTCCCAGGGGCCCCGAAGTTGGTGAAGTCCTTGCCATTGAAAAGCTCCACCCACTCGGCGGATGCTGGAAGGGACAGGATGAGAAAAGAGGCAGCGAGTGCTTTCATGACGGTCTTATGGTTGATTTGATTAAAAGTGAAGCTGGTGCGTTTGAGCGAAGAGGTTGAGAGAGAGGCTATAGATCGACGGTTTTCCCGGTCCGATAGGATTCGTCAGCGGCTGCCACGATTCGCATGGAATTAAGAGCATCCTCCATGTGCTCTTCCAGATTGAGATTCTCGCGGATGGCCTTGAGGAAGTATTCCTGCTCGCGGAAGCAAAGTTCGTCATGATCCGGTTCATCCGTCATGTCGATCCACTCATCCTCCTGCGTGAACTCCTTGTTTTCATCCAGCTCACTGTGGTGAATCCGCAGCGACTCGGTCTTACTGTGCGCGTCCACATCCGCGGAGGCTCCCTTCCCACCCGCATCCTTGGCCTCAATTGTCACACAACCCTTCGGGCCCACCACATCCTTCACGAAGAAGGCCATCTCGCTCATCATGGGGCCCCATCCCGCCTCGTACCACCCGACACTGCCGTCTTCAAAAGCCACCTGCAGGTGTCCATAGTTGATCTTGTCCTCCGGAATATCGTCAGTAAGCCGAGCCCCGAGTCCGGAGACCCGCACCGGCTTGGATCGCGTCATCTGACACATCACATCCACGTAGTGCACCCCGCAATCCACGATAGGAGAGATGGAGGAAATCAGGTTCCGATGTGTTTCCCAAGCCGCACCCGAACTCTGCTGGTTCAGGTTCATGCGCATGACCAGCGGCTTGCCCAAAGTCTGGGCGATCTCGATGAACTTGATCCAGCTTGGGTGCACCCGGAGGATGTATCCAATCACCAGCTTCTTCCCACTCGCGCGAGCCTTGGCAACAATGCTTTCCGCCTCCGACACGGTCTCCGCGAGGGGTTTCTCGATAAAGACGTGAGCCCCGGCTTCAAACGCAGCCTCGGCGTAGGGTCCGTGGGTGTCAGGGTAAGTCGAAATACTCACCGCATCCGGCTTGGTTTCCTCAAGAGCCTCGTGATAGTCACCAAACTCTGGGTATCCGCCACCCAGTTCCTCATTGAGCTTCCCACGCGATTCAGGCGACCGGGTCACAATGCCCACGATCTCGAAATCTTCCAGCTTATGGTAAGCCCGGGCATGCGAGCTTCCCATGTTACCAGCACCAACACAGAGAATACGAATCTTGTCACTCATGACGTTGCAGGGACAGTGACACGGCCGGACCGGTCAGGTCCAGACGCAACCGGAATGCGGACGAAGCTCACACCTTCCACGGACCACGCATCGTCTGGTGCACATACTGATCCGCCTCCGGCTCATCAATCTTGAAGGTCTCAGGGTCGTAGCGGAAACTTTTGTTCGAGCGGTGCGCTATCACGCCGAGATTGACGATCGATGCTGAACGGAATCCATTGCTTTCATTAAGGGCGAAGGTCTTGCGCTCCCGCACCGCCTGATGAAAGTCGGTGACCTGTGGATCCGGGTCCTTCAGGGCCTTGAGCTTTTCCTTCAAGCCCGTGATGTCAGAAGCCATCCCCCGACTGATACTCCCCTCTGACCCCTTGATATAGGGGGTATTTTTCTCACGGTTGTCCCCATCAAGAACGATTTTCGTCCCATCTGCATACTTATACTCGATGCGCCGCCAGCGTCCCACTGCATCATCGTGCTGCTTGTCCGCATCGATAAACACCTCCACGGGGCTCTCCTCATCCTTCCCGATAATGTACTGGACCGGGTCCAGGTAGTGCTGGCCCATGTCTCCAAGCCCGCCTCCATCGTAGTCCCAGTATCCACGAAATGACCCATGCGTTCGGTGCGTGGTGTAGGGCTTCACAGGAGCCGGACCGAGCCACATGTTATAATCGAAATGGTCAGGAATCTTTTCTTCGGGCTGGTTCACCTTGCCGGACCAGCCGAACTTCCAGTTAAAGCCCTGATTGCCCCCGACTGTCACAGTGAGCGGCCCATCCCCGAGGAGGCCATGCATGACCGCCTTGCGGAGAGGAGTCACCGGTGTGCCCATGCCATAAAAGCCTCCCTCAAAGCGAAACCAGGTATTAATCCGAAAGATCCGCTTGTGCTTCTGGACCGCCTTCATCATTGCGATTCCCTCGCCAATGGTCCGGCTCATTGGCTTCTCACACCAGACATCTTTCCCCTGCTTCGCCGCCTCAATAGCCTGCAGAGCATGCCAATGAGGGGGCGTACATATGTGCACCACATCAATATCATCACGAGCGCATAGCTCGCGGAAATCGTGATAACCCTTCGGGTCATGCCCTCGCTTCTTGGCGTCGTTGGTCCGGTTTGCGAGATGATTCTTGTCCACGTCACACAGGGCCAACAGCGGCCCCTGCTGGCCCACGTGGGCGCCAGATCCCGAGATCCCTCCGCAACCGATGATTCCGCGCGTGATCTGTTCACTGGGTGGTTTCTTCCCGTTTGCACCGATGACGTGGCTGGGGACGACTTGAATGGTCGCAAGCGCCGCGAGTCCCTTCAGAGTTTTGCGGCGGGAAAATGTATGTGTCTGGTCCATTTTGTCTCGTTTTACGTAATTTGTGGTAGGAGTATTCCGATCCGTTTCCGTTATGGCAGGACCGGCTCAAAACTCAGCCCGTCTACTCAGGAGCTTCCGAGGCTTCGCCAGTGGCATTCTCATCGTCATCCGACACTGAAACCTTGTCCCAGAAGGCAACGAAGAAAATGACCGTGATCACAGCCGCCATGATGGCTGGAAAAATCCAGAATGACTTCCACTGCATCATCGTGTCCGCAATGAGGTTACTGTCCATTCCCTTCGGCATATCAACGGAGAACATCTGCCCGAGTTGCTCAAACACTCCTGGGTCCGATGCTTCGCGAGCCTCCTTGATAGCGCCTTCGAGCTCTGCAGATTTACCGACGCCATCTCCCCATCCCGAAAAGTCCACCGGAATCCAGAAAAGCTTGCCGGGCCCCTGATAATACACGCCAAAGGTAATTGCGTAACCGATATACATCCCGATCCCCTGTGTGAAGAAAACAAGCAGGCTTTGCGCCTGACTACGAATCTTTGAGTCTGCCACTTTGTCGGTATACATGAATCCAGTGACAAAGAAAAAATCGTAGCAAATACCGTGGAGCGCGACTCCCAGAAAGATCATCCACACGACCTGGTCCGGAGCCCCGAAAGCAAAGAGAAAATAACGCAGAACCCATGCGAGCATACCTACCAGAATCATCCATTTAACCCCCAGCTTCCGAAAAAAGAAGGGGATGAGAAGCATGAAGAAAATTTCTGACATCTGCCCGATGGTCATGGTCGACGCGGGTTGCAGATAGCCAGTGTTCTGGAGATAATTGGGGATAGTTCCGTAGTAATACGCGAGTGGAATGCAGATCAGCATCGAGCAGATCAAAAATACCGCAAAGGCAGGACGCTTGAAGAGTGCAAAGGCATCCAGCATCAGAAGAGCACGGAGGTTAAGTGGTTCACCTTTCGCAGGAGCCGGTGTATGCGGGAGAGTAAAAGAGAATATTCCCAAGGCCAGCGAAGCGGCACCCGCGAGATAAAATATGTTGAACTTGGCAGACCACCCAAGCACTCCGACTACGAGGCCGGCGACGATCCAACCAATTGTGCCCCAAACCCGCACTTTTGGAAACGTAAGTCGATCGAGATTAGCAAAAGCAATCGAGTTGCCGAGGCCAAGGGTGGGCATGTAGCAAAGCATATTACCCAGCATCAGCCAGACCATGAGTTTCCCGTTTCCAGCATTCGCGACCCCCGGGATAATCATCAGGAGAACGCCTCCAATAAAAAAGAGGACGCCCATCACCTTCTGTGATGGGAAAAAGCGATCTGCGATTAACCCAAGGAACAACGGCGCGATCATCGCTCCCAGCGGCGCCGAACCGAAAGATCCTGCAGAAAAATCTCCCAGTTGATTGCTAAGCAAGCAAAGCCCAAGCGTTCCGAACCACGCTCCCCAAGTGAAGAACTGGAGGAACATCATGACTGAGAGCTTCAGGGTATTCGCGGAGCGGGGATCGGACATAAGGTGTGATCGTGTTGTGAGTGGTGCATTTGAGAGGCTGGCTCCCATTCCCGCAAGATCTGAATCCATCTCGAGCTTTCTCCCGCGGTTTCGCCTAACGAAGCATCATCCCAGATCGTGATTAGCCGGCTTCGGCCCCCAAAATCACCGTTGATTTTCAAGATCAGGGAAGTTCCAACAGGGATTCCTCACCCTGATGCTGAAACTGTAGATGACCCCCGAGGCTTTTTCCTGTGCTTCAAAGATCAGGGAATCTCCGCCGCCGGGACCTGATCTCCCAGCAAAAGCCCCTGCGATGAGGTATACAAATGCTCCGCACCGGTGCTTAGGAGACTCATTTCGCCCCTGAGCGGGCCTAAAACCTTGAAAGGAAGGGCCGAAACCCTACCGTATCCGCCCATAGGACAACCGATCACCCAATGAGCGAGACCATCAACTCCAACCGCCGCAATTTTGTCAAAGCCGCCACGGCTGCCACCGCCGTAGCTGGTTTTCCTCACATCGGACGTGCCGAGATCGGCAGCAGTAACACCATCAAGGTGGGACTGATCGGATGTGGAGGCCGGGGCACCGGTGCAGCTACGCAAGCCCTGAAGTCTGACGACAAGGTCAAGCTCTGGGCTATGGCCGACGCCTTTCCCGAAAAAATCGAGGGCCCTTTGAAGACCCTCGGAGCAGCCTTTGGCAAAGAGCGGGTCGAAGTCGACAAGAGCCGCCAGTTCACCGGGCTTGACGCTTTTGAGAAGCTGGCCAACTCCGATGTTGATGTAGTCTTGATGGCAACTCCTCCCGGGTACCGCCCTGCGATGCTTCGAAAGTGTATCGAGGCCGGAAAGCATGTGTTCGCTGAGAAGCCGATGGCTATCGACATGGCCGGCATTCATCACCTGATGGAAACGGCCAAGATTGCGGAGGAGAAGAAACTCGCCATCCAGCATGGTTACTGCTGGCGCTACAGTCCTTCCAACCGGGTGGGATTCGGTAAGGCCCTGAGTGGTGAACTTGGCCGGATCACAAGTTTCGTAGGCACCTACCTCGGAGGTACGGTGCGGGCGCTGGCCCCAGACGCCAAGCAGCCGGAAGGCATGGGAGACGTTGAATGGCAGCTGCGCAACTGGATTAACTTCGAGTGGCTGTCGGGTGGTCCGCTTCTAGAGCAATGCATCCACGCCGTCGACAAGATGGCGTGGGCCATGGGCGATGTCGCTCCGATTGCGGCCTTCGGGAATGGCGGCCGTGGTCAACGCCGTGACGCCGGAAACGTCTACGACAACTATTCAATCACTTACGAATACCCGGGCAACGTCTTCTGCCAGATCCAGCAACGCCAGTATAGCAACTCCTTTAACGAAAACGTCAGCCGCATTATCTGCGAAGGCGGCACCGTGGTCGGCCCGTGGAAGGTCTCCACCAAGGACGCCAAGGGCAAGACCAACTGGAAATACCGGGCAGAGAAGGGAGTGGAACAGAACATGTATCAAACATGTCACAACGAGTTCTTCGCCAATCTCAGGGCGGGTAAGATCGTCAACTCCTGCGAGTTCATGGCCAATTCCACCGCGGTCGGTATTCTCGGTCGAGAAGCCGCTCACACGGGACAGCGAATTACCTGGGACGACCTCTGGGCAACGAGCGAAGATCAGGCCCCGGATAATCCTCCTATGAACGGCAAGATGCCGATTCCAGCTCCTCCTGTTCCCGGGACCGATTCCCTCGCTAAAGCGTGACGCAGGTCACAGAAGGAAGGAACCTTCAAGCAATGACAGGTGGGGCAGAATTGCCCCCTTGGACGGAACGGTTCTGCCTCCCGAACTTTCTCTATTAATCCCCATGAAACGCATCCACCTAATTCTACCCTCGACCGCGGCCATCGCCCTGGCCGGCATTGCGGCTCTGGCAGATGACTCCAATTCCAAGGAGTCCCCAGCGGCTAAAGCTCCGGCCAAGTTTACGAATTCTACCCCTACTCCCGCCCAATGGGACCTGCCCTCAACTCACAGATTTTTCGTCAGTGAGCAGATCCACGAGCTGGTCACCAAAAAAGCCGGTTCCGGTAGTTCTCCAGAAATGAAGGACTACGAGGAAGTAGCGCCTAGAGCCAATGATGCGAAATACAAGATGATCGCTCTGAAGGGGGGAGAGTTCGTCATGGGCTCCCCGGAGGGCGAACACGAAAATCGTACGGATGACGAGGGCCCTCAGAAAAAAGTGAAAATCGAGCCGTTCTGGATCGGACAAACTGAAATCCCTTGGGCCCTTTATAAGCCTTTCTATGAAAATGGTATCGCGCGGAACAAGGACGGCAGCCTGCTTGCTTCCGACAAGGACAAGGAAGTTACCGTTCGTGGGAAACAGCGCAAGAAGGCAGTGAAGGATGCTCTGGCCCGTGGCGACAGCAGTAACATCGTAGACGTGGTTTCCCAGCCAACGCCGCAATACCATGATATGTTTGGGAGCGGTGAGCACGCCTCCGAATTGAACTATCCTGCCATGTGCACCACCCACCACGCCGCCTCCAAGTTCTGCCAGTGGCTCAGCGCTCAGACTGGGCACTTTTACAGACTGCCCACCGAGGCCGAGTGGGAATATGCGTGCCGCGCCGGAACCACCACCGCCTTCCACTTTGGAGACGACATTGCCAAGCTCGACGATTATGCATGGCACGGGGATAACTCCGAATTTACCTACTATCCGGTTGGCACTAAGAAGCCGAATCCGTGGGGGCTTTATGACATGCACGGCAATGTCGGCGAGTGGGTCCTTGATGGATTCAGCGAAGGATATCGCAACACGATAAAGGATGGTGCCGTCAACCCATGGAATATTTCTCTAACCCGCTATCCGAGGATCGTAAAAGGGGGTTCATGGGATCAGAACCCTGATGAATGTCGAAGTGCAGCCCGGGCACAATCTGTGAAGGACTGGAAAGATACTGACCCGCAAGTGCCAAAAAGTATCTGGTATCACACGGACGGTCAGTTCATCGGTTTCCGTATTGTGCGTCCCCTGAAAACCCCGACCGCCGAAGAGATGCACGTTTACTGGAACACCGACTGGTGGGAGCCCACGAGGAACGCCGAAGATCTCTAGGAAAGATACCCCAGAAACTCCTCTCTTCGTTCCAAAGGCGCAGCCCCACGCTGCGCCTTTTTTGCGACGTGGAAAGCAGGAGCTATTCGAGAGTTTCCAGAGCCCGAAGCAAGTCCTCCCCTTGGCTACCCGCCGAAACCTTTTCTTGTTTCCAGACCAGCTTCCCTGCCTTGAACAAGTAAGCCTGCCGAGAGGCAAATTTTCCCAGATGCGGAACGCCAAAAGCCTTGATGATACTCCCCTTCACGTCGGCCAGCAGGTCAAAGGGAAGCATTTGCTTTTCCACGAAAGCTTTCTGAGAGGCAACGGTGTCAAAGGACACGCCGTAAACCCTGACCCCCTTTTCTGATAACTTTTCGTTTACGTCCCGTAAACTACACACCTGTCTGGTTCATCCCCCGGTCAGAGCCTTCGGATAGAAAAAGAAAAACGCCAGTCCCTCCGCTGCTACCTCGTGGACCCTGACGAGCTCTCCCTTGTGGTTCTTCGCCTCAGCCTTGGGAAGGGCTTTGCCAAGGTCCAGGCTTTCCGCCATCGTAGGCTGAGCGAAGGCAAACAGCGACCCAAGCCCTGTCAGCCATCTCGAAAGCTTTTTCTTCATGACTCGACCCATATCCCGCCCGGGCAGGAATGCCAGAAGGATTTTTGTTGTCCTCATCATCATTGCAGGCGGAGCCCTCTCCCTCCTNCTGGGGCCCAGACTTTCGGAAAGGCTCAAATCCNCCCGGCNNGGGCCGGCCCCGGAAGCAGTTCGTNTCTCCTCCGATGACCATCCCGTAATGGGAACAACGGCACGTATTGTAGCCTATACTACAGACCTGAAGAAAGGAGAGCTCGCTATCAAGGCCGCATTCGATCGTGCTGACGAGATCGGCNTCATCTGTAGCGACTATAATCCGGAGAGCGAACTGATGCGTCTGTGCAAGGGGCCGGTTAATGAACCAATTCCGGTCTCCAGCACCCTTGCGACAGTTCTCTCCCATGCACGGAGCATCGCAGAAACTACCGAAGGATCCTTCGATCCCACTCTTGGTGGCTTTACTAAGCTCTGGCGAAGATCCAAGCGGAGAAATGCGCTGCCTGATCCCTCTCTCCTGGAGAAAGCCCGCAATGCGACAGGCTGGAAGAAATTCGATGTCTTTCTGGAAGAGCAGACTGTAATCGTGAAGGACGAAAACCTGCTCTTCGACCTCGGAGGCATCGCNAAAGGCTACGCTGCGGATGAAATGCTGCGCGTCATCAGGGCTCATGGGATNTCCTCTGCGATGGTTGCAGTCGCAGGAGATGTCAGACTGGGNGCTCCTCCCCCGGGCNGAGCCGGGTGGGCCGTTGGCATCAGAACCCTCGGGGCCGACATTGAGCAAATCATGCACGTGGCCAATTGCGCTGTTTCCACCTCGGGGGATATAGAACGCTACGTGGATATTGAAGGGATCCGCTATTCACATATCATCGACCCCGAGACNGGCATNGGCCTCACGCGCCGGATCGCTGCNACGGTGGTGGCGCCCACCGCAGTTCAAAGCGATCCTCTGGCCACCTTCTGCTGCATCAAGCCAAGGTTCGCCTNCGAGATCTTTAAGGCCGGAGAGATTTCCTGCCGAATTGTCACTCTCGGAGATGGCCCCTTCGACCAGAGAACCCGGCAATTCCCACCCTTAACTCGCCCTTAGAAGGACGTTGCTGGCGCTTGAGTATGTCTGCGGGATCTTTTTACCGAGGCTCTGCTGGCAGAAAATACTCGCAAACTCTCTCACAGCGCCTTTCATCAGCCGTCCGTGTTTCTTGACCCCTGGCTGCCTGATTTCTCGTTCCTCTTTCTCTCCATTCTGGTCGAGGGAGCTCCTTTTATCCTGCTCGGAACAATCATAAGCGGCTTCATTGATGTCTACCTGCCCTCTGGAGCGATTGATCGTCTTCTTCCACGAAATCGTGGTCTNGCAGTCCTGATGAGCGGCNTGCTCGGAATTATNTTCCCCGTTTGCGAGTGTGCCGTAGTTCCTGTCATCCGGCGCTTGGTTAAGAAAGGCCTGCCCCCTGCTTGTGCCATTACTTACATGCTGGCGGCTCCAATTGTAAATCCCGTGACCTTCTTGAGCACATACAGTGCCTTCAAAAAGATTCCTCTCGAAATGGCGGGGTCGCGACTTCTTTTTGGCTACGTTATCGCGGTTCTGGTCGGTCTCNTTCTCCTCCGGGTCGGAGTCGGGCGAATCTTAAAGCCACGCCTCGTGGGGGAGCTTAAGGAAGTTGCGTCTAGTCATGACCACCTGTCCGACNNCGGAGATAATCTCGTAGAGAAAAAGAATCGCCTCATCATGGCTCTCCGAGCCGCTATGCGGGACTTCGTGGATGTCGGGATCTACTTCGTTATCGGGATCACAATCGTAGCAATCGTCAACACGCCCCCTCCTGTCGATCAGCAAACCATCCCCCTTCGTGACTACATCGACGGCACCGCGGAAAGCACATGGGGTGCACCGGCTGCGCTAATGGGCCTCTCGTTCCTTCTCAGCCTGTGCAGCACTTCAGATGCCTTCATTGCAGCCACTCTTGACACTTTCACCATTGGGCCACGTCTCGCCTTTCTCGTCTTTGGTCCAATGATGGACGTAAAACTGCTGTTCCTCTACGGCACGATCCTGTCCCGAAAATTCATTCTCATCCTTGCTGCAGGTCTCTTTATCGGAATAGGGACACTGAGTGTTCTGCTTGAGCCAATTTTTGAAGGTTTTGAACGCAACAAGGCTCCACCCTTCTCCCAGACCGCACAGGAGTAACGCCCCAACCCCATGACCAAGGCGACTTTCAATCAGGTTATCTCCAGTCTTGCGACAATCTCGTGGGGAGGAGTTCCGGTCTATCTTTATACCCGGGGACTTATTGGTGAGTATCTGAGTGAGTCCTTTCACCTCATCGCATTGAGTGGAGGGCTCGCCATGATAGTTCTCGGCCTTTTCAACCTCCTCCACGCCNGACGGGAGGTGGGTTGTGGGCATGACCACAGTCACGANCATGATCACAACCACGACCATGATCACAACCACGACCATGATCACAACCACGACCATGATCACAACCACGACCATGATCACAGCCACGACCATGATCATCACGAGCAGAATCCGATTGCCGCNATCTGCCTGATGATCATTCCGGTGATCCTGTGCACCGGATTTACCAAGCATGAATACTCCAAGGAGGCTCTGCGGTGGAAGGGCCTCTACAAACAGCGTACTCTGAAATCCCTCTACTCCACCTACAATACCGAATTTACTCGTGAGCTTCTTGAGAAGCGCACCCCAAAGACCCCAGAGGGCAATTTTCTCCTTCAGCTTACCGAGCTGTATTGGTCAGCCGGTGACGAAAAAATCATGAAGATCTATGATGGCCTCCCTGCNCAACTCGAAGGTCGTCTTATCGAGGAGGAACCCAGTCTTAATCCCGACAACAACCGCAAGCGCCTCTACAGGGTCGTGATGACGTGCTGTGCCGCTGACGCCCAGGTGCTAGGCGTTCCGCTCGAGTTCAGCNCCTCTCTTCCGACAATTGCAGATAAGACCTGGATTACCGCCAGAGGGAAAGTTGCCTTCGAACTGATCGACGGGCAGCATTTTGCCTATCTCAGAGACTGCGAAGTAGAAGCGACAGAAGCCCCCGAAGCTCAAGGCAGGAGGCGGCCCTGAGGAAGGGTCACCGCTCTCANCATTCCCAATAGCCTAGGATCCGGGTTCTCCAGAAGGATCGGAGGCTCCGGCACCCTCTTCAGCTGGAGTGGAAACTTGTCCCTTCACCGCCGCCTGAAATTCCGTAATCCAGGTCGCAATATCCCGGTGGGACGCGTGGGCNTCAATATGTTTGAGCATGCGGAGGGAGGCTTGCTTCTGGTCCCCGACGCCAAACAGGTCCATTTCCTTCTTCCACTGCAACTGCGGTCGCCGAACTCCCAGAAACTTCTCCATGGGAGCGGAATGCTCCGGNCGCCCAAGCCCCTTCTTGGGCTTGTTCCATATCTCTATCATCTTTCCCTCATGGAGAATTCTCCTGTCCCACGCCTGTCCCAGCTCAGTCAAAGTCTTCGTGCTGCGCAGGGAAGGCAGAACCAGTCCCTCATAAACGGCTTCCAGCTGTAGAGGGGAACCAGGCCAATCGGTAATATCGATGTTATCGACGGAATAGGCCTCGGCGAAGACCGTTCCCAAAACGTTCTGGCGGAGCATGGTTTGCGCACCCTCAAGATCCTCCGCGTCCTTCAGGATCGTATCGATATGGTCAAGAGCCTTTGACCATATTTCATCCTTCTTCTTCGGCTCAGAAGCAGCCTCGAGAGTGAGCAGGAGCCAATTCAACTGATGCCGGAGGGCACGACGAAAAGCTGGGCTATCTGACCGCTCCTTATGGCGCCTCTTCCAATCACGAAACTCGCTTCCGCTCTTCTGTTCGTCTTCAAACTTTACTTTCTCCGTACAGTCAACAAATAGAGCGTAGGCTGCAGAATCACTCTGAATTGCGGATCGAAATGCGGAATGAGCAGTGGAATACCGGGCACCTATGGCCTTCTGTGACCCCTCCTTGAGGGTCTTGATCTTCTCAAGGAGAAGCTGCACGTCGAGCGCGCTCAGCTTTTCCGGTTCACCGGAAAGAGGAGAAGAAATTACTAGGAGCAACAGAAATGCGGAAAATCTCGACATGGCTAAGGCGGGAATATGCAGCGAGCCTCGACCAATTACAGCAGCGGATCAAAGGGAATTTACAGAGACTTGGCCAACCTACCTCATTTTGGGGTGAGATAATGACGAACGAAGGCGATTGCACACGTTGGAGACCGCCTCTGAGACTACTTCCAGGAGCGTCGTTCTGAAAAGCCCACCTTCTTTACGGCCTGCCCGCATGGATTAAGCAGGCCCTAACCCTGAATCACCAGTTCGCCAGCGAAGAATCAGACTGGGACCTCGCCCCCGTCTGGAGAGGGAATCCTAACTTCTATCCGCGTGTATTCCGCAACCTTCCACAGGCCTTCATAAAAAACACACTGTAACAAATCGGAATAAGTCCAAAGGACACGCCCATGATCAGATTCGCCTCAAGCATTGGGCTTTCCAGATGTTCTGGAACCCCAACCAGAGGCAGGGGATGTGTTCCATCACTCCATGAATACGCGATGGCCGTAACGCCGACCGAAAGCACTACCCATCCTAGACGCGTAACAAATCTTGGCACTCTCCTGCTGGCCGCAAGCAGAGCTATTCCAAAAGAAATGACCCACAAAGCTGCCCCCATTGCGGCTGTCAGAAAGATCACCAGCAGGAACCCCAAGATCCCTCCAATCCCCATGGGGACTGCAAAAGTTATGAGAATATTTTTGAGATCCTCGAAAGGAAAAGGCGTTTCATCGGAGCGCCTCTTGTGCTTGACCAGAAGGATCGAGTAAATTCCTACAAGGACCACGGCTACCAGCCAGCAAATCACCCAGGCGATTTCCGAAATACCCGTTGTTGCAACCGTCGCCTTATCAAGATCCGACATCTCGCGTAGAAACAGCACCGAAGAGAGTATCAGCAC
Source organism: Roseibacillus sp. (assembly GCA_002715825.1). GTDB lineage: Bacteria > Verrucomicrobiota > Verrucomicrobiia > Verrucomicrobiales > Akkermansiaceae > Roseibacillus_B. The sequence goes on along the minus strand of PBAI01000021.1, from coordinate 22,367 downwards.
AAGGCTTCCTCCCCCGAGCAGGGCCAATCGCAGGGCTACAAGATGGGCAGACCCCCGTGCTTGCGGGGATCCAGCTGTCCCGTGGGCCTCCCTACCCTCAGCCTTTCTGGTCATGGCAGCCAGTGTAGACTTTGGCCCGGGAGATTCAAACCAGCAGGGCCCTTGCCAGAGGGACCCTTTCCCTTTTCGCAGCCCCAGACTGCAATTTAAGGGAAATTCCTTGCCAAGGGGGTCTCAATTGCCTACTTCCCCCGCCCCTTCTTCACACCGCCGCAGAACAACGGAGAGCCGAAGGGTGTTACTACGCGGTGGGCCTCCTGACAACAGAGCTTCCGTGAATCAACGGAAGACACCGAAATGATAAACGACCTAATAAAAGAAATGGTGGAAGCGGGAGTCCATTACGGACACCAGACCCGCAAGTGGAACCCGGGAATGCGCCCCTACCTGATGAGGGACAAAGGAGGCATTCACATCATTAACCTCGAGGAAACCGTGCGCTGCCTCGACAAGGCCTCGGACTTTATCTCCGGGCTGGCAGCAAAGAAGCGGAAGATTCTTTTCGTCGGCTGTAAACAGCAAGCCCAGCAGGCAGTCAGTGAAGCCGCTCAAGCTGCTGGACAATTTTACGTCAACCACCGGTGGTTGGGTGGCACCCTGACAAATCTGGCAACCATTCGCAAATCTGTCGAACGATTGAAATATCTCGAGGGCATCGAAAAGGCTCCAGAGTATAAGGCCATGTCAAAGAAGGAGCTGGCCGCTCTTAACCGCGAGAAAAACAAGCTTATTCGGAACCTTCAGGGCGTTCGTGAAATGGATAAGCCCCCTCAGGCTGTCGTGATTGTCGACACCGCAAAGGAATCCATCGCAGTCGCAGAAGCCCGACGGCTCAAGATTCCCATTGTGGGAATCATCGATACTAACGGGGACCCGAGCGTAATCGATTACCCTATTCCTGCAAATGATGACTCGATCCGCTCAGTCCGGATTATCCTGCAGAACCTTGTGGACTCCATCGTGGTTGCCAGCAAGGGCTAGAGTGCATTCCTTTCAGGCAGAAGCTCCATCCAGCTCTGCCGGGAAAGGCTAAACCTAACCGATCAACACCAAGCTTACGACGCCAATGTCTATTACCGCCTCTCAAGTTAAGGAACTCCGCGACCGCACCAATGCTGGCATGATGGAGTGCAAGAAAGCGCTGCAGGAAACCGATGGAGATATCGAGGCTGCCATCAAAAAACTCCGGGAAGCCGGAGCAATCAAAGCCGCCAAAAAAGCTGACCGTTCTGCTAAGGAAGGTATTGTTGCCGCACGAATTGAACCGGACGCCAAACACGGTGTTCTTGCAGAAGTTAACTGCGAGACGGATTTCGTAGCCAAGAACGAGAACTTTCAGGCATTCGTCTCTGAGCTGGTCACCGCCGTTGCGGAGTCCGGAGCCACCGACGTGGAGGCTGCCCACGCTCTTCCTCACGCCGACGGCAGCATCGAGGACTTCGTCAAGTCCAAGGTCATTGAACTCGGCGAGAACCTTCAATTCCGGCGGATGACACGCTATGACATGGAAGGATCAGGATTGGTCGGCTCCTACATTCACCTCGGAGGCAAGGTCGGTGTCATGCTGGAAGTCGGGTGCGAAAATGTCGACACCGTGTCAAACGATGACTTCCAGACCCTCGTCAAGGACCTGACCCTCCACATTGCTGCATTGGCACCTGCGGGGATCAACCGCGACGATATTCCCACTGACCTCGTTGAGTCGGAAAAAGAAATAGCGAGGAAGGAGCTGGAAGCCCGCGGAGTCCCCGCAGAGCGTATTGACGGAGCAGCCCAAGGAAAACTCGGCAAGTTTTACGCCGAGCGGTGCCTGCTGGAGCAGGCCTTCGTTAAGGATCCTGATGTTTCTATAAGCGCACTGCTTGAGACAACGGGAAAAGCACTTGGTGACACCCTGTCAATTCGTCGGTTTGTTCGTTACGCACTTGGCGAGTAACGGCCCCTTCTCCAAACATGTTTTACAAACCCCGCGGTCACCCGCGGGGTTTTTTGTTCTTCATCGGGCGCTCGCTCCACCTCTGGATCTCAAAATAATTCTAGCCATCCCTGTCCTGCGCCCTTAGGCGCTTAGTAGTGATTACCAAAAAGCTCTTCTCTCTGTTGGTTCTCCTTCTTTGGCTGACCGCTGGATCTGGGCTCCAGGCAGGTAAGATCTCTTTCTCGAAAGGTCGCTTTTCCGTCGAGATTCCTGCTGAATGGAAGCAATCGCCGATAAAAGGAGAGAGCTCTGCTCTATTGCGATTTGATGCCCCGGGTGGTTCAGGTTCTTTTTCCACCTACCAACTCCCGGTAGCTAAGGAGAGAAAAGCCGACCTCGAAGGGACCCTCACGGGAAGGATCAAAGCTTTTGAAAAGGCCGGGCTTAAGCTCAGTGCCAAAGTTCAATCGCAAAAGCAGGAGAACTTCGATGGCAAACCTGCAATCTTCGGAGTGGTTCCCGTAGAAGCATCTGCGCAAGACGGGGTTGTCAAGTTTACCTACTACCTCGTGCTGATCGATGCGAAAGACTCCGTCATCGTGATGGAAGCGGCTCTTCCTCGTCCCCTCACCCCGGAATTACAGAAAGACGCTCTCTCCATTATCCAGTCCTTCCGGGAAAAAACTGCAGGGTCCTGAACCTACTCTGGTGCTGGTAACGATTTCGCCCGGGTCCAGCCTTTCTCCATCTCCTCCAAGCTGGCATCCTCAAGGGAGGTTCCTGCCCCTCGTAATTCCTTCTCCATCGCCGCAAATCGATTCTCGAATTTTGTATTCGTGCTTTCAAGTGAGGCCTCGGGATCGACCCCGAGCTTGCGGGCTAGATTTACCACGGAGAAAAGTAGATCTCCCACTTCAGCCTCGAGAGCAGGTGTTGCTGCGGCACCATCGGAAGGCAACTCGGCTCTCACCTCCTCAAGTTCTTCCTCAATTTTGGCCAAAACCCCCGCGGGGTCTGGCCAGTCAAAACCCACCTTGGCAGCTTTTTTCTGCAGTTTGGCCGCCCGCAGGACGGCAGGAAGGCCCTTCCCAACCCCGTGAAGGTAAGGCATTGCCTCATCTCCTTTTTCTTCGCGCTTAATCTCTTCCCATCGATTCAGAACCGCACCGGTATCCTCGGCTTGGCCATCGGAATACACATGAGGATGTCGCCTCACCAGCTTATCGCAAATTCCTCTCGCTATATCATCAAGGTTATAGCGCCCTTCTTCCTCAGCAAGCTCCCCATGGAAGACCACCTGCAGGAGCAGGTCCCCCAGTTCCTCCTCAAGATGTATCCAGTCCTCGCGCTGGATCGCGTCGACAGTTTCATAGGTCTCCTCAATTAAATTCGAAATCAGGCTGGCATGAGACTGCTCCGCGTCCCATGGGCACCCCCCCGGTGCCCGTAACCGGTGCATGATCGCCCGGAGCCTCTCCATCTGGCGCTCAGGAGCCACACAATTGATCATTTCCTCATCAGTCACGCGGGAATTGAAAGCAAAACCGCGGTGAAAAGAGAGTCTTAAAACATATCATACCTGACTCAGCGACCGTTCCTGATCGACGGCTTGCCTTAAGGCTTCCGATTCCCAGAATCACTAAGCAGCTTTCTCTCCTCTTCTGTAAGAGACTGCAGGCCATGCTCGTTAATCTTATCAAGAATCCGGTCCACGTCGGCTTCCTCTTCCTTGTTCTTGATCTTTGGCCCAAGCTTACGGGTGTAGCTCTTCTTCTCTTTCGTAATACGAATTCCAAACCCTCCTCGTTTCCTCGCAGGTGCACCCCGAGGGCGTGCAAGGTTGTGCAGAAACTGGCGGAACGCGGGAATTTTCCACATCANAAATCCTGCAAGCGCTCCGCCGAGATGCCCAGCCTCTCCCCCCGCATTCCTGCCTCCATANATAATCACGAGTGCCCCATACCCGAGCATNATAATTGCNAGCAGNCGCATGGTCAGGGTCACNGGAGGAAAAAAGAGCCGGACCCGCATATCCGGAGCGATCAGCGCCGCAATNGCCAGAATACCAAAGATTCCACCCGATGCTCCCACCACGCCGACGTCNGGATANGCAGGATTGGCGGAAACAAGAGCACTGTANCCGAGAGCGCCAGCTCCGCCACAGAGCAGGTAAAAGGTAAGAAAGGCTCTGCTTCGAAGCTGCTGCTCGACAAACGAACCAAAAAAATAAATCGCAATGGAGTTAAAGAGGAGATGCCCAAAATCCGCATGAAGAAACTGGAACGTGATGAATCTCCAGATCTGAAAATTCAGGATCGCTTTTTCAACCGAGAAGAAGCCCAGAGCTTCAAACGCACTCCTCAGGCCAAAAAACTCTAAGACGAACACTCCCAAGTTGAGAATCAGAAGCCACTTTACANCTGGAGCACGAGTCAGTCGTCCCGAGGAGGTGCGCTCCCCGTCTCTGAAATACTCTCTGTCTGCATATCCCATATTTCTCCTTTCCCATACCATTGCCCGTCCCCTTTCTCAAGCGAACCAGCCTCAATAACCTGCTCATCATAAAACGAACTCGGGCTTGTCCTGCAAGGCTTGCCTCTCCGTGGCAGTTTTTTGTTCTCCGATTTCGCTGCATCTCACATTCTGGTGTCCCGTTATGAAATTCGCCGGGCTCATCCTTTTTTCCCTCCTATATAGTTCACTGCCCGGCAGTGCGTTAAAACTCACCGCTTCCCAAATGGAATTGTCAGCAGGGCACCCCCGGCCCAGCTACGAGGAAGTTCCGGATATCATCGCCATGGCGGAAGCTCTTCGTGACGAACTATCTCAGAGGAAAAGCTATTCCTTTTCCCGGGGGTGGTGGGTCTGGGACCGCCTTCGCGCCCGCTATGTCGACGGAAACCGCCGCAACCGGAATGAACTGCTGATCCTCCAAGCCGTATTCCGTGCTCTCATTCTCGACTGGCACGCCAAACTCGAGACAAATGGAGAGGAGGAGCTCATGTTCATCTTTTTCGTCACCACCGCTCCCGGTAGCAAAGTGGAGCGGCAGCTACCCGACGGAGCGGTCCTGAAGAGAGATTATCACGGTGGCGGCTATCATGGCGGCTGGGGTGGAGGAGCTCGAATGCGTATCTACGAGGAGCTCGTTAAGCAGAGAATGCTCACTGAAGAAGAGCAAGGCCGCTTCAAGAAGATTGTGTATCAGAGCATGAGTAGCCGCTTCCTCGACTTTACCAAGGGTTCACAATCGGCAGATAATCATTCCTTCGGAAACGCCGGCGGCATCGCGATGGCCCTGAAGCTCTTCCCGAAAGTACCTCAGGCTCGCGAGGCGCGTGCCTGGATCGACCGGATTTGGAAACACCTTGCTGATTTCGGCGATTGGACGGAGTGGAACTATTTTCCCTATGGTCCAATCTTCCTTCATGGGATGATCGATATCGCTGAGTCCTTGGACTGGATTGAAACAGAAGCCGAACTGATTCACGCCGTGGGAAAGCGCGTTCTAGGATTCATTCATGGAGGAGGACTCCGCGGCGGCCCAAACTGTGGCAGTCCGGTATTTCCGGACCGTGCGGCTCTCTATCGTGATCCTTGGAATCTTGGCAACTACCGTGTTGAGAGCCCGGGACGGGACGGCCATTTCTGGTATCGCCTCGCCCAACACTACCGTAATGGTCATTATCTGTGGGCCGCAACACAAAGTGTTTTTGGGGGAGTCCCGCCGAAAACAAACGCGAAGGACCCCTTCAGCACCGCCTATTCTAAACGCTTCAGCTGGTTCCACCAGAGGTCTATTCGCCCTACGGTTCCGGAGGACACCGCTCGTATCGGACTACTTAGTTCCCTTAAAAACAAAATACCGGAGCGTCTTTACCTTGGAACTAACCGCAAGGCTGGGACCCCCTTTGTCTCGTATTTCCTCTATCCAAAAAAAGACCAGCACCTCGATAGCCTTTCCGGACAGCTTTATGAATACGTTGCCAATGGTGCCAAATTTCTCCACAGCTCTGGAAAATACAGTATGCTTGGGAAAGGTGGTGGCACCGGCGAGGAAAGTCTCGACGTCTTTCTCGTGATGAACGGGAAGAATCCGTTCCCCCTGCACCCTGACAGGGCAGAGAATGGGGACTCCATCCGAAAGAATACAATCCAGCTGATCACCTCCTCCCTTAAAGTAGAAAGCACCCCATCCGGGGATTCATACGGTCAATTTGGCTGGAACAACTACTACGGAAAAGGAAGCAAGTGGATTCGGCGAAGCGTCCTGACCAGGGAAGGATTTCTGATCGTATCGGACACCTACACCCTTTCTTCCGGACTCGGAGAGGGCTACCTCGGGGGCCCAATATGGCATCTGGCGCGCGAAGAAGGTCAGAAGGAAGGCCTCCGAACGGAGTTCTGGTTCGATGCCCCTGCCTTTGAACACGCATGGTGGCAGAAGTCCCATCAGCGGATTCGCCTTACTCTGCACCCGGAGACAGGGCGCAAATATGGCCAGCTCCGCCAGAATACCTCACAGGACCTTAAGCCTAACATCACCACATTCGCCTGTAGTCCGATCTCCCCGGGGAAGCCTGCTCAGTTTCTAAGTGTTTTCACACCATACCCGGTCGACACCCTCCCCCCGGAAGTCAACACCATCATTTCGGATAAAGGATCCTGCTCTGCCTTATTTGCGAACATCAAAGTGAATATTTACCCTGATGGAACATGGCGTGTAAGCAGGCCGCGAAGTCAAAACTGAGTAACTCCACACAAAGCTGTCAGCCCTTTGGCTCCCTGACCAGATCAACCAGCGACTTCTCCTCGCGCGCACTCAGGAAAAACCATATCCGGCTCTCGCTCCTTTGAGCAACAACAGCACACCCAGTTTCTGGACAGGTCCAACAATCGGCAGCAACCCGCCATCCGGCAGGAGAATCTTTAATTGGCATAGTTGGAACCACGAAGACGTGAACCGGAGTGTTCTCAAGGTCAAAACAGAGGTGAGATGCGCGAGTTCCCCCTATCGTAGAGACACGACACCCGAGAAGGCGCCCTCCAGAAATCCTCCCGGGCAGATCCTTGAAATCCACCCGAGGTCCGCCTTCCGCCCTGAGCCAATCTTGGTAGCCATAAAGTTCATTTCCCTGAAGCTCAAACGGCAGCTCTTGGCTGATCGCGAAGAGCGCTCCCTGCCCGAGCTCCCGCAAGGTAATTCTTCCCGTCTCACCAGACGTGGGCCCAAGATTACTGGAGGTCAATTCGAAGGTGGCAAAGGCGCCAACCACGAGCAACCCAGCTAAGAGAACAACCTTCAGGATGCCCTCCTTGCGCTTTCCGTAGTCAATATAGCCCGGGGCAGGTCCCGGAATTGCAGAACCACTGGCGGTCGCTGCAATCTCAACCTTCAACACCGTCATCGGGCTTCCATCTGATGTTACNGTCAGAGGCTCCGACTGNCGTAGAGACCGTTCCTCTGCAGGGCCTGCGTCATTCGCTACCACCTCCTCTGAAGGAGCTCTTGCTCCCCGCTCTAAACTGACCTGAGTCAGAATTTCATCANTCAGGTCAGGGGGAACTGGAACATCCTCAAAAGCTTCTGCGATGACGGCNTCCCGNCGGCGTTCAGCCGNAAGCCACTCCCCGAGAACTGAATCCTGTGCNGCCACGATCAAGGCCTCCTCAAAATCTGCACTCGCTACGTCCGTTCCATCAGGACGGAGACTCTGCAGAATAAAGCGCGCCTGCTCNCTATCCATNACTCCCCTCTCTGTCTCTGCTCCTGAGTTGTTCTTTAGCGCTGGAAATTTGCGCCATGACAGTTCCGATAGGAAGATCGAGNATGGCAGCTATTTCTCTGTAATCGTGNTGCTGCAGATAGAACAGGGTCATGGTTGGAAGCAGATCAGGGCTGAGGGAGCCAAGCGGCTCGACCAAGTCTCCCTGCCCACTTGAGGCTTGGGCGGTAGGCGGCGTTGCCGTCCTGAAATTATACCCTCGCGCACCAAAGCGCCCCAAGTGCTCTCGATAAAGAGCCGAGAAGAGGCCCGTATTGACGTTTTTGCGCCCTAACCCATCTTCTCCCCGGCGACTCCAGATTACGAAGGTTCGTGTTACCAGATCGACAGCCCGGTCCACGTCCCGAACGAGCGAAAGGGCAAACTTGTATAATGGCCGGTTGTAGACATCGACGACTTGCTCGAATTGGGTCATACTTCAACAGGGTTTGACTCTCTGCTGCTCCGAATTGCGGGGGCNTCTTTCTTCAACATCCTGCGATTGACCACAGACACAAAAATTTCAGAGTCCCTTANCGCTCTTCACGCACTTACCTTGGCCCGAATCGAGCCCCGAAGCAATCTGCATTCCTTCTTCCCCCCGACAGATCTCCCTGCTTCACTTCTGTCCCTAACGCCATGCGCACGCTCAACCTTACTTTCGCCCTCATCCTGCTCTTTACTGTTTCCCTTTCTGCCGGGGTCACCATCAATCTCAAACAGGAAAACAAAAACCTGAAAGTGCTCGTCGATGGCAAGCTCTTCACTGAATATCACGGAGATACCCGCGTTCCATGTCTCTATCCCCTGATGAGCCACTCTGGCACTCACCTTACCAGACAGTATCCTTTCACGAAGGACGTCGCTGGGGAAAAATCAGATCATCCACACCATACNGGCTTCTGGTTCACCCATGGAAATGTCAACGGATATGACTTCTGGCATAAGGAAGATTGCAAGATTGTCACACGCGGCCTCGGNGAGTTCNACGTCAGCAAGCACAAGGATCGGGCNAGCGCGAGCTTCATGGCGGAACTCGCCTGGGAAGCAAAAGGGAAACCCATTCTCCTGGAGAAACGCCAATATAAGATCACTATTGCGGGAACGACCACCCACGTGGATGTCACATCNTCGATGAAGCCGGTGGATGAAAAGGTCACCTTCGGAGACACCAAGGAAGGAAGTTTTGCCATTCGGACGGCTCCGTCCCTGCGCCTTGTCGGTGCAGTCGCCAAGGGAAAGATTACCAACAGTGAAGGAGTAAAGGATAACGACGCATGGGGAAAAAGGGCTCGCTGGGTAGCTTACCACGGTCCTGATTCAGCAGGCACGTCACAGGTCATTGCCATCCTGGATCATGACAAGAATTTACGCCATCCCACGTGGTGGCATGCCCGGAACTACGGCCTGCTGACCGCAAACCCCTTTGGCATCCGGGCCTTCCGGGACAAAGCNGTGAAGGGAAGCGGAGACTTCCACCTCGACAAGGGNCAGAGCTTGACCCAACGCTATCGACTTCTCCTNCACGAAGGNAGCCTTGAGAGCGCACGAGTCGAGGAAGCCTGGACCTCGTTTACCTCGGCCAAGTANNCTCCAAAAGGCTACCTTCTAGATTCGCCGCCATTTGGTCAGAAGTGCCACGGTCCATTGGAACTTTCGTGCAGTCTCTCTGATCAGGAAAGGTTCATTGTGNTCTTCCAGAAGATCAAAGGACCCTTTNAGTTTCGTTTTGAGCCACTCCAAGGTTTCCCCCTGCGGCCAGTGGTTCCTGGGGGTAAACTCCTCCAGCCANGTGCAGGGTGTGGTCANAATTAATTCCCCTCCCTCCCTGACCAGATCCGGCAGGCGNGNCAGCAGAAGGGTAGGTTCCCTCAAGCGACACAATAAATTAGCTGCCAGGACCCGATCGAATTCTCCTAGGCCATCCCTGAGGTTCATTGCGTCTCCCTGCTCAAATCTGATCAGCCCGGGACGCGCGCCTGCAGGTGCCTCAACATGCACAGAATCCANGATTNTACCCTCTTTGAGCCGGGACACTTCACAACCCCCATCTGCCTGCATGACTTTCCCCGCTTCAATGAAGGAGTGCGAATAGTCTATGGCGACAACCTCTTCGGCCGCCCGCGACATCTCGAAGGCAGAGCGGCCTACTGCACANCCAAGATCCAGAGCCCTGTCCACNTCTCCCGATGAGAATCGTTCAACAATTCTCGTTGGAAAATCGAGAGCGCGGTCAGGTCCGCCACCCCAGCCATGGATNTGTTCCGGACTTCCGTAATGGAAGAGCAGATACTCGTCCTTGAGGCGCTCTGACTCGTAGATGTTCGCCATTCTCGTTCAAGTTGAATAATGTTTAACCNCTCAGTGCACTGGCTTGGTCCCCGCTGCGGTGAGGTCTATATCATCATAAAAGAAATCCTCGGGATCGAATCTGGGAACAGAAATGTTGAACAACCTTAGTTTTCCTATTCCCCGGTGCCTGCACCCCGGTTTGATCATTACGGCGGAAAAGGGTTTGACCGCAATCAACTCGCCGTCCAACTCCAGGTGACCCTCACCCTCGAGGATGACATAGATCTCCGTAGTCTTTCGATGNTAGTGGCAGACCGGCTCCTCTGCCAGATCCANCAAGTGCACTGAAGCAGGGCCATCTTCGCTNTCAGCAAACGCTCTCCGGACAACTCCACAAGAACAATCCTGTTCAGCAAGACCTGAGAATGTGACTTCCTCNTACCTCTTCATGGNGATCAACCACCCGCCAGAGCCTCCATGATATACNTGCTCGGTCTGAAATCCTCGATGATCACATGCCATTCGCCACCCCGTTTCATCCTCACCTTTTTCACGTTGAAGTTGGGAGTCTTGTGGGGGGCAAAAAGAATATCGTCGTGGGTGCTGTTCTCATGCTTTTTGAACATTTCCGGCACGATATCTCCTCCAAGGTGATCGTCCCGTCCTGTGGCCAGATGACAGGTNCCAAGAACCTTCTCGTCCTGTATATCCTGATAAGAGACGGGCAGAACCTGGGTCCCGAACCCAAGCTCCCCGAGGGTGCCAGTCATGGGGTCGTTCGCGAGGCGCTGGTTATGTTGGTCAATCGTAGCCTGATTTCCCTCGATCAGAGTNGATTTAACNACATCGCGGTTGGCCACATCGAGAATTCCAAGGGTGCCATCCTCATATTTCATGGGAAATTGGCCGTGGGCATCCTGTGGGACGAAATAAACCTCTCCCGCGGGAAGGTTCGCTATGTCTGGAGTTGTCCCCTTACACAAACCGTGGGATTTCTGAGCNTCCTGTCCTCCAAGGTCCAGGGAGGCCTCCAGAACCCGTCCATCTTCGAGGCCAAACTCAATCTCAACCTTTTCCGCACCGGTCATTGCCAGACGGATCCGTTCGGCATCTGCCGAGACCTCATTGTAGTCAACCGCCAGACCCGAGTTCAGAATGATTTCGTTCATGCCGTGCATNGTGGCACCCCTGAATCCATACTCCTTGCACTTGGCAGTGAGCGGCGCGGTTGCCGAGAAGGTGGAAACACAGAGGATGAGATCGTATTTCGTGTAAATATCACGATCGAGTGAAAGCTCTTCTCCGTCCGTGCTCCAGACCTCATCGTCAAGATCAAGATTTGACCCCTTGGTGCACCGATAGGCAAACATTTCTCCTCCAGTCATCCCAAGCTGCTCCATGACTCCCGCTTGAAGTGTTTCGTAGAAGTACTTGTAAGCGTTTTTCTGCACCTCAAAACCCTCTTGCTCGAGAAAGGAAAAGTTTCTTATCAGTTCCTGTGGTTCCTGAAAGTCGGTGAGAATGCATACCCGGCACCCTTGGGTCGGTTCAAAAACGGTTGATAAGAGACGGGCTGGATCGAANGGAGGAAACTTTCTCTTGGAGGGATCCCGCAGGATTGCCTCGTCGAGGTAAGATGGGAGCTCTTGGGTGATAGCTTGCATATGCCCTTATTCTACGGGCATTCGGAAACCGGGCAAGAGAAGAAGGACCACACAGACTGGAGTCTCTTCAGGCATCCCCTCCCTCCATCTCCATCCCCTTGTCCCTCAACTCCTCAAGAACACTGGTCATATCCTTCAACCCCTCCCAAACCTCTCTCAGAACATACAACGGAGCCTGCTGACGAACCGCCAATGCGATCGAATCGCTTGGACGGGCATCGAGTTCAACGATCAGTTTTTCTCTGATTTCGTTTTCCGCCTCAATGAAAAGCCGGGCGAAAAATACATCATTTTCGACCCTTACAATGACAACCCTCTGCACTACGGCCCCGAAGGCCCTGAGGGCGTCATTGAAGAGGTCATGGGTAAGAGGTCGCGGCGGCTTGCGATCGGAAAGGGCATCGTTGATAGAGGCCCCTATTGCTGGTTCGATGTAAAAGACGATCGACTTTTCTCCATCACCTAGAAATACCGCACACCCAGCCTGCGTGGGCAAGAGCGCCACGGGGTCAACTTTCACTAGATCAGGCACAGCGAAAGGTTACGGACGATCCAGGTTTCGAGCGAGGAACTTCCGTCTGTTTTCGACATATTTCTCGGCCCACACCTTAACCCCATCCTGCTCCTCTACGCTCAATCGCCGAACTACTTTTCCCGGGGAACCAAGGACAAGAGAACCCGGTGGAATCTCTGTTCCCATGGTGATCAAGGTGTTCGCCCCAATGATGCTTCGCTCACCGATGATCGAGCCATCGAGTATGGTCGCACCCATTCCTACCAGAACCTCATTCTCGATCTGGCAGGCATGGACAATCGCTCCGTGCCCCACCGTCACGAACTCACCCAGGTAACAACCTTGGTTGCTCTCGACATGAACCACAGCGTTATCCTGAACGTTGGACCGGGGGCCTACTTCGATTTCGTGAATATCTCCCCGGAGGGTCGAATTATACCAAACACTCGCTTCCTCCCCGATTGTCACCTTTCCGATGAGGTCGGCACTGGCTGCCACAAAGGCACTCTCATCAATCTCTGGCCAGTGGTCATCAAACGGCTCAATCATGTCTCGATAGTAGAAGGACCCTCCAAAAACCCAAGGAGCGAAACTATCTGAAGTAGCCGGTAACGACCCGAAAAAATGCTGCCTGAAAAAGAAAGACGGAGGTCAAGCTGGTAAGGCCGGGGGCTTCACTGCTAAGTGGGACCGTGGAATTCATCACTATCGCGCAGCTCAGGCAGAACACCAATGAGACTCCCAGCGAAGCGTTCTTTTACGCCCAGGTTCAGGACCGGTCAGAAAAGACTACAAAAAGTGGTTCTCCCTACCTTGAACTCACTCTCGCAGATGCCACAGGTAACTTCACTCTGAAAGTATGGAGTAACCATTCTCAATTCAAAGAGCTCGAAGAGCTCCCCTTGGCAGTCTCCATCCGGGCGGAGGGTAGTTGGAGTCAGAACCAATACGGAATTGACGGTAAAAACTGGCGGATGCGCGTCCTGACTGAAGCGGAGATCGCAGACTTCTTCAGCGGCGACCCAGCGACCGCAAGGAAGCAGCAGGAAGACTGGGATTTCATCGGCTCCAGCTGTGCTTCGCTCAAGGACCCTCGCCTGCTCTCCCTCGCCCATAAGTTTCTCGAGGATTTCGGAGACCGGTTCCGCCGAGCAGCCGCGGCACGCCGCAACCACCACGCCCGGCGAGGAGGTCTCGTCGAGCACGTGGCCCAGATGATGCGTACGGCTTCAGCGATTTGTAGCGCCTACCCGAACCTTAATGAGGACCTTCTTCTATCCGGGGTCCTCTTTCACGACTGCGGCAAGCTCTGGGAAAACAACTATCCGGAAGCAGGCTTCGCCCAGAACGTTAATCTTCACGGCGAGATGATGGGGCACATACCGCTTGGAATTGAACTGATCAATAAACTCTGGCGAGACCTTCTCGACTCAGACCGATCCCGTTCGTGGGAAACGCTGGCGCCCCCAAGCGACCTTGTTCGTACCCACCTTCTTCATCTTGTCGCAAGCCACCATGGCACCAAGGAGTTTGGCTCACCGGCACTGCCCTCTACCCCGGAGGCATTCGCCCTCCATTACATCGACAACCTTGACGCAAAATACGAAATGCTGACGATGGCCTACGAGACGAATAACGAGATCGCCCCCGGCATTATCGCCCGGCAATTCCCACTGCCGGCCAATCCCATCACGCCGCTTCCATCCTTCGAGCCCTCCTCCTCATGAGAGGTTGGAAAATTCACTTTCAAACTCTTTCACCGGACTCTATCCGCTCCTGAATTTGCCCGAGAAGCACTTCCATTTCCCGGGCCCGACGCACTGTTGCCACGTATTTTATTCCCACCCCGACTGCCCCAGCCACGCAGCCCAATAAACCCACTCCTGACAATCCCATGCCTGCAAAGACGTAGGGGAGACCATCCCACCTCGGCCCGGAGGGAATGAGGGACCCAATCAAACCGAGCAGAGGGGCAAGAGTCAGACAGGAAGCCCCTACCAGAAGCGTGATCGTCGCCCAATTTTTGACCGCTCGCACCAATAGAAGGGCACCCACCAGAAACGGGATCACGGTTACCACATAGGGAATTAACAGGGAGAATTGTGAACGCATAGGGTGATCTTGCCTCGGATATGACCACGGTGCGACCTTAATGGTGGCATGGTTCTGGCAACTCCTGAAGATCTCGCTCGGACCTGAACACTATCCGGGCGCCTTTACTGCCGCCAGAACCCTCACCGCCTGCCAGGCGGCATCCACATTATGCACCCGGAACATCTGAGCTCCACGTGCCATCCCCGCAGCTAGAAGCCCGACCGTTCCAGCGTCCCGCGCAGCGGGATCCTCAATGCCCAAGACCTCGCCAATGACTGTCTTTCGAGAGATTGGCAGTAAAATCGGGCGATTGAACTGGTGGAGTCGCTCCAGTTCGCGAATGAGAAGCAGGTTGTCTGCCCGCTGTTTTGCAAAATCAATTCCAGGGTCGAGGAGCACATGATCGGCAGAAAGGCCTGCGGACTCAGCGAGCTCCATCTTCTCCCCGAAAAAGCGCTCCAATTCACCCATGATGTCCGCCCATTGCTGGCCAGTCCGCTCCTCCTTGGGAGGCCCAGCCGTGTGCATCAGCAAAAGCGCTGCTCCATGGTCCGCGGTGAGACGAGCATTCTCTCCGTCGGGCAACCCACTCATGTCGTTGATCAATTCTCCCCCAAGGTCCAACGCGACCTTGATGACTTGCGGCCGCCACGTATTCACTGAAAGAACCGGTGGCCACACCTGCTCAGAATCCCGGGGCTCCATCTCCACGAGCGCCTCCTTCCATTTTCCAAGTACTCCCCGGAGCCTGCCGCATTCCTCTTCCACGGAAATCGCCGCCCGGTTCGTCCGCGCACTTTCCGCCCCGATGTCCACGACGTCAGCTCCTGCTTCGACCTGGCGGCGGACCTGGCTGAGAGCCTCGGTGGCATCAAGCGTCCCATCACCTGAGAAAGAATCGTCGTTTACATTAACGATCCCCATCAACAGCGGACGTCTTGGAAATCTCAAATTTCGTTCAGGGAGATGCAGGTTCATCTGAATGCACTTAATGGTGGATTTCACGACAGGCCTCTTCCAAGACCTTTATCATACAGAAAGGGATCGCCCGTTATCTCCGGCGTCAAGGCTCTCCAGAACCGGCAGGGCGCTCTCTGCCCACTGCTGCGGGTTCAGACACTCGGATGCTCCGTCTCCCCATACTGCTCTAAGCATATCCGTATCGATGACTCCGGGATTGAATGCTACTGCTGCGAGATTCTCAGGCAACTCGCTGGACAGAGCCTGAGTCATTCCCTCAATCGCCCACTTGGTCGCGCAGTAAGGAGCTACCTCTGGCGAGGTAGATCTACCCCACCCGGAACTGAAATTCACAATCACCCCTTTATTCTGCTGGATCATGATCGGAACCGCGTGGCGTAAAACATTGGCTACCCCCTTGATGTTAACATCAATCACTTGATCGAATTCATCGCTCTCAATCTCCCACAGCGGAGCCGGGTCATGAATGAGAGCCGCATTATTCAGGAGAAGCCGTGGCGGCCCGAGCTCGCGCGCGGCAGCCATACAAAAAGCTTTCACCTCGTCTTCCTCCACCACATCAACCGATGCCAGAAAGTGCCCCTCCCCAAGTCGCTCTGCTACCTCCTTGACGGCGCCGCCACTCCTCGCAAGCCCGGCAATCAACCATCCTCTTTCAGCGAGCCCAAGAGCCATTGCCCGCCCCAGACCGCGTGAGCACCCTGTAATCCATGCAACTCTCCGATCGAGCATAGCGCACGATTAAAGCCTGTTTCTCTGCCTCACGAGAAAATTTTTTATTCCCTCGGTAAGTTGAAAGACGCCGCGTGAATGAAGCTAATTCCGATTTGCCCTTATCACGGCAGGCTTCCTTCCCTATAGGAGGATATGTCCGTGCAGAGGAGAACGCGCTCTTGGTGGAAATGGCTTCTTTCTGCGGCAATGCTGACGCTCCTGATTCCTGTTGTCGTTCTCCTTGTCTTCAGAGCCAACACTGAAAAAGCATGGGAAAAATACGAGACCGAATGGAGTAGTCGTGATCCGTTCGCCATCAGCCATTACCTTCCCTCTCCTGTTCCGAAATCGCAGAATCTCGCTTTTCATCCCCTTTTCGAGAATCTGGAAAAGAGCGGATCTCCCGCACGGACGTGGTTTGCTGCGTTTCGCGCAAATCCGGCGTGTCCTGGGGCTCAGTATGACTTCAGGGCCAATCCCGCCACCATGCAGAAGTCCGATTTATCCAAAATTACGTCGGTAACTCTATCAGGCAGCAAGAAGGAACGTATCGCCGAACTCGTTCGCCTCAATCAACCTGTGAGCGATCAACTCGACCATCTCTCGGAGGCGCTGGCAGAGAGGCCTTACTATCACGTCCCGCACCCATGGCACGACGCCTTCCTTCTCTTAGAGACGGAGAGTTCTGGCATGCAGATCCTGAATGCAGCTCATGGCTTCCTCCTTCGCGCAACTTTGAATCTTCACTCCGGAAATCAATCGGGAGCGGCTGCCGATATCACGAGTTGCCTTCGCCTCTCCTCCGCAGTGGGACAGGATCCCTTACTCGTCAACCTTCTTGCGGAATGCAATCTTCGCAAGATTGCCCTCAGTGCCCTGTGGGACGGACTCGCTGGCACCGACTGGAGTGAACAGGAACTTCGGAACTTCGGCAAAGAGCTCTCAACCATTTCCCCGGCGGGCACTCGACTTCTCAAAATCATCCGAGCATCCCGGGCACAGGTTCTGGGCCTCATTGACAGCTTACAGGATCCCCCCGGGGGAGGTGGCAGCGTGAGGGCTCCGGCACTCACTCGTTTTTTTCTGGCGGCCAATCGCCTTTCCTACTGCCGGGATCTCCAGGAATGCATTCTGGCACCTGGAGGAAAACTCGCCCAGCAAGCGACCCGCTCGGCCATCGAGTGCTATGGGAAACGACTCCAGTCCCGGTCCCAGGGGCTCTCGAAATATATCAACGCTCCGAGCCTGATGCTGGCTTCCAGTTTCGACGGCGCTTTCTCCAGCACCCTCGAAGCGGACGCAGAGGTCCTCGCCGCACGGTGGGCTGTCGAGATTGAGCTTCATCGCATCATCCACGAATCCTACCCCCGCAATCTGGAAGACCTGACGGTAACTACCGCGAAAGCTCTGGGAACGTCCCTATCGAAGGGACAACAGGTGACCTACCAGCTGAAACAGGATGGGATACCGGAGATCTCAATCGAGTGGGCCCCTGATACAGGGCCGGGAAAAAACANCGTATGGAGCTACCCNNCNTCAAANCCCTGANNTTTNNCAGNCTGNACNGGCCCTCTCCCAGACTNGATNTCANCAGNNTTTGGTNATCCNNGNCCCTCGAAATTCCTTGACCGGCTGGNGAATCANCGCTTTCCTCCCCGCCCCGCAACCCNGATCCCCNNANACNATGTCACGAGTCTGCAGCATTAGAGGTTCCCGCGTCCGCATGGGGCGTAGAATCCACCGTTCCGGATTGGCCAAGAAAAAGGGCGGTATTGGTCGTCACGTGACGAAAACAGTTAAGCGCTCTGTGTCTCCAAACTTGAAGACCAAAAGAGTCTGGGTTCCGGAATTGGGACGCTACGTAAAGGTGAAAGCAAGCTGCAAGGCCTTCAAGACCATCAACAAGAACGGCGCTTACTCCACGCTCAAGAAGGCCGGGTTGATTAAGTAGGGTTCGGCTTTACCACTCTTGTTGGGGCCATAAGGCTTCCGCCAGAAGCTCCTTCAGTCTCCTGCCTCGCAAACGGTAAGGATCGCATCCCGCATCCCGTGGATCTTCTTTTTGTCAGCAGGCACAATGGTAGCGAGGCAACCCCCTAGACTGATGTCCCCCTCTTCATCTACGAAGTAATACGGACAGAGACGGGCTCGACCTCTCATNATTTTCTGAGAACCTGTCACCGGATCGAAGTAGGAGTGCTCTACTAGTTTTGCTTCCCGAAATTCCTGCAGCATATACGGTTGATTCTCAAATCCCTCGCATGCTGCACTCAGGGCCGTACCCCACTCTTCACGGGAGACATCGTGACCAATCACCACTCCCCGGCTACCCCAAGCGAGTTCACTGAAGCCACTGACCTTGAGAACCAACCTTCTCTGTTTCTGGCTGAAATTCTCCAGCTGCTGCCAAGAGTGCACTTCGAGGCGGGGCAGACTCGCGTGAGGTGGCAGTGGGCTCGGGTCGACAACCCATCCGAAGGGCACGAGNTCCCTGATCCTCTGCAAATGNCTCCTTCTNANCTCNGCNTCCCANACNTCTCGCAAACNCGGCGACCAGAGAAGGGCCAACCAGAGTTTTTCCTCAAAGTGCGGCTTGCANGGAGGGGTAAGATTCCGAGACCTCGAAAGCGACAAGAGCGCAGGAATCGCCTCCCAGTCAAACAGCTCGAAGAAGCGATAAAGTCCACCTGATGAGTTGCCATCCTCGAACGTCTCTGCCGATGAGACACCCCACGGCTCCTCTCCGGCCCCGTNAAGAGCGTTAACCAGCCATTCCATTTCCGGACGATAATCCACAGATTCCTCTGAAATAAGAACCTCTCCCCCTCTCGGCATGAGAGAGCGAAAGCCCTCTACCATTCCTGCCGGCCCCCCTAACAGCTTGTGGCCCTCTGCCCCGTAGCGTTTCGAAAGCCATCCCGTGATCCCTATTCCGCCCGGGACTGCGTCTAATTCTGTCAGGGCGAATCCGTTCTCGGTCATCAGCAGATCGGGGCGGATGACCCGGGGTGCCACATCTCGTAAATCCTCAGATCGCTGGACCTTTATCAACCACTCGGGTTTTCCACTATCGAGCAAACCGGCTATCCAACTTGGCAAAGTGCCCTTCACGCTCCGCCGATAGATCCGGTCACATCCCTGTTGAAACATACGCAGNGGATGACCGAGCCGCTCCAATTGAGAAACTTCCGCAGGTGACAGCCTGAGAGGCTCAGGCGAAAAGAGCCAGCCACGGCCTTCGCAAAAGCCTACCGCTCCGGCATCACTCATGAAGTCATCAAGACCCAGCCCCATCGGGGAGCAATCTGACCGAGGACCGGCCTCGACTGCAAACAGGAAAGCCTCTTGGTCTCAGTCCCGTGGGTCGGCACGCACGCTAGCTGAGCTCCCGCAATCCCTCTCTGATTAGGTCCTCAGCAGCCATACCGGGATCCTTTTCCAACACCAATTTTATCGCCTTCCGGGCATCTGCCTGTTTAAAGCCAAGCGCCAGCAGCGCAAGTTCTGCGTCCCGGGACGCAACCCCTGCCTCGGTGCCCTCCCCTCCTACTTGCCAGGTTTCGGCGACTCCCACCTTATCCTTGAGCTCAAGAACNATGCGCTCTGCGGTCTTTTTCCCTAGCCCCTTTATTGCCGCAAGGGCCTTCGTATCCTCATCGACGACGGCCTGCTTGAAGCGCTCGACGGCCATCCCACTAAGAACCGCCATTGCGATCGTCGGCCCTATTCCACTGACCCGATCTACCAGCAGAAGAAAAATGTCCCGCTCTTCCTGACTGGAAAACCCATAGAGAGTAAGGGCGTTTTCACGGACATGGAGGTGAGTCAGGAGGGTGATTTCCTGACCCTGCCTCGGATTGAGGCGGTCGAAGGACGAAATCGCGACAAGAATCTGATAGCCAACCCCGGCGACATCTACCACCAACCGGTTGGGAAGAGCTTCTACCACCTCACCTCGCAAACGCGCGATCATACGCACACCATTAAGGCTCCAAAATATGCCATCCAAGTCAAAACCCGGAGGAAAACAAGACCTTCCAAGACTTATTTCTAATATAAGTGAATAATTTACTTGTAAGGAATTTGAAAAAAATATGAGCTACTTCCTTTTTCGTATCGCATTTTTGCCCATTCGCTGCTAAAATATTTCCGCTATGGCTACCACGAAAAGAACGCGATTTTCACGTCGACTCCCCGATCACGTCACTGACGAATTGGTGAATGTGCTCGGAGATGACGACAAGTTCTTCGGCTTCAACGACCTTTTTGAGCTGGTTTATGACCGGCTGAAGGAGCGTAATGCAGTGAGCGGCGGCGAAGAAATGCTCCGCCTCCGTGCTTACGAAAAGCTGCAAAATCTTGTCACCCGCGGTCTCGTCGAGAAAAGCGGTAAGGAATACAAGGGCCTTGATCGTATCGAGGAGGCCCACAGTGACAACATCGCTGCCCAGCAGCAGCAGCAGGCCTGAGTAGGCTCCATCAGATTGTCAGCTGGACAGGTTCCCGCTAGTAATTCTTCAAAACCTGCGCCAGNCTCTGGCGCAGGTTTATTGTTTCATAATTAGTCCATGCTTCCTGACTATCTTCCAGTCCTGATGCAAACTCTGGTNGCGATCGGGTTTTGTGCTTCCATGCTGATCGCGAGCGTTGCATTCGGTAAACTAGGTCGAAAGATAGGGGTAAAGGACGTCCCCTATGAATGCGGAATGCTCCCGATCGGTGAAGGGGCCCCGCGCTTCAGTGTGAAGTTTTACCTGGTCGCCATGCTTTTCGTCATCTTCGACATCGAGGTCGTCTTTATGTATCCATGGGCAGTCCAATTTAAGGAACTTATCCTTACTAACTCCATGGCTCTGCTGTCCATGGCCTCATTCGTCGCGGTCCTCGCGGTAGCCTACGTTTACGTGCTGAAAAAAGGGGCCCTGGACTGGAAAGAGTAGAGACGCGCGCAAGTAGTCTCTTTCCCATTGTCGCGTATTTTCTTGGAGACCGCGCCCCCGCCGTTCTTTTTCTCTGCCTGGCCTCCTCTACATCTGGGCCCTTCTGCCAAGATCACGCAGCGAGCAACAGCAGCCCAGCCCATATCGCGGAGGTGATTAATACGAGGATACCGATCACCCCCAAGGCCATATCCCTCTTGGTCGCCCGAGGGCGTCGGCTGGAATCCGAATGTGGAAAGACAATTCCGGCGTAAAGCATCCCAGCCAGTAATCCCCCGCCGTGCGCGAAATTATCGATGAACTGATACCCNATAAACCCGACCATCAANGTCACTCCCAAGGCGCCNAACAGACGCCTTCTNGAAGACCGGGGAACCAGTCGCTGATGCAAGGTTTCAAAAACAAGCAGAAATCCCAGCAGGCCCATTACCCCGCCCGAAGCACCAATCGCAGCCTTTTCCGGCATGAGGAAACTTGTAGCTAATCCCCCCGCGAGCATGGACAACGCCATAGCGAACGAAAGATGGCACCAGCCCGCCAAGGACTCCACACGTCTGCCAAGATACCATATCCCCCATACGTTCAGGGCCCAGTGCAGAGGGTGTCCGTGCAAAAAGGGCGCCGTCAAAAGCCGGTAGCACTCCGCTAGATTGACCCCTCCCGCGCGAAGTCCTGCAATTTCAACAGCAGTCCCCAACCCAACCCAGGGCTGGATGATTCCGCATCCTGCAAGAAGAACAATNAGAACCCTCGTGAACCAAATTCGGTGATGCTTCAGCCAATAATCAAAACGCGCCTCGCGCTCTTCCATTGCCATTGTCTGCTCGTTGAAGGCCCTCGCTGATCTACGCTCACGGCAGGCATCATACCAGGGCACAAGACCAAGAACCGTAAGCAGGATTCCCGCCAGACCTACTGCAAAGGACTCCATCGGTGCGGTTCCATTCGCTAAGTTCGCATAAAGTGCCCAAAGAACAAGAATGGCAAAAATCAGGGTATTTCGGCGCGCGTTTGACTCGTCTAATCCAGCTTGCTCAAGAAGCCTTGCCCGCAATGGTTCCACAAGCTCTGCCACTGCCTCCGGGGGCATCAGCTCCTCATGCTCTGGCATCCATACCGCCTCCACTCGCTGTCGGCTATGGCGAATATGATGAGCTAACTCCTCCAGGCTCTTACACTCAAACTGCCGGCCTCTTGGCGAGACGGAACCATATCCTCCCTTTTTGGGTTTGCCCGGAAACACTCCCGGGCGAGACCATATTGTCTGTTCAGAATCGATAGTCATGCTCCTTCAGCATGTCCCCTGCGAGGCCCACGGCATGGAAGGAAGTTCCAATGAGGCGAAACTGAAGCCGTCAAGGCTTCTCAGCAGCAGGCTCGGTTGCTGGCTCAGCAGCAGGCTCGGTTGCTGGCTCAGCAGCAGGC
>PBAI01000020.1 GCA_002715825.1 Roseibacillus sp. | reverse complement strand
CTGGAAACTCTTTCCCGCTCCTAGAAGGTCTGAAATGGAAAAGACCCACTCTCTGATAAAAGCTCTGATGCAGGCAGATATTCAATATTGGGGTAAGCGTCTCAGTCAAACGGCCCAGCCGTAACCCAGAGGAACCTCACGCCGAGCACTACTTGACCAGCCGGCTGGCTTCAGGCCTGTTTCTTGTGCGCCATCTGGGCCAATCCTCATCAAGGAGAACCCGCGCATAGGGGCCCAGCCATGAATATCCGTTACGCCTCTCATGCGGAATCTCCGCCAAGCTCGCTCTTGGAACACCATCGCGACCCGAAAA
The DNA here is from genome assembly GCA_002715825.1 of Roseibacillus sp. GTDB lineage: Bacteria > Verrucomicrobiota > Verrucomicrobiia > Verrucomicrobiales > Akkermansiaceae > Roseibacillus_B. The sequence continues at coordinate 171,071 of PBAI01000020.1, read as the reverse complement.
GATGGGCTTGTTCGTATGCAAATCATAGAACCGGGCCCAAAGTGGTGGGGCGCCCAGATCCCTTACAACGACGGTATCAAAACCTCCCGGTTGACTCTCCTCGACCTTTCGCTCCACGCGAATGCCTGTGAGTTCTACGCGCTTGAACCAAGCAACCGCGCCCTCTATGGACTGCTTCACGGCGAGATCCGGCTTTTCGACCCGCATCAGGAAGCGGACGATACCAACAGATTCACGACCACTGAGTGAAGGGAGTTCATAGGACCTGCCACGGCAGGGTGCAAGAGTTCGACGATCATGCTGGGCGCACCAACTCGTGGGAACTCCGTCAATGAAAACCTGACTCCTGAGGACACAGGAGATTCCACGGTTCACCGCGCTTTCTGCCCGTTCCCGTTTAGAGGCAGGAATAAAGTCAAAAGGCGGAGCCTTATCGGCAATGTCCTTTAGCAGGTTCATCACCCCGACCATCGCATTGTCATTAAAGGTCACCTCGCGGACATAGCCCCTCCCCTCTGGAAAGCTCTGGGACCAACCCCCATTCTCCATCTGGCCATCTAACAGGTAGTCAACGCCCTTTAATACCGCAATTTTCAAACAGGACTGTCCTGAGGTTTCAAACGCTCCCGCCAGCAGGCGAATTTCGGTGTAGGTTGCCCCGTTATCAATGGTCGTATCCATCCGCGAGCGTTGTTTCCGGAGTTGCTGCCGGTCACTCGGAGTCAGGATTCTCTTTCGGTTGTAGTTTTTAGGCCAGCCCCCACAGGTGCGCTGATAGGCAAGAACCGTTTCCACAACCGGCGCATCGTCCGCACATGCGCATGACCAGAGCCCCACTATTAATATCAGAATCAGCTTCATGCCGTTCCCGCTCGAATCCTTGGTCTCACGGAGACACCTCATAAAGCGCCTCTCCATAATGAGGCTTCAAAGGCCACTTATCCGTGCGGAAAGGATAGGCAGGAAGCTCCTTCCCGTTCATCAGGGACCCCAGTGGCAAATTCGACCAGGCGTATCGTACGGCAACAGGGGACGGGACATCATCTGACCAGACCTCCACCGTGGCAGGAACATCACGACCACCAAGCACCCTTGCGTCCGCATGATGAAAAATCCGATCTTCTCCTGCGATATAGAATCCCCGGGCGTCAGCGCGCTCAAGCCGGAGCCCTTGATCACTCCCCTCCTCAAAGGTAATGCGGATCCTGTCCTTATTCTTCTCCATGGATTGATAGACGGGGCCACGCCACTGAAGTGATTTTCCCCTGGTAGTATCCACTGCCCCATGAACCTCCGACAGGGCCCAGCGAGCAGCCCGATCTCCCACCGGAGATTTTCTTCCCGGATGAATACTACTGTTGCTGTTTGCGTCAAAGCTGACGATTAACCCGGTATTCGCCGACGAGCGCCATGTGTTGAACTGCACCTCCCGGACGATATTGGTATGATGATTCATGTCGTAGGTCATGGAACGACGGGTGCTCCAGCCGGCAATCTGAACGATACCGAAAGGTAACTCGTCGTTTCGAAAAATTTTCCGCCAGTCGGAGATCACCGCAGGGAAGGTTTCGCGGAAAGGAATCCAAGCATCTCCGAAGGAATTATTTTCTCCCTGATAGAAAAGCACCCCCCTGAGACTGAGACCCGCGATCGGCATGATCATCGAGTTGAGCGGACCGGCCGGAATACGACCCTCCGCCGGATTCTGGTAACTTCTGCGGTTCGGTCGATTGGGCGGATCCTTCTCGCCCCGTTCCCGGGCCTTCTCGGCCAGAGCTTCCCATTGCTTTTGCGCAAGATCGAAGCGCTCTAAGGCTCCCTGCTCCCCCCCTTCTGCAAGCCATTTCCGGCACTTCTCGTCGTAGGCGTCCAAAGAGGATCTTACGGCAGGCAGGGTCTCAAGAGTCTTCCGGCTGACCCAGTGCTGAGCCATCGTTCCTCCCCAAGCCGCATTAATAAGTCCAATCGGAACGTCCAGATGGCGATGCAAGCGCCGCCCAAAGAAATAGGCGACCGCTGAACAATCTCCCGCTGTCTCCGGATTACACGGAAGCCAGACTCCATCTCCCTTCTCTCTCGGAAAATTCCCCTTTGGTCGCGGTGAACCTCCGGGCTGAATCCGAAGATAACGGAGACCAGGTGCGCTAGAGGAAGGGATTTCCAAATCCGCATCCCGAGAGCTCCGCAACCGCCACTCCATGTTGCTCTGTCCACCACATAACCAAACGTCTCCCACGAGAACATCTTCGAAGAGCAGAATCTCGTCTGCGCTTTTCACGGTGAGGGTCTGCCCGGTGGACTGTGCCGGCATAGTCGCTAAAGCGACCTCCCACTTCCCCTCACCATCAGAGATGACAGTGTGGCTGTTCCCAGCAAAGGAGACCGTGACGGAATTACCTGCTCCAGCCCAGCCCCAGATCCGAACAGGCTGATTCCTTTGTAGAACCATTTGGTCTCCAAATATGTTTGGCATTCCTAATTGCTGACCAGCATCCGCCCAAGGGATGACCAGCATCAGGACCACGCCGAGGCTGAATTGTAACGGGAACAAGATGGTTTCGAAGATACGCATCACACAAAAAGGTTTAGAGGTTTTGTTATCAAAAAGGATTTCACGAGTTGGCTCACAAAAAAGCAGCCTCCACACACGGAGGCTGCTCGGCCAGCAACCGTGAGTGTTTCTGATAAACTTACACTATCATGCACCAGCTCCTCATCGCAAGGAGCCTCCCCTTTTTGCTCGGGTATACCCCCTAACCTATGCTGACACCTGAACAGCGTATCTTCTCTCGACTTCTTCAGGGGACATCCCAATCTCGGACTTGTGTCACCCCTCATTCATGCTGCTGATCAGCTCCGAAGGGCCCTGCGTCCCCTGACGTTTTCCGACCCCGTTACATATACATACAACCCGCTGGAATACGCCTGGGAACGGCATTGCGACTATCTCGAGCGGTTTGGAAATGGGCATAAAGGCGTTCTTCTTCTGGGAATGAACCCGGGTCCTTTCGGTATGGCACAAACGGGCGTACCCTTTGGCGAGATCTCTTCAGTCCGTGACTGGATGGGTATTTCTGGGCACGTCGGCAAGCCAGAGCCTGAGCACCCCAAGCGTCCAATTACGGGATTCTCCTGTGAGCGTTCAGAGGTAAGCGGGCGACGCCTCTGGGGACTATTCGCAGAGCGCTTCCCGGATCCGGATGAATTCTTTAAAAATCATTTCGTAGCGAATTTCTGCCCACTCGTCTGGATGAAGGACACCGGAGCCAATCTAACTCCTGACAAGATCCCCGCAGAGTCAATGAAACCTGTTGACGAAGCCTGCCGGAACCATCTCGAAACTGTCATTGACCTGCTGAAGCCCGAATACCTGATCGGTGTTGGCGCTTACGCGGAGAAGCAATTGGCGGGAATCGCTGCAGGGATGGACTCCCCGCCAACGGTAGGAAGAATTCTGCACCCGAGCCCCGCGTCGCCTGCTGCGAACAGGGACTGGGCTGGAACAGCAAAGAGTCAGCTTCTGGAGCTTGGAGTCTGGTAAATGGGCCTCGTCGGGAGGACCATTACCGCAGGAGGTTCCAAGCACTCACAAGGGCCTGCAGGCCTGCCATTTCAATCGAGGAATCAATTCCTGCGCCCCAGATCAAGCTACCATCATCATGTTTCAGCTGTACGTAGGCTGCAGCGTCCGAGCTGGATCCATCCCTAAGAGAATGAGAACGATAATCGGTGAGGACAAAGTCCTTCTTCCCATCTTCCTCAAGCGCGTGGACCAGCGCATTGATGGGCCCATTCCCCCGTCCGGCGATAATCCGCGACTCTTCACCAAAACGAACCTCAGCACGGCAACTGACCGTGCCCCGCTGATCAGGATCCTGTTCAAGCTCGTAGCTGACGACCTGAAGGGGCTCTACGACATTGGCAAAATACCGGAAGAAGGCGTCCTTCACCTCCGCCGGATTCAGCTCCCGGCCAAGCTGGTCCGCAAGATCATAGACTTGCTTGCCGACCTGTGGGTGCATCGTTTTGGGAAGGTCGAATCCGTATTCGCGATCAAGAATATAGGCCACGCCTCCCTTCCCTGACTGAGAATTGATTCTAATGATTGCCTCATAACTCCGGCCAATGTCTTCAGGGTCAATCGTAAGGTAGGGCACTCCCCATTTCACAGAGTCTCCATTCGCCTCCGAAATATCACTCTTGCGCCTGTCGAATCCCTTCTTGATAGCGTCTTGATGACTTCCGGAAAAAGCGGTGAATACGAGTTCTCCTGCATACGGCTGGCGATCAGGCACCTCCATTCGTGTGGTGCGCTCGTAGACTTCCCTGATTCTGGGTAGATCCGTAAAATCAAGGCCAGTTTCTATCCCATGACTGTTCATGTTGAGCGCCGCAACCACGATATCCAGATTCCCGGTTCGCTCGCCGTTCCCGAACAGTGTCCCCTCAACCCGATCTGCCCCCGCCAAAAGGCCGAGCTCGGTAGCAGCGATTCCAGTCCCCCTGTCGTTATGCGTATGAAGAGAAACCTGAACACTCTCCCGATCCTTTACGTTCCGACAGAACCACTCAATCTGATCGGCATGCACGTTTGGGGTCATCCACTCAACTGTAGCAGGGAGATTCAGAATGACCGGCTTGTCAGGGGTTGGCTGCCATACGTCCATCACCGCCTCGCACACCTCCAGCGCAAACTCCAGTTCTGTGTCTGAAAACGATTCTGGCGAATACTCGAGGTCTACATTGGTGCCCGGGACAGTTGGGATCAGCTCCCTGACTATCATGGCCCCGTCAACCGCCATTTGTCTGATATCCTCCCGGCTGGCATCCCCGAATGTGATCCGCCTTTGCAAAGGGGACGTCGAATTATACATGTGGACGATTGTATTCTTTGCCCCATCAATCGCCTCAAAGGTCCGTCGAATCAAATGTTCTCGAGCCTGTACGAGAACCTGCACCTTGACTCCTTCCGGAATCAGATCTTCATCGATAAGGCGTCGAAGGAAGTTAAATTCGGTCTCCGAAGCAGAAGGAAACCCTACCTCAATCTGGGTGAATCCGACCTCAACCAGCAACTCAAACATTTCAAGCTTTTCTTCCACACTCATTGGAACCGGGAGAGACTGGTTACCATCCCTCAGGTCCACGGAACACCACACTGGTGCCGTGGCTAGCGTCCGGTCAGGCCATTGGCGGTCCGCAAGCCCAACTTCAGGAAAGGGCCGATACTTACGGATCTTTTCTTTATTCATGATCAGGTTGGGTTGGCTGATAATTATCTTTCGGCACGGTCTTGGCAATCGTATCGGACGCTGTTCGCCCTGTCACACAGGAGACATTGCTGAGCCAGTAGACACTGACAAGGACTAGCACCCGAGCTGCTACACAAAAAAAAGAGGTGCTGGAGTCCAACCGTTCACGGTCGGCAGGATTTGCACGGGGCGCTGGCCCTGTCGAGGTAAAAGGATAAAGCCGGGGTGCTACACCTCGATTCATCCCTTCATAATTCAGGCTCATGAATGGAAAAATCTCTCTTTAGGTACCTGCCGTCTTGCCGAATCGCTCTGCATACCTTTGCGTAAGGGCAGGCCATATGGTCTGCGCATGAAAGATTCTCCCCGGCTTCTGGCCTCAAAAATCATCCACGATTTCGAGCGTGTTCTCGTCGCCTTCTCTGGCGGGATTGATAGCACTCTGGTTCTGAGAGTCGCTCGCGAACAACTCGGAGCCAACGCGGTGGCCATTACCGCCGTGTCTCCAAGCCTTGCCAAAAGCGATCTAGAAGCCACCCGGAGCCTCGCCGCCGAGATCGGAGTTGCGCACGAAGTGGTCCAGAGCCGGGAAACCGAAGACCCTCGTTACCAGCGTAACGACTCCCAGCGGTGCTATTTTTGTAAGACCAACGTTTACCAATGCATGATCGAATACGCGAAGGCGGAAGGCTTCCAGTGGATTCTTGATGGCACTAATGCTGATGATCTTGGCGATCATCGCCCTGGTCTGCGAGCCGCAAGAGAGCACGGTGTCCGCAGCCCGCTACAGGAGGCCGGTATAGGGAAAGGGGAAATTCGCGAATGGGCCCGACAGCTGGGCCTCTCAAACTGGAACCGACCAGCTAACGCCTGCCTCTCCTCCAGAGTTCCCTACGGTTCGGAGGTCACTCCAGAGAAACTCGCACAGGTTGAAAGGGCTGAAGCGTCGCTTCGGGCGCTGGGATTTCGAGAGCTTCGAGTCCGACATCATGACCAGATAGCTCGTATCGAGGTGAGTCAGGATGAACTCCCCCTCGCCGTGGAACAGAGCGATCAGATCACGAAGGCGATGAAGGAGGCAGGATTTCCATACGCCGCGCTCGATCTGGCGGGATTCCGCTCGGGAAGCATGAATGACGTCCTTAGAAAAAAATGAATCCCGAACGCATCGAACGACTACTCAATCAGGTCGCAGCGGGAGATGTGACGGCCACCGATGCGCTGGAAAAGCTACGGGATTTTCCATATGAAAATCTGGATCATTCAACGATCGACACCCACCGGGAGCTCAGGCAAGGAACGCCCGAAGTAGTCTTCGGCGCGGGAAAGAGTGGGGAGCACCTTGTTGAAATTCTCGACCGGATTTATAAGAACCATCACCGGGCCCTCGCCACCAGGGTCTCCCGCCGGAAGGCTAGAATTGTGGAAGAAGCGCTACCAGAGGCCCGCTATGACAGACTTTCGCGTCTGCTCGCTCTGGGGTCCCGCCCAGAAGCAAAGGCACATCCCTACGCGGTTGTCGCATGCGCAGGCACCTCCGATCTGCCCGTCGCTGAGGAAGCATCCCAGACCCTCGAGTTCCTTGGGCATCGGGTAGAGCGCCTGACGGATGTGGGAGTAGCCGGTTTGCACCGGCTTCTGGATAAGTTGGAGGCTCTCCGAGAAGCGCATGTAGTAATCAGCGTTGCCGGCATGGAAGGTGCTCTCACCAGTGTCATTGGAGGATTAGTCGCGTGCCCTGTGATTGGTGTTCCCACAAGTGTGGGATATGGAATCTCCAGAGGTGGCGAAGCTGCCCTGCACGCGATGCTTTCCTCATGTGCTTCTGGTGTCTCGGTAGTCAACATTGATAACGGATTTGGCGCCGCAATGGTCGCAAGTTTAATCATGCGATCTGGCATGAAAGACGCCGGTTGAAGCTTTCCTTCGAGCCCGATACCCTTTCCAATCCCCGCATGCGCACGGCTTACTTTGACTGTATCGCGGGAGCAAGCGGAGATATGATGCTTGGAGCGCTGGTGGATGCGGGACTGCCTGCTGCCCAACTGGAAGCTGAACTCTCCAAGCTTCACCTGAAAGACTTTCACCTGCATATCAATCGTGTCTCCAAGAATGCCTTCAGCGCAGTCAAGGTCGATGTCCATGTGCGCGACGATGCTCCCGAACGTCACCTCGCTGACATCGTGAAGGTAGTTGAGGACAGCTCCCTGTCCGCGCGTGTCAAAAAAACCGCCACAAGGATCTTTACTCGAATCTGTGAAGCGGAAGCTGCAATTCACGACTCTACCGTCGATAAGGTCCACCTTCACGAAGTAGGTGGGGTCGATGCAATTGTCGATGTTTGTGGAACCCTCGCTGGACTTGAAGCTATGGGGATCGAGCAAGTTCGCGTATCTCCGTTTCCCCTCGGCCGCGGGTTCGTCACTGGTGCACACGGTCAAATCCCTCTCCCTGCGCCAGCAGCTCTGGCGCTGATGAAGGGTTGCCCTATCGCTGGCAGTCCCATCGATGCTGAACTTGTAACGCCAACCGGCGCGGCTGTTCTCTCGGAGGTGGCAGACGGGTTTGGCCCCATCCCACCGATGGCGCTCGAGTCAATTGGTTACGGGGCCGGATCCAACGATCTGGAAATTCCGAACGTTTTACGCCTTCTTGTTGGTGATGCCGCAGACAGTTCCCACCTTTTGACCGAGACTCTGATACAGCTCGAAACGAATCTTGATGACGAGTCTCCCGAACTTGTGGGCCATCTCTCCCTCCTCCTGATGGAAGCAGGAGCTCTCGATGTCTCAGTGCTTCCCGCCCAGATGAAGAAAGGCCGACCCGGTATACTTCTTCAGGTTCTTGCTAAACCACAGCAGGCCGACTCTCTGGAACACCTTCTCTTCCATGAGAGCTCTACCCTGGGAGTGCGCCGCCAGGAAGTACAGCGAAATTCACTACCCCGTCGTAGCGAGGTGGTGAAGACCAGGTTCGGGGAGATCCGGGTTAAGATCGCAACGCTACCAGGCGGACAATGCCGGGTTACCCCCGAATATGAGGACTGCCGGGCAGCGGCCTCCGCAAGCGGAACCCCCATCCGGGAAATCTATCATCAGGTGGAGCACGAAGCTGCTCACACCCTGAATCTCCCACATTCTCATGATGGGCATGACCACTGAAGGAAAACGCCCTGCGGTAATGGGTTGCTCGCTATTTTCCGTTCCCTCCTCATTTCCGACGTGTAAGATTGGGTCGTGCTCCAGATAGTCTTCAACGTGATTAGCGCCGCTGAGATCTCCCAACTCGGCACGCTGGAACAACTCGAACTACTTGACGAGTTCAAGGTCAAGGAAGAGGACCTCGAGAATCTGGAGGATGATCGCTTTGGCAGAATCGAGAGAGACAACAAGGTGCTCTTTCGGTTTCGCGCCAAGGAGTGGAGGTTCTATTTCGAGGTCCTCGATGACCACGTCCGGGTGCACCGTGTCCTTCACAAGAATACGTTTCAGGACTTTCTCTTTCGCTCGAAACTATCTTTCGGGGCAGAAGACGAGGAGCTCGCACAGTCCAAGCAATTCTGGCACCTGATCGAAGAAGGCCGCAACGCGGACCCAAGTTAGTTCTGACGAGCTCTAGGCTGCAATTCGAGAGACCGGAATTCCAGTTTCCGGACGGTTTGCTGGATCAGAGCAACTTAAGCTCCTTCCTCGTCCGCCTTCTCCTCTGCTTCTGGCTTTGGCTTGTTATCCTCCTTGTAACGGAGCAGGGAGGCGAACTCGGCGGGAAGAGGCTGCCCACCTCCAAGGGATTTTTTCCACAGACCACAGAGGGCCACGCCTTCCTGAAGGAGAAAGTATCCCGTCGAATTAGGGTCCTCATCTTCAGTACCCCATAGTTGAATGGCGAGGCGGACCTCGTCGTTGCCCTTGATAACCCTGAGGCATGCGAGTGCAGCCTTTTGTGTCAGTTCCTCAGAGGCTGTGTAGTCCGCAGTAAACGCACCATTAAATGCAATCAGAGCATCGGTATCCCGGCCCAAGCCCTCCAGGGCAAGTCCATGACAATACTTCAACTGAGCCAAGTGCTCTCCGATCCACTTTTTCTCGGCGAGAACCTCTCTTACAAGCGCATCGAGACGGGGCCAGCTTTTCGTCCGCACCGCATCCCACACAGGATAAACTTCCAACTGGTTACGCTGATGCTCACGCTCAAGGGTGTCCGCCTGATACACGTCCAGCAGCTTTTTGAGCCCTTCGAGATCCTCAAGCTTACGGCAAGTTTCGAGCTCATAGAATCCAGCCAGGACACTGTAATTCCCCCGGATTTCGTCGAGCGTTTCATAAGCCTTCTTGCATGCGGCGAATTTCTCCCGGGCCCCTGCATAGTCCCGGCTCTCGTAGAGATCCATCGCTTCCTTGAAAACAGGAGGCTCGAAGAAATACACCGATTTCACTGCTGATCGCTTGATCCGGCTCCGGTTCAGACTCTGTGGAGTAGTCTTGTATTCGATTTGAGTCGTGCTTGCTGCAGTCATCCAGACCTTGAGAACGTCCTCCTGCTTGCTCACCGGTTCAGTGTATATGATGACTCCCATCGCATCTGCCGCGATAACCTTTGCCCCGGAGGCAAATAGGAGCATGAAGCTTAAAACTAACTTAGTCATATCGTGATTCTCTTAGGGTTTGAGGAGCTAGCTTTTCACTTTGGCTTCTCTTCTACGATCTTGGTTACCGAGGAATGCCCCTCGTAGCGGTTTACGAGATCACGCACAGACTCCCAGAGCTCTTTTTCCTCATCCTTCATCTGCCCCAGAAGATGCTCCGTGGATTTACGGAACTTGTATCCGATCTCGTAAGCTTGCTGGTGATCGTCACCATTGTCGCGCTCCCACACCAACTCCATCACTCTCTTCATCGAGGGTGCTGATATCCGGATTAGTCCCGTGTAGCTGGCCCAGGTATTGTTATAGGCAACAATCGCGTCCTCACGCATTCCACGCTTGTCGTAGGACTCCGACAGGAAGAAGGAGGTCTCTGCAGCGTATCGCCGGAATCCTTCCGTGGTCAGATACTCCTTGGCTCGAGTTGTAACGAGATCCCAGTCCTTCTTAGCCGCAAGAATACTTACGATCCGATAAAGAGCTCTCTCCTTTTGTTTTTTCTGAGGAGCGTTATTGAAGATGTGCTCAAGACTTTCGACCGCCTTCTGCTTCTCGGTCGGGCTTGTTGATTCCCCAAGGATATCGGCCAATCCGAAGTTCGCGTTGAACCGGTAGGACTGGTCCTCCCGCCTTACTACCTCGCTGTAGTAGGGGAGCGCATTCCTTGGGGTACTGGTCATTTCGCGGAGGTAATCCCCGACGCGCACGAGCACATAGTTCGTCAACTGAGCCGGCTCGAACTCGCCTTTCAGATCCCTGAAAAGGACCCCTACCATGGCATCTGCCGCGCGTTTCTCATTGGCATTTTCTTCCTTGTCGGCCTTCTTCCCTTTTTCCTCAAAGACGGTGATGAGGGCAATTCGAAGCAAGGCCTGAGCTTCCTTGTTTCCCGAGTCGATTCCGGGAAAATTATAATAGTGCTCTTTGAGGTCATCTTCCGTGTGACTCGCCAGGTATGCCCGGGTGTAAGAGTTGATCGCCTCTTCCAATCCAAAAGCTCCCGCAACAGAAGCGAGTTCTGCGATGACCCCCTGTAGTCTTTCCAGAGCTTCTTCCTCCCGGCCTACAACTGTCAAAGGGTGAACCCCCGCGACCACTGTCTGGGCCTTGTATGGAGAAGCGGATCCGTGGTCCTTCCAGAACTCATCATAGTAGGGAATCGCATCCTTCACCCGTGGGTTTTCTTTTTTCCCTCGTTTCTCCGGACCCAGAAGTCCTACCAGATAAAAGAGGGATTCACCCACCACGATGGTATTTTCCCGCCTCTTGGCGAGTTCCATTGCCTTCTTATAGTATGTCTCCGCGGGGTCCCACTCCTCCTGGGTCTGGAGAACATTGCCTTTGAGATTGAAGGCCATGTCCATGATATCGCTATTGGGAAACTCACTTTCGAGCCGATTCAATTTAACCAGCGCCGGGTCCAGTTCGTCTTCGGCAAAATGACAGTTCGCGCGGTCGTAGAGGGCAAACGGAAGATAAATATTCTTCCCAGGGTCTGGGTATTTAGAAAGGAACGCATCGAGGAGTTCGGCCGCCTTTCCCCAGTATTGGAGTCGGGAGAGGTTTGAGCCCTGGAAATAGAGTGACGCCATCCGGAACTGGCTCTTCTCATACATCTCCACGTGTTCATCGAGGAACTTGCGCGCAACATCATACTTGGCCGTGTAGTAGTAGCTCCCCCCAAGAACGTGGAGGCAGATATCATGTTGCTTGGAGGGAGAAGCCAGCTTGGGCAGCATCACGGTCGCAACTTCGATGCACTTCTCATATTCCCCCTCCATGAAGAGGCTGGTCAGCATCATGCTGCGGACTGACTCCACATGCTTGCTATCGGGGAAGGTTTTGAGGAAGAGGCTCCCATACTTCTCGGTTACAAGAACTTCCCCGATAATCGCTGAGGTCCTTACCAGATTGTAGAGATTCTCTTCACGCTTCTCTGCCTTGTTGTGATAAAGTTCAAGTTGCTCGTAGGCGGCAAAGGCTCCCCGCACGTTGCCATACTGTTCGTGAATGTATGCGGTAGCGGCAGTCGCAAAAACCTCGTAGGGGTTCCCAGACGCCCATTGCTTCTTGAGCTCCTCAAGATCTGCCTCGAGCACCTTCTTCTCGATTTGCCGGTTGCTGCGAGGGGGGTCTTGGAATGGATTTTCAAATGTGCCGACCTGAGCGAGGCGAGCTTTGATATCATCAATAGACGCCTTTGTGCTTGGCACCAGAGCGTACAGTTCAAAGGCCGACCTTTCCATTTCCGCAGCAAGGGCGTCTGCCGCCAGCTTCATCAACACCGGTGCGAAGCGGTGCATCTTGAACGGCTCGAGACGGATGTCCGACCGGTGCTTCCCAAGAAAGTCCATCAGTGCCTGTTCATTCTGCTTTTCGATGACTGCCTCAACGAGGTCCTGGAAACCCACCATGATTCCCTCGTCTGGTGTTGGAAAGGTCTCCTTGTTATCAATAGCGATTTCTAGATTTTCGATGCCGCCTGGAACCTGGAAGAGTTTGAAGTGCGCCTTGGACATGTTGACGTAGAACGCTCCCCGCGGATAAGCGTCCTTCTTGGGGTCACGCTCTTGCAGAAATTTTTTGTACATCTTGATGGCTACTTCCCAATCCTGAGCCCCGATAGCTGCATCTCCCCATTTGAGGAGCGCCTTCTTATGGTAGAAATTGAAGCTGCCCTGGGTTGCCGCATCCAATCCAGCTCCCCCAGCATTCTTGTTCGGATATTTCGTGTAGCAGGCCTTGAACGATTCCATCGCCTCTTCCCACTGTCGCAGTTTGAGTTCGCAGTATCCCTTGTGATACCAGAACCAGCCAAACCGTGGTCCAAACAGGGTTTTAGCCCTTCCATCATATTGGGCAACCGCCTTGGCCAGAATCGCGTGCGCTTTCGCCCACTCTTTAGCCTTCATTGCCGTCAGCGAATTTGCCCAGGCTGTTTCCACTCCTCCCTGTGCAAGAGATTTTTCAGGGAGACATAGAGATGCGCAGAGGGCCATGAGGCCACAAAGGATTCGGTTCTTGGTGAATTGAATCATGTCGAATGGGGTTTGTCGTCTGGGTAGATTTTTTTCTCAGAAACCGGGCTGGCCGGCAAGAACACCAACGTTTGGGGAAAGATTTTCTTAGATCCTCCTTGGAGCCTCCAGCACAAAATTGCTACCCGCAGTAGCTGGAGGGGGGCAGTAATACCCTATTTGAGCTGCTCGTCCTGAGCCACTAGATCGGTAAAGGTGACCGTACTAATATCGTGCTTGGCGAGATGGTTGAGAACATCCGAGACCACTTGCTGCTCTGCCTCTCCCTCAACATAAACCTGAACGAGAGGCTTGTTGTTGCCCGCTTTTGCGGCGGCAGCGTAGATTTCGAGTCGCTGATCAAGTACAGGGAGGACCCGTTCAGAACCCTGCGCCTCGGTGTCAAGAAGCTCCTCGGCAGCCCCGACGTTGGCATAGATATGTCCATCGTTGCTGACTTTGATAAAGAAGGGCTGGATGTCTGGCTGCGTCTCGGAAGGTGCAGCCGACGGAAGCGCCATGCTGTTGTCCCTCTCCTTCTGCTTAATGGTGGTTGTGACCAGAAAGTAAATCAGGAGAAGGAAGCAGATATCAATAAGGGGAGAAATGCTAAGCTCAGGCTTATCTTCCTCAAGGGCGGTAGCTCTACGATGTCTGGCCATGGGATTAGTTCTCCTTGAATGCTAGCTGCTACGGGACCAGAGGCTCACAAAGATAACTTCGTTGACGCCTGCTGCCGCCGCGGCACGAATGACTCGACGAACATAGGTAAAGTGCACTTTCCCATCCGCGCGAAGGTGAAGTCTGGATTTCTGTCCCTTGAGGTCCCAGTTCTCCTTCTCCTTCTTGATGAAGTCGACCAGATCATCGTCGTCTGCAAACACCTCCTTGCCGTCCGCCATGCGAAAACGGCCCTCCCCCGCGAATTCATCACTATAGACGTTAACCACGATGCGACCCATCTTATCGTTTTGCTTCTCGGAATAACGCGCAATGGGCACCTTCACGCGCTTATCCATTTCCACGATAATAAGAGTGGCATTGACGATGAAGAAAATCAGCAGAAGGAAAACCATGTCGATCATGGGCGACATGTCGACCTGGGTGTCATCCTCCTGCTGTTGCTGGCTAGCGCGCAGTTTATTGGAAGCCATAGGTCGTGCTGATTAAGGGGCCAGAAAAGGAAGCGGCGCCGTCGTTATTTAGACAGCGATTCCTTCCGGGATCTTGGCAAGATAGGCGTCCTGATTAACGGTCTGGATAGAGGCATTGATCAACTCCTCGGAAGTATGGTGAGCTTCTGCCACCAAATTGTTTAACCTATTCTTGAAGAAGAAGTAGGAAATCAAGGAGGGGATGGCGGTCAACAGTCCCCAGAAGGTAGTCAGGAGTGCGATCTGGATGTCTCCTGCAAGCTGGGCGGGCTCGGCGGCACCAGTCGAGCTGAGGACACCGAAGGCGTTAACCATTCCATACACTGTTCCGAACAGACCGAGCATGGGCGCTGCCTGCGCAATAAGCGCGATGTAATTAATCCACACCATGTTCTTCCGGCTTTCGTTAATGGTGAAGTCCGCAACCGCATCCTCTACTCCATCCCTTCCAAGGTCCTCAGGCTTGGTGGCATCAATATTGGGCAGTGAGTATGCGAGCATCCGACCAAGGTAGCTCGGATGCGAGGCTGCAAGTTCAATCGCGGAGCGAACCCTGCAGTTCATCATATGATCGAGCAGAGCGGCCTTGAGATCGTCGGGGCAAAACTTGGGCTTGGTGAGATTAATAAAGTTGAAAACGCTAAGGGCAAGCAGGGCGATGATAGCGAGCGCAATGAGTCCCATTGGCCAGCCTCCATCCAGAACCCACTTCTGGAGAGCATTCTTATCACCCGTTGGCGCTTCACCCTGCGCCATGAGGCCAGGAGCCGAGACAAGGAGAGTAGTGAGCACTAGCGAAGAAGCGCTGAAGAGACCTTTCTTGGTTTTATAGATCATGGTTGATTCCGGGTTCTTGACGCGCGTCTATGACACTAGAAGCGCGGCGTGAGATTCTCCAAGGAGAGGGGGTCGAGTAAAGGCTGGTTTTGAAAAATCTGCTGCCCCGAAAGGGGGGGGTGCCAACTGAGGGCACGAATAGCCGTTTATCCCTTAGCAAAAGGGCCAAAGAGGAAGGACCTGCCAGCTTCGGAAGCCCTTCTTCCCGGTATATTTTACCACATCGAATCGTTCATCAGCCTTCATGCCTTCCTGATTTTGACAGGAGAGCGGCGCTTCGGGAATAAAGCCCGGCAAATTTCGCACACCCGCCCATCGCATCCCCGAGCACTACAAAACTCTCTTCCGTAGAAGATGATTTGCAAATGCAGCTGGTTCCAGCTTTCCCGCGGGAACAGCCGCTTGAGAGATCTTTCTGTATCTACGACGTTTTTCCCACTCGCCAGCCCCCACCGTTGAGCAAGCCGATGGATGTGAGTGTCTACCGGAAATGCGGGAACACCGAAAGCTTGTGAGATCACTACCGAGGCCGTTTTATGCCCAACTCCCGGAAGTGCTTCGAGAGCCTCGAGGGAAGCTGGCACTTTTCCTCCATGATTCTCCACGAGCATTTTCGAGAGCCCTGAGATCGCTCTGGCCTTCCGGGGAGCGAGACCGCATGAGCTGATTGCGGCCTGGATCTCCTTTTCTGGAACTTCCTGCATGAGCTCCGGTGTATCCGCGAGGGCAAACAGAGCTGGGGTCACTTGGTTTACACGCGCATCCGTACACTGTGCAGATAGCAGAACGGCTATCAGGAGAGTGAAAGCGTCCTTGTGGTCCAGAGGAACGGGTGTTTCGGGATACAGCTCGGCGAGGCGCCGGTGAATAAATTCTGCTCTCTCTGCTCTCGTCATGACATCGAGAGAGAGCCTGCCTCACAGCGAGGGATTGGCTGCATCCCTCTGTGCGGCCTGCACGACCCTCTGTCGGCGAATTTTGGCGAGAGTCGCATAATACATCATCGCACAGTGCGCATATTTGGTCCGTCCACGCAGAAGATTCGCCGACTGCTCCCAGGAACCCCACCGGACTACATTAATCTCAACATCCCGAGTGGCCCACCTTCTCATCAGTTTCAAGGTGGGATGATAGATATCGATCGTGTTTGTCCCAGCCAACGAGCGACCGTAGTCATCGACGACGTAGACGTGCGGAAGCCCCTTGATCCTGAATGCAGTTCCAACCGGATAGCGGGACCAGTCTGCGGCGGCGCTCCTGACCCGGCCATACTTGAGGGTTGTGCCCATCGCGTTCAAGCGGCCTTCAGCACCTGCCTCGTTTTCCTGATGCGAGTAAGACGTTGTGCGCACGAAACGATGCCGCACCGATTCGCTATGGTAGGTGGGGCGGCCATGCCGGTCGACAGGCAGGGTCGAAGCCGAAGCCTTTACGGAGAGATCGACCTGAGCCGGCAAAAACCCTTCAACTTGCGGGCCACTACCCGCAGAGGACCACAGAGAGCGGAGCCATGCGGCCTGGGGTGGCTTCGCCGTTTCGCGCTTGCTCTGTGAAGGTCCGCCGGCAACCGGAGTTGCAGGCTGGAAAAAGCTGCAGCTGGGGAGGACGCTTATGGCAGAAATGGTCAACGCCACGTTGAGGAGCAGGACTTTCATGAAGACAGGCGGGGGCTTGATTATCAATAAAACCAAGTAAGTGCTCGGTCGCAGTGTTTAGTCTAACAACCGCTCACCCACAACACTTTATTCACAAAACTGGTCGCGTAAAGGAGCACTCTCACGAAAGGTGTAACCTCCCACTTGCCTTCTGCACCCTTGGTGTCCCTGAGTTGGAGCTTGGTCCCTGCGACTCTTCCTGCTTCCTTGGAACGGTGACTCCGGTTCACTCGCTCATTGGGTATCTTCAGCAGCTCGCGCGCCGGGGCGAACGATACATTCGCCTCGATGAGCAAGCCAAGGAGATCCTCCGTGAGAGGATCCGCAGAGGGAAACGCCCGGTCAATGCTGCCCCAAAGCATCCTCCAATCGCCAAGGCGATGGCTACTCACTCCAGCGACAGGCAATCGCCTGAGGCTCCTCTCCTGGAGCTGAAAGTAAAAGGTGGCAGCGCGATAGAGAAACTCGCTTCTCTCAGGATGCAGGCCGAAACATGGGAACCTGCCGTTTCACTGTCATCACTTCGCGACACCATGGTCTTTGCGACGGGCAACCCTGAGGCTGACCTGATGCTGGTTGGAGAGGCCCCGGGCTACGAGGAAGAGCGGCGAGGCCAGCCCTTTGTTGGAAAAGCCGGTCAAAAACTGGACCAGATCTTGATGGCGATGGGATTTTCCCGGGAGAGTGTCTATATCTCCAACATCTGCAAATTTCGTCCCGCCCTTAAAAATCAGACTACCAATAACCGAAAACCAACGCCTCAAGAGATGCAGGCTTGCCTTCCCTTCGTGAGAGCAGAAATCGAAATCGTAAGACCCAAGTGTATTGTCGCTCTGGGCGGGACCGCTGCAGAAGGTCTCCTGAACTACGAAAATCAACCGGTGGGCCGCATGCGAGAGCGATGGCATGAATTTGAGGGCATTCCACTCAGGGTAACCTATCATCCGTCCTACCTGCTTCACAACGACTCGGCGGTTACTGAGAAACGCAAAGTGTGGGAAGACATGTTAAGTGTCATGGAGTTTCTGGAGATGCCGATATCTCAGAAGCAGCGCGCATTTTTTACTTAAAAACAGGCAGCAGAAAGTTTCACGACACAGGAATAAAATTTCTTGTACGAATCAACGTGGATCCGTCGTTTCATATCAGAGGTGGCCGACATTCTTTGTCAGTCCCGACCCTTTCTACTCTTCTTTGCAGTCTATAGAAAAGGTCTGGCCCCGCCGGATCGGTCTCCGGCGGGGCTTTTTTGTATAACCCGGAAGGACTGACAACTTCGTTGGTCCTGCTGCAAATCCATCGACCTTGTTCCTTGTGGTGCTGTTCTTTGACAATTGGCTCTTTGAAATCCAAGCTATCGCTCATGGCCGATCATCCTTTCCTCGCTGAGAATTTTCACATTCCGTGGTCGCAACTGATCCCCGAAAAGGTGGAAGTTGATATAGAAGCTGGTATTCTGGAGGCCCAGCAGCGCATTGATGAAATCTGCTCTGTTCCTCACGAGCATTTGACCTATGACAATACTTTTGCCGCTCTCGAAGCAGCCACCGAATCTCTCTCTCGTGGCTGGGGCAGGCTAAACCATCTCTCTTCTGTTCGAGACAACGACACCCAGCGAAGCGCGCTGAACAAGATGCTTCCAAAGGTCACGGCCTTCCACGCCTCAATTCCCCTCAACGCTGAATTGTGGGCAACATTGAAGTCTTTTGCGGAATCCGATTCCTTCAAGACTCTCGACCCTGTCTCAAAGCGTTTTGTTGAGGAGACATGTGCGGAATTTCGCGACGCCGGCGCAGATTTACCTGCGGACAAAAAAGCGCGCATGGCGCAGTTGCAGAATGAGCTGGCTAAGGCCACGAAGAAGTTCGGGGAAAACGTCCTGGACTCCGTAAAAGAATGGGAACTCATTATTGAAGACGAGGCCCTGCTGGCAGGGCTGCCAGAGAGCAGCCGAGCCTCTGCTCGGGCGGATGCAGAGGCCAAGGGGCTCGGTTCGCCAGAGGCTCCCTGCTGGCGTTTCAACATGCAATTCCCCTCCTTCTATCCTGTACTCCAATACGCAGATAGCGAGGAACTACGTAAGATGGTCTTTGAGGGAAGAGGCTCCGTTGGGCGCAACGGCAACTACGACAATTCCAATCTCATCTGGGAAATAGTCCGGCTCCGACAAGAAAAGGCAGAGCTGCTTGGGTTTGCAAATTTCGCCGATCTCAACTTACAGCGCAGCATGGTTGGTAACGGGAGTAAGGCACTTGGCTTTGTCGAGGACCTTCATGCGCGCATCGTCGATTCGTTCCGCAGGGAGTGCGACCAGCTCGAAAGCTACAAGGCCCGCAAAACCGGTGGAGAACCCACTCGCCTGGAGCCCTGGGAAGTATCCTATTGGGCGGAGAAACAGCGCAAGGAGCAGTATAATTTTGATGACGAAGACCTCCGCCCTTACTTCCAGGTCGACAACGTGATGAAGGGCCTGTTCGGCCTGACCAGCCGGCTCTTTGGCATAACGATAACGTCACGCCCGAGTATCTTCCTCGACCGAGGGGATTCTCCGTCCGGGGAAAAGGTCGAGGTATGGCACCCCGAAGTCAGCTTTTATGACCTGCATGATTCCGAATCAGGCGAGCTCCTCGGCTCTTTCTATGCCGACTGGCATCCCCGGGAATCAAAACGCAGTGGAGCATGGATGAATTACCTCGAGACCGGGCTGCCCGGAACCGCGGACAACGAACGCAAACCGCATCTCGGGCTGATCACTGGCAACCTGACCAAGCCCATTGGAGATCAGCATGCTCTGCTCACCCACAGCGAGGTGGAAACGATTTTCCATGAATTTGGCCATCTTCTGCACCAACTCCTCAGTGACGTTCCAGTGAAAAGCCTTTCCGGGGTCAATGTCCCGCGTGACTGGGTCGAGTTGCCTTCCCAGATCATGGAGAACTTCTGCTGGGACCGGGACTCTCTCAATTTCTTTGCCCGTCACCACGAAACCGACGAGCCCATTCCGGAAGAGCTGTTTGAAAAAATGATTGCCGCCCGAAACTACATGAGCGCCTCTGCCACCATGCGTCAGCTGGCACTGGGTAAGCTTGACCTCGAACTGCATACTCAGCCTTCCGCGTATCTCGATCGCGATCTGGACGAGGTCGACCACGAAATACTGGAGGACTACAAGGCCGTTCTGGGCTCGCCTACGCCAACCATCGCTCGCCAGTTCAACCATCTGTTCGACAGCCCCGGAGGATACGCCGCAGGCTACTATTCCTATAAGTGGTCAGAGGTTCTCGATGCAGATGCGTTCACTCGCTTCAGGGTAGAGGGCGTGCTGAACCCTGACACGGGGCGGGCATTTCGAGATCATATCCTGAGCACGGGCAATTCACGCCCCGTGGACGAACTTTACCGCGACTTCATGGGCCGGGACCCGGAGTTACAGCCACTGCTCGAGCGCAACGGATTAGCTTGACGCAAAAGGTTGTTGTCAATTTTGGGCGGCCCGGAAGCGACTCGGCAGCCAAGAGGTTGCCACAACATCCTTGATTTCCACTATCGTGCCAGAGAAGCCCTGCGTATCAACTTCCCGCTTATGTTGCAAGAGAAGCAGAGCCATCACAGCTTCGTGGCGATTGAAGGTAACGGGCCGGTTCGTCAACGCGTCCGAAATTTTCCAGTCATCGCCAAGGTCTCTGGGTGCATAGGCCAGAACTCTGTGTTGCTCTGCACGATCATGGAGGATGTAGCTCTGCCACCTCTCGTTATCGTATCCACTGATGTAGAGGTCGGTAGAATGGAGCCAGACTCGCATTTCAACAGGAGCCTCCGGCTGACTGGATAGGAAGTCTTTCCAAGGCAGATCTCCAACTTCCGCAAAAAACTCCCAGAAGACCTTTGGCATGGAGCCCTCAGGTAGCAGCAAAAGCCGTCTCCCCTTCTCTCCCGGGGAGTCGATTCGGTAGAGAAACTGTGGCTTGCCACTCTTTCCAGTGGCGCGATCCTGAAGAGTTAGTTCGTAAGCGTCGGGCTGCGAGAGAGGTTTAAAATAGCGCTCAAACTTATTGCGGATGAGTTCTGATTCCCACACGAATGGCAGAGCTGCCTGCGCGCTAGTGGCATTCAGGTAGCCCCGCGCAACAGTCTCCGCCATCGCCGCTAACGGATCATCTTCCATCAGCTGGCTCAGGCCTCCCGCTTGAGGGCTTGTCAGCGTCAGCTCTTCTCCCACTTTTTCTCCACCAGCTAAGAAGGTCCCAGTCCATAGAATGGCCGCCACGCTCAGCAAGGCGACACCTATCACGGCGATCAGAACCGTGGTTTTTGGAAAGCTGCGAATAACCCTCGAACCCCCAGTGCCACGCCGCGAAGAGTTTGCCTCCTCCGTCCAATCTTTCTGACCGTGTCTCTCCCGCTGGTGGGCATGTGCTATTTGAGCTGCTTCCCGCCGAACCAATACCCGAGCCTCAACTGGATTCGCCTTGATTGTCTCTTTGTTCGCGCCCGCTTGCTGAGGGTCCAGATGNACGACTTCAGAGGTGCTCTCCGGGATACTCCCTTTCTCTCCACCTGCACTATCTTCACTGGTTAAAGCTTCGTCGGATTCTTCCCGTTTCTTTTTCTGAGCTATGTCCTCTTCCTCAGATGGCAACTGCGTTTTTTCCTCATGCCGATTTAGCCTCTCGTCCAAAACTCCCACGCTGTCAGCAAGAGCCTTGAGAGCTCTAGCGAGAGTAACATCGTTGGTGTCACTCTCGGCGGATTCCGCTACGGGTTTCTTGAAGCGCTCGACGAGGAGGGCCGATTTGTCTGCAACCGAACTCAGGTCTATCGGGGCAAATTCTTCCGGNAGAGCCATACTGACAGGAATTGCCATCTGCTCATCGCATTCCCTGTAGCGAACTTTTACCTGACACCCGGGGCACATTTCCTCTGCTCTTGAGGTGAGCTCCTCAAAAGTGACTTCGGCGCCACAGGCAGCACATTTCAGGGTTACAGCCATCGTCCAGTGATAGCAGGGACTAAAGCCCTTGCCTTGAAAGCGATCTTGCCTGCGGCATCCCGTTGGAAACAAGGAAGAAGATTGGCCCCTCTAAAAACCCCATCGACACAAGATCTGGAGCTATCCCGGCCTCCCAAGCTATCCCGCCCGAAACTGCACCATGCGCTCTCTATTTGCCGGCAACATCCCGACGCGCTGCCATTTTATCAGGATCCCTCTTCGGCGTGATCCCCCCCTCCGGATCTTCCGCTGGGGAGGTTGCACTTGAAGGAGAGGTCCGAAGGTGGCTCTCGAGGGGCACCTCCCGGAAAAAGGTCAGTGCCAACCACGCGAGAATCAGGGCTCCTGCTGAGGTAACGAAGAGTCGGAGGTTCATTGGGAATTATCTTCGCCGTAGGAAGGCCTTAAACTTCTCTTAAATATAGGGTTTAGGCAATCTATTTCCCCGCACCGGGTGAAGGAAGCGCCACTCCTCGCGCACTCTGCAACCTGCCGGACTCTACCGCCGCCCGAGGACATTGGCTTCCGAAGCGACGCCATAGCGGTCCACGCCACAAACCGCAACGGCGTCCGGAGAACCACTCAGGTTTACACTCAGACCAGATCCATGCGTCACCGCATAGGTGTTCCAACTCCGGCCATAACGAGCTTGCACAACATACTTCGTGGCAGACGGAACTTTCGACCATTGCACGAGGGTCATCCCTCTATTAGTTGTCGCGCGGGCGCGCGGTGGCCGAGGCCTCGTCTTGCTCAACCACGGCATGGGTGGCACCAGAGCTGGGTGAGTATACATACTCTTGCTCAGGGCCGTGGTAATCCCCCCTCGATTTTCCATCAGGGCCTTCGAGCTCCAATGAACATGCCCGGCATAATTTCGGCCCACCGTGCGAGAGAGTCGTAACTGATTCACCATTTCGCTGGCTGGTCGACCTGGATCTTCCGTAGACTTGATCCGGGCCGTCGCAAGTCCGGGCCACACGGGACGGCTGCCCTGGGCTCGCCACCATTCAAGGAGCAGCGAGAAACTCTGCGGCCCTTTGATCCGCCAGTAGAGCTGGGGAGAAAGGTAATCGCACCACCCTGAAGCCAACCACTTCCGGGAGTCCGCAGCCAGATGTTCATAGGCATTGATATGGGCCGTGGTCCCCCGGGGAACCCCTGGCTTCCAAATTCCAAAAGGGCTGATCCCAACGCGCACCCACGGCTTGATTCCCTTCACTTTCGTATACATCCCACGCACGAAGGAGTCCACATAGGCCCGCCGCTGCGCAGGTGACTTGCCATCTGGAAAATCGGGGGTGGGCCGCCCCTTGACGAGATCGGGATACGGGTAAAAATAATCATCAATATGGATTCCGTCCACGTCGTAACGCCTCACCACGTCGGCTATGACGTCCAAGGCCCGGCGCCTCGTGAAACTGCTCGCCGGGTCCAACCACCGGTGGAGCTTGAAGTCGCGTACGATTGATGGGTGCGTCCGGGAAACGTGATCTGGAGAAACCCGGTGGTCCCTGTGAGGCGCTGCCCGGAATGGATTAAACCAGGCATGCACCTCGATATTACGAGCGTGGGCCTGCTTGATGCAGAAGGCGAGTGGATCGTAGCCCGGATCCCTTCCCATCGTGCCTGTGAGCCATGGAGACCAAGGCTCAATCCGCGATCGATAGAGGGCGTCGGCCTGGGGTCGGACCTGAAAAATCACCGCGTTCATGCGCAATGAGGCCATACGATCCAGAATCCGGGTCAGCTCGGCCTGCTGCCGGTGGGCACTCAGCCCCTTTCTCGAAGGCCAGTCAATGTTGTAGACGCAGGCGACCCACGCCGCCCGAAATTCTCGGTCTGGAGCCGGAGCTTTCTCAGTGCTTCCAACGTAACTCTGGGCCGCCGCACCGCAGACAAAGAGCACCCATACAAATAATGGTCGAAGCATCAGACCTGAACGTTTCAGGTTTCCTTACTATTTCCAAGGCGATTCGACACACCTTCTTCCCGCATCGAGCTCACCAATAGTCCCTCAAGATGATCCAGCTCCTACCAGTTCAGCCCATGAAGAGACTTCGGCAGAAACTTTCCATCTTTTCGGATGAGCTTGCCATCGAACCAGATTTCACCGCCTCCATGATCGCCACGCTGGATACTCACCATGTCCCAATGCACCTTTGATTTGTTACCGTTGCTGGCTTCGTCATAGGCCTGCCCGGGGGTAAAATGAAAAGAACCGGCAATTTTTTCATCGAACAGGATATCACGCATCGGCTCACGGATTTCGGGATTAAATCCGAGGGCGAATTCTCCGATGTAGCGCGCACCTTCATCCGCATCGAGTATCTTGTTAATCTCCCGATCTTTGCCTTCTGCCTGTGCGTTTACGATCTTACCCCTCTCAAATTCTAACCTGATGCCATCAAATGGTATGCCATTGTAGATCGTCGCGGCGTTGTGAGTAATGACCCCATTAACCGAGTTCTTTACCGGTGCAGTAAAACACTCCCCGTCCGGAATGTTACATTCACCCCCGCATGGAATCGCGGGAATATCCTTGATTGAGAATTCCAAATCGGTCCCCGGTCCCTTGATGTGAACACGGTCGGTCCTTGTCATCAGACGACCCAGCGCGTTCATCGCGGGCTTCATGGCCTTGTAGTTCAGGAGGCAGACCCGGAAGTAAAAATCCTCAAATGCTTCCGTGCTCATTCCGGCCTGCTGGGCCATCGCCGCATGCGGCCAGCGCAACACACACCACTTTGTTTTTTCAACCCTGTGCCGCAGAACCTTGCGGGTATGCCCTTGAGCCAGATCCATTCGCCCCGCCGGCACACCACTCAATTCCGCAATATTATGACTCCCTCGCACCGCGATGTAGGCATTCATATCCCGCATTTCGGCCATGCGGTGCTTGGCTATCAGCCGATATTGTTCATCCGTAGCGCCCAGCAGAAGCTCTCGTGCAACCCGCATGGAATTCATTGTTACAAACGGCACCGCGCCTCGCCGGCGCGCCTCGCGGACTAAAGCGATCCCCACTTCCTCCGGGACGTCGTAAAGGTCAATGAGGACCTTTTCTCCCCTCTTGAGGTTCGTGGAGTGACGAACTAGCTGTCCTGCGAGCTGATCAATACGGGGGTCGTGCATGTTTCCGGGAGCTTAGGGAGAGATTCTCGTTTTAGTGATATGCGATCCTGATGACATGCAACGACGACACGTCACTGATGGTCATACCGTGGTTTTTTCACACTTAAATCTTCGGCAATATGCCGCCCTTCTTTATCGTGAGCAAGTGAAAGGAGAGCATCGCCAGACCTTCCGTGAGCTATCTCAACGCTGGCTTTATTCCCTGCGCTTGTCTCTCGAGGCATCCACTCCTAGCCTGACGAAGTGATTCGTCTTGGTATTCTCGGCTCTGGCTCTGGCTCCAATATGCAGGCCATCCTCGATGCCATTCAGAATGGAGAATTGGAAGCTGAGATCGTTATCGTCCTCAGCGATGTTCCGGACGCCTACATTCTCAAGAGAGCGGAACAGGCAGGATTACCCTCGGGAGTGATCGACTGCAGGGGCCTAAGCTCCAAATTTCCGGAGGAAGCGCAGCGTGAAACCGCGGAAATTCTTTCACAGTCTGGGGTGGAATTAATTTGCCTCGCGGGGTTCATGCGACTCCTCCGCCCCCCCCTTCTCAACGCTTTTCCTGAGCGAATCATCAATATTCACCCCTCTCTGCTCCCCAATTTCCCCGGCCTCTATGCGTGGACCCAGGCCGTTGAGGCAGGAGTAGATGAGAGCGGATGCACTGTCCATTACGTCGACGCGGGAATGGACACGGGCACCATCATCGCTCAAGCCAGTGTGCCTGTTCTTCCCGATGACACCCCTGACTCTCTCCACGCAAGGATTCAAGACGAGGAGCACAGGCTTTACCCAGCCGCGATTGCCCGGATTGCTGGAAAACTTGAGCGGGAATAGACCCTTGGCAACGATCTGCCCATAAAAACAGAGCTTTATAGCCTATCCACTGTTGATCGCCCTCTGAAGCGCTGTGCCCATCCCGTAAGTTTGCGATTTTCCCCCGGGCTGTTACGGGGTAACTCATCCCTGTGCTGCAAGCTTCCCTTCAGACCCTCCGGGCAACACTCAATGAGACAATTCTAGGCTCTGAGCGGGCAGCAGACCTGCTCCTTACCGCCCTGCTGGCTCGCGGCCATGCACTTGTGACGGGCCCCCCGGGGATTGGAAAAACATCCCTCGCCTCCACCCTCGCAATGTCTCTCGGCGGAATGTTCAAGCGGCTTCAATTTACCCCAGACCTGCTTCCTTCGGATATTATTGGCTACAATCTTTACCGGCAGCAAAGTGGTGACTTTGATTTCATCCCGGGGCCTGTGTTTTCGAACCTTCTTCTCGCCGACGAAATCAATCGGGCTTCACCTCGAACACAGTCGGCTCTCCTTGAATCCATGAACGAGCGGCAGGTATCTGTGGATGGAGAAACTAAAAATCTTCCCGACCCCTTCCTCGTGGTGGCCACCCAAAATGATACCTCCTCCACCGGAACATTTCCCCTTCCAGAACCACAGCTGGACAGGTTCCTTCTTTCGATCCCAATGACATTGCCTTCGGAGGAGTGCCAGCTCGCCATCCTGAAACTTCATGGAAGTGGGTCTCCCCCTCGCCGAGGGCAGGCCCCCGAACCCGTGCTCTCCATCGAAAATCTCACAATCCTCCAGAGGGAGGTCGCGGAAGTTCCGATCTCGGACAACCTTCAACGCTACCTTCTCGCTCTTTGCCAGACGGCGAGGTCCCTTACCGGCCAGGACCATGCCATCTCTGTCCGTGGTACTCTGGCGCTCCAGTCTGCCGCTCGAGCGTTTGCACTTCTTGAGGGGCAGAACGCCGTTCATCCCGATCACGTCCAGGCGGTCTATCCCCACGTTCTCCGTCATCGCCTTTTGACGGATGACACAATGGATGCGGATCCGCTGCTCGACGCCGCTCTGGATCAGACCCCTGTCCCCTGAAGAGCTCTTCCGTTTCTGTCTGACCAGAAACCCGTTTGAGCGCACTACGATCTCAAATATCCCCAAAACCTTAGCTCGAGCTTCCTTTTCATGCTGACCCGCCGCGGTGCCATTCTCCTCGGGGCTTCCCTTGCCCTGATAACCCTTGGGGGGGTTCGAGCGGATGGTATTCTCATCACCCTTGGATTAAGCGGCAGCCTCCTGCTCGCGGGAGCGTGGCTCGTCCTTCGGCAAAACCTTGGGTCCCTTGCCCTCAGTCTCCGGGCACCGACGAGAGTCTACGCCGATCATCCTTTTGATCTGAGGATTCTCCTGCATAACGAGCGCAGGGTTCTCGACGCTTTCCAGATCAAGATCGCAGTCAGGCTCGCCGGACAGGTCGAGATCCGGGCCTTTGCCCCATGGACTGCGGCTAATTCCGCCTCAGAGCTACATCTTCGGGGAACGATTCCCGGGCGCAGTGCCCTGTCCGAACACGAGTATTCTCTGCAAACGACCATGCCTCTCGGGCTTTTTTCCCTCAAAGCCTCAGGCGTGGTCTCTCACGAGATTCTGGTTTTTCCCCGACCGCTTATTCCGCGAGAACTTTCCACTCAGGGATCCCTTCATGATGCCTCCCTGCTCCCTGGCGTCACATCAGGCCAAGCTCCCGGGGAGCCGCGCGGCATCCGCCCCTGGCAGGCAGGAGACCCGGCCAAGCACATCCACTGGCCTGCCTCGGCGCGCTCCTTCACCCGATGCCGGGGCCTGCGGGTTCGCGAGAATGATCCCCCGGGCTTCTATCCCCGACATTGCGTCGTGCTTTTCCATTCCTTTGGCATGTCAGGTCAGTTGATCCGGGCGGATCGCTTCGAATGGGCTCTCTCACTCGCATGCGGCACACTCCGCCACCTCCGTGAACACGGTATTCCAACGACCTTTCTTGCTGACTTTAATCAATGGGAGCCTCTTCCGGTTACCTCGAGAAGTAGTTTCGGCAATCTCCTTGTCTCGCTCACCCGGGCACAACGCCAAAATGACACCGAAGCACATGATCTGATTCCCGTCATGGAGCGGATCGCGGATGATGACTCACTCATTATCATCTCCGATATGCCCACGGAATCCTGGGCCGACACTCTCCCGAAAAGACCCGCCATCAGCGTGGACATTCGCCAGCATAACTATGGGGCAAGGACGCTTAAGGTTCGTAGTTCCACCCCATGAGCAAATCCCTTATCCTGTCCGGCTGACCGGAAAACTCCTAATGCGCAGCATCTTCCTCGCTCTCACGGTTGTCGCCGCCTACGCCCTGCTGCGCGGCTGGCCGGAAGAACTGCATCCCGTCCTTCGTAACTGCCTCGCCGTCCTCGTCCTCGTCCTCGGAGTTGGCCTTTGGCAACGCCGGGTTCGTCCGGGGGGCACTGTTGCTCGATCTCTTCGACGACCTTCATGGTCTGATTATCTCGCAATCGGGCTTGGAGTCTTGAGCATCGAGTGCCTCTTCCTGTGCTTCCTGACCGTGATCCCATCCCACGCCGAATCCGTATCGCTGCGTATTGCGGAATCGCTCTTCTCTCAAGGGCGTGAACCCACTCAAGGTAAAACCGATGAAGGCCTTTCCTCACACGGAGGCAGTATTTCCGGAAACTGGCTCTGGGACACTAGAGGACGCCGCCCTCTTCCCCTCACCAGCAACGCCCGCCCGTCAAACAAACCTGAGATTTTTTTCCGTCCGCGGGACCCTTCAACAACCGGATTCCTTCTTCGTAGCAGAACATACCTACGAGCCTTCGCACTGGAGCGGTTTGACAACGCGACATGGACACCCGTTGGAATGCCACCCGCTTTACTCACTCCTGACGAGGGCGGCAGGGTTAATCTGAACCAGCCGGAGACTCGCCCCGGCCCACTGCTCAGGGGAGAAATTATTCAAGCCTCCCACCCCCGTGGAGAAGATCTCTTCACGGCCCCACAAGGAGCAGTCCAAGGCTGGGTGCCGCAGCTACGGCACGTGGACCCGGGCATTTTCCGCCTCAACCCGGCGAAGGATCCCGAAAAGGGATACACTTACGAGGTGGCCGCAAAAACAGTTACCCTTACCGGCCTCCTTGAATCCGGCGAACTACCAAACCTCAGGTTTCCAGCCCTGCCAGAGGACTCTCCGCGCTTACAACTTCCATCCGGCGAAGAGCTCCGCGATCAAATTATCAACCTGTCCAGTAAGACGCTCGGCGATGCTGCATCGCGGCTCGTCGGCCTGCGAAAACTTCTCTGGCAGGATTTCCAGTATTCCCTCGAGATCACAAATCCCGAGGGGATCGATCCCATTCTGAATTTCTTACGGGACGAGAAACGAGGCCATTGCGAGTTCTTTGCCACCGCTGGCGCTCTCCTCTGCAGAGCTCTGAATATCCCGTCTCGTATTGCCTATGGTTGGAGCGGGGGTAAGTGGTATGAGGGCCCTGGATACATGATGTTCCGCGCCAGTGAGGCCCACGCGTGGACCGAAATTTATCTTGAGGGGGTAGGCTGGGTCGTCTTCGACACCACGCCTCCCGGAGCAAGAACCCTGCTTGATGTTGCCGACGCCAACGAGCCGTTGCCGCTGATTGAAAACGAGCAGCTCGACTCGGACGCTACCACTACCTCCCAAGAACATGCCAGAACGCTCTGGACCTATCTCGCCCTCAGCGCTGGGCTTGGCCTCCTCCCCGTGTGTCTCGGCCTTCTCCGCATTCGACGAAAATCACCATCAACAGTGCAAATAGTGTCCGAAGATCTCCTTCCGACCCCCCCGGGGTATCTCACAAGATTCCGACACGCCTGTCAGGAGCACGGCCACCCCATGCCTCCCAGCCGCACCCTGCGGCAGCAGTTGCACTCGCTTGCACAAAGCGATCGGGAGCCCGCTTTCGCAAAGGAGCTCCTGCAATATCACTATTCAATCACCTATGGGAACGATGCTCCCTGCAGGAGGCGCGAATCCGATCTCATGAAGGCTATCAAACTCTGGTCCTGAGCTCCGGCGCAAGCGCGTGGTAATCGCTCGTCCAAGTCCGAAACATAAGTCGTCCGAGTTACCCAGGCACGATTCCTTGCTCTCTCCCCGGGGTTTCCTTCGGTTTCGTGATATGTGGAGGTCGCAGGTAAAAAGGCTGGGGGGGAACACCGGCCAGTTCCTTCCGCTCGTCGTCTGCCCGGCTCAACCAAGACTCCAGGAGGAATGCGGCTGACGGAAGCTCCGGACGGATCTGGTAGTCCCCCAGCCCGAGGCGGTGCACCTCATCCAAGGTTACCAAAGCCTCCCCATCTTCCACTGCCTGCTGAACCCTCTCCTCAAAATGAGGGTGTTCAGAGAGGACCGGAGCTGCCAGCAACCTGCCACCATTGAGATCGACTGTGAAAAATGTGCCTCTCCGAGCATCGCCCAGGGCAACACACCTCCCACCAGTTCGGACCGTAGGCAGGCTCTCCAGCGAAGAAATCCCAACCGTGGGGCAGCGGTGAACAATCCCTATACCCTGTCCCGCTGCAATTCCCACCCGTGCGCCGTTGTAACTGCCTGGTCCCGTGCCAACGACAACCAGCTCTATCCTCCCCTCTCCAACGAGATCCAAAATCTCCCCGAGGGGCTCCATCAGAAGCTCTGAGGGCCGTCTCGATGCCTCGAATTCCGCAGTCTTGATGACCTCGCGCCCCCGGGCGAGAGCCACCGATCCCCGGCTACTTGTCGTCTCGATCGCAATGATGTAAACCGCTACCACGCCCTGATGGTAGACTTCACCGTAAAGTCTCCAATCAAGAAACGATTCGAAATCTTCATCCATTACGTCTTGCGCGTTACGGTCTATGCCGCTTTTTTCTCGGAGCGCTTCGTCCCGTTCCGGGACCGGCCATACACTTTCTATCCAAAATTTAATCTGTGTCCGACTACGCCAAAGGCCTCGAAGGGGTTACCGCCAACGAATCTGTTCTTTCAAACGTCGAAGGCCTTGAGGGTCGCCTCTCCTACCTCGGCTATCATATCGATGATCTCGTAGAGCACTGCTGCTACGAAGAGGTGGTCTACCTTCTTTACCACCGGGAACTGCCAACACTCGCTCAACTGGAGTCCTTCAAGAAGGATCTGGCCAGCAGGCGGGCGATTCCCCAGGGAGTCATTGATTACCTCAAGGCGGCACCAAAAGAGGCCGGGCCCATGGATGTTCTGCGAACCGCAGTCTCAATGCTTGGGCTTTACGACGACCGGGCAAAGATCGGCGAGCCCGACCATGCTGCAAACCGTGAAGTCGCCATGTCCTTGTGCGCTCAGGCAGGAACCATTGTAGCTTACTTCCACCGCGCCCGGCAGGGGCTTGAGCTTCCTCCCATTCGCGAAGACCTTTCGGAGGCAGGTCATTTCATCTACCTCTACACAGGAGAGGAGCCTGGAGAGCAGGCTACCAGAACACTCGATGTCGCATACATCCTGCATGCTGATCACGGCATGAACGCGTCTACCTTCTCAGCTCGGGTCACTGTTGCGACCCTCTCGGACTTTTACTCTGCTATCACATCCGCGATTGGCACTTTGAAGGGCCCTCTCCATGGCGGCGCGAATGAAGGTGTCATCAAAATGCTCGAGGAGATTGGTTCCGTGGACAAGGTAGATGCCTATATCGAAGATGCTCTCACGAACAAACGCAAGATCATGGGCATTGGCCACAGGATCTACAAAGTTCTCGATCCACGTGCTCCTCACTTAAAGCGTATGGCCCGGAAGTTGACCGAAGAACTCGGAGAACCAAAGTGGGTGCAGATGTCAGAGCGCATTGCCCAGCTCATGGAAGAGAGAAAGGGATTAAACGCTAATGTCGATTTTTACTCTGCTACTGTCTACTACTCGTTGGGGCTTCCTACAGACCTTTTTACTCCGATCTTCGCTATTGCCCGGATGAGCGGATGGACCGCACAGGTCATGGAGCAGCTTGAAGACAATCGTCTTTACCGTCCGCTAACCGAATACGTCGGCCCTCAGGAGCTTTCCCCGGTTCCCCCAATCTCCGAGCGCTAGGCCGTCTTCAGCATTAACATCCGCGCCCCGACGAGAATCAGGAGGAGTCCGAATAACCGGGTGAGATGCTGATTGCTCATGTTTCTCATGAGCTCTGTTCCATACCACGCCGCCACTGCCGCGCCCAGAGCCGTGCAGGCAACCAGCCTCCAGTCAATCAGATCACTTTTCCTGAGGACGTGGTTTGCTGTCCCGGCCAGCGCGGTCACGACCACAACCGCGAGGGATGTGGCAACTGCATGCTTCTGGCTCATCCCGAGAGCGAGGACAAAAGCGGGAACCATGAGAATTCCTCCTCCTACTCCGCAAAGAGCTCCAGCCAATCCTGCGGCTATTCCTACGATAAGCCCTGTTATGACAATTTTCACCCCCTCAAGGCATCACGACTGGACCGTTTAGCAAGAACACGTTTTCAAGGTCCGCCTCTTCATCACGCGCTCTTCCTTGAGCAGCTCTTACCAATCCCCACCGTAAGTTCGGCAACCAGCCGATGGAGAACCATTCGAGGATCCAGCTGGGTCGTTACGAGAGCCTTGTCCGCATTTAAGACTGATTCCAACGCTTGACTCATCTCGCCAATCGTAACTTGTCCGGCTTTTCGGATCGCGAAGAAAAGGCCCCATGCGTTAACGCTCCCACTCTTCGTCCGAGGAAGCCATGCAATATCACCATCCGGCAGCTGGTTCAGGGCCGAGGTAAAAGAGCGCCCGTTATGGGTTGGCAGCCTGGGATGAGAATCGAGGAGCACACGCGCCATGAACAGATTGCGGATGGTGGGGATGATTGCCGCACGCATCAGCCCGATAGCGCTTTCACCTTTCTCTAACTGGGCGTCAACCAGAGAGATCGCCCGTGCCGTATCCCGGCTCTCGAGAGCCCTTCCGATTTCCCAGACCACACCTTTACGGCTGAGGGGAACAATCAGACGGACATCCTCTAATTCGATTAGCCTCCTGTCACCGAGATAAAGACTGAGTTTCTCCAGCTCGTTGCCAATCTGACGGGTCTCTTCACCAGCCATCTGGACAAACAAGTCCAATGCTTCATGCTCAAAGGCGAGTTCCAGCTCTTTAGCCCGGGTAGTCACCAGCAGCGCTACTTCATCCTCCCAGCCGTCCTTTGAGACATCGATCTTGTCGAATGTCGCAACCTCCCCGTTTTTCTGCAGCCATTTGTAAAATCCGCGGCGCTTGTCGATTGCCGCCGCGCTGATAAGGAACGTTACTTCGTTGCCAATGCCGGCCTTCAGGACCTCGAGCAGGTCTTCGACTCCCTCCTTGGCCCTTTCCGACCCCCCAGTCCGATCATCCGCCAGGAAATTAGCTCCTTTAAGCCATACGATCTTATCGGCTCCAAAGAATCCCACCGTTTGCAACGCCTCAATCGCGCGTACACAGCTACGATAGGCTTCCTCCGAATTTGCTGCGGTCCCTTCGATCACATCGTTAGTGAACTCCTCTGCCTCTCCGACGGGCTTAAGCTCATTAAAAAGCGCGAGCGCCTCCTCCGACACCCGGCCTTCATCGGTACCAATGACAGCATGAACCGGCCCTGACATGCCTATATGCTAGAATAGCCGGCAGCAGCCCAGCAAGCCCACACAAGGCCTCACATGATGCTTAACAAGGCCTGAATGCGCACCACTTGGAATAATGTCTGCTCATATTGTGTTTCACTACTCGACAAATTTGGGCTAACTTTAGTCTGTTCTATGAAGGTCCTTGCACTGCTAACTCTCTGCGTAACGCTTTCCCTTCCGTCCCAGGCAGCGTTAATCATCACAGGCGTGTTCGATGGGCCCCTTCCTGGTGGAGACCCCAAGGGTGTGGAACTGTTCGCCACCACGGATATCACCGACCTGGCACAGTTTGCACTTGGAGTCGCCAACAATGGAGGAGGAAGTGATGGAGTTGAGACCATCCTTCCCAGCCAAGCCCTCTCCGCAGGTAGTTTTTTCTTCGTGGCGACAGAAGATCAGGATTTTGCCCAGTGGTTTGGTGTTGCTCCCGGACACGTGGGCGGAAATGGCATCAATCATAATGGGGACGACGCCATTGAGCTCTTCTTTGACGCGACCGGATCGTTCGCAGGGGATGAGGCCGTCATTGATGTCTTCGGCGACATCAACACCGATGGAACTGGCACCGCTTGGGACACCGTTGACGGCTGGGCCCACCGAAATGATGGTGTTCTCGCTAACGGAGGAGCCTTTGATGCCAACAACTGGACCTTCTCTGGTCCCAACGCTTGGGACGGAGACGATAATTTTGATGGAGGTAGTGATAACGGAACGAACCTCACGGCAACCCCACCGTTTCCTGCTGGAACCTTTCAGATTCCGGAACCGACCTCAACCCTGCTCGGCGCGATTGGTCTAGGTCTTGTATGTTTCCTCCGCAGAAAGCCCTGATCGGCTCGTTCACGGTTATTCAACTGAAGGGGCATCAGACCCCGACTCCCGCTGTCTCCGGACAGCTGTCTTTGCTCTGGCCTCCCGGAAGAAACGCTGCAGGAGATCAACGCATTCATCCTCAAGTACCCCGCCGGCCGTCTCACAGCGATGATTCAGAGGAGGATTTGACTCCAGAAGGTTAATCCACCCTCCTGCTGCTCCTGCCTTCAGGTCAGGGCACCCGAACACCACACGCTCCGGACGACAGTGAACAATGGCTCCAGCACACATGGGGCACGGCTCCTTCGTCACGTAGAGAATGCACTTTTCCAGCCGCCAGTCTTCCAACCTGTTCTGTGCAGCAGTCAGCGCCAGCATCTCCGCGTGAGCTGTGGCATCACGAAGAGTCTCAACCTGATTCCAGCCCCGGGCGATTACCTCTCCCTCCAGCACCACTACGGCCCCAATAGGCACTTCTTCCGCGGCGTAGGCCTTATGAGCCTCTCGCAAGGCCTGCCCCATGAAATAGGCATCGCTGGCAAGGTCNATAATCAGGTCTTCACTCACTCACAAGAGGCAAGCACAATGACACCAGTAGCCAAACCCTGAAATTGTCGATGCGACAAATCTCGAAGCCGCCCTCCCGCTGCGAAGGAATGGGAAATCTTGAAATGCAGCGCTGGGCAGTTAAAAGGAACACGTGAAAAAATGGAGCAACGCCGACCGCATCGTCGCACCTTCGGTATTGGCTGCAGATTTTTCCCGTATTGCGGAAGAATGCTCGAGGGCGATCACCGCTGGCGCAGATTGGCTGCACCTCGACGTCATGGACGGGCATTTTGTTGAAAATATCTCGTTCGGACCGGCAATGGTGGAAGCTATTCACGCAACCAATGATATTTTCCTCGATGTGCACCTGATGATCGAGAAGCCGGAGCACTACGTCCCAAGATTTCTCGAAGCGGGGGCCGACCTGATCTCCGTTCACGCCGAGCCGGAGGCCCGCCACGAGGTTGCTCACACCTTGGAGATGATCCGACATGGAGGTTGCCAGAGTGGTATCGCTCTGAACCCGGCCACTCCTCTGGAGGCAGTGGAACCGTATCTTGAACAGATTGATTTGCTTCTGGTCATGACTGTTGTCCCGGGGTTCGGGGGGCAGGCGTTCATGCCAGAAGTCCTGCCCAAAGTGGAAAAGGCGGCAAAGATCAGGGACGAACGTTCCCTCTCTTTTCATATTGAGGTAGATGGTGGTATCGATCCAGAGACCGCTCCGGCGGCCACGGCCGCGGGCGCAAACGTGTTGGTTGCGGGTTCCTCGACCTTCAAGGCTCCTGACATTGGGGAAGCGATCCGTGAGATCCGGGACGCCTGACGCCTTCCTCCCGCTCAAGGAAGATCTCTTTTCCTTACTGGACGAGTCTGTGTTAGCGCACAGTCGACTTTTGCTGGTGGGAGCCTTGCAACACCCGCTAATTTAACTCCATGCCACTTCGTCTTCGGATTTCAGTTGNTCTCGCTGCCGCACTATTGCTGGATCAGGCACATTGCCGGGCGGAGGATCCTCCAACAAGCCCTCCCAATATTCTCCTTCTTCTCGTTGATGATCTAAAGCCTGCCTTGGGCTGCTATGGGGACCCGTATGCCAAGACCCCCCATCTGGATCAACTGGCCGCACGAGGCCTGAGATTCGACCTCGCCTACTGCAACCAGGCCGTCTGCGCTCCATCTCGATTTACCCTGATGCTTGGAGCCCATTCTACCGCAACCGGACTCTATGGACTCGGCCATAAGCTGCGACGTTCCATGCCAGAGGCCGTCACCATGCCCCAGTTCTTTGCCAAACATGGCTACTACACGGAATCGATGGGTAAAATTTTTCATATNGGGCATGGGAATGAGGGAGACCCAGAATCATTCAGTGTCCCGCATTTCCACGACAAGGTGATCGAGTATCTAGATCCCGCCAGCACGGGGGGGGGGAAGCTCACCCGGGAGGAGGCCTACTTCACCAACCAGAAGCTCGACCGGATTCGCTCTCTCCCGCGAGGTGCCGCATTTGAAGCAACAAACTCTCGCGATGAAGACTATGCGGATGGAAGAGTTGCAGCCGAGGCCATCAAGCGGCTACGGGCGGCCAAGACCCGGAAGGGTCCATTTTTCATGGCCNTCGGTTTTGTCCGCCCACACCTCCCATTCAGCGCCCCACAGAAATACTGGGACCTTCACGACCGGTCCAAGTTCCCCCTTTCCNCCTTTCCAGACCATCCTCAGGGCTCTCCGGTAATCGCTCATAAGCGCGCCGGGGAAATCGCCATGTATTCTCCAGTTCCTCAAAAGAATGAGGACTACACGGAAACACTGAAACGCCAGCTCATTCACGGCTATTATGCGAGTGTCAGCTACATGGACGCACAAGTAGGAAAAGTCATGACGGAGCTGGACCGCCTGCACCTCACTAGTAATACCATCGTCGTTCTGTGGGGAGATCATGGCTTCCATCTGGGAGACCTCGGCATCTGGACGAAGCACACGAACTACGAGCAAGCAACCCGCATTCCGCTCATCGTTGTGGCACCTGGTGTGACGTCAAAGGGAGCCTCCACCAGACAGCTGGCGGAAAGTGTAGACCTCTTTCCAACCCTTGCGGAGCTCAGTGGCTTGCCCCAGCCAGAGGGCCCTCAACCGATAAGCGGCAAAAGCCTCCTCCCGGTTCTCAAGGATCCCTCTATTCGAATACGGGACCATGCTTTCCACTGCTACCCACGGAGAGGAGGAGTGATTGGCAGGGCTATCAGGACGGAGCGATTCCGAATGGTCGAATGGAAAAAACCCGGGGCTCCTGCCGAGACCGCCCAATTCGAACTTTATGACTATGGAGAGAGCTCCGTGGAGCAGAAGAACCTCGCAAAGAAAAACTCCGAGATGCTTTCTCGGATGAGAGGAATCCTTGCTCGTTACCCTGAGGCAAAACGGCGTTAATTACGCGTCTGCGGAGAGGACAGTTACTAATTCCCGGCGGCCTTCAAAAGCCCCTCCTTGCGGAGGAATGCCTCCATTCTTCCAAGAGTCGACCAATATTGGCTGTTGTCTCCTCGCGGGTTGAAGAACCCGTGTTTCTGGCCTTCTGCTATGAACAGGCTGCAATTACGTCCTCTCTTGTCCATCCGGGCCTTGAAAAGCTCATGCCCTGCAGGAGGCGTTGTGGTATCCGCAGATCCCACTTGCAGGAGAGTAGGTGCAGCCAAGGCGTGCACGTGCTCCACCGGGGAGAGTTCGCGGTAGCGCTGTTTTAACTTTGCGTATCCATACCCTTTCCGCGAGGTGTCAATGACGGGGTTAAAAAGGGCCATTGCCGCCGGAATAAAGACAGGCTCTCCCTCACGGACATCGTCGTGACCGGAAATCAGCCCACAGCAGGCAGCAAGGTGCCCCCCCGCCGATCCTCCAGCTGCAACTATTTGATCCCGATCCACACCTTGGCTCTTTGCGTTACGCCAGATCCATCGAATAGCAGCCTTAGCATCAGATACGGCCTCGAAAGGAGTCGTCTTGTGCCGGCTCTGGACCCGGTAATCGGCGCAGTAGGCCACTACCCCCAGGGAAGCCAATCTCGTAGCCTGTGGATGAAACTGTGTCGTAGAGCCACCAACCCAACCCCCTCCAAAAAAGAAGATTACCGCAGAGCGTGCGTCTCCAGCTTTCCAACCCTGCGGCCGGAAAATCTCGATTTCCAGTTCAGCCTGTGTCGTCTTGCGGTAGACAACAACCTCGTCGGGCTTCCGGACTTCGGGTTTTGGGGCACTAAACGCCGCATGGCTACAGGCAAGAAGAGAAATGGTCAGAATCAAGCGCATATGGCATTCTCCCTCCGCCACTCCCGAGGTGCGAGGAAAAGATAGACCCTCTTCCCTCCGCTAACCCACGGCCTGAACCCATTTTTGATGCAAACTACTNCCCGCGCCCTCCTCTACGATTTCGACGGCCTGATCGTTGACACCGAATGGCCGATTTACCAAGCGTGGCTCCAGACATTTCAGGATCACGGGCATGCCCTGCCTCTGGAAGTCTTCAACCAGTGCATCGGAACCGACTTCGAAACTTGGTCTCCAAAAACTCACCTCGAGAACCTGACAAAGGCTCCTATTGACTGGTCTTCTCTGGACGATGCCCGTCAGGCTTCCATAGAGAAAAATCTGGAGGGAGCGTCGGCCATGACTGGAATTCCTGAAGCAGTGGAATGGGGCAGGCAATCCGGATTCCTAATGGGAGTGGTTTCAAGCTCGTCGCATCGCTGGGTCGATGGGTGGCTGAGCAAAATCGGCCTTCTGCAGCATTTTGATATCACCGTCTGCCGCGATGACGCACCTCGAATAAAGCCAGCCCCCGACCTCTATCTCGAGGCTGCTCAGCGCCTTGGAATCGACCCCGCATGCTGTCTTGTCATCGAGGACTCGGTCAATGGGATCAAGGCGGCCAAGGCGGCTGGGATGGGTAATGTCGCTATTCCCAATCGTGTCACCTCCTGTTGCGATTTCTCTCTTGCAGACCATGTCATTTCCAGTGCTCAGGAGCTACCCGCGGTCATCAAACGTATTCAAGTGGCTGAGGACAATTGACGCGTCTCTGCTCAATTTCAGAGACCTTCCGGANGCCTTAGTATATAGCCTCTGGTAGANCGGGGATAAGGTCTCCAGCGAGGACCATCCTGACGGTAGGTTCCCTGAGTATCAAAACGTAATCCGGCAATAAGCAGAAACACATGTCCTTTCCGGGCGCATACTGTAATCCAATCTCCGTGGCCCCGATGCCCATACCGGAGAAACCCTCTTGAAGGCATCTGTCCCTGAATCAACCCGGCGTTTCGAAGAACGTAGGACGTCGCACCCGAGCAGTCATAACCCCAGTCGTTAAGCTGCGCATGGCCTCCGCCCCATTTGTAGGGCATTCCGTGAATCCGGTTTGCTGCTGTAATCGCCCGCTTCACTACGAGGGGGGCACCCTTGGGCGCACTCGCCCTGCCATTGACTAGAATGGCCGTGGCAGAGTCGGGGCGGTAGTCACCCCCGTGACGAGCACACGAGGAGGATAAGGCCACACAGATGGCAGGCAGGAGGATGGGGTTCCATGTCACAGACTGTGAATTTTTCCTACGATAGCACTCGCAGGAAAGAGCGTCTATATCCTTCGCCTGTTCCGGGGGCTCTCTCACCCCTTTCCCGTTGGACTACCAGTGACGCCACCATAGCGGTGACGAAGCCATCCTGACACCTCCTCCATCGCCCGGGCCCGATGACTCAGGCCGTTCTTAATGTGCGAGCCCAGCTCTGCAAACGACTCGCATTCGCCCCTTGGAACGAAAAGGGGGTCGTAGCCAAAACCAGCATCGCCTCGGGGCTTTTCCAAAATCCGTCCTTCCACACTGCCCGAGAACTCCTCCAGAATTTTCCCATTTTCAGCCACCACCATGACACAACGAAATCTTCCGGTTCTACCGTCCTTTACCACACCGACGAGCTCCGATAACAGCTTGGCATTGTTGTCTGAATCTTTTGCCGCCGGTCCGGCATAGCGAGCCGAGTAAACACCCGGCCTTCCCTCGAGAGCATCAACCTCAAGGCCCGAATCATCCGCTAGGACTAATGACCGGGTCATGCTGCTGATAGCCACCGCCTTAAGCACCGCGTTCTCAAGAAAGGTAGATCCCGTCTCTTCAACATCCGGAGCGCCTGCAAGCGCCGTGAGGTCAGAGACGTCATATCCCTCCCCCAGTATTGATGCTATTTCTTCGGTTTTATGTATATTCCGTGTGGCGATCAGCAAGGGGATCATCCCCCCATCCTCTTCAACAGTTCCGCTCAATAAAGGGCGAAAACGAGCCATATAGCNTTCGAGCCGTCTCGAGGGAAANTCGCTCCGCCAGCAGTCCTGACCCTGTGCCCAGAATAAGGCCCNTGCGTAACCTTTGAAAAATAGGGTTCTCGCCAAGAAAAAAATAAGAAATTCTCTGGCGAGTATCCCCTGCCCTTCTCAATATCACTCGATACAGATTTTCCCGACCAAGGATTTACAGCCCGGTCCAGTCCTTCCTGGTCTCCCGGTCAACAAGCAACAGATTCTTCGCTCCTTCTCTTCGGGGAAGAGCGATAGAGGCCCCGCCGTGGTTTCGGTGCTACCGCGGCGGGGTTTTGCTTTCCCCACTTTGCGAATGACTCGCGGGGAGGCCACTTGCCTTCGTGGGTAAGATCAGAGACAAACACCTATATGAAGCCATTTGCGGTTATCTTGTTCCTGATTCTTATTACCGGACTCTCCACGGCGAGGAAGCCCTCTTCNCNGGAACTGCCCGTTGCTGACCCTGCTACGGTAGGAATGTCCCGGGACAAGCTCCAGTTGGTTGGAGACAAAGTTCAGTCTCTGATCCGTGAAAACCGCATTGCCGGAGCCTCCGTGATGGTGACTCGAAAAGGAAAAATTGTCTACTCGGAGTCCTTTGGGCTGCGGGACATCGAAAACGAAAAACCGATGGAGTCAGACACCATCTTCCGTATCTATTCCATGACCAAAGCTGTTACTTCGGTTGCGGCAATGATGCTGGTTGAGCGNGGNGAGCTTCACCTTGAGGACGCCGTCTCCAAATACCTGCCTGAGTTTAAGAACGCCAAGGTCTGGAAAGACGAAAACAGATTTCCTCCAAAAACGCCGACCACGATCAAAGATCTCTTGTGTCACACCTCGGGCTATTCCTACGGAAATATCGGCATTCCAGCGATTGACGAGGCGCATAAGGAGAACGGCTCACTCCTCGAGACAATCCCACTTCGCAAGTTTTGCAGGAAGGCCGCGCTTATTCCGATGGCCTTTGAACCTGGAGAGCGTTGGCTTTACGGAATTTCTACGGATCTTCTGGGCGCCGTAGTAGAACAAGTTTCCGACATGACTCTCGATCGATTTTTCCAGTCTCAGATTTTTACTCCGCTTGGCATGGTTGACACTGGCTTCGTGATCCCCAAGGACAAAAGAACGCGGCTGGCTGCGGCTTACGACTCCGACAAAAAAGGAACATTAAAAAGAAGGACGACGGACCTTTTTACCTATAGCGCCAAGACCCGGATGCTGTCTGGGGGTGGAGGCCTCGCTTCGACGATCCGTGATTACACCCGCTTTTTGCAGATGATGGTAAACGGCGGGGAGCTGCACGGCCACAGGCTCCTCCAGAAGACGACCGTGGAAGAAATGACCCGGAATCACCTTTCTGGTCCGGCGATGCCCATAAGGTTCCCGGGAAACCTGAGGCACGGCACGGGATTTGGCCTCGGCTTCTCGGTCAAGGTCAGCCAGAAAGATTGGAATCAGGCAGGACGTCTCGGTGAATACGGCTGGGGGGGAATGCTGAGCACCCACTTCTGGATTTCACCAGCTGATCAACTTGTCGTTGTCACCATGGAGCAAACCTTCCCCTTCGACTTTCTTCTCGAAGATGCTCTCAAGCCGCTGATTTACAATTCGATCGAATAGCTGGCTCTCCGCCATTTGCCGGCACAACTCGGACGCAGGGCGCTTGCCCTGTCACAGCTTATCTGCCACCTTCCCGCCCCGTTTNAGAAGAACAAACCCCCTATGAGTGACCGACGCAAACCGTATCCGTTCAATACTTTCGAGGCAAAGTGGCAGGCGCGTTGGGATGAGAGTAAGGCGTTCCGCATGCCCGGACCAGGCGACCCTGATTTCGATAGTTCCGCACCTAAATTCTATGCCCTCGACATGTTTCCGTATCCGAGCGGAGCTGGGTTGCATGTGGGTCACCCCGAAGGCTACACCGCTACGGACATCATCACTCGCTACAAGCGCAAAAACGGCTTCAATGTTCTCCATCCGATGGGTTGGGATGCATTCGGCCTGCCCGCCGAGGAGCACGCCCGGAAGACCGGAGAGCATCCAAGAATCAATACACAGAACAACATCAACAACTTTCGGCGCCAGCTCAAGATGCTGGGATTCTGTTACGACTGGGAACGCGAGGTAAATACCACGGACCCCGGATACGTCCGGTGGACACAATGGATCTTCCTGCAGATTTACAACAGCTACTTTGATACCGCTTCCCAGCGGGCCCGGCCCGTCTCTGAACTGGAGGAGCGGGGATGGACGAGGGAGCAAATCGATGGAGTCCGACTTGCGTATGTAGCAGAGGCCCCCGTGAACTGGTGCCCAAGCCTTGGAACGGTCCTCGCGAATGAGGAAGTCTCGGAGTGGGAAGAAAAGGGACACGCGGTTGAACGGCGTCCTCTCCGGCAGTGGATGCTGCGCATAACAGCATACGCCCAACGGCTTATCGACGAACTTGAGGATCTCGACTGGCCTGAGGGGATCAAGATGCTCCAGCGCAACTGGATCGGACGGTCCGAGGGGGCGCGTGTGGTTTTTTCGCTGGCCCACCCTAACGACGCAGAAATTGAGGTATTTACTACCAGACCTGACACCCTTTTTGGCGCTACCTATATGGTCCTCGCCCCAGAACACCCTCTGGTAGACCAGATCACGACCGACTCGCAACAAGAGGCCGTCACCTCTTATCGGAGGCTTTGCGCGACGAAGTCTGAGATGGAACGCGGAGAGCTCAACAAGGAGAAGACTGGCGTTTCCACGGGAGCTTTTGCCGTCAATCCAGTTAATGACAAACCCATCCCAGTATGGATCGCTGATTATGTCATGATGGGTTATGGCACTGGGGCCATCATGGCAGTGCCTGCCCATGATAGCCGCGATCTCGAATTCGCGACGAAGTTTGACCTGCCTGTAGTTCAGGTAGTTGAGCCTGAAGATGACACGGCTTGGCAGGGGTTCACCGGCGATGGCAAGGCAGTGAACTCAGGTTTTCTCGATGGAATGACAACCCCTGAAGCTCAAAGAGCAATCAAGGAATGGCTTGAGGAAAACAAGCATGGTGAAGCTCAGGTCAACTACAAGCTGCGGGACTGGCTTTTCTCCCGCCAGCGATACTGGGGTGAGCCCTTTCCCATCCTCTGGAAGGATGGTCATCATGAAGCTCTATCAGAAAGTGAATTGCCCCTGCTTGCTCCGGACCTGGAAGACTACAACCCCTCCGGAGAACCCGAGCCTCTCCTCTCAAAAGCCACTGACTGGGTTGAGGTCTCCGATGAGACAAGGCGCGAAACAAACACCATGCCCCAGTGGGCCGGGTCATGCTGGTATTACCTGCGCTATTGCGATCCGAAAAATAGCGAGCGTTTTGTTTCTTCTGAGGCAAGAGACTACTGGCTGGGAGGTAAAGGACATGCAGGAGGAGTGGACCTCTACATCGGAGGGACTGAGCACGCAGTGCTACATCTGCTTTACGCCCGCTTCTGGCATAAAATCCTGAATGACCTCGGGCATCTCAATACGGCCGAGCCGTTTCAAAAGCTCGTCAATCAGGGCCTGATTATGGGTGAAGATGGCCGCAAGATGTCCAAGTCGCTCGGCAACGTCATTAATCCTGATGACGTAGTGGCAGAATATGGCGCTGACGCATTCCGGCTCTACGAGATGTTCATGGGCCCCCTCGAGCAGGTAAAGCCATGGAACACACAGGGTGTCGAGGGGGTATCGCGCTTCCTCGCCAAGGTCTGGCGAGTCGCAATGGTAATCACTCAGGAGGGCGAATGGGCGC
This sequence comes from Roseibacillus sp., assembly GCA_002715825.1. Taxonomy (GTDB): domain Bacteria; phylum Verrucomicrobiota; class Verrucomicrobiia; order Verrucomicrobiales; family Akkermansiaceae; genus Roseibacillus_B. The sequence goes on along the minus strand of PBAI01000020.1, from coordinate 127,409 downwards.
AGGGGAACAAACTTGGCGACTATCCCGGGGAACCCGGCCTCCATAAGGTCACGCACGCAACGATCAAAAAAGTTGGAGAGGACATCGAGAAGCTTCGATTTAATACGGCAATTTCCCAGATGATGGAATGTATCAACGCCTTCACTTCCGAGAATGAAGTCCCTCACGAGCTTTTCCGCTCCTTCCTTATCCTGCTCAACCCTTTTGCCCCCCACCTCACCGAGGAACTTTGGGAACAGCTAGAATATAAGGGCTCCTGTCTTGAAGCAGACTGGCCCGCCTGCGACGAGTCTCTGCTGGTGGAAGATGAGATCGAGATGGTTGTTCAAATAAACGGAAAAGTCCGGTCCCGGATACAGGTCGCTGCTGCGGCCGAGAATGAGGAATTGGAATCATCCGCACTGGCGGACTCCAAAATTGCAGCGCTCATAGAGGGCCTCGAAGTCCGGAAAGTCATCATTGTCCCAGGCCGGTTGGTTAATATCGTAGCAAACTGAGATATTCTTTCGGATTGGCGATTGAACCCTCCACCGCTACCTCTCAGACATGCTTCGCGTTAACGGAGAGCTTATCGACCCGAATCTTCTCGAGGACGCCTTTGCCCGGATCAAATCCGAAGCCGAAGCCCGCCTTCAGGTATCTTGTTGCGAGCGGGATCCTGAGTTCATGGAGCAGGCGGAGGAAGAGGTCATAGACTCCGTCTTAATCGCGCAGGAGGCCGAAGCTCAATTCCCCGATCTTCCTGAAGAAGAGATTAAGGAACGGCTTGAGACCACCCTGAAGGAGTATCGTAAACATGGGGCAAGCTGGGACATGTTGGAGGCGCAGCGCGACAGTCTGCAGGATGAGTGTGAAGCCAACTTGCGTATGGAGAAATTTCTCGATGGAGTTCTGGCAGGTCAAACTGATGTCTCTGATCAGGACGTCCAGAACTACTACAAGAACAATGAAAGAGAATTCCGTACTACTGCCGAGGTGCGAGTTCTTCATTTCATGAAGTCTCTTGAGAAGCATGAGGATCCTGTCCTCTTGCTGGAACAGATGGGTGAGCTCCGTGAGGCACTTGTTGATGGCGCCAACTTCGAGGAAATCGCGAAGGTGGAAACCGAGAAGGAATCCGGAGAAATTGATCTGGGGTGGATCACATTTGATCGACCATCAAACCCAATCGAATCAATCATGTTCACGATGCGGCTTGATGAGGTGAGCCCCGTTATCGCCTACGAGCACTCCTACCACATCCTTAAGATCGCTGAGATCAAGCCGGCTACGGTTCGGGACTTTAATGAGGTTAAGGAGGACATTGCCCATCGCGTAGAATTCGAGAAGCGCCGGAACGCGCTTCGGAAATTCGCTGCCAGCCTCAGGGAAGGAGCTACTGTCGAGAAAGTGGATTTCAGCGGAGAGAACGACGAACACGAGGAGACATCGTCCGAAAGATAAGCCATCACTCTTGGCACTCAGCGAGAGATGCCAGTCCCTGACCACCGCTCAATCCATCCATCCGTAACTCCGCATCCAATCTTCCAGACGAGCAGGCCAGTTTTGGGATTCTCCGGTTCGGCCCAGACCATACCCATGGCCCCCTTTGGCATAAATATGGCATGTCACTGGTACTCCCTTCTTTGCACACGCCTCCACAAATTCCGTGCCGTTGCGTAAAGGAACAGCTCGATCATCTGCAGAATGAACAAGAAAAATCGGAGGGGTGCGTTCCGTGACTCGTAGCGCCGTGTTGTTCCGGTCGAGTAATTCTCGAGAGGGCTCCACGCCCAGTAAGTTTCTCACCGAACCCGCGTGGCAATAGGGTTGTCCCATCGCAATTACAGGATAGCAGAGGATTCCGAAGTCGGGCCGACAGCTTACCTGATCGATAGAGTCCCTTGTCTCCTGCTTGAATGTATCATCAAACATCGTGACGGCAGTAGAGCAGAGGTGACCTCCAGCCGAGAACCCCATAACCCCGATCTGGCCGACATCAACAGCCCACTTTTCAGACATTGACCTCATTGTCCGAATGGCCCGCCGAGCATCCATTTGAGGAACAGGATAATGATATCCAAGTGCCGGGTTGGCGCTAACCCGGTATTTGACCACCATGGCCGTTACGCCCCGTTTGGCGAACCACTCTCCGACTTGCCGTCCTTCGTGATCAGCTGCGAGGTTGGCATAGCCCCCACCGGGCAGGATGACAACCCCCGTCCCACTCGGTTCTTCTGCCGGGAACAAACTATATTGGGGAACCTCCGTATGAGAAAATCTCCAATTACTTCCACCGGTCTCAGTTCCTGCTGGAGGGCGTTTGGCTCCGGGAGCCTCTCCCGGCCAGAGATTAATCCAATCACCGCCCCAGACTGTAGGAGCGAACATAAAAAGAACCACGATAAGAGCCTTCACAGCTGAAGCCTAGGTAACCTCCCAGCAAGCACAAGAAGCAGAGCAGACTTCATGCCCCGATTCCAGAAGGCCTGCGGTAGGCGACCAGATAACCAATAAAGGCCCAGAAGAGACTATTTGCGCCAATAAGGACTACCATCGCTCCCAGGCCATAGAGCGTTTCTACCGGCGGGGCGCCGGAGAACACAGGCAGGATCGCTATACATGAGGCCGCCAGGCCAACCGCAAGGGCCCAGCCAATAAATGACCTCACCTCCTTGAAAATAATCCGCCGTATGACTCTGTGTGCCACTCCGATAATATTAAGAACGGCAAACTCATTGTGCCGCTCAGCAAGATTGCGGGCAGTCACAATCCCGAGTCCCGCACTCCCCAGAATGAGGCCGAGGCCTCCCAGAACATGGAAGATGGAAATGTAGGTATTCTGCACGCTGTTAAAGGCTTCCAGCCTTTCCTGTGTAAGAGTTACCGCACCTCCGCGATCCGCAGTGGCTTTCTGCAGCGCTTCCCGAGCCTGCACGGGGTCCCCGGAGGCATCGGCTAGAAACAAGCGGTAACCCTCCTGCGAAGGAAAAAACCTGAGAAAGGCAGCTTCATCCACAATCATATTCCCTTGGAAAACGCTGTCGGCCAAGGATCCCACAATCTGCACCTCGAAATCCTTTCCTCGTTCATCTTGGTATGTGATCCGGTCTCCTACTTTCTTTTTCAAAACCCACATCATTGTGGTCTCATCAACAAACGCAGGAAGTATTCTTGGCTCAGACTGCTGCCCCAGGAGATTCCAGCCATCTTCTTGGTCGACCCCTTCGGCAACCGTCTTGATTGTAAAGGCCCCTCGCGCAGCCAGAGCACCAGTGTCGGTTGCAATAAGCCGGGGACGGGCCGCAGTATTTAAATTAAAGCAGCTTGCGTCATCCCCGATTCCCATCCGGAAAGGGCGAACGGCGCCGAGAATATTCCGCAAATCCCCAAGCTCAAAGTAATCCGGATCCTTCTTGGCATCCGCTGCTCGATTAATCGGGCTCGTGGTTTCGACCCATAGGCTAAATCCTCCGGCACCACTTTCCTTTTCCACCCATCCTGCTCCAACGTGCTTTCTCGAAGCTGTGACAGCTATAACAAGGAAGATCCCACAAGCCATTGTTCCAACGACCACCAGACTGCGCGCTGGGCGGCGCACACTGTTCAGAGTCGCCATCGCTNGCGTAGACATCGAGGGGTATCTTTTTTTCGCTATGCGCTCCAAGCGCACCCGGTAGGCCAGCAGCCCAGCAACCAGAAGAAACATTCCGGAGAGGAAAAAGGCCGCCTGAGGCCCCATCGACTCTCTTCCCAGAAGACATCCTGCGGCCGCAAGAACACAAAAAGTCGCTACCGAAACAAGCCGCCATATGGGTCGGCGCCCCCGAATCTCCTCAGATCCTGCTTCCAGTCGCATCGTGGCACTCCTCCGCGCCTGCTTCCGCATGGAATACCAGATCGCAGTCATCGCCAGAAAAATGAAAATACATAATCCGGCAAAAANACTATTGGGGTTTAAATGAAGCATGAAGAANTGGCCGCTACTCCCGTCACTCCATATCGTTTCCAGAAANCGAAGGATCCATGTCGAGTAGGTGATCGCAAGNCCCAGCCCCACGGCCCCACCGANAAAAACAATCACGAATCCTTCCATCAGCCGCCATCGGAGAACCCTTTTTGGAGAAACCCCCACCGCAGCAAGCAGCCCGCTCTCCCTGTTGCGCTGCTCAACGTTGAATCGAAAGAGCATCGCGGTCAGGGCAATCGAAGCCNCAATCAAGAAAACGCTCATACTGAGAAAGAGAGTCGCGATATCGACAGGAGATTTCGCTGCCGCTCTTGCTTCCTCTCCAAGATTGCGCAGAAGTAAGCCGGCCATCTCTGGCCTCAGGAGTGATAGTAATTCGCTCTCCAGATCGCTGGCGGAGATCTCTGCAGTCGGGACGCGGAGCGAAGTAAAGTCTCCCCACCTGTTGCCGAATAACTCTTTTCCCTTCTCCTCGGAAATAAATGCCTTGGGCGTTCCCCGGTAGGCGTCCCAGTAGTCCTCGTCCTTCTGCCGGATCCTGCCAAGGTCCAGGGGTAACCCCGGAGCCCAGTCTTGTGCGTCCTCTGCCTCAGCCACTCCTGGAAAATCCGGCATCCAAAGCTGATCCGCCGCAAGCCCCTCAAGTTCGATACTCTGCCGCACACGAAAACTCGCCGTGGATTCTTCCAGCTGATTACCCCGAACCAATTTAAAGAAGGACAAGCTTAGTTCCTGCCCCGGTTTCAGGTCGAGGTCTTCCTCCAACCACTCGTTAACCACGATGTCCTTCCCGCCCATATCTGCAGGGAGGAAAGAGGCTCCCTCAGCCCGTATTGCTGCCACCATGGAATAGGGAGTCTCCTTCCCGTTAGCCGCATAGGTGTTAATGAGGTAACTGGTTACCGGCACCATCGCCGGGAATCGCTCCCTGACCACCCGGACAATGGGGTCCTCGAAGAAAATGCGGCTCGACCGAATCTCCGAGGCCCCTGCGAGAGGGACATCCACGATTGAAAGCCCATAGTCCTCGAGAGCCATCCCCCTTCTGATATGGCTGGCCAACTCCCCACTATCGACTATTTCGTTCTCCGTAGAAGAAAGCAGAAGGAGGTTGGCCCGACCGTCTTGCTCGACCACCTGCTGTAATCGGCTGAGAGGCACGAAGATCGTGGGCACAGGAAGCTGAGTAGACTGTAGATTGAATCGGCCGAACTGNCCTGGTCCCACCACCTTCCGCACCTTCGCCCGAAAGCTAATGACGTCCTCAGCCTCGCCGGAGAGTGGAGCATCGCGGGAAAGCATTCCAGGCTCCTGCAGCCGAAGAATGACCGAGTCTCCATCCCCGAGATCCAAGGACTTTGCCAGATAGCTGTTTACACCAACTTCCCGGGATCCAAGGGCTACGGACTTCTCTCCCTCTGGCGCAAAGGACCAGAAACGCTCATCGACTCCAAGGATCTGGACGCCGCCCTGCGCCCGCCCGCTTTCCGAGGCACTGAGCTGACCTCGCAGCAGAAGGACCGGCGCGGCCCGAAGTTTGCCGGCCTCAACATCATCTGCCAGAGCGTCCCTGAAAAACCCCTCCCCGGCTGCAAACACATGCCCTACCTGCCCGACCCGCTGGCCCGCAACCTGACGGAGAGTTTCCTTCACGGAATCCCCGGCAATAAGAGCTCCGAGCAATACCGTCGCGCCCAGAACCGCACCAGCACCTACCCCGAGATAGGACAACTTGTAATGCCAGATCCCGCGCCGGATGAACTTCAGCGCATTCATTGCTTCTCCAGTTGGCCCCCACGGAGTTCAAAGTGACTTCCCATCCTGCGGGCAAGAGCACTATTATGAGTAACAACGACCAGCGTCACTCCCATCTCAGAATTCAGGCGGCCCAAAAGCTCCGCAACCACTTCTGTCGTCTCAAGATCCAGTGAGCCCGTAGGTTCATCCGCAAGAATCAACTTCGGCTGGTTGACGAGTGCCCGGGCAAGAGCAGCACGCAATCTTTCACCACCGGAGAGCTGGTGAGGAAAATGAGTGAGGCGATCCTGAAGGCCCACATTTTCCAGCAGGGTCTCCGCCCTTGCCGCCGTCTCTGACTCTGCTTCCTCCCAACCGCCAGCGAGTCGAGGAAGAACAACATTTTCCAGAAGAGTACACTGCGGCAGCAGATGATGGTGCTGGAAGACAAACCCCAGCGAGCGATTGCGGAAAGTTGCAGCCGTTTCTGCATCGAAGGACGAAAGATCGCTGCCATCGATGAGTATCTTGCCTTCGCTTGGTTGGTCCAATGCGCCCAAAAGGTTCAGCAGAGTTGTTTTTCCGCTACCGGAAGGACCAACGACGGCAGCTGTCTTTCCCGATTCTACCTGAAAGTCGATGCCCGTGAGAACGCGAACTGCCTCCCCTGGCATCTCATACACTTTGCTTACATTCTGAACGTCTATCATTGCCGGATCACTTTCCACCGCTTGGCCTTTACTTCGTGACTCGGCAGTTCACCTGAGCCAACTGCTCTTACAGGAATTCTCATGGAAAAAACAGCCCGGAGGTGGGCCTCAAGTTCGCTCTCAACCAAGTCTCCTTCGAGGACCTCTATCGTGAGACTGACCTCGGGTAACGCGCCACGCTCATCAACCTCCACTCTGTATTCCCCGATCCCATCCACCGCCCGAACGACCGCCTCGATGGCGCTGGGATAAAGGTTGACCCCCCGCACCACTACCATGTCATCCGCTCTTCCGATAATACCCCCGTGGAAACCAACTGTAGCTGGGCCTTCGCCCTCGATGTTCACCGGGCGAACGAGGTCTCCCGTACGGTAGCGGACCAGTGGTGATCCGTAACGACCAAGAGTTGTTAATACGAGCTCCCCGATCTCGCCTGCCGCAACGGGGATTCCGCTACCAGCCTCAACGACCTCCGCATGATAAGCATTAGGCGAAATTCGGAGGACCTCAGGATTTTCCGGATCGCTCACAGTTACTGGACCTGTCTCTGTCATTCCATGGTGATCCACAACTCGCGCGTTCCATTCACCCTGAAGGCGCCTCCGCACTTCCGGAATACTTCCCCCGGGCTCACCGCACACCACTAACGCTTTGACGCCCAACTCCCCAACCGGGAGAGCCATTTCCTTGCCGACGTTGGCAAGATGGAGAGCGTAGGTAGGAGTGCACGCAATAAAGTCCGGGCGATGGCGCTCGATCATTCGGAGGCGGTTTTCACTTGAAAGACCTCCTCCCGGTATTGCCCGAATACCCATCTCTGTTGCAGCCTCAAAAGCAGACCAGAACCCAATGAAAGGGCCGAATGAAAACGGGAAAAAGCCACTATCTCCGGGAGCGGCTCCAGCCTGCCTCCACACCCACTGCCACGATTTCAGAACCCAGTTCCATCCCTCTGGATCATCGAGCCATACCAGAGGATTTCCCCGCGTTCCACTTGTCTGGTGAAAACGGGTATAGCGTTCCAGCGGATAAGTAAGGTTTGAGCCGTAAGGGGAGTGCGCTTCGTGATCAGCAGCTAATTCGTCTTTCGTCGTAAAAGGCACCCGGTCTCTGAATTCCTCCATGCTCTGGACCACGCCGAGACTGCCCAGTTTTGCCCCATAAAATGCATTGGCAGGCAGGATAGCCTCAAACAGATCGTTGATGGCGCTAAGGGGCATCATTTCCGAAATCTGTCCAGTCTTCCCGGAGGGTTTTCCCCGCTACTGCTTCACCTGAGATTCCACCGCCGGTTTTGCCGGGGGAGCCCCATGAGATCCGGCAGGCTTGAACTTCACCACCATGAAGCCTCCTAACGCCGCCATGAGAATCCCGCAGAAGAATTGCCACGGAACCGCCGCGAGTCCACCTTCTGGACGGTCCATGCATATGGAAACAATCGCATTCACCAGCGGAGCTCCGCAAAAAATAATCGACATCACCGAGATCGCCACCACCGCCGGGCTCATCCCCCCTTTTGCTCCCGAGGCCATCGCAAGAAGGACGCAAAAAGCGCCGATTGCACCAAGAATCCCTGCAAACAGCGAAAGCCACATCCCCTTACTGGGCATGGACCAATCTGCTCCCTTGACCAGTAGGACCACCAGTGGCGCCATCACTGCTGTTATAAAATACGCCAGCCCGACGAAGAGGAAGGCCTTGTAACGGCCAAGAACCTTGTCTTGCATTTCAACTTGTCCAGCGTGGAGGAAAATACCGTAAAGGCCCCAGCAGGCCACGGTCATAAGCGCAAAAATGAGCCAGTTCATGGATTTCTTTTTCGGGGATGTGGGAAGAGGATTGCTCACTTGAATTATCAGGACTTGGCTGCAGCTGCGGCAGCTTTGAGGTCAGTTCTAATTGGTTCAGGAATCGGAACTGCGGAAATTTCTCCGTCTTTGAACTGGACGCAGGCAACTGCCACCTTTCCTGTCGCAATGGGATCATCCTCAGGGTCGAGGTAGAAGCGAAAACTGTAACGAACCGACCGCGTGCGAATTTCCTCGAGAGTGACACGGATCCGTAGGACGTCGTCGTTACGTGCCGGCTTTCGGAATTCACAGCTGGCGCTCACCCGTGGCCATCCGATGCCATGCTCAGCAGCTCGCCCGTGAACTGGGTGCCCCAAACTTCGCATGAAAGCGTGCTCAGCTGACTCCATGTAGCGGTAAAAGTTGGAGAAATGCACAATACCAGCAAGATCTGTCTCATGGAACTCAACCCGCCGGCTGTGCTCATAGCAGTATTTTTTGCAATCTTCCCTCATAGCTTGCGGGATACCGTCTTTTTGCAGGCCCTCTCAGCGAGTTTGAGAAAACCTTCTTTCATGACCTCAACACTATAATGTTGCTCCACGCCTCGGCGACCTCTTTCTCCCATCGCTGCCGCTTCTTCAGGATCAGCTAGAAGTTCATCCCAGGCACAAGCGAGTAGCCGGGGATTTCCGGGAGGAACAGTTTTGCCTCCTCCTGTGACCAGCGCGATCTCCTCGAAGGTCGAACCCCCGGGATTCACCACCGGAACTCCACTCGCCATGGCCTCAATCAGGCATAGCCCAAAGGCTTCGGCGTAACGCATGGGTGCTGAAAAAATTGTAAGTCCACCAAGAAAGCGGGCTTTCTCTTCGCGAGTCACATTAGGCTCCCAGTCGACAAGGTGGCTAAGGCCCGCGTTTTCGATTTTTTGTTTCTGTTTCTCTACGAACGGCTCATCTCCGAGGGGACACGATCCAGCGATCTTGAGCCGGCAGGAAGGAAAGTTCCCTATCTCCTGAAACAGGAGATAGGCGTCCACCATATCCCCCAAGCCTTTATCCTGGCTCATGCGCGACAAGAATCCAATCGCGGCCGGTTCATCCGAGGGACGCCTCCCATAGCCCTCGAGGTTGATCCCATTCGGGAGGACCTCTATCTTGTCCAAAGGGAGTTCGAGGCGCTTGGACATGACCCCGGCATAGAATCGGCTTGGAGCAATCAGCATCTCGCACTCCGGAAGCCGCTCCTGCATTTCTTCCCAGCACCCGGTTCGATATGGTTCGGGCAGACTGTCCAAAAACGTGTCTTCTCCCTGAAAAAAAGCTATCACTGGAATATCACCAAGATGCTTCTTCAGCTCTCTGGTCATTCCTGCAAAAAGAGCGGTTGAAAGGGCAATACATTCTGGTTGCTCGTGGACCGCAAGCCATTCAATCAGCTTTTCAAGCTCCTTTGTCAGACCGCTGTCTTCCAACTGGAGCATGGATAAGCACATCTCTCCCTGTTCCCGAGGGCTGGTCATATGGCTTCGGCTTGCTGCCTTTCGCAGCAAGCCTGCGCCATTCAGTAGTGCATCAAACCATCGCGGGGTATGCCTGAAGAAAGAAAATCTGTTTTGCAGGTAGACGTTAATCCCTCCAAAAAATATGGGCGCCTTCCCTACCCGGGGCGGACTTTCCTCGTCCAGCTGCATGGGCAGGTACATTGGCAGTAACGCCACTTCGTGTCCGTCACGATGAAGGGCCGCGACAAGGGTATTGTCGCGCATGCACGCCCCGCAGTGGTAGCTACCCGTTCCCGCTGTCAAAAAAGTGACTTTCATGCGGGTGGCGGAAGCATCGTGTTACGTTACTGTTTCGGGGATTCGCCCGTGGGCGAGGGGCTCTGGAAGCGAGGCTAATTCGCCTATGGCCTTCGCAAGAGGTGTATAGTCTTTTCCGTCAAGATCGCCAATCAAACAGTCAGTAAGCATCGGTCGGATCTCCTCATGCCTCTTTATCAGTTCTCCAAAACTGAAGTTTTCATCGTAAAATGCGTAAACGAGCTTTCGCATCACCTCAATCATACCGCAGAGCTCTTCCCCGTAGTTTGAGAATTGCCCTGCTGAGACATCTCCCTTTTCCAGAGCTTCGCCGATTGCGTCAGCTGCCATTTCCCCGCTTTTTAGTGCGAGGAATACTCCTGAGGAAAAGACTGGGTCGAGGAAGGCAAAGGCATCTCCCGCCATGACGAGGCCGTCCGAAGCGCAATGCTCACCGCGGTAGGAATACTCCCCGGTAACCCAGTATTCTCCAAACTGCTCGCCCTCCCCAAGGTGCTCCTTTATCCAGCTGTTTTTTTCGATTTCACGTTCGTAAATCTCTTTCGGATCCCTGCTGTCCCGGTAAAGGTAATCTCTCTCAGCGACAATGCCCGAACTAACAATATTGTTACGCAGGGGAATGTTCCAGAACCAGCCCCGGCCGTCGACATAGGCTACCGTAGTTGCCCCTTCATCCAGACCTTCATCACGCTTTGCATTCTTGTAGAGGGTCCAGATCGCAATCTTGTTGAGCTTTGGATCCCGTTTCCTCCAGCTCTTCTTCCTCAGAAACAGGGCATCACGACCCGTGCAATCAAGGGTCAGCGGCGCCTCGAGAGTATACTCCTCCCCGTTCTTTGCCTTCGCGGTAACTCCGACAACACGATCCCCTTCGTAGTTGAACCCGCGCACTTCTGTTTCTTCGCGAACGTCGACTCCCTTGGTCTCCGCATTCCGCAGCAGCATGTTGTCAAAGACAGACCGCTCAACCTGCCATGTCGTAGCCGCCGGGTGATCAAAATGTTGAAAAAAGTAAAAAGGGTCGGAAATTTTTCCGTCCTTGGAAACAAACTGCACGCTGTGTTTTTTCACGAAAGCCTGCTTTTCCATTTCCTCCAGGACTCCGAGCCTTTTCAAAGTGAAATAGCAGAAGGGCATGAGAGATTCGCCGACGTGATATCGGGGGAACTTCTCCTTCTCTAGCAAGATGACACGGTGGCCTTTTTCCGCAAGAAGAGCGGATGCNGTAGCTCCACAGGGGCCTCCTCCAATGACAATGACGTCACAGGGCTGTTTATCGCCGGAAATATTCATGNATGGTGAAAATCAGGGACTATTTCGAGAATNCGGGCNAAACAAGCGTCTTTTTGGCATTCAAGCTGATTGAATCGGCCAAAAAACAAGTCTGCNGAGCCCAATGGGGATAATTTCGGCGGTAAGGCCTCGCGCGCAACCGAAAAGTAGCCCAGCGGCTGGCTTTTGTAGCTAATTCCATTCTGGTTTAGAATCCCTCCTAAAGGTTGCTCCCCCCGTAAAATCAATTTCTGCAGATCGCAGGAAAAATTATCCAANTCAATTTCAATCAACCCGAATTCAGCGGCGCGACCTGTGCCCTCTCCCCTAAGAATGACCTCCCTATGGTAACATTCATTGGAATGTTTCTCAGCGAGAACCTCAAGAAGCATCCGCTCCTGGTGAAACCGCTCCAGCGTCGANGTCATATCACCCTTATGCACGAGGAGAGCCCGGAAAGGCTCTGGTATTTCCTCAGAAGGACGCCAGATGAATACCTCCGGACTAAGCCCAGCCCACGCGAGGGCCTTACTCAAAAAACCGTCAGAAGGTGAATGCTCGTTGGGATTCAAAGGGCTTTTGCGTTGAAGGGCTCTCGGAAATCACTAGCGACCGTCGTATGGCGAACCTACGATCAACACCTTGCTACGACCTCAAACGATTCGATCCGTTTTGTGATGCTCGAGGAAAAAGTCGTGTAGCAGATTATCTACACAAAGGAGTCCATCTCGGCTCAGGACGATCGCATTATCGACCACCTCGAGAAGTCCTTCCTCAGTGAGCTCGTCGAGTGGGCGGGCAAAACGATCAAGGATGCTAATCTCGAATTTATCACGGAAGTAATCTGCCTTCACGTGGCCCAACTTCATCTGTANGATAAATTCTCTGATCATGCGCTCCTCTTCATTNGTTCGAAAGGCCCGCTTTACTGGCATCCTCTCTGAATCAATGGCAGCTACGTAATCGTCTATCTCCGTCAGATTCTGGTAATGGACTCCCTGCACGTGGGAAAACGAGGCCACTCCAAGCCCAACAAGATCTGCTCCTCCCCACAGGGAGTCCCGGTAGATAAATTTTGTTCTATCGGGGTTCTTTACCGCCGTGTAACCGGAACTGATCGTGTAGCCATTAGCTTCCAGCTCTGCAAACGCCTCCCTCACCCAGCGCCTTTTGGTTTCCCANCCCGCCACGGGGGCCACCAGAGCCCCNCTTTCTTTCATATCCTTGTAGATGGTCGTATTATANGGAATCTCCATCTGGTAGATGGTGATGCTGTCCGGAGCAAGTTTNAGCACCTGCTCAATGTTCTTCTGCCAGTTCTCCTCAGTCTCCTCCAGCATTCCCGCAATAAGGTCGATATTGATCTGATCGAACCCTTCGGACCTCGCGCGCTCGAAGGCCTTCCAAACCTCCTTGCTCCGGTGTGCGCGACCGTTGATCTCAAGGATCCTATCATCAAAGTTCTCAATACCGAGGCTCAGGCGGGTTACTCCGATCTTCTTGATCGCAGCCAGCTTTCCCGCGGTCAGAGTCCCGGGTTCACATTCGAAGGCTACCTCCTCTGCATCGTCCCATGAGAGGATGGNCTTCATTCGGTCAGTCAGGTCTGTCAGCTGTCTCCCGGACAGATAGGAAGGGGTTCCTCCTCCGAAGTAAATAAAGTGCGGCTTGCGCCCGGCNACCAGCGGCTTCGCTGCCAGTCTCTCCAACTCGGTAATGGTATGGTCCAAATAGTCTCGGATCTCCTGTCCATTTTTGTCCGTGTAGACACGAAAATAGCAGAAATGGCAGCGCCTGCGACAGAAAGGGATATGGTGATATAAGCCAAGGGGCGTTCCTGGGATAGGAGCTCGGTCATACGCCGCCCTCACTTCCTCCCCCTGATCGCTGGACCAGAAGGAAAAGGGAGGGTAATTGGAAATAAAATAATTGCCCGCCCGGGTGGCCTTCTTCGTCGGAGGAGTGGCGGTTTTGCTCATGGTGTCGCTTTAGGCCTATTTTCGCCCCNGAGGGGCAAGCAGAATGGGCGGGAGNGAGAATAGCTCCTTTTTGCCGAGATTGGAACCTCGCAAAGTGATTACCCGGTTTCAGTGACCCGGCAGGTCTGAAAACAGGCAAACCTGTCTCTCGTGTCACGCATCCAACCTCTGTTAACGTCTTTCATTTTGGACATCCTTACAATCAGGCGAAAGCTTCTCACTGCCCCCCGATGCAGAAAAGCGTTCCGTCAGAGCCCCCTACCATAATTCTGCCATTAGCGAATGCGAGATCTGAGCTGATCCCCTCTCCAAGATCAACCCTCCAGATTTCTTTTCCATCCGCGGGATCAACCGCATAGACCCTGCCGTCTCCAGATCCAAAAGCCACCGCGTCCTTGAAGACGATAGCCCCGCCATCAATCCGGGAGCCGGTTTTAAATCGCCAAGCTCTTTTCCCGCTTTCCCGGTCCACCGCATGGAGGTGCTTGTCNCGGGAGCCGATGAACACGTGCTTTGACGTGACTGCAGGTGCTGCATAAAATCCAAAATCCTTGTCCTCGTAAACCCACTTCGGATCTTTTTTCGAAATGTCAACGGCGACCAGTTGGTTCCCGTAATTCGCGGAATATACCATGCTCCCCATGGTTGCGACTGTCCCAATGATCTCCGCCTCTACCTCAACTTCATTCACGGCCTCTCCGTTGGTGACGTCAATCACGTGTACTCTCGCATCACAGCCCCCGAGGACAATATGTTTCCCATTGACCAACGCAGGGGTTCCGTTGATCTGCTCCGCCGTTTCATAAATCCAAGCTTCCGTGCCGTCTTTCGTGCGCAGCGCCCGGCAAATCCCGTCNTAGCCGTTGACNACAATCCATGTCTCTTTNCCATCCGGGCTTTGAACCAGTAATCCCCCNCCCACGAATTTATCNGCAGCTTCGTATTTCCATAGCTGCTCACCAGTCTTCTGATTAAAGCAGTAAAGATAGCGGTCACTTGATCCGATAAAGACCCTGCCTTCACCCACAGTTGGTGGGGCCTCGATGGTGTCTTCCGTTTCAACTTTCCAGCGCACTTTGCCGGTCTGCTCATCTACCGAGTAAAACGTTCCCATTACCGTCCCTACAAAAACTGATCCATCCGCAATTGCTGCATCACCCACGATCGGTCCATCAAGCACAGCATCCCAGCGAACTACCGGCTTACGAGGAACAGTGTCGGGAACGCGGCCCTGCAGGGCGTTTCCTCCGCGTGGAATAGCCCACGACTTCGTCTCCGCCGCGGCGTTTTGTTTCTCGGGGGCCGCAAGGCTCATCCCCGCAACAAGGAGAACATGCGCTACGATGACTGCCAAAAAATNAGGGTGGAAGTAGTTCATCACATACCTTGGGGTGTAGCGCCACGTANGGCGCACTCATACAATATCTCAAAATCTTGCCTTTTCATACTCCGAGGATTGAACTGCCCTGTCCATTGTCTTGTCGCGTCCTCCGCAAGCTCGGGAAACACATCAGCGTTGACCCCACACTCCTCAAGCGGAGAAAGATCCGCCACTGCGAGCAGATGCTCAACCCAGGCTCGGACCCCCGAGTCAACCCCCCGACAGCTGGAGAGTAAGGTCCCATAATGCGCGTAGGTGTCACGGGCTTCCGGGACCTCCTCGTTCAGTCCAATCACATGGGGAAGCATCAGAGCCACCGCATGGCCGTGGGCTAACCCGCATGAGGCCGTGAGTGGGTTCGCCGAAGCGTGAGCTGCTCCCAACATGCTGTTCTCAATCGCGAGTCCCGCAAAGGCGGATCCCATTAACATCGAGTTACGCTCAGAAGCCGATGCTTCTCCCTTCAGAACGGGTTCAATCGCCACGGAAAGGTGAAGAAACGCTTCTCTTGAATACGCGGATGAAAACGAATTTCTNCGGGTGCTTACCGCCGTCTCCAACGAATGCGCNAGAGCATCCAGGGCGGTCAGGACCGCTACCCTGTGGGGCATCGAAGCTGTCAGATCCGGATCGAGAATAGCGTAAGTTGCAAGCGCNGAAGGATCACCGCATGCCATCTTCTCATGAGATTGATCACGACTGATCACCGCGTAACTCTGGCATTCGCTTCCTGTTCCAGCAGTTGTCGGTACACCTATAAACGGGAGAAGAGGTGTTCGCGCTGCACCGTATCCCTTATAATCGCTCATAGCCCCGCCATTAGTCAGAAGGAAATTGCAGCCTTTCGCCGTGTCCATNCTACTTCCTCCACCAATTCCCACAAAGCAGTCCGGCCCTACCTCCCGGGCAAATTTCATTGCGGCAAGAATATCGCTCTCCTCGGGATTCTCGCTTGTTCCATCATAAACAGTGCAGGCTATTCCTGCATCTTCCAGTAAAGTGACCGCCCGACCGGCATGACCTGCGGCAGCCACCCCTTGGTCGGTCACGAGCAGCACTTTNTGNCCCCCACTCTTGTGGACGCACGACGGCAACTCGGCTAGAGATCCCGGTCCGCCCACCAGTTGCGGACTGGGTCTGGTTGTAAAGGGCTCCATTCTGAGTCAGCTCACTGCGGCAAGGTTTCCCTGTATAGCACGCCGCCGGAACAGAAACTCGAACAAATTACCCTCATGTGGCTGCTCCCATTGGACNCGGTTGGTTGGGAAAGGCCCGATGTTGAGGCGCTCGATATCGGACGAATTCATGAGATCACGGATCCAGCCCGCATCTTCCGTCCAAGCCGAAACAACCAGTGTCTCTCCAATCTCACCAAGCATCTGGCCTTGCGGCATTTCCGTCACACTGGCGAAGGGAAACATGAATTCCGTATTTGCGAGAGGGTGCCCCGGGTCCGCGCAGGAAATCAGAGTTGGCCGCAGATAGGTCTGACCGTGCATTTCCACAAGGCGGGATCCGTTCCGGTAACGCGCCGTAACATCTTCAGCGCCCTCAACCTTGAGGTGCTCATCAATAAGATCATTAATTGATCCAGCCCATTCCGTGTTTGAGAATCCGCAGAGAAGTGCATCCTCATGGTCTCTGGGAAGAGGTTCGATAGCCGCAAGTTCCCGTGCTACAGCATCGGCCAGTTCATCCCGCCCGGATGGGACAAGAATTGCAGACGTGTTAATGCAACTTCGGCCCCCATTGGCCGAGATGGATTCAACAAGGGTTTCGGTATGGTCGGCCCACTTGCCGAGATAATCATCCCCGACAAGAACCTTGCTCCTCCCCGTGCCATGGACCTGGATACTCGGAAAGCCCGAATACTTGCGCACGGTGGCGTCACTACCAAACGCGATGCCGCGACCACAGCCCATGAGAATTGTATCTCCGCCCTCATGAGTCGTGGGATAAAACCCGAAAGCTTCTTTGGGGAATCCTGCGGCAATCAGAGACTGCACGATTCGGAGCGGAGTAAAGGGGTCTTCCCGGCCCGGCTTNAACAGGACCGGAATCTTCAGAACTGGCGCGGGGAGCCACAGCGAGTTCACGGCCGGAGCGTTGCTGGGAAGCGAAACACCCAGGGCGTCGGCCACCGGATAGAAATTCACTTCNAGATCATCGACTGCTGANAGTCCNCGATCAAAAAGCTCCAGCGGAAGATTCCGGGTCAATCCGCCAATCACCGTGCGGATCTGCGACATCGCGGCGTGNACCTTCCCCATGTTCATTTTCACCAGCGTGTGGGGAAGCTTNGTCAGCGCTGACAGAGACTCNATATAATCCTGCGGGCTCTGGCTGCTGTTACCAACAGGCAACTCCTCGTGGAGGAAGAGTTCAGCGGCAGCTTCGCAATAGCCCGCGAGGGTCTCAGCAGGCACGGCNTCAAGAGCAGCCTTGGACTTTTCAAGATCAAGAATATCCCGTCGTATCAGGCCGGGATTCGCCGTGTGGGTATAAACCGTGTTGTCCGCCGATGATTCCAGCTCAACCGTATCGAGACTATGATATTCCTCGCCGAGGCGCAGGATAGGGATATGCGTTTCTTTACTCATGATGTTCAAGGGAGCGGTCGAACGCTCCGTGGTCTTCGTTTCTCCTTGGTGTGTTCAATTCCGAGTGAGGGGTCTCTCTGTTCTCGCCCCTAGTAAACGCCTTCAATCACCTGCTTGGTCCCGCTTTGGAAGGGCCGAACATCCCCTACTCCATCCCAGGGAAACTCCCCACACGGCTCTCTTCGAATTGCCTCATCCCGCTCAAGGAAGCGAGGCACAAAGAACTCCTTGGTCATTGTAGTCAGTTCCACCCGCCCATATTCCCCATATTCCATATTACGGGTCGAATCTTCTGGATCCACAATCCGCAGAACCGCACGGGGCTGGGGCGCATAGTAAGTCAGGCTATACTCTCCAGGCTCTCGCTTCCGGCTGATCGCGAGGCCCATCAAGGTATTCCCGTAAGTTGGGGCATAGTTGATCTGGCCCTCCAATACTTCCTCCTCGATGAAGCGAACGTATTGCGGAGTCATCGTTGTTCCACCGGCAAACACGCCTTTAATCCCGCCATCAACCAGAGACATCCGCTCTGCGAGGCTTTCGAGCAATTTTGGGGTCGTGAAGAGGCACTTGATGTCCCGGTGACGAATGATGGTGACGGCCTGATCAATGACGTGCTCCTGATACTTTCGGGCCATCGAGTATTCTCCATCCGCAATCAGTCGTTTCACCCAGCGGGGATCAAGATCGATGAAAAAGCAGGCTCCTCCCCGGCGGTTCGCGAGGTGCTCGATCGAAAGTCGCAAGCGCCTTGGGCCAGTGGGTCCCACCATCAGCCAGTTACCCCCTTGAGGGAAAAAATCAGAGGGGTAGTGGTCACTGAATTCCGAGTAATCGGTCTTGTAATCGTCCCATCCGATTCGCTGCTTCGGCATTCCGGTTGTCCCTCCAGTTTCGAAGACATTGAAAGGCCTTCCTTCAAACGCCTTGGGGATAAACCGACTTGGATCCTCCTTTCGGAGAACCTCATCGTCAAAGTTTGGAAATTTCTGGATATCCGCGAAGCAGGTCACCTCCGTCAGCGGGTCGAATCCAAGACTGGGAGCCCGTTCCAGCCAGTAGGGACACCCTGTTTCGGGAGAAAAGTGCCATTGCATGCTTTCCCGTACGCGCTCATCAAGAGCCGCACGGGCTTCTTCCACAGTCAAATCACAACTCATATCGTTTCAATCCCTTATGTTGAGGCTTATCCCTACTCCTTTCTCACAATCCCGCAAGTCCCACGATCCCACATCCGGGCAAATTACCTCGTCATAAGGCCAGAAATACCCCGCTCCATGGGGCATTTTGCTCTATACGAAAAACTTGTTCACTGTCTCTCTACTCGGCGGTTTGGTCGCCAAAGAAACCACAACCATTGCCAGAGCCCCCGCCACCCAGCAGATCGCCGCAGGCATCACCCCGCCCATCACGGTAAACTCTCCGCCAAACCCGGACATTGCAAAAAAGATGAGCCAGGTCACCACGACCGCTATCACGCTCGCAAAGGCACCAGCGGCTGTCGCACGCTTCCAATAGAGTGCTGCGATAACAAGAGGGGTGAGCGCGGCAAAGCCCGAGAAGCACCACACGGCAAGATCGAAGACGTTCTGATTCTGGAGCAGAAGAGCGAGGACATAGGTCAGGGCCACAATCCCAACTACGAATCCCCTGGCCATGAACAGGATCTGCTTGTCCGTGTATTTCTTTTTGGAGTTATGCAACACCACGTCATTGGTGAAAATTGTCCCAAGGCACAGAAATTGTGAATCCAGCGAGGACATGATGGCAGCGAGAATTCCTGCCGTTAGCATTCCAGTGAGTATGGGGTTACCAATGAGGGTCTTGAGAACATTGGACAGGACTGCCGCAGGAGGCATTCCCCACGGGAGCAACCCGCTGGCCCAGATCCCGATCAGAACACACGGAACCCAGACAATCATTATGCACAGCGGGTGGGCGATCAGGGTCAACTTGAACGCCTTAGCGCTTTTGGCAGTCAGCCAATGCTGGAACAGGTGCGGGAACATCCCCACACTCAGAGGGATGAACATGTAGGTCAGAAACATCAACCACGGGACCCCCACATCGCGGGTCTTATCCACCAGCTCCTTGGTCTTGGGATTTTTAGCTTTGTATATGATCTCAACCTCGTCCCTCGTGAGATGGGGCTGTTTCCCTGCCCACTCATTCGCTTCCTCGGGGTGCTTCAGCTTCCCGACAACCTTCGGCTTATCGGCTTTGATGAGTTTTCCCGAGGCTTTATCGAATGAATAGTCCTGCACGACCGTGCCCTGCTCTGTGACCCGTGCAGCGACATTGGTGGGGCTTCCCGCCTGTCCGAGGACATTGTAGATGAGCACAAACGCGACCAAGCCCATCGCCATGAAAACCAAGGTCTGAAAGGTATTCGCCCATGCTGCCGCCCGCGAGCCCCCTGCGAAGATGTAGGCAAGGACCACGCCACAGATGACCAGACCAGTGAGCCATGGCGGCACGCCACCATTTAGGATCGGATTTTCGCTTTGAAAAAGTTCGGGAAAGGCTCCCGCAGTGGCTGGCTGAAGGGTCTTACCTGCGCCAATAACCCCGATGAGAAGGTAAGGAATGACGAGAAGAACGAAGATCGGAAAAAGGAGATATCCCAGCCCGTTCGAGTTAAAACGAGCCCGGAAAAACTGGATCTGGGTCACGAACCCATGCCGTTTGCCAATAGACCAGATTTTTACCCCGATCAGAAAAAAGCAGGCTGCATGAATGAGCCCCGAAGAGGAAGCCATCAATCCATAGGTTCCTATCCCCCGCTCGAAGGCCTTGCCCGTCGATCCGACCAACGCGAACGCAGTCATCGTCGTTCCGAAGACCGACATTAGAAGCATGAACGGACCAATGGAGCGGCTCGCAACGAAGTAATCGTTACTGGTCCCCCGGAACAAAAACTTGGAACCCAGCGCGAACGCAAGAAGGGCTCCAAGGTAGCAGACTATCACCCATACTGTTGCCATGATTCTTTGGTTTAAGGTGTTGAGTTCTTCTCTCCTTCTTCAGCCCACTGCTCCAGATCTTCAGGCCATGCGAACTTGATCACGATCCCCCAGAAAAGGGCGGCCGTGAGGGAATAAAGTGCGTGATACGCCAGCCCCACAGGCATGAAGCCAAAAATCAGGTAAGAACTGCTCCAGTTCCAAGCGTCCTGATGAAGGGCCGCGAGAACCACAAAAATAACAAGGAAAACAACAGAGATCTTTTTCATGCCGGCTTGGGTCAGGGTGTGACTCTTGGTTTTTGTTTTTGTGTATAAGGCTCCAAGACGGGGCCGACTGTAAGACAGATCACCCCTTGGTTTCTGGAACTACTACTCGACCGTCCCAATGGCGTAAAGATGGGTCTGGCTGGCTATGTAGACCGTGTCGTTGGCAACCACTGCAGAGCTGTAAATGGGGGCATGCAGCTCAATGGTCCCTAGGTGCTTCTTCTCTTTCGTGGCAGACAGGATGACGACTTCGCCGTCTTCCGTGCCCAGGTAAACCTTGCCGTCTGCGACCAAGGTAGATGACCAAACCCGGCTCCCGGTTTCGTGCACCCAGTATTGCTCGCCTGTCTTGGCGTCCACACAGTGAATGTCCCCATCGTATTCCGCACAAATTACAAGGCCGTCGTCCGTTATGCTTGGGGTGGAAATAGAGCGGCCGATGCCTGATCCGTCCCCATACTCATAAGTCCAAACCGCTTTGCCGCTGAGGTCACCTGTCGCGCTGGCGTCAACACAGCTGAGCATGCCGACTCCATCTCCGTGTTCCGGATCCTGGCCGATGGCAAAATAGACCAGCCCCTCATGAATCACGGTCGTTCCGATGATGTCGTTGGGCCCCTTGAAGGTCGCATACTTGATTGGTGTCCCGTCCGGCTTCTGTCGGAAATGGACTGGGTTGCCATCGTAGCGCCAACGCTCCTTGAGAATCGGAATGCCTTCGTCCTCGTCCATCACCGGAACAGGATCGAAGCCATAGGCGAAACCATCGCCACCACCCCAGACCAGAACGTCCTCGCCCTTGGCCTTGCCGACCGCCGGAGAGCTCCAGCTCGCGTGGAGCACGCGCTCGGATACTCCGGAGATCTCCTCTCCAAGAAGCTTTCCGGTGTTCTTGTCGAGAGCGATCAGTCCAGGGATAAACTCCCCGGGAATATTAGTGTGAGACCAGTCGACCCCGTTCGAAGTCGACGTATAAAGAATGTCTCCATGGATCAAAGGCGAGCAGCTTGAGACATTGTGAGGGAATGCCCCGACACCGTTATCGGCGTCGCGCATATCGAACACCCAGAGAATATCGGCGTAAGTCTCGTCAATCTTTGGCGCGCCCTCCGCAAAGGCTCCTTTGCGCCGTCCGATTGCTCCCTTGAGAGCATCTCCCTCAAGGCCTCCCTCGATCTGCTTGGTCAGGGATTCAACCAGGGTAGCATTAGCGTCTGAAAGGGTCCGGGTCTCGCCGTCAACAGTTACGTCCCGCGCCTTGGCTATTCCCGAGAGGCCCGCACCGTAGTATTTTTGCTCGTCCTGAAATGGTCCATCATTGCCATCTGCGAGTCCATTCATGTCAAGGCAGACAACCTCGCCACGGTTTGTCACCACCCATAGTCGATCCTCTTCTACGGCGGGCGAGGAGCAAAGCCCTACGTATTCCCAGTCGCTGACCTTGCGGGCGCCGAGCTTGGGCGACACCAGCTGCCAGAGAAATTCACCGGTCTTCTCATCAAAACACATCAGGTTTCCGCGGTCCACCACGTTGCGCTTGTCTCTGGGAGATTCGTTATTGGTTCCGGCAAAAACCTTGCCGAAGGCTACCGACGTCGTTCCATAGGATTGCGAGCCCAACTTGGCCACCCAGCGAATATTCTTTGCCGCGGAGAGGTCTATTTCCTCCGTCTCGTCATCCATTTCCCCGGGATTGACCTCCACTGGCAGGTTGACCGCATTTCCAACCATGTTTCGCGAACCGTCGCGGCCCCATGTGGGCCACTCCCGGGCTCCCCCGCCTGCTGCCGGAGCGATGTCANTATCGGCTGAACCGNCGGAGCCTTNACTGGCATCCGCAGAGGCCTCCGTGCTGGTCGCTGTCTCGGTATCGGCAGTAGAGGCTCCCTGATCCTGACAGGACGAAAGAGCCCCAATGGTTCCCAAGCCGATAATAAATGAATAAATGAAATTAAGTTTCATGTCTGAACTGTATTAGATGTCGATCTACTCGGAGGCAGAGAGTTTGATATTGTCGATGTAAACGCGCTTTTGGACTTGTGGCGAGAAAGCGAAAATTCCGGGAGCTCCCTTTTCGTGAACATCGTCGAGCTTGACCTCAATGGTCCAGTCTTCGGGTTCAGGCTGGTCACGCAGCCACGCCTTGGCGCGCACGGACCCTCCCCCGTTTTCTTCCCGCGAAACATGGGTCTTCAGGTGATACCACGTGTTGGGCCGCATTGGAAATTTGACGCTCTCCTTCACCCTTTCGTGATTGGAGCTGACTTCAAGGATGCGTCTATTGCCGTCCAATGTGATCAGGTAGCGCTGGTTCACGAGGCCGATTGTGGACATCACCCGGCGATTACCGTCCGTTGCAACATCCGCTTCCAGCACGTAATCACTTAACTCAGGATCTCCGAAGAAATTCATCGTCCTCTGGAAAAGGACATTGTCCAGCCGGTTGGCAATGACCTGGCTGCCGTCGTGCTGGAGGACGTGCCACTTAATCCGGGCCCCAAGCCAGGGCAACGGCGGAAAGTTTACGGCTTCTCCCTTGTCGTTCTTCATGGGCAGAGGCGTTCCCTCAAAATCCGCCTCATAGCCAATGGTAGCAATTACCCGGCCGCGAGTGGTTGCGCTCATCCCATCGACGCTTGCCTTGAAAGCCCCTGCTGAGAGCTTCGCGTCGGGACCGGCGGATAGGGTGTCTCCCTCGAAAGTCGCATCCACTTTTGCCTTCACCCTCGCTGTGGGTGGAATGAACGCTTCCCACTCTGCTCCCTCCATTTTTTTGACCCGGCGCCCCTTATCGTCGAGGCCCCAGATAGTGAAGGTCTGCTTGCTCCCAGGTGTCAGGGCAAACTCAGCGGGCACGATTTGGATCTGCGCGACGGGGCCGACTTCCTCGGTCGCCAACTCCTCTCCGGGCGGGACCGCAGCGCCGCCCTTCGTCCCGAAACAGTGCAGGCCGTCCTTGGTCATCAGGTAGCATTTCCCAGCCCACAAGGCCGGCGTGCCAAGACAGGGTGTGTGAAGATGCAGCTTGGTAAGCTCTTCCGCGCCTTCCTCTCCGGGCCTGAGAATGTAGAACATTCCGTCTGCCAGCGGCACATAGAGCTTCCCGTCCCCGAAAGCCGGAGACGCATGAAGCTGGTCCGGACCAAGCTTCTTTTTCCAAAGCGTTTCACCGGTATCGGCATCCACACAAAGCAGCTCACCGGTCGCGATCGTGCTGAAGATCCTGTTGCCGACCAAAGTTGGAGAACTCGTGAACGCAACAAGGTCCTCATTCCGCCACACCTCAGCGCTTGCAGGCAGTATCGCTGGTTTGCCCGAGTTGTATGTGGTGGGCACCTTGAGGCAGATAAGCCGCCCCTTGGCCGTCGTATCTATGTTTTCCTTCCCGTGGATCGCGATGATCTTGTCCTCTCCGTATTTGAGAATCTGGGAATTCACCCCACCCTTTGCAAACTGGAAGCGCCAGAGCGCCTTTCCGGTTCGCATGTCGACGCTCGTGATATTTCCGCAACCGTGTCCGGTGTAGCCCACGCGGTGTCCGTCAATGGTCGTATACACCGGCATGGAGAACGAACTGTCATCGGGAACGGTCCCCGGAGTGGAGTACCAAACCAGTTCTCCGGTAATCTTATCAAACGCATAGAGTCGGTCCCGAGCCGGCCCCGTCGTGCCCCAGTTAGCAGTGACACAGTGAACAATGACAACCGGCCCTTGCAGCCCCAGAGAACCAGTTCGCCCGTTAGGGAAGGTCAACCTTGCCAGTTTTTCCACGAGGGAATGTTCCCATAGCCTTTTACCATCCGCAGTGAAGGCCATCAGTCGCCCGTTCGAACTCTGCAAGTAAACGTTTCCGGTTTCCGCGTCGACGATCGGAGATCCTACCGCGTAGCGATTATACACCACGTCGCTTATAAAATCGCTGAAGCGATACTCCCACACGAGTTCTCCGGTTTCCGGGTCCAGACAAATCAGGGCCTCCTGAACGTCACTAAGATCCTTGGGATTGTCGTAGTATCCAAAGGAGTAAAGCTTGCCGTTGGCGATGACTGGGGTTCCTCCCCCTTTCACCTTGTGAGTCCAGAGGTGATTTTCTCCGCCAGGTCCCCCCCATTTTTCCGGGTATCCTTTCCCCGGAATGGCCCCCGTCTGGTCAGGGCCCCTCCAGCTGAGAAGGCCAGAGGCCTTCGGAGGAGCAGCCATGCCGGAGGAAACGATTGCGAATATCCCTACCAGGGGAAGGATTGCCGGAAGTCGGAGCTTGGTCATGAGTCGTGTTTTACGCGGAGTGCAAGGGCCTTCTTCCCCGCCTTGACCAGGATGGTCGCGGTTCAGAGAGCACTTCATTGGCGAGCTTTTACCAAATATCTAGGTCGACGCGAACCCCGAAAAGCTGACTACTTCGAGGAGTTCCGCCCGGAATTTGNGAGTCCATAAGGGCGCAAGCCCGATAGCANCAGTNCGAAAAGCTTCNGGTCGAGTTGTTTTTACCAGATATCTAGGTCGACGCGAACCCCGAAAAGC
Organism: Roseibacillus sp.; assembly: GCA_002715825.1. Lineage (GTDB taxonomy): Bacteria > Verrucomicrobiota > Verrucomicrobiia > Verrucomicrobiales > Akkermansiaceae > Roseibacillus_B. Next base: position 102,413 of record PBAI01000020.1, on the reverse strand, counting down.
TGAGGATCTCCAGGAGTTCCCCCCGCAATTTGGGGGTTAATAAAGGTATAATAATCTTCCTCGAGCAGATTCCGACCATAAACCGTAACCGCCCAGTTATCTCGCTCATAGCCNACCTGGGCATCCCAGACAAGATAGCCGTCCTCGCTGAAAGCCTCGGTGTTTGCAGCATCATAGTAGGTATTTCTTGTCCCGCGAACTGAAGAGCCCACAAAAAAACCGCCAGGCAGATCATAGCGGAAACCCACACTAGCAGTNAATTCTGGAACGNAAGGTACTGTNTTNCCCCCTCGATCTATTCCGGTAAATGCATCGGTATAGTCCTCGAATCGAGCGTCCGAGTATCCAGCATTGGCATGGATAAGAAGAGCGTCGCTTGGCCGCCACTGCAACTCTGCCTCCACGCCGCTTGATCGCACTTCATCTGCATTCACGACCACGAAATCCGTGGATAAAGGGTTTTGAGCATTCAAGTGATAGTCTCTCACCCTGTTCATATAAGTCCTAACAACCGCATTGAGCTTGTTTGGCTCGCTCCTGAATTGCAGGCCCGCCTCAGTGGACCAGTTCCGCTCCTCCTCGAATCTGGCGGTGTTTGGGTCATCGCTGAATGCAGAATAACCGTGGGGCTTTATTCCCAATCCCGAGCGAACGAAGGCAGTAACATTCTCGCTGACCNNATAAGAGGCGCCAGCGGTTGGAGAGAAGTAGACTTCATCTCTGTTTTCGCTCAGGCTCTGGGGTGGAATTTCTTTCGCCCGGTCGAGGCGGGCCTCCACCAGCTCCGCTCTTGCTCCAGCATCGACGGAAAATCCATTACCGAGCTCGTAGTTAAGTTTTCCATAAGCGGCGAAGCTTTCCTGCTCGACGCTGAAATTGAGCCGCTCCGTAAAGGGAGCGAATCCACCTGGCACGGGGGCGGGCACGGGAAACTGACGACCGGTATTTCCCGTGTTGTCCTTGTGCATGTAGAACAGTCCACCGCGCCAAGCCAGGGGGCCGGACCCCTCCGGGCTCTGCAGACGGAATTCCTTGGTGCGAAGGGTCTGGCGCTGATCGATATTGGACGCAAGGGCAAAGAGCGGGAAGGGGTCGGAGTTGGTAAAGTCGAGGTCCACGATCTGCGGCCCCATGTCCCAGCTCTGGTAGGAGCTGATCGACTTGGCGGTAGCCCAACCCAGGTCTTTGGTCACGTGGAGGGAAAGTTGGTAGCGCTCAGACTCCGTCACGCCGGCAAGATCCGAGTCGACCTCGAAAGGGTTGCCCGTAAAGGCAAAGTTGGGAGCGATCTGCCCGGTGAACCTGCTCTGGCTTTGGGGCAAGGCCGTCAGGCGCTGGCCTCCGTCGTCGACAAGTTCGGCCATGACCCGCAGCTTGACCTCTGTGTCCTTGTCCGACTTCCAGATCAAAGACCCTACTCCACCAATCACAGACCGATCGTCGGGGCGAATTCCGAGAGTGCGATTTCGAAGGAAGCCATCCCTCTCTTTCCAGTAAAACTGGAATGTGTGGCTCAGGTCTTGGCCCGCCAAGAANCCAGATCCAAATGCAGGAAGCGGTCCCGACGAGGAATATTTAATGCCCCTCGTGTTGTAGGACCCATACTCGACGCTGGCAGATCCCTCTAGAGTATCTCCTGCCTGCAGGGTCGTCAGGTTAATCATGCCCCCTGACGCGTTAGCCCCGAAACTAAACCCTTGCGGCCCATGATGCACCCGGGCCGAATCAAGAGAGAGAAGATTCGAGGCATAGGTAAACGCATCACTGAAGGGAACATCATCGACATAGAGTCCCACCGCGGCAGGGCCAAAAAACAAGGTGTTGCTCAGACCGCGCATCGAGACCACGCTGCCGTATCCACGGGTATCGCTATCGACAAAGTGGAGATTCGGGGCGAGGGCGCTGAGATCCTCAAGAGTTTCAACGCCGAACCGGTTCATGTCCTCCGAACTAATAACGGTCTCGTCGAGGTCTCCCTCTCCTGCCCCCTCTCCGGAGGAAGAAGCAGTTATCCGAACCTCCGGAAGGGTCTCGATAATCTGCGCTCGAGCTGTGAAAAAAAGGAACCCAACAGGGGCTAAATACAAAAACAGGGATCGAAGGGTGAACATGGTTGGTTATTTGGGGGGCGGAATATGATCGGGCTCCAGTACTTTGCAAGTTCCAAGCTGGAGTCTATGTTGCCCTCGTAAACGTTAACCGATATGCGTTCTTTCATGAAATTTAGGCCTATCTTTATCTTAGCATTCTTAACCACCTTGGCCCCTGCCGCAGATTGGCCTCAATATCTCGGCATCAAGGGTGACGCGATCTCAGCCGAAACAATCAACGGCGACTGGAAAACTAAAGCGCCCAAGATCCTATGGAGAGCCAAAGTCGGCAAGGGTTGTGGAAGTTGGTCCATCGTCAACGGCAAGGCTTTGGTGGTGGGTAATGATAGGGGCAACGATATTGTAAGCTGCCGATCCGCCGACACCGGCAAACTAATCTGGCAGCACCAATATCCCGAGAAACTTGTAGCCAACCTCTACGAAGGGGGACCTAACACGACTCCCACGGTAGATGGAAACAGGGTCTACACCCTGAGCAAATCCGGGGTTCTGTTTTGTCTGAACCTCGGAGATGGNCGCCCGGTCTGGCGCCGACATTTGCGAGATGACTTTGGCGGGAAGCCGGGAGGATGGGGCTTCACCGCTTCGCCCGTCGTCGATGGCGACCTCGTTTACGTGCTACCTTGCTCAAAGGATGGCGCATTTTATGCGCTGGAAAAAAAGACCGGGAAAGTCGCTTGGCACACCACCAACATCCAGCGATCAGGCTATGCCACTCCTGTCCTAACCAACATTGACGGAAAGAGGGCGGCCTTGGTGTTCTATGGCAGGACCGTTGTAGCACATGATTTAACCGCAAAGGGCAAGATCNTCTTCGAGCACCAGTGGAAAACCTCTTACAATGTGAACGCCAGCAATCCTCAATACCACGACGGGAAGGTCTTTTTTGCGTCGGGCTATGGGATGGGTTACGCCGTTCTTGATGTCACCGGAACTAGCCCGAAAATTTTGCACCGCGATCAGGATATCCGGATGATTTTTCAAAACAGTATCCGCTCCGGAAATACCATCACCGGTGTTTTTGGGGACAAGAGAATCGACGCCGAGCTCATGCGCATGGACATCGCCAGCGGGAAGATTCACTGGCGTGAAAAGATGCCAGGAACCCGGGCCTCAGCGGGGCTGATTGGAGATACCTTGGTTCTCCTGTCCGAGACTGGGGAATTGATCGCCGGCACGGCAAACGATGATGGATTTAAGGAGACCGGCCGAATTGAAATTCTTTCTGGCAAATGCTGGTCGCCGTTCGCCGTCTCAGACGGCCGTCTCATTGCCCGCAATAACAACGGTGACGCAATTTGCCTCGACGTTCGCCCTTAGGGAGACCCGGAAGACCCTGTTTCCGCCCTATCTACTGATGAGATGCGGTGTAACGAAGAAATAGAGATCACTCATTTTCTTCTGTCGGCGCTTACTCTTGAACAAGTTGCCAATTCCCGGCGCGTCGCCGAGGATCGGGATCTTTTCCTCCCTGCCAATCTGTCGAGCCATGCGAAGGCCTCCAAACGCGAGAGTGCTCCCATGTGCCACTTCCACCCGGGTTTCGGCCTGACGGGAGTCGAGCACCGGGTTCATCAACTGTGCATTGATTTCGCTCCCCTTCAGACTGGGGAGAGGGGCAAATCCAGAAATCGCTGAAACAACAGTGAGAATATGAAGCTTCACACTCTCTTCACCTATGGATTGCGGAGTGATGTGGAGTTGAACCCCGACAGGCTTGTAGGTAATCTTTTCGGTGACAAATTTATCATTGGTGAGGCGCCCTTCACGGATCGGCAGCTCCTGTCCCGCCATCATGTAAGCAGGCTGGCCGGCTTCTACCGTCATGCGCGGCTGGGAGACCACCTTGACCATCCCTGATCGCTCGAGGGCCTCGAGCGTAATATCAATCCCGACACCAACTTTCTGCAGTTCCCCGACGAGATTCAGCATTCCTCCGGGATCCGGGCCAACTCCATTTAGGGGGTCGACCACCCTGCCGACGAACGCCGCCGGGCTGAAGTTTCCAAGGAGGGCTTGAGAGTTGTTTGTTCCCAAGTGCTTTAGCAGGGAATTCATTCCCACTTGCCGGTCAAAGTCATCAGAAACCTCGAAAATACGAACCGCGATTTCTACCTGTTTACGCCCGGAGTCCACATGCTCCATAAGCTGCATGACACTGTCCTGAGCCGCCTTGGCGCAGGTAATCACGAGCACGTTCTCAGAAGGTAAGGCGGAGACCGTTCCCTGATCGCCCAAATGCGCCTGCACGACTTTCACGAGCGGCTCAAGCTGGTTCGGGGAAACCGTGACCACAGAGTTATCGTTAAAGGTCTTTCGGCTATTTGATACATTGACGCCCCCAAAATGTTCGAGGCGGTAATAGATCTGAATCTTTCCGTCCGGCCGGTGGAAAGTGGGAATATTTCTTGCACGTCGTGGGGGTGGAGAGGCCTTGGCGGTAAACCCTTTTTCTCCATAGACCTGGTGCTTTCCAAAAATCTTCGACCAGTTTTGTCCTGCACTCATTCTGCCCCAGTCCGCCAGCTGAACAATCTGGTTCGAGCCCCCAAGCGCACTGGCGTCTCNNCCTGGATCTCCTGAGAAAGAGATCGGCGTACCAAGNGCTACTGCCGCATCGCGACCCGTCGAGGCAGTTCCTTCAACACTTTCGCAGTCGCACAGCAATACCACCGAGAAGAGGGAGAGCATGCGCACGAGGGCAGTCTCCAGCCCAGGACAGGGTGAAGTTGATTCTGGGGGACGGGCACGAATGTGCCCGTTTGCGGTTGACGAGACCATAAGGGTGAACGGTGTTCGTCCGGATTTGCTTTACGCACCATACCAACAAAACTCTGAAAATATTACATAAAACTTTAATATTTGGGCCTCTTGCCTATTTTGTTGGCTTTTCCCCTTGAAAACAGGGCCCTTGTTACACTTCGCGCAACCACTGCCGGAATCCCGCGGGCCTCCACCAAGCCTTAATTCTCCTAAAGCCGATGCACTTGCAACCCCTTGAGCAGCGACCCGGATGGAAGGTGGGCGGGGAAATCCATCCTCAGGACCCGCTACCAGATGAGGTTGAATCTGGGATGGAGGCGATCCGCGGGTGCGCGCCGGGGGACTGGTCGTGCCGCCTTTATCTCGTGCCAGAAGGAACTGCTCTTGAGGACATCATTGAATTCTTTGAAGTCGGCAGCGCCTTCGCGGCCGAGCACGGCTGGGACGAGCTTGAAACTAGGGACCTGATTAACGCCACTCTCTCACAGGTCCACGAAATCGTTCCCGGGTCCATTGAAATCGCGACTCCGTCTGAACTCCTCTTCCGGTTCTGGCGGTGCCTGCGTGATGATGAGCTCGAGGAAATCGACGCAGTGTATGGAAAGGTCGATGAGTATCAGGCAGGCCTTGACCGTTACATCAACCACGGACTCAGCGGATCCTCTCTTCTGCACGACGTGGGGGAAACTGGAGTTCTGCAACTCTCTTGGTCCTAGCATCGAGATATCTCTGGAAGGAGCACCTTCTCCGAACTTCGCAGATCTTGCGCTCCCGTTTAAGAGCTCTCCGCTTGGGTTCGGGCCGTGGTTCGCTGCCCGTATGCACGACCTACCGCTAGAGTTGCTGGAAACACTACCATGAACCATTCCAGACGAGGGACCGAGTGGATCGTAAAGATTTCTGCGCCATCGACCATGAGGGTAACCATCCCACAGGATAGCAACGCGACCCAGAGACACTCGCCCTGCTTCCCCTGCCGCCACGCGTCCCTCCAGCTCCACCCGAGTATTGCCAGCAAGAGAGCAAGGCCAAGCGCGCCGCCCAGAATCAGCTGGGTCAGATAAGAGCTATGAGGGTGATGCACAAACCAGCCGAGCTCGTTCTCTGGAATCGAGCCATCCGCTCCAAAACCCCGCCCGAAGATCAGCTCCGTGCCGGACATTCGCTCAAGAAACCANTGGTAGATNGNAATGCGGCCGGTTGATCCTCNNGCAANANAATCGGCCGANACCAAATCGCCNGATCCACCACGTNAGTAAAANATANAGNCCCACNGCNCCCCCGATCCAGAAGCCAACCCTGATACACGATCTCCCGTGGAAAAAGCAGATCACCGCCAATCCTGCCATGAGGCCGAGCATTGGCCCACGACTCTGACTCGCCATTAACCCAAAGACCAGAGTCACCAGAACCATCAACCACAAACGCTGGTGGGCTTTCTTTTCNACGGAGAGTGAAAACCACGTCCCTGCCACCGCTCCAGCAGCACAGAGCATCCCGGTCAAAACCGCATTCAAGCCATCCTCGTAGACGAGCATATTGCGAAGGCGAGGACCCCCCAGAGCCCGCGTCGGATCCCCGTAAAATTTCACGAGGGANTAGACNANGACCACGGCTCCCAACATTGCCAGACCACCGACGATCCACTCTCCGAGCTCCTTTTTTCTTCCAGTCGCAACAAGGGCCGCAGCGAGCACAAAAACGAANATGGAGTCACTTATCCCGCCCTGCGGGACAACGGGAGGATCCGCCCAACAACGGCTCAGGCTTTGCCACCCAAGGAGAAGCGCTACCAACCAGAGCCAGCGAACCGCCGACACCACCCCGACGATCCGATCTGCACTGAANAGGACGAATGGAAATACCAGCCACAGCAGCCGTTGATGGTGCCACCCGTCCTCGGCGACCCAGAAACCTGCAACCCACAAACCTAGGGCCCCGGCCAACAGGACGTCCCGAGCCTTCCAACAGCAGTTGAGAGCTTCCCCTGCCTTGCCTTGCCATCTATTCAAGGCCCCTACCCTTCCGACTGCTCCGGGAAGGTCAAGTGCTGTGAAAAAAACCTGTGGCCCGGGAGCCCGGATTAGCCCTTATTGTCACCGTGCACGACGCGCTCGTTCAATTGCTTGGTCCCGGGAAGGTTTCCGCCGCAGAGGAGATCCTTTCGGCTCACGCTTCTGACCGGTGGCATGCGTCATCTCCCCCGGAAGTGGTGATATTTGCGGAAACCACTGCAGATATTGTGGGCGTCATGCAATTTGCGCACGAACGGCGCATTCCGGTAACAACGCGAGGAGCCGGAGTCGGTTATGTCGGGGGCTGTGTCCCGCAGCACGGAGGAATCGCTCTATCGCTCGCCCGCATGAACACCATCCTCGAGCTAAATCCCGGTGACGGTCTGGCCGTCGTCCAGCCGGGCGTGATCACTGCGGACCTTCAAAGCGCCGCGAGAAAGATCGGGTGGTATTACCCTCCCGATCCCGCCTCCCTGAAGGAGTGTTCCCTTGGAGGCAACATCGCCACTAATGCCGGCGGCCCACGTTGTCTTAAATACGGGGTCACGCGCCCTTATGTTCTCGGGCTCGAAGTCGTCCTCGCGAATGGGACCGTTCTTCGCTGCGGTTCAAGATGTCATAAGAACAAAACCGGCTTCGACCTCGTAGGCCTGTTTGTGGGCTCGGAGGGCATGTTGGGCGTCGTCACTCAGGCCACTCTCCGTCTCATTCCACATCCTCAGGCCCGCGCTATGCTGACTGCGACCTTCCCAGAATTTCGGCAGGCCGCTCACGCAGTTCAGCAAATACTCAACTCTGGACATCTCCCCTCCGCTCTCGAAATTACCGATGGCTTCACCCTGCAGGCTGCTCGTGACTACCTCGGACCCAATGCCCTCCCAGCCGGAGATGCGCATCTTATCGTTGAGATTGATGGCCGCACCCGAGCGGTTGAGAGCGAACGTCACGAACTAGCTGGCCTGATGGAGGAGCTTGGCGCGCTTGCCACCGAGCACCACATTGACGAGGAGGCCTGCGAAAAGGTCTGGCAGCTGCGTCGCGATTTTTCCTACTCCCTGCGCAACACCGGTCTGACCAAGCTCAACGAGGACATTGTCGTGCCGCGCTCCAAACTACTGGATCTCGTGGAATTTGCCCGCGAAATGCAGGAGCGCACCGGAATCGCAATCGCATGCTTTGGGCATGCGGGTGATGGCAACATTCACACCAATTTGATGGTGAAGGACTACGAGAATCCAGAAGTTCAGGCAGAAGCGGACAACGCTCTGGACGAATTGTTCAGGTGGATCATCAAGGAAGGTGGCGTTATCACCGGGGAACACGGAGTTGGACTCGCCAAGAAGCGTTGGTTTGCAGACGCCGTCGGTGAAGAAGCTGTTTCTGCTCACGCCGCCCTAAAATTAGCTATGGACCCACGCGGGATTCTGAACCCCGGCAAGTTCTTATAGAGCTCGAGGCAGCTCTAAATTAAGGGCCTGCAGCCCAAAATAGGGTATGGGAAGGCTACCCGCCAGAATCCTCCCGCTGTTTCCGGCACAGTCGCCCCAACAAGCGACAGGAAGGCCAAAACTTCCCGTTGTAACTCCCCGCTGCACGAGGGATACTATGGGAAACAAACCCTGTGATGCGAACTTTCTGTCTGCTCTTTCTACTAGCCGCCATGCTCCTACCGGAGTCCGGCCGGGGCGAGTTTGCCTTTGAGGAGTACAAGGAGCGCCTCCCATGGATCTGGGATTCCCCAACCAAGGCTCTGGCGCCTGAGGTGGCAGACAAAGAGTGGCCAACGGATGAGATCGATGCGTTCATCCTGGCCGCTCTCGAGGAAAGCGCGATGACCCCCGCCCCACCCGCAAGTGACCGCCACTGGTTTCGCCGGGTTAACTTCGCAATCACGGGATTGCCCCCAACGACCGAAGCGACAGAAGAGTTTCTCTCCAATAGTGACGAGGACCGCCGCAGAAGTGCTGTGGAAAGCCTGCTTTCCTCTCCCCACTACGGAGAGCGGTGGGCGCGCCACTGGATGGATCTCGTCCGATACGCGGAATCTCGAGGCCATGAGAGCGATTTCGGAATCGCCAACGCGTGGCGCTACCGGGACTATCTCGTCCGGGCATTTAATGCCGACGTTCCCTACGACGAGTTTGTCGCAGAGCATATTGCGGGTGACCTTCTTGAAGCTCCTCGTCTCGACCCCCGGACAAATGCAAACGAATCGATCTTGGGGACCGGCTGGCCGTTTCTTGGTGAAGAGGTCCACTCTCCGGTCGATATCCGACAGGACGAGTGCGATCGCACAGACAACAAGATTGACGTGCTCAGCAAAACCTTCCTTGGGCTCACCGTCGCATGTGCCAGATGCCATGATCACATGTTCGACGCCATTTATCAAAANGACTACTACGCACTATCCGGGTTCGTTGCGAGCTCGAGCTATCGACAGGTGCGCTACGAATCCATCGAAGTGAACAAGGCTCAGGCTCAGAAGCTCGCCGCCCTGCGCGCGAANACCGCANCTCAGGTCCTGAAGAACTTTGTCGACGAAGCCNGACCCCATTTTGCGGAGTTGAGCAAGAAGCCCACTTACCGGGTGCCCGGNCCCTTGGTNGTCCAGCACGCCGATGGACAGGATGTCCGGGTAATTGCCGATTACACACGCCCTGATCTGACTCCGTGGATCGTTGACGGGCCTTCTTTCGGGACAGGAGTTTCTTCCGAAGGCTCCCTTCTCCTCGGATCTCACCCTGACGAACCAGGGCTCCGTATTGCAGGCTACGGCGCTGCTCGCCGGGATCCTTTCTGGAATGGCCTGAAGATAACCGACAGCGCCAACGACTCCGGGTCCTTCAACAGTCACTCGCGATCCGGCAAAATGATCCGGACGCCTGCATTCGAGCTCAAGACCGGCCGCCTGCACTACCTGATCCGAGGAAACGCCTTCGTTTACGCCGGGGTCGGGCAGCATATCATGATCACCGGGCCGCTCCATGGAAGGCTGATACAGCGGCCGAAGGTTGATGGCGACCAGCCGCGATGGGTAAGCCATGACCTGTCCCGATACGCGGGGCTCCGAACTCACATCGAGTTTGGGGCAGAGGGCGGAAGCCCTCTCGAGGTTCTNATGGTAGTCGAGGCNGACAAACCTCCGCCCGTTGAACANAAACAACTCAATCTGACCCGTCTNGATCTTTCAGCTGCATGGAAAGATCTCGCCGACGGAGTAATCGAGAAAGAACATCTGCATGCCGCTCGCTGGATNGTCGAGCAANCCAAACTAAAAGCTTCCCAGATTGCCTCATCCTATCTCGAAGAGCTGGATCCTATCCGGAAAGGTGTCAAATGGGAATCAGGCTTGGCCGTGGCATGGCTGGATGGCAATGGGGTCAACGAGTACAACATGGACCGTGGAGATCCGGCCAAGCCACTGAAGCCCGCGGTCAGAGGCCTCCCCAAGGCATTTGGCTTGAGCTCCATCGATAGCAAAAACTCCGGAAGGCTCGAACTGGCGCGACAGATTACAAGCCCATCCAACCCCTTAACCGCCCGGGTTATGGTGAACCGAATCTGGCACCAGCTGTTCGGCCTCGGTCTTGTGCGAACGGTTGACAATTTCGGGTGGCTGGGGGAACGCCCATCCCACCCTGAACTCCTCGACTATCTTGCCATAGAGTTCATGGAAACGCACGATTGGTCGATCAAGTCTTTCGTCGCGAGGCTTCTCCTCACCAAATCATACGGACAATCCAGCACCAGCGCCGACCCCGTATTTGACCAGAGGGATCCAAGCAATGTCCTGCTTCACCGTATGCCTGTCCGGCGGCTGGAGGCTGAAGCAATTCGAGACTCGGTGCTTGCTGTTTCCGGACGGCTTGAGCGCAAAATTGGAGGAAAACCAATCCCGACCTACCTCGATGAGTTTGTGGTGGGCAGGGGGCGCCCGGGGGGAGGCCCCTTGGATGGCGGNGGTCGCAGGTCCCTTTACACGTCCGTCCGGAGAAACTTCCTCCCCACTCTGATGCTGGCCTTTGACTTCCCTGCTCCATTCAGCACGAAGGGGAAAAGGGACATCACCAACGTCCCCGCGCAATCGCTCGCCCTGATGAACGATAAGCTCATTTATGAGCAGGCTCGGATCTGGGCACAGAANGTCCTGAAGGAAATGCCCTCCGCTACCCCGGAGGAGAGGTTGCATCGCATGTTTGAGAATGCCTTCACCCGGCGAGCCGGGAGGCATGAGATTGCCATCCTGATGGAATCTCTCCCCGGACTAATGGAGCTCCACGGCGGCAACCCTGATTCGGAAGGACTATGGCAGGACCTCTGCCACAGTCTGTTTTCCATGAACGACTTTATTTACCTCCCGTGAATTCAAGCCCGGTAACACTGTCCCGCCGCGAGGCACTCCAGAAATCCTCGATGGGATTTGGTGCCCTCGCAATGGCAGGGCTCATGGACAAGGCTAATGCGGCATCGCCCCTGATTCCCGACAGTCACTTCCCTGGACGGGCCCGCAACGTCATCTTCCTCTTCATGGAGGGNGGGGTCTCCCATGTGGACTCCTTTGACTACAAGCCAGCGCTTGAGAAGTATCACGGTCAGGACCCTCGAAAAGCGATAGGCAGGCTGGAGAAGACCCAGTTCGAGAATATCGGGAANGTGATGAAATCTCCGTGGACCTTCAAGCAACGCGGCGAGTGCGGAATGTGGGTAAGCGATCTTTTCCCCCANATTGCGGAAATGGCAGACGACCTCTGCGTCGTTCGCTCCATGACGTCAAAATTCCCTGAGCATACCTCGGCAAACTACTTTTTTCATAGTGGAACGGGATTGCAGGGGCGACCCAGCATGGGCGCATGGGCCTCCTACGGACTTGGAAAGGAAAGCGAAAATCTTCCTGGGTATGTCGTCATAAACGGAGGGCGAATTCCTTCAGGTGGGCTCGACTGCTTTTCTAATGGATTCCTCACCGCTACCCATCGCGGCAGCCTTCTTAACGCCAACGGAACGCCTGTCGCAAACGTAAGCCCCAACGAGCGCGACGCCAGAAGCCAACTGCTCAAGCGCAAACTGATTGGCAGTCTGAATGCCCGCTCCTCCAAGGGAAATTCAGAGCTCGAATCCGCCATCATGAACTATGAGCTGGCGGCCCGCATGCAGCTCGCGATCCCGGAGCTCATGGATTTCAGTGATGAGTCTGCCGCGACCAAAGAGCTTTACGGGATTGAAGACAGCTACAAGGGGACCCAGACCTATGCCCGGGAGTGCCTGATTGCCCGGAGGCTCATTGAGCGCGGGGTCCGCTTCGTCGAGCTCACAATTCCAAACATCGGAGAGGACCGCTGGGATGCTCACGGAGGTCTGCAGAAGAACCATGGCAATAACGCTCGTTCCGTGGACAAGCCCATCGCTGGGCTGCTCAAGGACCTGAAAGCCAGAGGTATGCTGGATGATACCCTTGTTCTCTGGTCTGGAGAGTTCGGACGAACTCCCTTCGCCCAGGGGGGCAATGGCCGGGATCATAATGAATTCGGATTTTCTCTCTGGATGGCAGGAGCCGGAGTCAANCCCGGCACGGTATACGGGGGAACAGACCAGTGGGGCTACAAGGCGGAAGAGAACCCACTGGAAGTTCATGATCTTCATGCCACGATTCTCCACNTGATGGGCATCAATCACAAAGAGCTCACCTATCGCTTCAGCGGGCGCGATATCCGNCTTACCGACGTCCATGGCCGGGTTATTGAAGAGCTGCTCTCCTGACTTGCCCCGCTGGCTGCCGCACCTCGAGCGCTCTCATCGCAGCAGATCTGCCCTATTCCGCGAGCTGGAACACCCTCTGCACCGATTCGAAAACACTCAGCGGTGCCACGGCTACCCCGTTCGGACCTTCAGGGCGCGACGTCTCAATCATTTTTGCGGGGTGGATTCGGTTTCTCTCGCTCAGGGAATATCCCGATCCGGGATCCACGCACGCCCCCTCGTAAATCTCAAAGTGCAGATGGGCCAGCCAGGCCTCATTACCAGTCCCTACGGTCCCAATTCGCTGCCCGCGTGCGACAACCCCACCGACAGCCACCCCGATTCGGTCCAGATGTCCATAGAGGCTATGTAACTTTCGCCCATCCGGAAGACGGTGGCCAAGGATAATCACCTTCCCCCAGTTTCCTCCGCGGTCACCCGCAAAAACAACGTATCCGTTTCCCATCGCATACACGGGGTCTCCCAGATCTGAGTTTCCTCCTCCTATTCCGTTAAGATCCTCTCCGAGATGGTTCATCTGTACTCGCTCGTTGCGTTCGAGGAACGTTTGCGCGTTATAGGTAAACGCTCCCGTTTCGGACCCCAGGGGCTGGTCCAGTAATGCCACGGGGGCCAGAAGGAAACGGGTAAAGGCGTCATGGAGGATGAACCGGCGATCGAAAGGAGGAATCCGCCCTTCCTCTTCCTCACTCGCTCCGACCGGATACCCCGAAGGGGCATCCGCATCCTGCCAGGACCGGAGAGACTGAATGGGATCACGTGGGCGAGGGCTATTGAAAAAAATAGCTCCTAGCAGGAAGAGCGCAAAAATGCACAAACCCACTACAAGCTCACTACGAAACCCGCGTCCCATAACTTGAACAGCACTCNAGAAGCAGGCTCGGCAACCAGCTTCTCTTAGATCTTCTCCAGAGGCTACCTNGCAAANCNAGAGGAGCCAGCCTATTCCTCGTTCCCCGGAGGACGCACCCGGGCAAAGGGCCTCACCCGGTAGACCTGCCTTCCACGCTGCACCGTGAGGGAGGTTTGTTGGTCCATCGCGGAGTCGATCAGCTTATCATAAAAATCTCCGGGCTGATCTACCCGCACGCTGTTAATTTCNAGGATCATATCTCCTACNCGCAAACCCCTTCTCGCAGCCTGCCCGTCAGGATGGATTCCTGAAATTAAAACCCCTCTGGCTCCACGAGTTCNCTGGAGCAGGGTCAACCCCTGAACCGTGAGGCCAATATCCCTGATCACAGCTTGATCCGAGAGGCTTCGTTCGGCAGAGCCGCTCGCCTGCGTCAGGGTTTCAGCCTCCTCTGCATCAATGACGGTCGCTTTTAAAGTGACCTCCTCACCCTTTCTCCAAACCGTGATATCGACCTCACGAGCAACCGGAGTCCGCTGGATCTGGGCGAAAAATTGAACCCTGCTCTCGACGACTTTCCCGTTATAGCGCACCACAACATCGTCTGGCAACAAGCCTGAGATCTCGGCCGGAGAGTCTGGAACGACATCCTGAATATAGACCCCACCATTCTCATACCATCCTACTTTTTCCCTGATAAGAGGGTTCCAGTCATAGCAACGAACACCCAGCCAGCCGCGGGTAGCCCTGCCTTTGGCGAGAATCTGCTCGAAAACCTCTCGCACGTCGTTGGANGGTATGGAAAACCCGATTCCAACGAACCCTTCGTCCTCAGTATCAGGAGAGTAAATCGCCACNTTAATCCCGATTATTTCGCCGAGAATATTCACAAGAGGTCCCCCTGAGTTTCCGGGGTTAATTGCCGCATCTGTCTGAAAAAGGTCGCGCTGCCGATCGGAAATTGTTCGCTCCTTGGCCGAGATAATTCCCCGGGTCACAGTCTCTCCCAGCCCAAAAGGATTGCCAATGGCGAGAGCCTGCTGACCTTGGCGAACCTGATCGGAATCTCCAAACTTTAGAGGCTCAAACTCCCGGTTGGCTTTGATGCGAATTACCGCAATATCCAGCGCCCGGTCTTCACCGATAACAATTGCGGGATAGGTTTTACCATCGTGCATGGTAACTGTGATTCTGGATTTTCCATTGGTCACATGTTCGTTAGTTACGACGTGCCCTTCTCTCGAGACGACCACCCCTGAGCCAATCCCACGGACGGGATACCCCTCGTCTACCCATACCCGCCCGAGCCAGTCCTGCATGAAGTTTCTCTTCANTCCTTCGGTTTGCAGAGACACAACAGAAGGTACTACCGCGGCCGTCAGGCGCGCAAATTCCCNGTCCAACGCTGCAAGGTATTCCACCTCTCCTGACGAAAGTGCTGGTTTACTGCTGAGAGTATACCTTTCTGGGACATAGTTGCCCTCTTTGTCTTTCGCTCCAAAACTCANGAGGCTTGAAATGCCTTCCATCCCGGGCAGCTTCCTGAGCCCAGCTACAACCAGAAAGGCAAGCAGGAATACCCCGAGAAGAACTGCCGTTCGCCGCAATGCCACATTCATGATCGTAGGTTGCTTCTTTCTAGGATGGGGCCTTTTGGGCGGGGGGAAAGCGGAAATTCAGCACCCCTGACGGAGTGCNNGGAACGCACCTCCAAGCGCCCGAGCCGTGTCGCTCGCGACGAGAGATTCCGGGGATTGGTGCGTTTTTAAGGCAATTTCGGAGGCGCGCCCCGCAAGCCATGCGGCAGAGCGCGCTGCATCAAGGCCCGTTAGACCCCGCGCCAGCAATGCCCCAAGCACGCCACTGAGAACGTCCCCCTGCCCGCCTGAGGCCATCCCTGGATTTCCTGTGGTGTTGTAATGCAGATCCTTNCCGGAGGATGTCACAATCGTCCTCGCCCCCTTAAAGAGAAGCGTGCAGGGATGCGATTCCACAAATGCCCGGGCACACTCCGCCCGGCTCAAATCCCGTCCCTCAGGAAACAACCTCTGCATTTCNCCCGGATGAGGGGTCAGGACCATGTGGGGTTTTAGGCGTCCTGATATNCCAGCGGNGGATACCAGGTTCAGTGCCTCAGCGTCTACTACCAGGGGTGTCTTGCAGCTCNCCAGTAGATTCAACAATGCCGTCTTTTCGAGCTTCGCTGATGCATTAAGACCGGGCCCAATCACCAGCGCCGCATGACGCGCATCCCTGACNTCGTTATAACNGGAAAGGGCCTTCACCATGACTTCCGGAGGGACTCCCATCGAAATCATAAACGGATAGTCTTGTTCCAGCACGTAAAGCGTGACCAGCCCCGCNCCTGCCCTGAGAGCTCCAAGGGCCGCGAGGTATCCNGCCCCAAGCATTCCCTTCGATCCCGCCATAATCCCAACGCGTCCGGCTTCCCCCTTGTGGATTCCATAATTCCGAGGTGGAAAAAGCCCCCGCANCTTTGGCCCAGTAATCAACCTGTCCCCAAGGCCAGAATCGGGAAGCTCCTCCANAGCNATCACCTCTATTCGTCCGACATNCATCAGGGCCGAATCTTCCACCAANCCTTTTTTGGCNACTGCGATAGTTGCGGTGAGATCTGCCNTTACCGCGCCGTCTACAACGCTTCCGTTGTCAGCATTCACTCCGGACGGAACATCAACGGCAACAATCTCTGCTCCCCCGGATTGCCGAAGAGCATTCATCTCGGCTGCAAGGGCGCCAATCGGCTCCCGCAGTGCACCATTCGCTCCGATCCCCAACAACCCATCAAGAAGAAGCAGGGGGCCTTGGCTGCTCCCTAATTCCAAGTGATGTCGTTGGACCTCCATGTCACCAAGCTCCCGAAGCTTCTGACGGGGTAGAACCCCGAGCTCAGGGGGCTGGAAAGCGCTCCGCACCACAATCCTCCATCCCGCCGAGCGGAGGACNCTGAGGGCAACAAGCGCATCGCCCCCATTGTTTCCCTTGCCGACGTAAGCTACAGCAGTTCCGGGGTCGGGATAGAGATCCACCAAAGCCTCGCCCAGCCGCNTCCCTGCCTTGTCCATAAGGCTCTCTGCGGAAATCCCCTTGCGGAACGCCTGGCGTTCCAGCTCTCGCATTTCGTGACAACTGAAAAGGCTCATCTTCAGTAGNTCCCCGTATCTGANGAGATCGCTCAAGCTTCAGANCNCGAGCAGTTCCATCCTCCCCTAACGCTGGAAACGATACTTAATAATTCCGTCTGCAATTCCCCGTGCTATGGCGTCCCGATAGGAGCCTGTTTTCATGCGAGACCTCTCGCGCGAATTACTGACAAAGCCACCCTCTACCAGGACCGCTGGATTGCGCGAGGCCCGGAGAACGTAATAACGTCCAAATTTTACCCCGCGGTCACGACCCCCCACCCGTTTCAGCATTCCCTCCTGAATCGCTTCAGCTAGCGGCTTGCCTGCCTTGCTGTAGTAGTAAGTTTCCAGTCCCGACACCGAACGGCGCCACGTATAGTTGTAATGCAGGCTGACAAAAATCGCCCCTTTGAACCGGTTTCCAATCGCGGCACGCTTGGCGAGTGAGATAAAGGTATCACTTTTGCGGGTCATGGTTACCTGATAGCCCTTTTCCCGCAGGTAGTGCTCCAGACGCATGGCGGTATCGAGNGCAAGATGCTTTTCGTAGACCTTCCCGGATCGCCCACCTCGATCATCACCTCCATGNCCCGGGTCAATAACCACCCGGCTGAAATACCCCGCCCATACTCCGGCAGAAGATAAAATGAAGACTNCGGCGGAAAAAGCAGCTGCCCGAAGCGAAGGATAAATCATAGGCATGGGCAATACGGCCGGACGGCAAATCCGGCTACNCTTCTCTTTTAGACAAGGCCGGCACATGCGGAAAGAATTTTCGGAGAGGCACACCCGGCCGACTCCTCANTCCATTAGCGAAAGGTCATTCGAGGCCGTTCAGACAACTTGCGAAGGCGCCCCCGGTTCTGGGCTTCCGCCTTAGGGTCATAGGAGATTCCTCCCGCAATCACAACTTCCCCATTATTGAAGGTCGTCAAGGCGGGCTTCCGGCCTGCTGCCGGTTTGTAATATTTCGTGCCGAGGTATGAGCCTGCCGGGGTAACAGTACCATGCGCATAAACATTTGGTGCTGCGAGAGAGAGCACATGAAGGTTGTTTTCCCGGTCAACAGTCGCTTTTGGAGCCTTACTGGTGATGACATCTCCCATGCGAAAGGCCTGAAGGTTGCGGCCGGTTCGGATATCCACGAGATGCACAAAGAGAGAAGATTTCCGGGCTGAGTTGTGGATTGAGAGCCTGTATTCGCGCACGTTCCCGAGGGAAGGATCTCCAATTCGCTGGCTGTAGACCTGCCGCCCAAGCGTCACGCTGAAATACGTTGTATTCGTGACAAAATTTCCTCCCCCCCCGGGAAGTCTGATGACCGCCTTACAGCGAAATCTGCCCGGTTCGGTAACGCGGAAAGCCCCTGTAAGATCCACGCTTTTTGCGATGCTGCGACCTGCGGGGATACTCACCGCTCCAAAGTTCATGGCCGCAAGGGGACTAAGAGCTGTCCCCCGGGAATTATTAATCTCAAAATCGAGCCAATTCAACCTAGTCTCTTCCTCCGTATGGATCAGAAGGTCGCGCCCGGAGTTGTTCGTCAAGGTCACCGTTGCTGTGACGGGCTCATGCGCGATGTATTCCCTTTTTGACATGCTGAGGCTTGCTTGGACCTGAGCGGAGACGTCTATTGGATTAATAATTCCCGCAACGAAGCACATCAGGGAGAGCAGCCTAAAATTGGAACGCATGACGAGGGGTTTAAGGGTGTGGGAAGGTGGGTTTACGTCGTATCGTCCTCTGACCGCAAGGGAAACCCGCTGCTCGGCCTTGGATTTTTGCCGTCTGCCGATTTTCCCGGGACGGTTAGGCCCTCGAGAGGAGGCTTCCGCTTCACAATTCGAAAGCCCAGATCCTGACGCCTGAGGGATCTTCTTGAAACCCAGCTCCGGCTGGATGCTCCACTCCCCGGCGCGAGAAAAGAGCCGCCGCACACCACGGGAGATTTTGCATTCATTGGAAAAGAGGGGTTGCGCTCAGAATCCCTCGTCCACTCTGCGACATTCCCTGCGAGGCCGTGAATCTTGAGCTTACCNGGGCTCCGAGGAGTCTGATCCACTGGACCCCATCCGTCTACGTAAGGGGTCACGTTGGCGTCCACGGCCACCACTGCCAGCCATTCTTTCAAGGTCGGCAGATGGCCTCCTTTCCACGTGGCGTAAGCGTAGGCATCCCACCAATCGACCCCCGTCACAGGGTGGTTCATATCGAACTTGAGCCCCTCAAAGATTCTCCCGCTGCGGGCTGCCCTNAAAACCGCGGGCCAATCATCCGGAATATGATCCGATTTCGTCCGGGGCTGGCTCTCGTGTTTGTAGGTCTCGCGGTGGTTAGTTCCCATTCCTGCGAGGGCGTCAAGGAATTCCAGATACTCTGCAATCGTGACCTCATGAGCGTCTATCATGAAGGACGGGAGCGGGGCGGATTTCCCTTCGTGATCTCGATAAACTCCTCCCGGAATGGAAATCATTCCAGACAGNTCCCGGATAGGGACCGCATCGCGCCTGCTCACCCCAAACAACGCATACACAACCAAGGTGACGGCTGCCGTTCCCAATACGGCCAGCCCCATCTTCTTCATCCTGTTCCGTCGCGACTGCTTCACCATCTCCTCGGTGGCTTTTCGGACCTCCGCGGCAAGGGATTGCTCCAGCTCATGCGCCGTGTTGGCAACCTGCGTCCAACTCAATCTGGCCCCTTCCCCCTCACCCATCATAAGCCCAAAAAGCCGCCCTAGGCGGGTATCTCCAAAGCGGTCCGTTCCTGCCAGTCCAGGCTTCAGCAACTCATGCATGAGGCTGGCAGCCACTCTTAAATCCCGCGCGGTTTCATCCGATTCGCGCTTGCCGGCGAGAGCAAGATTCTGGATGCGAAGGATCCCATGCTCCCCCAGAACAAGGTCGGACGCTTTAAGGGCGGCGCCTCTAATGCCCCGCTCTTCAAGGTGAGCCATCGCTCTTCCAAGCTGCTTCAATAGCCCGGTAACTTCCCGGGGAGTATTCATTTGGCCGCCTTCGCAGAGATCAGCAAAGGACTGCCCTGACAGAAGCTCGCGAGTCCAATAAAGCTCTCCTTCATTTTCCACAGCCTCATAAACGGAGCCGATCCCCGGATGTTCAATCGCGGCCTTGGCCCTGACGTCTCCCAGAAACGACGCTGCCTGCTGCTCGCGCCCTGCCCCCTTCTGCATGACGAGCACCACTCCGCGGCCCATGGCCCTTTGGCGGGCGTGATAAGTCCGCGTATCCTCGTCCTCGGCAATCAACTGCCCCAGCAGATAGTCACCCAGCGCCGGCGACGCGGAACCGTCTGGAACATTTTCGGGAGCAGACATGACGACCAGATTTCAGGAACAACATGATCCTAGCTGTCTCCGGAACGAAAGTCATCCCGCCATCAGAAAAAAGCATAACCCGGACTCCTAGAAATGAATCGCATGACCCTCCGCATCAAGCGAAGCTTCATGAACGCCCTCTGTGAGGGTGGGATGCGCGTGGATGGTCGCATGGAAATCCTCAATTGTGGCCTCAAGCGTTAGACCGAGACCCATCTCTGCAATGATGTCCGTCGCGTTGGCGCCAATGATATGCGCTCCTAGCAGTTCCCCATGCTCTTCTCCAAAAAGTAGTTTGATAAAGCCCTCTGTCTCAGCGGCAGCCTGAGCTTTACCCAGCGCCTGATAGGGAAATTTTCCGGCCTTGTAGGCGGTCCCTTCCTTTTGGAGCTCACGCTCCGTTTTCCCGACCGAGGCAATCTCCGGATAGCAGTAGGTGCAGCCGGGAAAGGTTCCCACCCGGCTGGGGGTCACATCCGGCAGGAAAATTCCATCGACACACTGCGTGGCCTCATACATCGCAGTGTGTGCCAGCCACGGGGGCCCAGCGATATCCCCGATCGCGTAGACCCCGTTCATGGAGGTTTCATACCGGTCCCCGATCTGGATCCAGCCTCGATCGGTAAACTCAGGAAGCTGGCCGCCAGGCAGCACGGGAATGACCCCGATCGCGACCAGACAGATATCCGCCTCAATAACTTCACTGCCCTTGCTATTTTCTATCGTTACCCTCACCGAGTCTCCAGCGTCCTCGGTCGCGACAACCTTTGTGTCCGTGAGGCATTTGATCCCCTGGCGAGAGTAGGACTTCTTCAGAGCATCACCTATATCGTCA
Organism: Roseibacillus sp.; assembly: GCA_002715825.1. Classification (GTDB taxonomy): domain Bacteria; phylum Verrucomicrobiota; class Verrucomicrobiia; order Verrucomicrobiales; family Akkermansiaceae; genus Roseibacillus_B. The sequence goes on along the minus strand of PBAI01000020.1, from coordinate 81,596 downwards.
TCTTCAACCGGGACAAGACGGGGCATCATTTCGACGAGTGTCACCTCCGTGCCAAAGGCATTGTAGATATACGCAAACTCTACCCCGATCGCTCCTGCGCCGATAATCACCATGCGCGAAGGCTGGGAGGGAAGAACCATCGCCTCCCGGGATCCAATGACACTGCTGCCATTGAAGGGCAGCCCCGGAAATTCCCGGGCCTTCCCGCCGGTCGCAATAATGATGTTGGAAGTCTCAAGGACCTGCACGCTTCCATCGGTCGCCTTTACCTCGACGTGAGTGCTATCCAATATCGATCCATAACCCTTGACGTAATCGACCTTGTTTTTCTTAAAGAGAAACTCAACGCCTCCAGCAAGCCGGTCAGAAACATTCCGAGAGCGGCCAATCACGGCTCCCCAGTCATAGGAAAGATTATCGAACGAAATCCCAAACTCTTTTGCCTGATGCTTGAGAGTATGGAAAAGGTGCGCATTCTTGAGCAACGCCTTGGTAGGAATACATCCCCAGTTCAAGCACGTTCCCCCTGCTCGTTCTACCTCCACACAAGCAACTTTTTTTCCCAACTGCCCGGCCCGGATAGCGGCAACATAGCCGCCCGGTCCGCCACCAATCACAACGAGATCGTAGGACATGTAATAACGTCGAGTTAAAGCGCTACTCTCCCGGAAGAGTAGCTCCGCTCAGAAGCTGCTCAAGCCCTGCTGAATGTCAAGACCGGGCAAGCGGCAACANGCTCCAAGAGCCTTTTATTGGTCACCTTTACCATCTTNGCGCCCTGTTCCACNCCCGGGGCCCGCGGAAGCCTTGTGCGTGCAAAAACGATCTCCNATTACAAAGGGNGCNCAAGGGCGTCTCGTTTCCTCAATATTTTTACTTGGGCGNATGAANNCGCATANGGNCCTCAAAGCATCCCGCTTTCGTCCACCNCCCACTTTTNCTCGCCGCAGAAACATCAACACCCCCCGCCTCTNATGCGCCAAAGGGAAGNGCCCTCGGAAGGCTGCTCGNGGANGGGTAGTANCGCTCAGCCATGTTCNTCGCGCTTATTTCCCATGTCTCCGAGGAGGCGCTGAGGTCTNNTTGCCGATCANGCCAGCATGAATTGCAGATGACTTGCCGTCAGGCTTCCCATCGTATCGCATCCCTCGAAGGCTGAGGTGCCATATCGCTGACAAAGGGCAGCCCGTAACCCTGAAAGCTGCTCCTCGGGTGCTATGGTATCCTTCCCCATCATTTTCAGGAGACCCTTGAGTCGAACGCGGGAGGCCTGATAGCGCCGCGCCATCTGACTACGCTCTTCACTGCGATACTGAAGAATGGTCGTAGGGTTGAGATGCTCCCTAACCAATTCATCNACCGGCATATTATCCTGAAAACTNTGGGCNCGGTANACTTCGAGGCCCCCTTCGTAGCTTTGTTGGTCAAAATCGATTGGTCTTACACGATACTGGACCTCCTCAAAATCAGGCGTGATATCGACAACGTAATTGACACTCCGCATATCTCCGAGCAGCCGGAGAAAGCATCGCTCCCCGAATTTTACAAACTCCTTGGCCACTCTCACCTTGTTGAGCTCCGGGGCTTCGAGGTAATCCTTTATGAAGATGTCTCCCGGAACCCCTGCAATGTGCTCCTCAATCAGGGTATTCCCGTTGACCAGATAATTTATCCGGTTCGGGGAAAGGATATGCTCCAATTCCAGCCCGTAGATCCGGTTAGCGTCCGCAATCTTGACGTAGTAATAGTCGGAATTGCCATTAAACTGGTTCGTAACACGGACCCGGAAAGGACGGGAATTCCCAAACTCCCCNAAGTCAATCCGCTCCACGCTCAAGTGCTCAGCCAGAGAAAGATCNCCTCCGATCTTCAGGACCGCATAGATCTCCGTAAGCTGCGTCCGAAGCTCTCGCATTACCTCCTGCGGGTAAGANACGGTNAGCCAGAGAGTTTCTTTCCCGTCTGGATCCTCATAGGGAACAGCCTCTGAAAAGCGCAGGAGGTCATCATAGACCAGAGGAATTTCACTCCGGCGGCCGAAGTGCTGAAGATACTGAAGAAGAAATCCCGAGACTGGATAGTGGTGCTTACGCTTCTGAATGAGGGAGGACATGACGTTGACGCGGAACTTCTACGGGCAAGCAGATTATATCAGACTTATCAGCCCGTCTCGAATCTCGCTATCAGGTGAAGGGTGTCGATTCCTCTCTTGGTGAATTCCTCCCAGTAACTTTTTTCAATAGGCTTGGTATGCTCCTTGCGTTGCTCCTCATCCAGAGAGTTCCAAGCCGGGAGCCCAATCTTGCGTATGATGTCTCGCTCCGCGAGACGAAGGGTGAGCTCCTCCCAGAAGATTTCATTACGCATCTCATCAATGGATTCCTGGACAAAGGAGCGGGTCAGATAGTCTGTTGTGACCCGATATCGTTGAAGGGCCTCATCAAATTCGATGATGTCGCCAAAGCCTAGATGGGTGACCTTTTCGAGAATCGTGTTCTCCAACTCTTCAAACCTTGCAAAATTTTCCTTGGCTCCAGGCTTCCGGTTCAGTGATCCAACCTCGGCAGCGAGACTAATCATATCAATGAGGACGCTGAGTTCCTCCTCTGTAAAGCGAAGATGCATTAACCTTCCGGGGATGCGGGATGGCATATCCCACCATTCAGGCCGCGGCCCCGCAATGTTGAATTCCCCTCGACCGGCTGGCGACCAGCTGATTAGATTTCCGCCGATGAGGCAATTGCTCATCATGTTTGTGCTTCTTTCCCTGCCCGGTTGTTTCATCTTCAACAAGCGTTCTCCAAGTCTGTACCCGGAGGTTGCCTTTGAATTGATCCACGACAGGGCGGGCGGGCTTCAGCCGCAGGACCATGTCGCTCTCGCAAAGTGGGACGATAAGTACTATTACTTCCAATGGCGTCGTATCCTTGAGCCGGCCACCATGAAAACGACTGAAGGCGCAGGNAAGGTTCCTGTGAAAGAATTTGACCGAAAAAATGGACGGGAGCTTGAGCGGAGATATGGAATTCTCGGAAAAGAGGATCTTAACGGTCAGCTTTACAACGCAGGCGTCTACTAGGTNTCACCTCCACCATGCGGCGGCGCTGGTAAAATCACATCCTCCANTTCCCACCGCCCCNCCGAGGCNGCATTTTCCCAGGAGTTCAATTCCTGCGACACCACCACCGCGGTGGCCGGCTCCATCGCGACAGCATTTCCNGTGAGCTTCTCCACGAGTTGNTCCCACCCCGGGTTGTGCCCNAGCAAAAGAGCACAGCTTACCGTCTCAGGAAGCGTTAACATNTCGTCCTCTGCTGCAGCCTGACCGAATTGATAAAANGAGGNAAGGAATCGCACCTCCACTTCCGCCGCAAAGGCTCTGCTCAACCCTGCGAATGTCTCCCGGGTCCGCTGCGCATCACTGCTCAATACGATTTCAGGAAGCCACCCCTTTTCAACGAGAGCCGCACCAACCCGGGGACCTTGTTTGCGGCCCACAACCCCGAGCGGCCTTTCGTGGTCCGGAGCTTTCACGCCCTCCCAGGGACTTTCCGCATGGCGCATGACGATCAAGCGGCGGAGCCTCATTGCTACTCCCCCTGTTCGATCTGATAAAACTCACGGGCCTGTCCAAGCGGGCTGATCGTATAAGTCCCCCGGTCCTCTGTGGCGCGCTCGAAGGGAGTTTCGTCCACAAAATTCTCCAAGTCATTTGCACGCAGAACCTTGTAAAAAAGACCCCTGCGCTGCGTCCAGTCCAACCGGAGCTCATCCCCGGCCACGCGGGTCACCGTCAAACTTGGGCGCTCATCAAGAACGCTCCCGTCAAAATACTTGATTCCAAGCTCCCACGCCGCAATCCCGCACTTGGACCCAACCGCCCGTCCCGGGCCGTCATCCGCAGGCACATGGATTCCACCATAAATCCGGGAAATTCCAGCCTGATCCGAGGCGTCATAGTAAGTTGCCCACTGCAGTTGGACCGGGGCCGTGGGCCCTGCTTCAAATTCAAGCTCCTCCACTTCATGAACGGCAAGGCCTCCAGGAAAGAACTCGCTTCCGGTAATGCGGGTGAGAATTTCCGCAGCTGCGCGGCTGAATGTGCTGTGGCCTGAGAGATAGGCGGCAAAGGCGGGCGTCACAAAGGTATCACGTTGATAGGGNAGCCAGTCCTCCGCGAGGATCCAGCCGACTCCTCCAATCTGAGTTGCGGGGTTAGCTGGTTCTCCTTGCCAGCAATAGATTGCGACCTTGCCGATTGCCCCGGCGCCAAGGTGGGCATGCCTTCCTGCCCCAATAGCTGTACTTCTGGTCACAATTTCCACGAGACCGGGTTCAAGGGGAATGCCCTCCTCGTTGTAGAAAGGAAACGCTGGATTACTCGACTGGCCCTGTGCCGCCATGTAGCGGATTGAGCTGATGGGGCGAACGTAATCATACTCCCTCTTACAGGTCCACGCCGCGACGGCCGCATCATGCAGCGAGGCATTAAGCAGGAAATACATCTTGGTCTCCCACTCAAGCTCGTCGAGCTCTGGGCCGGCTCCCTCAAAGCGCCTTTCGAAGGAAGGGTGATCCATCATCTCATTCGCGATGACGTTCCAGTGTCCGGGAGGAGTTTCGGACTCTGGACCATCAGCCCAGTATTCCGCGACAACCCTGCCGAAGTCGGCCTCATTTATGAGGTTTGGGGCATAGCTTGCCCCGGTGACGGGGTTGAGGGCATGCCCACTTCCGTCATTGGTTCCGAGCAGATTGTTGCCAACCGCGCCCGGAGAAAAGTCCCTGACCGGAGCAACGGCAGGATCCAAAAGGCTGCTGAAGCGGATAACCTCCAGATTTCCCGCCTTGAAGGCCTCATCTCCATCACCCTCCAGCTGTGGGGGTGGGCCCGGATCAAAATATAAAGTTTCTCCCGGCTCCCGACTCAAGGCAAAGGGCCACACATCACGCCAATGCGACCCCAGAAACGACTGGGTGTTAAAAGCGAGTGGTTGCCCGGTCTGGGAAAGTGCTTCAACAAATTCCAGAGGCTGCCAACGGTTGGGGTCATTCAATGTGGTTCCGGAAAACGCAAGAACCAGCGGATCGTTGACCGGGGTGTAGCTGCTGTCGGTGTAGCCACCTGCTTCGTTGGAGTTATCACTGCTCGTCCAGTCGATGACGGTTTCGCCCACCCTGTTCCCTACCGCCGAGGGACTGTCGCCCGCCGTAGTAAGGTCATTTGGATTGTAGCCCAGGGAAATCATGAGCTGGCGGAGCTCATTCTGCACCTGAAGGGCATTCGCCAAGGGGGTATTTGGATGGCGGACGGCTATATAGCGGTGCCGCAGAACCTGGTAGGCCGCATGACTGACTGCCTCCCGGCGGGCAGCCTCCACGTCTCCGGTCGAAGTTATATTCTCGCGAAACAGGTAGCCGGTCGCTTCTGGGTCGTAAGCCGCCCACGCGTCATACATCGCGACTGAAACATGAAATAGATTCCGGGCGTGCACGGGAGGGTCGGGAAACGAAAGGCGCACCGCGGCAAGGTTCTGCTCATTCCAGGTGCGAGCCACGGAATCTGCCGATGCCGGCATAACGATTGGTAGAAGGGCAGCGGCCAGAATGGCGCCCATCCGGGGGTGGTTTTTCATGAGTCGAAGGGTGAGAAAATAAACGTTTTTCTTGGCGTAAGCTACTCAAGGGGCTGCTTGCCGTCAACCCCTCCCACCAAGCAAGTCCGCCCAATTTACCCCGATCCCGGGTAGTGAGCTTCCCCGTTCGAATTATTCGGAAAACTTCTGCCTCTTCCCATCTCCGTCCTTGCCATCAGCTACGAATGTCGCTCCAAATCACCGCCCCATGACCGCTGCGGAAATTCGCCAGAGCTTCCTGGACTTCTTTGAAGAGAAGAGGCACTCGATTGTGCCATCCGCATCGCTCCTCCCTCAGTCCCCCGGATTGCTCTTCACGAATGCCGGGATGAACCAGTTCGTTCCCTACTTCCTCGGCACCGAAAAAGCGCCTTATGCCCCTCCGCGTGCCGCTGACACCCAGAAGTGCATCCGGGCGGGAGGCAAGCACAACGATCTCGAGGACGTAGGGCAGGATTCCTACCACCACACCTTTTTCGAAATGCTGGGAAACTGGTCTTTTGGCGATTATTTCAAGAAAGACGCCATCAACTGGGCCTGGGAGCTCATGGTTGAGAGATGGGGCTTTCCCCCCGAGCGCCTCTACGCCACCGTTTATCGGCCTGGCCCGGGTGACCCAGCCGACTTTGACCAGGAAGCCTATGACCACTGGGAAGCCTTGTTCAAAAATGCCGGCTGTGACCCTGAGATACATATCGTCGACGGAAACAAGGCTGATAACTTCTGGATGATGGGGGAGACCGGCCCCTGCGGGCCTTGCTCCGAACTGCATGTGGACCTCACCCCGGAGGGCGATACCGGAGGCGCGCTGGTGAACAAGGATAGTGATCAGTGCATCGAGATCTGGAACCTCGTCTTCATTCAATTCAATGCCGAGGCCGATGGGAGCTTCCGCGATCTTCCCTCCAGACATGTTGATACCGGCATGGGCTTCGAGCGCGCCTGCTCGATCATCCAGAACACAAATGGCTTCACGGATTTCTCGCGTAAGGCCTCGAACTACAACACCGATGTCTTCCGCCCCATATTTAACACCTTGGAGGAGCTGAGTGGAAAAACCTACCAGGACGTTTATCCAGAGTCCGGCGAGGATGCTCCGGACGAGGCCGTGAAGACGGCGGTGGCCTTCCGGGTCATCGCCGATCATCTTCGCACGCTCAGCTTCTCGATCGCAGATGGGATTCTTCCGGGCAACACGGGGCGCAATTACGTTCTACGACGTATTCTGCGACGAGCAGTGCGCTACGGCCGCTCTCTGGGTTTCACCGGAGATAAGTTTGTCCTTACCGCCCTCGTCAGAACCCTCGTGACCCAGATGGAGCGGGCCTTCCCGGAGCTCAAGGCCCGGGAATCCGTCATAGTGGAAACCCTGCAACGTGAGGAGCGCAGCTTCAATGAAACCCTAGACAGGGGCCTCACTCTCTTCGAGGAGGAGGCCGCCGCTCTCTCTGGCGAGGCCTTCCCCGCCGAGGCTGCCTTCAAGCTTTATGATACTTTCGGATTTCCAGTGGACCTTACCCAGCTTCTCTGCCGTGAGAGGGGTATTTCTCTGGAGATGTCCCGCTTCGAGGAGCTCATGGAAGAGGCGAGGCAAATCGCCCGCGAAGCGCAGAAATCAGAGATTGTTTCCGCTCTCGACATAGCCACTGAAGTTCATACGGAATTCACGGGTTTCGAACAGGACAGCTGCGACGCCGTTATTCTGGAGACCCACCTCGATGGGGATCTCTGCTGGCTCCTGACTGACCGCTCACCCTTTTATGCGGAGATGGGCGGGCAGGTTGGGGACACTGGCTTCGTTATGGCCGGGGACTCAGAGATCCCGGTCGTTGCGCTGCAGCAGATTGGGGCAGCCCGAGCCCACGGCGTGCCCGCGGATTCATCTGCTGGCCTGAAATCTGGCGATACGATAACCCTCTCCATTCATTCCGGGCGGAGGCGCCCTATTGAAGCTCACCATACTGCCACTCATTTGCTGCACTGGGCTCTGCACGAAGTCGTTTCCCCGGAGGCAACGCAGCAAGGCTCTCTGGTGGCCGAGGACCGACTGCGCTTTGACTTCACCTCCGGCGCGGTGAGTCAGGAGCAGATTGCGGCTCTTGAAGAAAAGGTCAACGGCTGTATTGAGGCCGGCGAATCCGTCAGTTGGCAGGAAGTTTCCTTCGCGGAAATTCAAGGCCGCGAAGACATCATGCAGTTCTTTGGCGACAAGTATGGCGACACAGTGCGGGTGGTCCAGATCGGAGGTGAGCCCCAGGCCCTCGACGGCTACTCCATGGAATTGTGCGGCGGTGCCCACGTCCGAAACACTGCGGAAATCGGGCTCTTCAAGATCCGGCGCGAGGAAGCGATCGCTGCGGGCACTCGTCGAATCGAAGCCGTATGCGGAGCAGCTGCGGAGGCCTATCTTACCGAACTCGCGGAGCAGCAAGCCGCAGAGAGAAAAGCGGCCCTCGCAAAGCTTAGCGCTGCCAACGAAGCGCTCTCGGCTCTCGGTATCGAGCAGCTCAAGCCCCTCGACAACGCCGATGCCGCCGGTATCAAGTCCACTGCGGTCGAGGCCGAAAAGGCCCTCAAGAAAGCTCAGGCCGCGAACGCCGCCCGACAAGCTGATGCCTTCCTCTCAGCCCTCCTCGGCGGTGACGCTCATCCTCCCACAATCGTTGAGTCCCTTGAAGGGCCTCCGGCCCTCCTTCAGGAACTGCTCAATGGCCTGAAAAAAGTCCGGTTCACCGGCTCCGCTGTCCTGGTCGTCGATGATGGGGAAAAGCTTCACCTTGGGGCTCTCTGCGGGTCTGAAGGACAGAGCGCGGGACACCGGGCCGGGGACCTGATCAAAACCCTCGCACCCTTGGTGGGAGGTAAGGGTGGAGGCAAGCCCGACATGGCGCGCGGCGCAGGCGCGGACCGCTCCGGGAGAAATAATCTGCTTGCCGCGGCACGCGCGGGATTCCAATAGGCCAACTCGAGAATAGCTTTATTTCAAAAAGCCTTCTTGCGGAGCATCTCCGCCGGCTTTCAGAGACCTGATGACGAGATCGGCTCTGGCGCGCTGGCGACCAGCGAGACTTTCCATCAGGAAACCGAAAGAAAAGATTAGAAAGCCAAGGGGGATAAAGCCAAAGGAGAGAGGGGCGCCGAGCAGAAGGGTTCCTCCCGAGAACATCACCCAGTCCATCACCCCTTTCTGTCGAGGCGCCAGTCCGCCCATCACTAACGCGATCGGCCCTGTCAAGGCGAGGACCCAAACAGCTACGATGCCAAGAGTCGTAGCGACCCCTTTGCTTCCTGATCTCTCGGCAGTTTCTTCGCTCATCGATCCGCGCCCCCCTTGCCGTCGCCGCACCAGCCGGGATCGTAAGAACGCGAGCGCGAAGAGATACCAGCCTGCAGCCCCTCCAAAAAAAAGGAGAATCCCGATCTCCACGAGGGTATAGATATGAAAAATCAACAGGTGTCCGCCTATCGGAAACGCGAGACTCATGCTCGCTCCCACGGCCAAAAGGTGGTGCGACGTCCTGTTGCGTGGGGCCAGCCAAGCCCCTCCGACCACCAACGCGCTGGAAACAAACATCACGAGAATGATCAACTGGTCGGACAACATAGCGGCACATTGGTTCTCTCAGGAAACCAGTAGTGAGGCAAGCTGTGTGCTGCGCGAGTGGCTACCACAAAGGGGCAATGCGTCAAAGACCTTGATAATCGCGTACGACTTGAAAGGATAGTGTCATGAGTGAAGAACCTGAAAAGGCTGCTTGGCGTGGAGGCCCTTCCCAGCTTGTGAATCTTCCCGCCTTCGTCGCTAGCGCGATGGTCGCTATGATTTTCTTTGTGGTTGGGCCGAACTTCCAGGGGGTCCAGAACTATATCATGCTGGGAGCCCTCATCCCGGCTCTCTGGGCCGGGTGGAAATGGCTGACGGTCCGTTGCCACCGATTCGAGATCAGCACCGAACGCCTCAAAATATTCGAAGGCGTGCTCAACCGGACAGTGAACGAAGTCGAGCTTTACAGGGTTAAGGATACCCAGATCCAACAGCCTATTCTCTTCCGTCTCTTTGGACTGGGTCATGTCATTCTGGAGACCTCGGACCGGAGCCATCCTAGGGCCACCCTCAATGCCATCAAGAACCCGAGAGAAGTTGGCGAGATCCTGCGCCGTGAGGTAGAGGCCCTCCGCGACAAGAAGCGCGTGCGCGAGGTGGACTTTGATGAGTCCGGAGATAGCGAGTTCGGAAGCGAGGTGGGCTAGGAAAGGGGGCGGTGAACTACGGAAACCTGCCGGAAGGGCTTGCACTGGCCTCCAGAACAGGCATCCTCCCGCCGCCGAAATTTATTATGCGGGGTTAGCTCAGTTGGTAGAGCAACTCGTTTACACCGAGTGGGTCGGCGGTTCGAGCCCGTCACCCCGCACCATCCGGCCCTCCCTGGCGGAGGAATCTTAAGGCCTCCCGGCCGGAGACACGTCAACCACCTCCCTTAATCGGATCTTGCGCTTAGCGCAGATCCTCATCAAATCTGGGGAGCTCCATTTCCGCTGGGACCGGCAGACACCGCTTTTTCGGTTCCCAAAGCTGAACCGTTACCCTGAACCGATGTCTCTTCGCCAAATACCACTCCTTCTCCTCATCGCTATCGTCCTGACTTCAAGCGCCGCCGCTGACACAAAACCAAATTTCATCATCATATTCACTGATGATCAGGGTTACGGAGATCTGAGCTGCTTCGGCTCCACGACCATCAAGACTCCCAACATCGACCGAATCGCCAGGGAGGGGCGGAAGTTCACCAGCTTCATGGTAGCCTCGCCGGTGTGCACCCCCTCTCGAGCAGCACTCCTGACTGGGTGCTATCCGAAAAGGGTGGGGATGCATCAACACGTGCTCTTCCCTTCCTCGCGGAAGGGCCTGAACCCGGAAGAGCACACCATAGCCGATCACCTCAAGGCTCAGGATTACGCCACTGCCTGCTTCGGAAAGTGGCATCTCGGCCACCAGCGGGAAGTGCTGCCGACCTCCAACGGCTTCGATACCTATTATGGCATCCCCTACTCCAACGACATGAATCACCCCGACAACAAAGGGAAGCCCCGCGGAGGCTGGCAAGGCATGGACCTTCTCTGGGCCGATCCAAAGTCCACTCTAACNAAGTGGAAGACNCCGCTCTTCGAGGATGAAAAAATTATCGAGCTGCCAGTCGANCAGCGCACCATCACGCGTCGATGCACCCAGAAGGCCATAGACTTCGTGCAAGCCAACAAGGAGAATCCCTTCTTTGTCTATCTGCCCCACTCCATGCCGCACATTCCGCTCTACGTTCCAGACGATGTGCGCGACCCCGACCCCAAGAACGCCTATATCAACACTATAGAGCACATCGACACAGAGGTCGGGCGCCTGTTGGACNCCCTCGACAAATTGAAGCTGACCGAGAAGACCTACGTGGTCTACACCACCGACAATGGCCCNTGGCTTCCCTTTCGTCATCATGGGGGCTCTGCAGGGCCTCTCAGGGACGGAAAGGGGTCAACCTTCGAGGGCGGTCAGAGAGTNCCCTGTGTCATACGGGGACCTGGTATTCCTGCCGGGACCGTTTGTTCCGAGTTGACTGGCACAATCGACATGCTGCCGACAATTGCCGCCATCACCGGAACCCCCCTGCCCCCNGGAAAGAAAATCGATGGGCTGGATGTCTCCGCACTCTGGATGAACAAGGCTCAGAAATCTCCACGCAAGGAATTCCTCCATTACACCTCAAGGGGAGAGCTGCAGGGAATCCGGCAAGGGAAATGGAAGCTCCTCGTCAAAGGCCCAGGAGGGCGCAGGGNCCAAAGAAAAAACAGCCCCAAANATACAGGTCAGGTATTCCTTTTCGACTTGGAGGAAGATATGGGAGAGCAAAATAACCTGGCTGGCCAGCACCTCGAAATTGTTGAGNGCCTCAAAAAAAGAATGGCAACTCTGGACAAGGAGATTGCTTCTAACGCACGCGCTCCTTGGGCAGAGGAGTGATCGCAGAATTTACTCTGACTTTCTTGCCAGATTGCCTCACAGACTACGTAATGCTACGCCGCCAAGGACGTCCGATCATCTTGCCGCGACTATTCACTTTCCGTCCCCAATGACCGAAATCTCCAAAACACCGCATTCAATGAAATCCAAGCTTCTTACAATNGCAGCGCTTTGTGGCGCCACTCTATCCCTTCAAGCGCAGACTCCGCCAAAGGGCTTTGAAAAGGTNGATCAGGAAATCACCATTTCAACCCTGCAGGCGGCGATGAANTATGATGTCCGCTCGTTCAGCGTTAAACCAAATGCAAAGGTGAAGCTCACCTTCAAGAANCCGGACGACCTNCCCCACAACCTCATCCTGTGCACCCCGGGAAAGTCCAAGGGTGGCGACAAAGGCAAGGAGGTTATTGATGCTGTCCTCAAGCTTGGCGAAAAGGGCGTGGAGCAGAACTGGGAGCCAAAGGGTCACCCCCGCATTCTNCATAGCACGGGCATGGTCCAGCCCAAAAAGGAGTCCGTGATCTGGTTCCGGGCGCCTAAGAAAGAAGGGAACTACCCTTACATTTGCACGTTCCCGGGGCACTTCGAGCTGATGAACGGAATGATGGCCGTTTCCAAGCGGGCCAACCCTGTAACCAACCTGACCTACAAGCTCTATCACGGTAAGTGGGATAAGCTCCCAGACTTCTCCAAGATGGAACCGAAAAAGNCCGGGACTCTCGCCAGCGGTCTTTTTGAGCTCAGCCCAAAAGACCGGGACAACGAATTCGGNTTCGTCTTCAGTGGTGACATTGAATGTCCAAAAGACGGAATCTACACCTTCTCGGTGACTTCCGATGACGGTTCGAGTCTCTATATCGACAACACCAGAGTGGTTAATAACGACGGGGTGCACNCGGCTCGAGCTGTTAAAGGGCAGGTTCGCCTCAAGGCTGGAAAGAGGAAAATAGAGGTTCGCTATTTTGAAGGGAGTGGAGAGCAGTCCCTTTTTGTGGAGTGGTCAGGACCTGGTGTGAAGAAGCAGCCTTTGTCCCCGGGCTCCGCTTCCTCCGGAGGCAGCAGCCCAAGCGGAATGCTTATCACCGCTGCGGACGGAGAAGCTGCTATCTATCGCAATTTCATCTCGGANGCCGGGCCTCGGGCGATCGGTGTTGGCTACTCTGAAGGCGTCAATCTCACCTTTGACGCCAACAATATGCGCTTCGCTCAGATTTGGCAGGGAGACTTCATGGACGGCGCNCGCCACTGGAATGGCAGGGGTCAGGGTTTCCAGCCTCCTGCTGGCGATGCCGTAATCAAACTACCGGCCGGAACCGCNTTTGCGACGCTGGNTTCCGCTGGCGCAGCATGGCCAAAGACCGAAACGCGTTCCTCCGAATTTCGTTTCCGNGGTTACCAGTTGAACAAGAAACAGCAGCCCAAATTCCACTACGAGATGGGTGAAGTCTCTATCGAGGACACCCCTGTTCCGGTGGCAGGAGGGGAATATGGCCACCTCACCCGCTCTCTAAAGCTTTCGTCTGAGAACGCCCCGGCCAATCTCTATTTCCGGGCCGCCTCCGGAAATATCACCGTTGCTCCTGGTGGATTTATCGTTAATGGCGANCTCCTCATTTCCANNAGCAGCCAAGCCAGAATCGAAGCCAACGAGCTGCGGGTTCCCGTCAAATTCAAGAACGGCTCCGCCCGAATCGAACTGACATACAAATGGGCCCAGTAAGTAACCGCCTCGTAAACAACCTCACGAACGAAACAATTTTTATGAAAACACCACTCGCCTCATTCAAGTTCAGCGGCACCTGCGCCTGCATCTCTTCTATCCTGGCTACGGCAGCTCTATCNGCGGCGGCACCCACCATGGAAGATTTCTACCAGCGCGAGGAGATNCCTCTCCCCGANGGAGAAGTAATGGAGGGCGCCTCCATAGCCATAATCGATGAAGATCNTGTCGCCCTCGCAACCCGCCGCGGTGACGTCTGGATCTGTAAGGGCGCCTTTGAGAAGGATCTCAGCAAGGTTACCTGGAGCAAATTCGCCAGTGGGCTTCACGAGCCTCTGGGAATGTCCCACAAGGANGGCTGGTTCACTTTTACCCANCGTCCCGATGTTTCCAGAATGCGGGACAGCGACGGCGATGGAAGGGCCGATCAGTTCGTCACCGTAGCCGCTCCATGGGGCATTAACGGAGACTACCATGAGTATGCCTTCGGCACTCCCCCGGACAAGGATGGCAATGTCTGGGTGGTCCTCTGCCTGACCGGGTCTTTTAACGCTAACTCTCCATGGAGAGGCTGGTGTTTCCGCATCACCCCGGACGGCAAGTCCATTCCTACCTGCTCCGGAATTCGCTCCCCGGGAGGAATCGGATTCAACATGGAGGGCGACGTCTTCTACTGCGACAATCAGGGCACTTGGAANGGCTCCTCCTCGCTGAAGCATCTAAAGCCAGGCGGGTTCGTCGGAAATCCNAACGGCAACAAATTCTGGGAGCAAGCGCCCAACATGGGACCCAAGCCGGCAGACCCCAAGAGTGGGTCTCGCATCGAAACNGAGCGAAAGCGTATTCCCCAGCTGGTTCCAACCGCTGTCTGGCTTCCGCACGGCAAACTCGGACAGTCCCCCACCGGAATTATCCCCGACCATACAAAAGGCGCCTTCGGCCCCTTTGCCGGTCAGGTACTGGTTGGGGAGCAGACTCANTCTCAGGTTCAGAGGGTCTTTCTGGAGAAAATCAATGGAGTCTATCAGGGTGCTGCATTTCCTTTCCTCGGCGGATACCGCTCCGGGATCGTTCCTCTGAGTCTCGCCGATGACGGATCCCTCTTCGTTGGAACGACAAATCGTGGCTGGGGCGCGCGAGGGGGGCTTCCCTTCAGCTTTGAGAGGACGCGCTGGACTGGCAAGGTTCCCTTCGAGATCCACGAGATGAGGATCACCCAAGACGGATTCGAGCTCACNTTTACGGAGGAAATCGACCCGAAAACTGCTGGCGACAAGGCCAGTTACTCAATGAATTCATGGACCTATGTCTATCAAAGCGGCTACGGCAGCCCCGAGGTAGACAAAACCGCCCAGAGCATTGAGTCTGTCACCGTNGGGGCTGACAGGAAGTCCGTGCGTCTGAAGGTGGCCAACCGGCAGGCGGGACATTGCCACCACCTCAAGTCAGCAGGCGTTCGCAGCAAGAGCGGAGGCGAGCTTTGGCATCAGAACGCCTACTACACCATTAACGAGTTTCCAAAGTAAGCGNTTGCAGTCGANAGATGGAATTGGACTTCAGCACCCTGCAGCCTGCCGAATGCTATAAGGTGCTGGCGAATCTCATNACGCCTCGCCCAATTGCATGGATTACAACCGTTAATCAGGAGGGCGCGGTGAATGCCGCGCCCTTTTCTTTTTTTCAACTGTTTCGGCTCAAGCCCCCCTATCGTTGCCTTTGCACCGGGAAACAAGGGGCCTGGAATCCCCAAGGACACCGCCCGGAACATCCGGGACAACAGNGAGTTTGTCGTCAATATTGCCGACGAAACACTNGCCGATAAAATGGTCGCTACCTCTGCCAGCCTTCCTCACGGAGAATCTGAACTCGCCATCACAGGCCTNACGGCTGCTAAATCGGTATCCATAATGGCGCCCCGGATCGCAGAAGCTCCCGTGTCGTTTGAATGCCGGGAGTGGGCCACCCTTGAGATCGGCTCNAACCGTATGGTTGTGGGAACTGTCCACCACGCGCATATCCGCGATGGAATACTCGACCCCCAATCCCTGCATCTCAGGACAGAGATGTTTCTNCCNGTTGGGCGNATGGCTGCTCCAGACAGCTACTGCCGGACCAGTAACCAGTACGAAATCAAGAGACCNCAATAGGNGCTCANATTGCCTTATTCTCNCGCCGATTTTCGCCATGCCTGAAGAACAAGANCTCTTTATCGAAGTCCGGGATCTGCATCAACGCTTCGGAAGGCAACATGTGCTGCGGGGGGTTAACCTGAAAGTTTACCGGGGAGAAACCCTCTGCCTTCTCGGTGGATCGGGAGGAGGGAAAAGTGTCTTGATCAAGCATCTCTGTGGCCTAATGCGTCCATGGAAGGGCTCAGTTCTCATCGAGGGAGAAGATATTACCGACCTGCCTGAGCGAGCTCTTGGGNCCGTGCGCAGGAAGGTCAGCATGATGTTCCAGGGGGGCGCCCTATTTGACTCCCTCTCCGTAGGCCAGAATATTGCCTTCCCTCTTCGCGAAGCCGGGATACGTGACCGGAAGGAAATTGACGCCCGTGTCGGCCGTGCATTGGAAATCGTGCGCATGCCCGGACAGGAAAAGAAAATGCCTGCGGACCTCTCNGGAGGAATGCGTAAGCGCGTTGCTCTTGCTCGAGCAGTGGTAGAAAAGCCGGTGTGTGTCCTCTACGACGAACCACANGCCGGACTGGATCCAATCACTTCCGACTCCATTGATTATCTCATCAAGGATCTTCAGGTAGACCACAATATCACGAATATCGTAATCACCCACGAACTCCGNAGTGTGTTTAAAATTGCCGACAGAGTTGCCTTTATGAAGGAAGGTGTCATTTCATGGCACGGATCCGCTGAGGAGTTGCAGGCCTCAAAANACCCAGAACTCGTCGATTTTGTGCGGGGAAACTCCTCAGAACGTGCGACGGGAGAACAGGACGCTCCCTGCATTGACACCAGAGGTTAGGCAGAGGATCATAGAGGTATGGCTAATTCCCCAAAGCGAATCGAAACCCTCGTTGGGTTTTTCCTGTTCGTAGGGCTCGCACTGCTTGGGGTGCTCATCATGCAATTCGGGCGCTTCGCAGATCGATTCCGGGGAGTCTATACGGTTACCGTCACGTTCAGCGATGCCTCAGGGCTGATCAAGGGCAGTCAGGTCCGCCTCTCAGGCGCACAGGTGGGCCAAGTCGTGGAGGAGCCGTCGTTGACCGAAGAGGGCANGATTGTAGTCGACATGGTAATTCGAAAGAGCACTCCGAAAATCGACCGCAATGCCATCTTTCAAATCACTTCCCTCAGTATTCTCGGCGACAAGGCCATCACGATCTCTCCACCTGCAACACCTGAGCTTAAATCCGGAACGTATATCAAGGACGGAGATTTCATCGTAGGAGCGGAAGCCGGAGGGCTTGATGCGCTCCAGACAGATGCTGAACAGATTGCATCCGATGCTGTTGCNCTTATCTCACGCGGTAAAACCACCCTCACCAAGGTCGATAATGCCCTCGATGACCTTCGCGCAGTGTCAGGACAGCTCGCCGAGAGTCTGGATCGGATTAATTCCGGATTAATTACTGAGGACAATATCGCCAAGTTTAGCCGCTCTCTGGAAAATCTNGACGGNGCAACGGATGCCATCAAGGAAGCCAGTGTGGAAATTAAGCCGCTTATCGCTGGCGCTCAGGAAGCCGTTGCCAGTTTTGACANCGCNGCGAAAGCCGCTGAGGGCACCTTCACTCAGGCCTCTTCCGANNTAAGCAAACTCGGACCGTCGCTCAGCAAAGTTCCGGAGGCGGTCGATTCCATATCGGAAGTCGCCAGCGAGGCCCGTGGCGCCCTCAGCAGCGTCACCGGGAGCGAAGGCCTGCTTGGCTCGCTCGCCTATGACCGAGACATGAAGGGAGACGCCAAGACATTCATGCGCAACCTTCGCCATTACGGAATCCTCAGGTACAAGGATGACGAAACTCCGGAGGCGAGTGATCCGCGTAATCGTTTNCGCGGCCGCCGGCGTTAGCCCCTCCGCCCTGCTGGTTGGAGCCAGTTCTGTCCGAAGGCGAGGCGGATTCCCTCCGCCTTCTGAAGTGTCTCCTGAAATTCCATCTCAGGGTCGGAATCCGCTACAATGCCCGCGCCAACTCCGAAGGATANCCGNNCTCCTTTTCTTTCGAGAGTTCTGATCGCAATATTAAACTGAGTTTCTCCATTAAACCCGAGATAGCCAATCGCCCCCGTATATAGCCCTCGGGGCACAGTCTCGAGCTCCGCAATGATCTCCATCGCTCTTCTCTTGGGTGCGCCCGTAATGCTTCCGCCCGGGTAGCAGGCCTGCAAGGCGTCCAGNTGATCCGCCTCTTCTCGGAGCTGGCCGGTTACGGTCGAGACCAGATGGTGCACCTGCTCAAGGCGCTCGTGTTTGAGCATTTCCGTGACTGCTATCGTGCCAAACTCACACACCTGCCCCAGATCGTTGCGCTCAAGATCCGTGATCATGACGAGCTCGGCNATTTCCTTTTCGCACGTCTGGAGTTCAAATGCAGATCTGCTGTCGAGCTCAGGGTCTGCAAACCGGGGGCGGGTTCCCTTGATCGGGCGGGTTTCGATCGCCCGCCCGTGCATATTCAAGAAGGTTTCTGGAGAAGACGAAAGGATCTCNCGATCTCCGCGNGCGATATACGCAGCCATCGGCGCCGGAGAAACACTCCGCAATCGATCGTAGAGCGAAAAAAGGGATCCCGCTTTGGAAACGTCCNCGCTGAACTGCTGAGACAGATTTACCTGATAAATGTCGCCACTGGCGATGTAGTCCTGAGCACGCCGCACCCGTTCCAAGAACTGTTTCTTGCTCAAATTGCTGCGCCANGATCCTACGACGTCCAGTTCAGGCAGTGGGTTGCGTTCTAGATNTTCGCAAAGNGAGCCGACTTCGAACCACTGGCGCGTGGCATGGTTGTAAACAAGTAGATNATCGTAGAATCCAAAGCTGAATTCTCCGTCGTATCCGATCCACCCGCAAGCCGCCCCGAGAGGGAATCCGCAATCCGGACTGCTTACCATGCGNTCGTGCAGCTGCTGCCTCAGCTCTCTAACGTCNCTNATATTCCCCTCAAGCTCTCCGGTGGGACAAGCCGCGATAATAGATAAAGCCTGAGAGCGGGACAGGTTTCCCGAGCTATCGAAAAAAGCCAGACCCGGGAGATGGCGGAGCCCCAGGGCAGCCTCGGCCGGGGTAAGGCCGAGATCAACCGGNCGAAGTTTGGGCGCTGGTAGAAGACTTGNTGCCACTCCGTTAATTAATACTGCGGATCTGCGCCCCTTGCAAACCTCTCCATGCGCGGACCCCGAGACCTTCGAGTGCCTCGCAAGNGACCCTTCCTAAGACTTGGCCATGCAGCGGGCTGGGGTCATTGACTCCTATGAAGGCCGGCGGTAGTCTGAGCGCTCCTGCCNGTGAGTTCTTCCGCTACAAATTCATCCCTGAGCACTTTTCGTGCAGCGTGCTGGGTGTTGGTCGTCATCGCTTTCGTCGAGGTGGTGGCTATCGGACTGGCGCTGGCACTTCGCATGAATTCTCAGGAAGAGCCGGTAGTAGTTGAGCGCGTAGTCACGGAATATCTCCCTGTCCAACCCCTTGCTCCCAATCCACTTTCCGCCATAGCCGAGTCCGCAGCCGACTCCATCGCTGAGCCCTCTCCTCTCCCGGCTCCATTCACCACCGCAGAGGAGCTNGTGAACAGCAAGGCAGAGCCGCTCGACGCCACTCCCTCTCTGAAAACTCCTTTTATCGCCGATCCTGAGGTCGAACGACTTGTCATCCAGGCGCGTCAGGCTCGGGTCCGGGACGATATCGGTGCCGCCGTGCTCAAGCTGGAAGCCGCGGAGAGTATCGCTCCGGAGGAGCCCAACGTTCTCTACCAGTTTGCAGAGGTGTTTGGCGCAGTGGGACACTACGACAAGGCAGCAGATTACTATCAGAAGGTATTCAACCTTGGGCCTGTCAGAGCGGGGGCCCTTTATGAATTGGCGTCCCGTAAATTGAGCCTGGGGTTCGAGCAGGGAATGGAGATGGAAGGAAAAATGAGGTTTGGGCGCATTCGTCACTTCAGCGACGAGGGCGCCGATGGCAGCAAGCGGGTCGTGCTCACTATTCCCGTCCTCGCTGCCCCCGGGCAAGAGGTGGACGAGAACAAGCTTTCCATCCAAGTGACGTTCTACGACAAGCGTAACGGGAAAATCTATCAGGCTACCTCTGACAGTGATCTGAGCCACAAGTGGGCTACTCCTCCACTCGACTGGGGCGACAGTGGCGAGGAGCTGCTTCAATATACCTATGTCATTCCGCCAGATGATGAGCGAGACCGTCATCTCCTTGGAGAGCGCATGCACTTTGGGCAGGTTGTTGAGATGCGATACGGAGGAGAGCTTATCGACCATCAGGCATGGCCAAGGACCCTCGCCGAGCAGCGGGGCATACAGGAGGCTAGCCCGCTCTTTATCCCTTCTGATTTTCTGCCGGGCCAAATCAACGAGGCGAATCCACTTCTCCCCCCTCTTCCGCGCTAAGGTCGGCCTTGTTAGATATAAGGCTTTGCTTTCTTTCTGTCATGTTGCGCACTTGCGAGTCTGGCCCGCTAGGCGTAATAATCCGCTCAAGATGTCACAGCCGGAGCAACAGTGGTATTTCATTAGCGTCGTAAATCAGGAGAGGTACGGTCCCTACAGCGCAGAACAGCTTGAAGGGTTCGTAAGGAGCGGGTCGATCACGAGAGAGACCATGATCTGGACGGAAGCACTGCAAGATCAATGGATTCCCGCTACGAACGTCGAAGGTCTGTTTCCGGCTGAAGGGGATATTGCCGCCCAGCCAACTCCAACAGCTCCAGCGGGCCGCCCCAAGCTTCTCACCGGCACACCGGCAGGCTCTCCCCGGCCTTTGACACAAGCTGCCCCTCTCCGGGCCCAACCACTACAGGCCCAGCCACTCAGCCACTCAGGCAGCACCCGTCGCAGCACCCGTCCAGGCAGCACCGGCTCCATTGGTGGCCGCCGTTCAGCAAGCGCCCGCTCCCGTTCAGCCTGCCGCCCCGCAACGGCAAGCCGTTCCCGGCCTTATCCCCTCCTCCATGCCTGGCACCGCACAGCCGGCGGCGACTGCAGCACGAACAGCCTCCCCGATTCCGGGACAGGCCATAGTGGGACACATAGCTCCAGGAGAACCATTTCCCGTGCCGCCTGCAACCAAGGCCAGCTTCGGGATGTGGATGGGACTCTTTGGAGGTAGTCTCCTCCTGGGGCTCATTGCCCTCCTCTCCTTAGGCGCTGCCGCCTCCAAAAGTAGTGCCGGGGCGGGAGTATTCGGGATTCTCGCGACGATTGGAGCATATGGCCTGATCACTTGGGCCGGGGTCCTCGCGTATATGTATCTCTACCGTGCCTGGAAGCTGATCCAGCCGGGAAATGTCAGAACCACCCCGGGGAAGGCTATTGGGTTTCTCTTCATCCCGTTCTATAACATTTATTGGATGTTTATCGCTGTAGGCGCGCTTCCGGCTGACTGGAATCGTGTGATGAGCTCGCATCCCAATCTCAACCAGGCCCCACGGCTGAGTACTGGGCTGGCAATCACCTCGCTCTTCGTTCCCATTGTCGGCATCTTCTGGATAGCTAGCATATGTAAGGCCATCAACTTCATGGGCCGGCTCCACCTGAACCCCGGAGCGGGCTCCGGTGGCATACTCGGCGGACCAGCTNNTGNAGGGGCTTCTCCCNAACCACAGGCAGGGGGCGGCATCCGGCTCTACTAGCGGGATTAGTNCGTCGCTCCGCGATCGGAGATTCAAGTCTTCCCTACTCNATGTNGCGCCCTTCGAGAAAAGGTTCCAGCAGGTTGTGCAGGTGTCGCATCGTGGGGACTTGGAGGTAGCTCCTTGTAAATCGAGGGGTTTCCTCCGAGCCAAGGTCATGCAGGGCCTGCAGCATGGCATAAACATGATGTGCGTCCTCTACCTTTACGGTCTCTGCATCAGGTAAGGCCTTCTCGATGAGCGGAATGGCATCCTGATAACCGAAGCTCGCCATCGCACCGGCAACGACAGCCCTTACATGCAGAGTGTCCCGAAGAAACGGAAGAATGCGATGAGCCACGGTTGTGTCCCCAATTCGCCCGAGGGCCTCAATCGCAATACCTGAGTCAACGCGCCCGGGCTCCTCAAGAAGGCGGACAATATCGAGGGATGCGAGCTTCGCAAGCGGCCCAAGGTCCTTAAGAACAAGGATCGCCTCGTCTAGACGGTCTCCAGCTTTTGCGTGGCGCAAAAGGATCATGAGCTCTGCCGCGGCATGTTCCCCGAGCTTGGGGAGGAGTGACCTGACACGCTTACGATAGGTCTCGTGTGCGCCCTCAGGAGATGTTCGCCGCAACAAGTACGAGCATAGCACGATCGCCTGCTCCTCAGGATTCTCAATAGCTAATGCCTTCTCCCATTTCCTGCGATCCTTGAGGCCTTGTCGAACCTGAGTGAGTAATGCTTCTTCTGTTTTGCAGAACGTGGACACAACCAAGCGGTAGTCAGGGGGCTCCGCACCATCGTGATTCTCGATCCGCTCATACTGGTAACACTGGCCGGCCTCTATCCACACCATGCCCGCGCTTCCGTTTTCCCCTTGATTCATCACCTGCCATCGATCCCGCTTTTTAACAAGGAAGCACATAAGCTGCTGCGACTTGAGATGCCGGGTTGTCGAGCCTTCTAATTTTGTGTCTTTCTCCACGACCACCTTCTGGTTTTTTTCGAGTTCAGGAATCTCGATCAAAGTGGCTCTGGTTTCGAGATCAGGCGGCGCGCGCAGCCATTGCCTGACCTTTACGCTGCTCGCACCTACTCTTTCGCCTGCTATGATTGCTTCCGCCTCTGCGCATAACTCATGCGGAGACGAAGCGGATACCTGTTCGGCGCAGAGTGAGAGAGTGGCCAGCCCGATTGGAGCAAGCAGGGCGAGACTTCGCGACCGGAAGCCTTCTGGGCGCAGAGGAGTTTTGGGAGTTCGATCGTGCCTGCAGGAACTTCGGTTCCGCGGTCCAACGCTCGGGGCTGCCTCTTGCTGACTGGTGTCTGCCATATGCGCCCCGAACGGACGATCCAGAGGCTCAAACCAGCATAAGGGCGGGCTTCTCGATCAATTTCTTCACCTGTGACAGGAACTCGGCTCCCACAGCGCCATCGACAACCCGATGGTCGCAGGACAGACCCAGATTGAGGCGCAGCCCAGGAACAATTTCTCCATTCTCGACGACCGCTTTTTCCACAATACTTCCAACCGATATAATCGCGGCCTGCGGCGGGTTGATGATGGCGTCAAACGATTCGATGCCATAAGCGCCAAGGTTGGAAACTGTGATCGTGCCTCCATCGAATTCGTTTGGCAGAAGCTTCCCATCGCGAGCCCGGGTAGCGAGGTCTTTCACTTCCTTCGAAATTTGAAGCAGGGATTTGGCGGCGGCGTTCCTCACCACGGGGGTTACTAGACCATCTTCTACGGCAACAGCGACGGATACGCCAATCTCTCCGAATTGATGAATATGGTCCCCTTGGAATGTGGCATTCACACTGGGAACTGCCTGCAGGGCGCCGATCACAGCTTTCAGAATGAGATCGTTTACGGTATATTTGTTGCCGTGAGTGGCTTCTGCCTGAACGTTGATCTGACGCCTGATCTCCATCAAGGGAGCGGCATCTGCCTCCGCGTGAAGGTAGAAGTGGGGAATCGTTGTCTTGGAGGTCAGCAGGCGCTCCGCAATGATCCGGCGAAGGCTGGATAATTCGACACGGTGGTCCCCCGCCCCAAGAGACGGGGTCGGAGATGGGCTCTTGGCGGGAGCCTGAGCGGGCTCCGGGGCCGCTGGCGTCAGAGATGCGCTTGCTTTTGGCCCATCTTCTGGCGCGGGCATGACCGCTTCGCCGTTAGCTGCCTTTTCTACGTCTTTTTTAACGATGCGGCCTCCGGGACCGCTCCCAGTGAGGCCCGCGAGGTCAACCCCATGAGCTGAGGCCAGTTTGCGAGCGAGAGGAGAGGCCTTAATCCGGTCAGGTGCTGCAGAAGACTTGGGGGTGCCTTCGGTAACTTGTGGCGAGACCGCAGAGGCCGGAGCTGGTTCCGTCACTACGGGCTCTGGTTCAGCCGAAGAACTGGGAGCCTGCTCGGCCGCGGGCACCGGCGGTGAGGGCTCGGCGATAGCAGGCTCAGGCTCGGCCGCAGGCGGGGCTTGAGCGGGATCGCCCTCCCCTTCATCTCTAAGAACTGCCAGAGTGGCACCTATTTCCGCTTTAGCCCCTTCCTCAATCAGAATCTCGGAAAGAATCCCCTCATCGAAGGCTTCCATCGCCATGGTCGCTTTGTCGGTTTCGATTTCGGCGATTTCATCACCGATTTCCACCTGGTCGCCGACGCTCTTAAGCCAGCGAACCACGGTCCCCTCAGTCATGGTGTCCGAGAGCTTGGGCATTTCAATGTGCGTTGCCATGGGTCGATGCGTGGTGAAAGTTGTGCCTAAAGCTTAGCTCCGGTCAAGGGCAGGAGGTGATTGTTTTGAGATCAGTTGNTTCAACCTCATGTCAATGTAGCCCGGAATTTGAGCGCCGCTTAAAATAAACGGGCTCCCCGTTGTAGGAGAGCCCGCGGGAAAATCGTTCGTTTCCGGGGCTTAGTTTTCCTCCGGGGCAAGCTCTTTCATCGTTGGGATCAGCCCTATGTGTGGCTCCCCGCTTGAGCCTTGGCCNGTCGCCCTTCTGAGGACGTGGCTGCTCACGGTCCCGCCGCAATCAGGGTCGGTGCAATACCATGATCCGCANGGAGCGCATTTGGNAGCTTTGCGCACAGTCTTCACTACCGGACGACGCACCTTNACTGTTTCGCCNGTTCCGCCCTTGGGCCCTGCCTCTGCTATCACCTCTTCCTCGATCCACTCAACTTCTTCAATNTCCACATATTTCTTCGAAGAGCACCCGTTGCAGCTCAGGCCACAGGATGAGAAGCTCAGTGCTAAAAACAGGACCGCCGGGATGAACGCCAAGGTTTTCATAGGAAGCCGGATGCTAAGGCTCTTCGCTGAGAGTGCAAACAGAATCTCCCCTACCCNTTTTCTTGTGAGTGTCTNGCTCAATTCTTGGAGGGCTTATTGCAACGCCACCCTTAAAATCAGGCCATGGAAAGCACTTGGTCTACCACCCGCCGGGCGTTTGGAAGCTGTTCATCTTCGATATGGTGCGAGTAAATTGCGGGAGCGTCGAGACTNCAGACCCTCTTCACGGGGGCATCGAGATGATCAAAAGCATGTTCCTGAATCAGGGCTGCGATCTGGGAAGAGACTCCATTGAAGGGTTTGGACTCATCGACCAGAACTGCCCGGTTCGTTTTCACAACCGAATTAATGATGGCCTCCTGATCGAGAGGNCGGATCGAGCGGAGGTCCAGAACCTCTGCNGAGATATTNTGGGCATCATGAAGAGTGTCCGCCGCTTCGAGGCAGTGCAGGACAGATCGTCCGTGNGCGATAAGGGTTATATCGCTTCCCTCCCTTTTGACATCTGCCTTGCCGAGCGGGATGAGAAAATCTNCATCCCCGACATCAGGAACCTGGCCCAGATTCCCGTAAAGCTTGGTG
Source organism: Roseibacillus sp. (assembly GCA_002715825.1). Taxonomy (GTDB): domain Bacteria; phylum Verrucomicrobiota; class Verrucomicrobiia; order Verrucomicrobiales; family Akkermansiaceae; genus Roseibacillus_B. Next base: position 56,551 of record PBAI01000020.1, on the reverse strand, counting down.
TTCTCCATNATGAAGACGGGATCGTTATCGCGGATGGCGGACTTCATCAGGCCCTTTGCATCGGCGGGAGTCGCTGGCGCGCAGACCTTGAGTCCNGGAAANGCAGCGAAGAGTCCCTCGGGACAATGGGAGTGCGTTGCGCCAACGTTAGTGCCCCCATTGGCGGGCCCGCGGACAACNATGGGAACGTTGATCTTGCCCCCAGCCATATAGCGAACGCATCCCGCATTGTTCACAAGTTGATCAAAGGCGACCGAGTGAAAGGACCAGAACATCAGCTCCATAACCGGGCGAACTCCCAGCATGGATGCACCTACTCCCATCCCTATGAAGCCGGCTTCTGAGATGGGGGTATCCACCACCCTTTTACTTCCCCACTTGTCCCAGAGACCTTCTGTGACTTTGTANGCTCCGTTGTATTCGGCTACCTCTTCTCCNAGNAGCACGACGTTCTCGTCATGGGCCAGCTCCTCATCAAGAGCTTCCCGAAGGGCGTGTCTGTACAGTAATTCTCTCATTGTTACGCCTCCACTTAGTCGTTGAAAAAATGGCGGCCNGTGTTGCCTGCCTCGGTATCTTCATCTACTTCCCAGTAAACGTCGTGTAGGATATCATCAACGGTTGGGGGNGGAGAGCTCTCGGCAAATTTAATTGCTTTGGCCGTCTCCTTTGTCGCCTCTTTTTCCATTGCCTTGGCCTCCTCGGCAGTAAGGTGGCCCTCCTCAATGAGACGTCGCTCCCANAGGCGAATAGGGTCATGGTATGTCTTGTANCGCTCGATCTCATCAGGCGTCCGATACTTATCTGCGTTTGCATCGGCAACCGAATGTCCGTAATAGCGATACGTCTGGATCTCGAGGAGGCTTGGGCGATGCTCCTTACGGGCTCTTTCCATNGCNATGTGGGTCTTGGCTCTGACCTCATAGAGGTCCTCGCCGTTGACCAGATCCCACGCCATATTGTAGGCCTCCGCCCGCTGCGCGAGGCAATCTCGATATGCGCTGGAGCGGGTTTGTGATGTTCCCATCGAATANCCGTTGTTCTCGATGATGTAGACGATTGGAATCTCAAACAGTGCAGCGAGATTAAGGGATTCGTGAAAGACCCCCTGATTGATGGCTCCATCACCGAGGAAACAAAGCGCACANCCTGGCAGCCCCTGATACTTTAAGGCGTATCCCAGCCCAAGCCCAAGTGGGGTCTGTCCAGCCACAATGCCGTGGCCTCCCCAAAAGTTCTTATCGGGAGCGAAGAAGTGCATGGAGCCNCCTTTGCCCTTGGAGCATCCCGTCACCTTTCCGAAGAGCTCGGCCATACACTCATCCATGCTCATCCCGACAGCCAGCGCATGACCGTGGTCGCGATATGCCGTGATCACGTGGTCATTCTCTCCCATNAGAGAAACTGCCCCCACCGCAACAGATTCCTGTCCAATGTAGAGNTGCANAAAGCCCCCCATCTTGTCTTTCTGATACTGGCCTAGCGCCANGTGCTCAAAGCGACGGATCCGAACCATCGTCCGATAAAAGTCGATCTTATCNTGAGGGCTGAGGCCACGATTCACCGGTGAGCTTGAAAAGTCCATCGCGGCGAACGGCGGCTCTGCAGAAGGGTCTTGCATGGTGGTGGCTACTNGNNGTGCATACCCCTCAGGCGCACTGCGGGCAAGAGCTAAGGTATTGGTCCACGGCCTCAGGAAGCCCCCGNGGCCACCGCTCGCTTACGGATCTCATGCTCCGCGCCTGCAAAATACCCCTGACCNAGAAGAAAAAGCGGGGTAAATAAAGCGCTGGCGGCCAACTGCCCCTTTAAAAACATCCACGCTGGTGGATAGCCGGGTAGNCCATAGGTCTGACATTGAAGCCACCCAGCCCANGTTTTTGCATACTGTGCTGACAGGANCCATGTTCCTGTGTTGGTGACCGCGTAGAAGNCAAGTGCTGCTCCGAGTGACCCTCCGATAAGCAGAAACCACGGTTTATGGCGCATGAGTGTTCCAACCCAGAAGGTCGCTGCCAGACCTGCAATGATCACGTAAAAGTGCAGCCCGTATGAATATCCCTGTGTGATATTGATTAGGAAGTAAGAAATGGTCCACGCTGTGGCGGGTAGCCAGATCCACCGTGTTGACATGCATGCGGCTATGCAGAAAAAGAGCGGGGGCAAGGGGCTGAATCCAGGCAGCAGGCCTTGGAGTCTAGGCGCTACCCAGCTAAACAGGACCAGCAAAGCGATCAGCAAGGTTGCAGGAATGAGGCGCTTCACTGTTGAGGTGGTATATTGGTCGCCCCGAATCTGCACGCAAAATAGAGTTCTCCGGGTATAGAATTCTGGTTTGTTATTCAGAGGGATGAAGGAAGAGATTCTTTTGGAAATTTCATAATTCTTCTTCTTAAAGAGGCGAACAACTCTTTAAGAGAGGTGTTCCCCACATGCATTCCCGGAGTTCCACGGAAATAATAACCCGGGAATAAGCAAGAAGAGGCGTCGAGGGTTAGTCAGAGTTTGTTTCTGTTCGCGGTCATACTCAATTCATTCCCACGGTTCGCTCAAGATCTTACCATGTTGTCCACGGCTCTTGCTCGAACGGAGCGATGGAGGTAATGGTCAGTTGTGAACGACAGTGAATATATGCGCCGGGCGCTCTCTTTGGCGAGGCGCGGTGCAGGGCAGACAAGCCCAAATCCGCCGGTCGGCGCTGTTCTGGTCAAAGATAGCGTAGAACTGGGCGCAGGCTGGCACAAGGGAGCAGGACAGCCGCACGCAGAGGTGGAAGCGCTGAATGATGCCGTGAGGCGCTACGGGGAAGGTGCCGCACGAGGCGCGACGATGTATGTCACTCTTGAGCCCTGTTCGACTCATGGACGGACCGGGCCATGTACAACTGCACTCATACGGTCCGGGATCAAGAGGGTCGTTATAGGCGCTATCGATCCAAATCCGACTCATGGGGGCAAAGCCGAATCTTTGCTTCTTGATGCAGGGATTGATGTGATGGAGGGCATCGAAGAATCTGCCTGCCAGTCGGTGATACGGGCTTTTACAAAGGTTCAGCGAAGCGGGCTCCCGTGGGTTATGGTGAAGAGCGCCTTTGGAATGGACGGCAGGGTGACCAGGCCCCCGTCCGAAGGCCAGTGGCTGAGTGGAGGCGGCTCCCGGAAAGAGGTTCATGCCTTACGCGGAGAAGTTGATGCCATCCTAACAAGCGGGAAGACGGTGCGGAGCGATAATCCTCGACTCACAATCAGGGGAACTTCGGTGGCGGCAGAAAAAGAGCAACCACTCCGCGTTGTCTTGACATCAAGAGAAAACGGGGTTCCTAAAGACTCTCACATTCTTACCGATGATTTTCGGGATCGAACCCTCATATACAGGTCCAGAAGAATCGAATGTGTTTTGCGAGACCTGGTTTCGGACCATGGCGTTCTTTCTGTTATGATTGAAGCCGGGGGCAACCTTGTTGGCCAGTTCCTCGATGAAGGATGGGTTGATGAGGTCGTATTTTATCTGGCTCCGCTGATTACGGGTGGGGAAGTCCCGGCCGTGGGAGGAGAGGGCGCGGTTGATCTTGAGAGGCGCATACAGATGGGAAGCTGCTCGTTCAATCGCATTGGCAATGACGTGCGAGTGCGTGCTACGATTCTCAGAAGCGGGAACTTTGGCGACGCCTGATCTGGCAACCTGGAAAAAATAACAGGCGTTCTAAATACTATGTCCATAGTATTAAATATTGTGGCCACTTGGAGATCAGCCAGGGCGCTACGATGACGACAGATTGTTGAGACTTTAAGCCGGGGCGTCGTCGGAGCAGCACGAAACAGGCCTGCGCCGACCAAATCCTTACGAGTTTTCCCTCGTTGTTTTTTCCAGCCAGATTGAGAGGATCGCGATGTCTGCTGGGGTAATCCCACTGATTCTTGCAGCTTGGCCAAGGGTGTGAGGCCGGATTTCGCTGAGTCGCTGCCGCGCTTCCCGCTTCAGTCCTTCAAGGGCCTGGTAGTCCAAGGAGGGGGGAAGGGTTCGGGTTTCCTGCCGCTGCATGCGTTCGACTTGCTGCTGCTGGCGGAGGATATGACCTTCATATCGGAAGTCGGTCTCGATCATGGGCCAAAGTTCTACGGGGAACTTAGCAAGGATATCAGGCGGCAGTGAGGTCCAGGTGTTTTCCTCCCGGCGGAACCAATGATCTAGTTTGAGGCCCTCGTGAGATGCCTCCCGGACGTAGGTCGATGCCGCTTGGATAAGGTCGATCTTGGCGGCCGTTCTTTCTTTTCGAACAGCACAATTAAGGCCGAGCGAGGCGGCGAGGGGGCCAAGGCGCTGATCAGCATTGTCCTGTCGTAGTAGCAGGCGGTATTCCGCTCTACTGGTAAACATGCGATAGGGCTCGCTACAGCCTTTTGTTACTAAATCGTCTACCATTACGCCGAGGTATGCTTGGTCTCTGGAAAGGACAAGGGGGCCCGCGCCCTTGGCTTTGAGGGCCGCATTTGCTCCCGCCAGGAGGCCCTGCCCTGCCGCTTCTTCGTATCCAGAAGTTCCGTTGATTTGCCCGGCAAAAAATAAACCTTCAACCAGCTTTGTTTCGAGGGTGGGAAATAGCTGGGTGGGCGGGCAGTAATCGTATTCTACCGCATATCCCGGGCGGATGATGTCGGCGTGCTCCAATCCTGAGATAGTGCGGATAAAGGAGAGTTGCACCTCGTAGGGCAGGGAGGTCGATACTCCGTTGACGTAGTATTCTTGAGTATGCCGTCCCTCGGGCTCCAGAAAGATCTGATGTCGGGATTTTTCAGCGAATTTAACCACCTTATCTTCGATAGATGGGCAATAGCGAGGGCCTGTGCCTTCAATTTGACCCGAATACATCGGGCTTTGATCAAGGTTCGCCCGTATTTCGTCGTGTGTTTGTGAGTTGGTCCAGGTAATCCAGCAGGGCAATTGTTCCACGTGGAATGCTTTGTCACCCCAAGTATTCAAGGTGAAAATATCATCAGGCCCCCTCTCTATTCTATCCGCCAGATAGCTGAATAGCGGGGGAGGGCTATCGCCGTCCTGGCGCTCGCATTGGGAGAAGTTGATGGAGCGAGCGTTTATCCGGCAGGGTGTGCCGGTCTTAAACCGCTCTACATGGAACCCCAGATCAAGAAGAGAGTCGCTGATTGTGGAAATCGTATCGCCCATGCGGCCGCCCCTCTCGTTGCGTTTACCAACGTGCATAAGCCCCCGCATGAAGGTCCCGGCGCTCAGGACGATGGTGCGGGCGCGTAGTTCGAAGTGTAGGTTGGTTTGGACGCCCCTTATGCCGGTTCCCTCGGTCAGCAGTTGCGCGGCATTGCCCTGGTGAAGATCAATGCCCTCGGTTGATTCGAGTGTGTGCTTGATTCGGAATTGGTATGCTTTCTTATCGCATTGGGCCCTTGGTGCACGAACACTTGGTCCTTTAGACCTGTTGAGAAGGCGCCACTGTATCGCGGTTGCGTCAGTATTGAGGGCCATCGCCCCGCCTAGAGCATCGATCTCGCGAACCATATGGCCTTTTCCGAGGCCTCCGATTGCGGGGTTGCAGCTCATCTGGCCCATTGTGTCCAAGTTCTGGGTGAGGATGGCAACCTGAGCCCCAAGGCGCGCGGCCGCGAGAGCAGCCTCCACCCCTGCGTGGCCAGCGCCGATGACAAGGACGTCGTATTCTTTTGGGTAAACGAACATGTTTGGGCTCAGAGAGCGGCAGAGGGTAGCTGATAGGGGCGGGAGTTCAAGGGGTTGTGAGGCATTGATTTTCTTCGTGCAAGCTGACCACTTCCTTTCAAGGGATCTGTTCCACGTGGAACAGGACGGAGGGCCTTTTGGGAAAATCAGGGCTGGGAAGGGTGAAGATTAGGTTTTTGGAAGACGCCTGAGAGCTCGTAACCTGCTGCGAATCAACGGGTTAAAGAGTTTCTTGGCGCCCCAGATTGGCACGACTACGGGAACGTTGGAAACCGGGGAGAGGGCATTCGGCGGTCTTCTGACCGTTTATTCACCCCGCTTCAAGTGGGCCTTGGCTATCCGAAGAAAGCGCTCGCGGGCCATGGCGTGATCCACAATTGGCGTGGGGTAGTTAGCGCCCAGAGAGACGTCCGCCTTGTCGAGAACGGATCCCGGGGCAGTCCAAGGACGATAAATGTAACGATTCGGCAGAAGGCGGAGCTCGGGGATCCAGCGCCTCACGTAGGCGCCTTCGGGGTCAAACTTCTCTCCCTGGGAGAAGGGATTGAAGACCCGGAAATAGGGTTGGGCGTCGCAGCCGCTGCCTGCTGACCATTGCCATCCGGCATTGTTTTGAGCCCAGTCTCCGTCGGTAAGGTACTTTAAAAAATGAGATTCGCCGCGGCGGTAATCGATGAGCAGGTGCTTGCACAGAAAACTGGCTGTTATCATGCGTGCCCGGTTATGAACAAAGCCGGTTTCCCTGAGTTCACGGGCTGCAGCGTCAATGACCGGGTAGCCAGTTTTCCCCTCTGTCCACGCCTTCCAATCTTCAGGATCATTCTGCCATGGGAATCCTTCCCACGCTGGGCGGAAGGGTTGTTTCAGCACCTCGGGCCGATCCCAAAGCGTGGAGTAAGCGAAGTCTCTCCAAATGAGCTCAGTTTTGAAGGTTTCGATGGATTCGGCAGAGGCCTCCGTCTTCAGCGGCGCCATCTTTTCCCAGATCGATCGGACCGAAAGAGTGCCAAATTTAATGTCAGCGGATAGGCGACTCGTTGCGGACGCTCCCAACTGGTCTCGTCCGCTCGCATACCCGGAGGCATGGGTTTCGAGGAATAACTTCAGGCGGTGTCGTGCAGCGGCTTCACCGCCATTCTGCAAAGACGGGTTTCGTTCGATTCCGAGATCCTTGAGCGCTGGAATGTTCTCGCTGTCATTCAGCGCAACTTCTGGGACCGGCGTTATTGATTCCGGCGGAGGCAAGGCTGCGGAGATCCGGGCCTGACTCCGCAGCGCCCGCGAAAAGGGAGTGAAGACTGAATAGGGAGATCCCTTTCCAGTACGAAGTGTCCCGGGCGGATGCAGCGTCTCGCCCTCGTAGAGCTTAAAGGGAACGGAGAGGGCATCGGCGATTCTTGAATCACGAACTCGACCAAAAGGCTCTGTCCATCGATGAGCAAAAACCTGAGTAACGCCCCACCTCTGAGCCAACTCGGGGACGACTGCTACGCTTGAACCCGAAACACAAACGAGCCGACTTCCAAGTGAGGCAAGGTTATCAGCAAGCTCTGAGATACTCTCTAGAAGAAATTGCATTCGATGCGGCAACTTGCGCGCGCGGAGAGGGTGGAAGAAGTAGGGATCGAAGACAAAAAGAGGAATCACCTCTCCGTCTTCCAAGGCCTTAATCAGCGGTTCATGATCGGAGACCCTCAGGTCTTTCCCTCTGAACCATACCAGCGTTCTATGGACTCGTTTCACGGTGACTATCTGGGAACACATTTCCAAAGCGCAGTCGAACTGCCGCAGCTCGGTAATGAAAAGTTTCTTCAAGTTGCCCTCCAATAAACAAGCGATTGGCGATGCGGCCCAGGAGCCCCAGAGGGGGGGAATAATACACCCGGTCTTCGATCACGGTTTGTTCACCTCTCGCCTCGAAGTGGTGTTCGTGCCACCATGAGCGGTAGGGCCCAAGATTCTGCGAATCCACGAAGAATTTCCCCGGCTCCCATTCCTCGATCAGCGAGCGCCATTTGAGGCGGAAACCCGCAACCCGAAGACGATATTCAATCGTTGCGCCCGCTCCCATGGGGCCTTTCATGCGATGGATGGTGAAGCCGACTTTTGGAGGTGTCAGAAGAGCCAAGTTGGCCGGTTGCGAAAAAAAAGAAAAGACCTCACCCAACGGAGCGTCCACGACGGCCGTGGCATGCAGAAAGTATTTTGGAGGTTTTCGGCGAAGATAGGCAGGGTTTCCAAGCGGCGGAGGCGAGTCTGGCCCCGCCACTGCGATATCTACGCCACGCGGCACGAGGAGATCCTCAAGAGCGCTCTCGATTGATTTGAAACGAAAAGCGACACCAGACGCTTCTGCCTTTCTTGGGTAACACCGTTGTCCTGAGAGAAGCGCAGAGGCCGCCTCTCCTATAACGGCGCGCAGAGCGATGCGCGGGGCGGGGAAAATACTGGGCCGGCCGAGAACCTTCCCTAGAGCGTGTGCCAGCTCTTTCTGTGGGACTGGCGTTGGGCCCACAGCGTTGATGGGTCCCTCGAGATCTGAGTTATGCAAAGCGGACAGAATAAGAGCGATACAGTCCTCCAAATGTATCCACGGCACAAACTGTCGGCCCCTTCCCAGTGGCCCTCCAAGCCCGATCTTGAAAGCAGGAAGCATCGCTTCGAGAGCGCCTCCCCCCTGGCCGAGCACGATGCCGGTCCGCAGACACACTACACGGGTGCAGGGAGAGGAGGCGTCCAAGGCGGCCTGTTCCCACTCGCGACACAGCGACGCGAGGAACCCTCCGCCAGCCTCGGAGCGCTCATCGAGCTCCTCGTTACCGCGGTCACCGTAAATTCCGACCGCGCTCCCGGAGACAAACACCCCGGGAGGGTGCTCAGCTTTTCCTATCGCGGTTGCAAGCCTTGAGGTCAGCGAGACGCGGCTGTCGATAATCGCCTCGCGGATGGCCTTACTCCACCGTTTACCAAAAATGGGCTCTCCAGCGAGGTTAACGACTCCCTGGCAGCTGCCTAGGGCTTCCAACAGGGCATTATCCCCCGCATCAACATCAAGGAGCTCGACGTCTTGACCGAGGAGAGCCCGGGCGCGCGGCTTGGAGCGAACCCAAGCCAGAACCGGATAGCCCCTTTGCTGCAGGGCGAGCACCAGGGCGCGGCCGATAAAGCCCGTGGCGCCTGTGACAAACACCTTCATCGAAAATATCGAGCCTACTATGCCCCGTTTTTATACAGCTTCAAACGCGAATGCGCAGGGGAGGCTCCCGTTTGAACCAGACGCTGTTTTTACGAGCCAGCCAACAGTTCCGTGCGAGTGAACAGCGAAATGACCTTCACGCCCCGCTCCTCGAGAGCTTGCCTGCCCCCTTCCTCGCGATCGACAAGTACGAACGCGAAGAGAACTTTGCCCCCCTCAGCCTCTATAGCCTCAATCGCGCGCAGAGTTGAGCCACCCGTGGTCACAACGTCATCCACCACTACCACAGGGTTTCCTGATAAGAAATTGCCCTCGATTCGGCGACCAGCGCCATAACCCTTGGCCTCCTTTCTCACCGTGAAAACCTGAAGGAAGCGATCTGGTTGCTGCCGCGCGGACTCCATGCCGATGGCGAGTGAAATTGGATCTGCGCCAAGGGTCATCCCACCTATCGCCGCTGCGGAAAGCCCCCCCTGTTCGAGGTGGTCCTCGACAAGAGCCCAGCCGGCCTCTCCAATCAGCCGCGCGCCCTTGGCGTCAAAGCTGGTCACTCTGCAGTCCACGTAAAGATCGCTTTTCTTCCCAGAGGCGAGCGTGAACTCACCGGTCCGGACGGACTTTTCCAGCAATAGCTGTCTCAATTGTTCGCGGATATTTTCAACCATAAGATTGGATTGCTCTTGGAAAGCAGAAATAGGACGAGGAAGCGAGGGCGAACTCCGTCACAGTAGAGAAGATCCGATGCCANGCCTCCTCAGGGAATACAGCTCTAGNCATCAGCAGACCGCTCGAAGTTCTGTTNGGGCGACNTCGCGGACGCCCACTNGGACCAGTTANCTTTTTATCAAGATATNTAGGCAGCCCCACNATGNCCCGAACCGACCAACAAGAAGGAAAGCTCAAGANCAGNATNAAAAGCATNAAANCNNAACTATCTNGACANNCANANTATAAACCGACCNGTTGGTTTNNTTGATTTGATACTCTGGGACGCCTTATCGTTATAAGCCACGAAGAGCTCCCTTCGCTGGCAGTGCGGTGATAATCTGGCACCAGGACTATCCACCATGTTTTCTTGCTGGAATGAACAGCCTCCCGGCGCTGGATGAGCGATCTTTGATTCCTGGCCGTATCGCCAGCCCCCGATTTGGGCAATCCCGATGGAATCGAAAACCCCAGTCGCTCATCGGCCATCCACGACCCTAAAATTCCCCGGCTGAGTTCCGAGGCGCGTTTTTTGCGGAGTCGGACCACCCAATCCATCCTCAGGGTTCAGCAGAAAGCCTATGACCTCTGCCCGTTCTTCCGGCCCGAAACCAAGGGCAAAGCCGACAGAGCCCTATGCACGAGGCCAACCGAAAGCNAGGAACTCTGCCCAGAGGCGATAAGCCTTGACGCCAAGACTTCAGGAGCTCCTCAACAGCTCGATCTGCCGATCCCTTATTTGGCGCCTTTCCTACATTCCGCCAGGACACAAAGCGCATAGCCGGTTCCATAGGCGTAATGATATTTGTAAAGAGGATAGTCCCACCAACAACCATTCTTCTCTTGTTTAGAAAGCATGATTTTACCATAGTTCTGATAATAAACAGACCTGTCGGTTTCTGGTAGAAGTGCTACACAGTCCATCGCATAGTAGTGGCCGTAGAAATAGAAGTATCCAGAATTCGCGAAGTGAGTGGAATGGGGTCTTGGACGTTTACGAGCGATGTCAACCCACCCGTTGCGGAGGATCAGCCGGTCCAGCCATACTTTAACGATTTCATCTGTCGGCGCGGGATCTCCCCAAACCCTTCGAGCTACATTGCACGCGGTGGACCGGCACAGCGACCCCCCGGGGCGGTTGATGCTATAACGAGGCCGATACCGATGACTGTTTGAATACACATAGGCGAAATCGGGAGTTTGCTGGCGCTTCAGAAATTCAATTCCCCGCGCTACTTCCGTGGGCGGGAGCTCGAGACCCATGATGTTCTTGCCCTTCCAGAGGGCCATCATGACGGTGGCTGTTGTAAAGCTGGTCGGAATCCCCGTGGGCTTACGGGTCGCCTCATCGAAATCATAGTAGCCCCATCCACCATTGACATCCTCATAGCGCTGCAATCGCTGAACTTGCGTTTGCGCCAGGTTTTTAAGCGCGGATTGCTTCGCGTCGTCACCTTCTCGATAATCGTAGAGCTCGGCGAGGGCCTTAATGCCGTATGAATGGCCCCAGACGTTATACATTGTATCGACAGTGCCTCTCCGCAGCCTCGGAAGTTCTTTCAGGAACCAGGCCTCTGCCTTTTCGATGGCGGCCACGGTCTCAGGACGCCGATCTCCACTGCGGAGGATCCCCTCAAGCGCAAGGCCAGTCGAGCCGGCTCGGAAGGCATGGTGGGCGCCCGGGATGGGCGCGGTGATATTTAACCCTTTCGTCATTGTGGCTGATCCCCATGAACCATTCTTATTTTGGCTTGATATCAAGAAATCTACGCCACGCTTGATGGATTGGTCAATCTGGGCCTTGGTGACGGGCTCGATCTCCGGCAGCGGAGGCAGGTTGGTAAGCCATGGCTTTTCGATTGAGGCCTCTGTTTCTGCCGGCGATCCTTGGACCCATGGAAGTCCGAGCCCAGCGGCAATAGCAATGAGGATGTAGGGTCTCATAATGCAGGGATTGGCAATTGTTGCGATTTACTTCGAAGCAGGCGCGTCTGGGGTGATCACGATCTGCCCCTCTTTCAGCCCTGAAAGAACAACGATCATCCCGTTGGACTCTACTCCCACTGTTACGGGAACAGAGGAGTCCTTGCCATCAGCGCTCTTGACTCTCACGGTGTATGTTCCGTCTTGCTCTTCTTTCAGCGCCTTAACGGGTACCGCGAGTCTTTCTCCTTGATCCCCGGTAGTGATCTTCCCCTTGCCTTTCATTCCCGCGACGAGCCGGAGACCTTCTGAAGCCCCTTCAGCGGATAGTGCCAGTTGAATGTGATACTTCCCATCGACGCCTGGGTGAGTGGCAACCTTAGACAGCTCTACGGAAAGTCGTGACCTTGGGGAAGATATGGGGGCCACATACCCCTTCTGGCCGCCTTTGAGCTTGGAAGCAGCAATTTCGTCAACAAAAGCATCCAAGTGAAGCTTTGCACCGGTAGGAACGAGGGAGGCGAGGGCTACTCTCGGAAGGATTTTTCCCCCGACCTTCATAAACTTGGCGGCGGAGGCAGAATTCCAGCGTCCGTTCGACATGTCGCCGTGGTAGACTACGCCGTCGGCAGGGGCCAAAATATCCATTTGGCCGCGATCTGCCCTTAAATCCTTGGATTTAGCATCAGCACGCGTATCCGCAACCTGCAATTTCTTGACGTCAAGACGCTTTTGCTGAAGGGCTGCAGGAAGTGATTCCCGGGCAGTTTTCCATACTACTTCGGCCTCCCTGAGTGCCCGTTCCTGATCGACAGCGGACCGAGGGATAGTCACCTCGAGAGCCCGCTTGGTTGAGAGCTTGGCAGATTTTAACCGGAATTCAGCGCTTTCGACCGAATATCGTTGGCGCTTGAGGATGATTTCCTCGGTCTCCTCAGTGAGATCGTCTTCCTTATACATTTTGAGGAGCTGTTTCAGCTCCTCCGTCGCGGATTCTAAATAGCGCTCAGAGCTCTGGAGGCTGCGCTTGGCGGTTTCCTCCTCGAGCGGACGACGGACTTCTACGAAATATTGGTGGTCATCTCTCGCGCGCTTATAGCCCGATTCCGCCGCCTCGAGGAGCCAAGGAGTGGTCTTCTCGAGGTTTGCAAGCTCAAGCTCACTGATTTCTAAGGCCATTTTCCGCGCTGTTGTAGCATCGGCGTCGTCTGCCAATTGACGCTCAATTCCCTCCGTGTCGAGGACTACGATAGGGTCGCCTTTTTTCACCGCTCCTCCTTGAGCGACCAATTCCTGAATGGTGAAATCGCTCCAGACCTTTGGATCTATCTTCATGATGTGGGCCTCTGCAGAGAGAAAACTGCCCTCGAATTCAACGGTGGACTTGAACGGTTTCTTCTCAACCTTGAATTCACCGGCATGGGCGGCGGGCAAGGCGAGGGCAAGGGTGAGGAATAATCGGGACGGTTTCATAGTTTGGTCTATTTGTGTGAAGTCCCGCGAAAAGTGCGGGTCTGTTCGTAGGCGCCCTTTCGAGCAAGCCATATTGTAGATCTTTGTTTTTGTTTCCCTTTTTGGGAGGTCGGGACCACCTCTCGGATTACATCAAAACCTGCCCTCTGCACCTTCCTCTCGAAAGTGCGATGCTCCGCATTACAGGAAATGGCGAGAAGGCCCCCTTCCTTTAGCGAAGAATGCGCTCGGTGCAAGAAGGAGGAGTGAGGAATCCCTCCCCGATCGGTGACCCCGGGATGCGGGAGGGTGCCATCGGCATCAATCACCAGGGCTTGCCAGCCCTCCTTGTTTTTTCGCAGGGCGTCATTGAGAGTCTGTTTGCGGACGATCAGCCGAGAGTCTTCAAGCTGGCCCTCGTGGAGGGAGGCAAGATGTTGCCTATGCCACCCGGGAAGGTCAGAAATGGGCTCTGCTACCTGAAAAACAGCCCTTTTCTGGGGAAGAGCGCCTCGAAGTCCGCTCAGAACATACCCCAATCCAAGGCCTGCAAGGAGAATACGGGGCTGACGCGCGCTCCGGAAAGGTTGAGCGGAGAGCCGCCCGAGCTCGGCCGCCCCATTGTGGGCAAAACTGCTTTCAAGTTGGACCCCGCCCGAATGCAGAGAGAACACCCCATCGTGCTCAACGAGGGTAAAGGGTGCGCCATCGGGGGCGCGGGTTTCGGCAAGGGTGACAGCAGGCTTCACGTTGAGGCAGCAGCAGTCTCAACAGGACGGCGCGGAATTCGATACAAAAGTACGCGAGATTCTCTCGGGATATTCAGACGATTAAATTTCCTGCAAAGGTGTTAGGTTTACCTTTTCCGATCATCTGGCTTTCAACTTTTTGCGCTCGATGCTTGTCAGGATTTTACAGTCGGGGATAACCTGCCCATCCATGCAGGCGAACACGCTTCTACATCCAGATAACCTCCTGCTTGCTGGTGTAGAATCCGCCCCCCTTCGCGCGAGTAGCGGAAGGTTCGTTTCAAATAATACAGCAACCGCTCCAAAGGATGCTCACGAGGCGATCGCGCTCTGCGAGGCAACCAACATAGAAGATTGAACAGGACAGCATAATGGCATTTTTCAACGAAAAGGATTGGCGCGAAATGTTCCGCCTCAGGCGAGCGATCGTTCGAGCAGAGCAATCACTTAGTGAAATCGATCGGGAGATTCTCCCCGACGGGCTGTGTGAAAGTGATCTTGCGATCCTTGAGCGTTTGGCACGGAAGGGCGCGCGCCCGGTCAACGGGCTGGCGAGACAGGTTGGGCTTACCAGCGGCTCGATGACGTCGGCGGTTAAGCGCCTCCATCGCCGCGGCCTCGTCGAGACGCGAAGAGATCTTGACGATAAGAGGGTAGTTTGGGTTTCCGTCACCAAGGAAGCAGAAGAAATCGTCGAGCGTTTTTCACAGCTTCGCGGAGAAGCTCTGGAGACAGTGTTTCAAAAGTGGTCAGAAAGAGAGCGCAGTGTTTTGATCAACCTGCTGCGGAGAGTTCGCTCGGATGCGGAGTCGAACGAGCGGGTTCCCGCCTGAATGCCTTGGCCGCCAAGGGCGAGGGTCTCGCGGGTTATGCACCATTCCTAAAGTCCACCGTGGCAGGGTGCACGCGGTGCGGGGAGCTTTAATGGCCGCAGTGGCGGCCGCTCCAAAAGCTCATGCGGGTGACCAAGTGGTGAATGGCTCCTTGCTTGTGGAGACGCCGGCGTTAGTTTCCAGCTCCATCCAACAATGATTTTTCTTATCAACATTCTCATCGTGGTGGCGCTCTTCAACGTCATTATCTTTGTCCACGAGCTCGGGCATTTTCTTGCCGCGAAGTGGAGGGGGCTTCGCGTGGATCGCTTCCAGATCTGGTTTGGTAAGCCCATTTGGAAGAAAGAAATCAACGGAGTACAATACGGCCTGGGTTGGATTCCTGCAGGGGGCTTTGTGGCGCTGCCTCAAATGGCGCCCATGGAGGCAGTGGAGGGGAAGAACCGAGAGCCCGGAGAGCAGGAGGAAAAAGAAGATTCCCTGCCTCCGGTAAAGCCTCTCGACAAGATTATCGTGGCCTTCGCGGGACCACTGTTCAGCTTCCTTCTGGCGATCGCCTCAGCCTTCGTCGTGATGGGGGTTGGTAAGCCCATGGATGCAGCCGAGAGCACCGTGATAGGATACGTTGCAAAGGACGGTCCAGCACATGGCAAATTACTGGAGGGTGATGAGATCCTCGCAATCAACGGAAAAAAAGTGGACGGGTTCGCTGGGTCGTTGAACTCGGTTCAGGAAAGCATCATGTTGAGCGAGGGAGACAAACTTGATTTCCTCGTCTCAAGGGATGGGTCACAGGTCACCGTGACGACGGAATTTAAGATTCCAGAGACGAAGTGGTGGGAGCGTAAGGCAATGCGGCAGGTTGGAATCTCGGTAGAGAACCAGACTGTGATAGATACCGTCCTTGACGGTGGACCGGCAGACCGGGCAGGAGTGAGAGTCGGCGACGTGGTCCTAGCCGTGAATGGCGAGGTCCTGCGTAGCAGGTCGCGCTTCAGAGACATCGTGGAAGGCGCAGAGAACAGCGCCCTTCAGCTCATCGTTCAGAGAGATGGGGAAGAAAAGGAACTTTCGGTCACTCCACAAAGCCCAACAAACATCGAGCCACCCAGAGTCATGATCGGGGTGAGTTTTGGAAATGGGGGAGAATTTAATACGGCGCTCTTCTATCCCAACCCCCTGGAGCAAATCGAGGAGGTATACAAAATGATGGAAACGACGTTGGTCAAAATAGCCTCTCCTAGGTCGGACGTGGGCATTCAGCATCTTTCGGGGCCAGTTGGGATCGGCGGGATGATGTACGACCTTTTGAGCACGGAAGACGGCTGGCGGCGCCTGCTCTTCTTCATGGTCCTTTTCAACGTCAACCTTGCAATTCTCAATATGTTGCCCCTGCCCATCCTCGATGGTGGGCACATCGTGCTCGCGCTCGGCGAGATGATCAGGGGTCGGCCAATCAAAGCCCGGGCTCTTGAGTTCGTACAATTTGCCTTCTTCTTTTTACTCCTTGGTCTGTTTCTCTTCATCACAAGCAAGGATGTGGCAGACCGCGTTGGCGGAGGCGGNGGCGGATCGGGCCCCACCACGTATGAGTGGCCGAGCGAAGCGCCCTGAACAAAAAGGGGCAATGACTATCCGCAAGACCCCGCAAGAGCGGTTACCGCAGCGGCTGGAGCCTCTCCTAGACGGTCTGGTCGGTGGAGCGCAGGATGATGTCTCCAATTTCAACATGAGAAGGGGCTTCAAGAATGTGGAGAACAGCGCGGGCGATGTCATCGGCCGCGAGCATTCTGGTATTTTCGCGGAGGGCAGCGAGATCGGCTTCCCGACCGCGGAAATAGTCGTTCACCAGAGGAGTATCTACAAAGCCGGGAGAGACCGAGCCGACCTGGTGGGGAAGTCCAGCAGCTTTCAATTCGGATCGCATCGATTCCGTGAGACCCTTTACCGCGAATTTGGTAGGGGCGTAAAACCCTCCGGTTGGAGGCACCCGATGCCCGCTTAGGGAAGACACATTGACGATGCGCCCCCCTTCCGGGGCCATGATCCTGAGAGCCTCCTGACTGCACAGTGCGAGCCCGCGGACGTTGACCTCCCACATTTCGTCCCAATCGGCGACCTTGCCTTCCAGGAGGCTGGAAAGATAGGCGATCCCCGCGTTGTTAACCAGAATGTCGATCGAGGAGACCGCTTGTTGTAGAATTTCGAAAGCGTGGGCGATACGGGCCGGCTGCCGGAGGTCGCATGAAATTGGAATGGCAGCTTTCGGGATTTTGCCAATATGGCGACAAAGCCCGAACACCCGGGCGCCTTTTTCCAGAAGGCTCTCGGTGATAGCGTGCCCTATCCCGCTCGAGGCGCCAGTTACAACCGCGATCTTTCCATTCAGAGAGTCCATGAAAGAAGAAGAGCAGAGCAGGGAATGGAGAGTCCAGTCGTAAGAATGGCATTCCGCGATGGCAGGTTATCCTACAGAGGGAGCCTGCCGACCCACGAAGACGCGCGCCTCGCTTCTTGCTTCCGGCATGGGGAGGCGTAAACATGCCGGCATGCGGACATTAACGGGCCTGCAGCCAAGCGGAACTCTGCACGTCGGAAACTACTTCGGGGCCATGCGGCCGGCAGTTGAACTGCAGGAGAAGGGAGAGGCGTTTTATTTCATTGCGGACTATCACGCGATGACTACCACGCATGATTCAGAAGAGCTGCGCGCCAACGTCAGGGGAGTAGCCTTGGATTTTCTGGCTTGTGGGTTGGATCCTGAGAAAGCGGTCTTCTGGAGGCAAAGTGACATTCCCGAGGTTTGTGAGCTGGCGTGGATCCTCTCCACNGTCTGTCCCATGGGCCTGCTGCAACGGTGNCATTCCTACAAGGACAAGGTCTCACAGGGAGTTGCCGCGAGCCATGCCCTGTTTGCTTATCCTGTTTTGATGGCGGCGGATATCCTTCTCTTCGACTCAGACCGGGTTCCGGTTGGAGAGGACCAGAAACAGCACCTTGAAGTTACCAGAGATCTGGTTACCAAAATCAACGAAAACTACGGGGAAGAAACCCTGGTTCTCCCTGAAGCTGTAATTCCTGATGCCGTTGCCAAAGTGCCGGGTCTTGACGGGCAGAAGATGAGTAAGAGCTATAATAATACCCTGCCGATCTTTGGTGAAGAAAAGGCCCTGCGAAAGAAGGTGATGAGAATCGTTACCGACTCGGCGGCGGTCGAGGACCCCAAGCCTGTCGAGGGCTCAGTCATTCTGGATCTCTTCAAGCTGTTTGCCACCGCGGAGGAATACAACGAGATGGTCATGGACCATAAGGCGGGCGGGATTGGCTATGGAGATTTTAAGAAACGTCTCTGGGAATCTTATTGGAACTTTTTCGCTTCCATGCGGGAGCGACGGCAGGAACTGGTAGAGGACCCTGGATACGTTGATCAGGTTCTCAAGGATGGAGCAAGTCGTGCGCGGGAGCAGGCAAGGGTAGTGCTCAACCGTGTGCGCCAGGCGGTCGGACTGCATTGACACCTTCCGGGAAAAGAGGCTCTGCCTCGCGGAGGGAAAGCGGCTGGCGCTGTAGCGCGAGGGTAAATATGGGCAGAAAAATGTAATCAAACGGGTTTGAGCACTCGCTCCGTCTTGATCTTTTGAGTTTGACCCGTGGGGTGATTCGGCGGAAAATCTTCGGACTAACTAAAGAAAGCGGACAGGTGGAAAGCGATTTACTGCACACAGAAAAAATTCTTGCGGACCGGAAAGTGTTTTTCCTCGATTTGAAGGAAAATGCTCGGGGGAAAGTGGTGAAGATTACCGAAGACGTATCCGGTAACAGGGACACGATAATGGTGCCTGCTGAAATCCTCGCGGATTTTATCGGGGCCTTACAGGATATCCAAGCGACATCCGAAGGAGACTCGGACGAAGAGCCCGATTCCGAGTAGGCGGCCCCGGGCTCCTACTGCACCTGCCTCATTCCCTCATAGAGGGCCACCGCGGCTGCGGTCGATAGATTCAGAGATCTGGTTCCATCTGCCGCCATCGGAATGCGGACAAGGCGATCCGGAAACTCGGAAAGAATGGATTCTGGTAATCCACGGGTTTCGCATCCACACACCAGAAAGTCTCCCTTGCGGAAGGCAATATCCCAATGCGCAGTTGTTCCCTTGGTCGTGAGGAACCAAACCCGCTCCGGAGAGGCATTGCCGAGCAGATCCTTGAAAGAGTCCCAGACCCTCACCTCAACGTCCTTCCAGTAGTCCAGCCCCGCTCGGCGCACTTGCTTATCGTCCAGGGAAAATCCGAGCGGCTTGACCAGATGGAGCGTAGATCCTGTTGCGAGGCAAAGTCGTCCTGCAGCGCCGGCATTGTGCGGGATCTCGGGTGCGACAAGGACAAGATTAAACATTTTGGGCGGCAGGCTGATCGTATCCTCGTCGTGATGAGCCACAAAAGAAAAGCGACCTCTCTCCAGAGGTCGCTGTGGGGATAACTAAGACAGCGCGCGTNTGCTTGTTCAGCTTGCGGCCGGTTCCGCGACATTCACGCGGCGGCCCTTGCGGTCGAAATAAACACTGCCATCGACCAGAGCGAAGATTGTATGGTCGCGTCCCAGCCCAACGTTCTCCCCGGGGTGCCACTTGGTGCCACGCTGACGAATGATAATGTTGCCGGCAATGACAGCTTCCCCGCCGAACTTTTTAACTCCGAGCCGTTTGCTGCGGGAGTCGCGCCCGTTCTTGACCGATCCTTGTCCTTTCTTGTGAGCCATGAGATGCTGAGGGTGTAGGTTGGAAAATAGTTATCCAGCAATGCCGGTAATTTCAACTTTGGTAAGGGCTCTCCGATATCCCTTGGTTTTGTGATGGCCTTTCCNGCGCTTGAACTTGAAAGCCACGCCCTTTGGTCCACGGAATTGATCGAGAACCTTTGCCGTAACTGCGGCTCCTTCCACGAGTGGAGTTCCAACCGTAGTAGCTGAGCCGTCGTTCACCAAGAGAACCTCTCCGAACCGAACCTCGCCATCGACGTCGCCATCGAGCTTTTCAATATCGAGCTTGTCGCCCTCTTGGACGCGATACTGTTTGCCGCCGGTCTTGAATACTGCGTAGGCCATTGTTTTTAGGGGACNGGATGGAGATGCTGCGCCAGAAGCGAAGCGGGCGGGGAATTCACCACAGCCTTACAGGGGGAGCAAGAAATTTTTGCCAAAGTCGCAGGAGGGAGGCAGAGTGCCCGGGTATGGATTTCCCTCGGAAATGCGATAATCCCGCCGAAATGCGAGCTCTTGGGCATGAGTTGGGGCGCGAAGTGCAGCCTGGCGCGGTCATCGGGCTGGACGGCGATCTGGGGGCCGGGAAGACGGAATTCGTGAAGGGCCTCGCTGCAGGCATAGGGCACGAGGGACTCGTTACCAGCCCAACCTTTACCCTGCTCCACGAATATCCTGCTGCGAGCCTCGTCCTGTATCACCTCGATTTCTACCGAGTGGAAGCCGCACAGGAGATTCTGGCTCTGGGATGGGACGACCTTCTGGAGGATCCAGAGGGCGTGGTGGCGGTTGAGTGGTCAGGTAAGTTTGCCGCCCTACTCCCCTGCGGAGCGTTGAGGCTCCGCGTCGATCTGGCCCCTGACGGAGGCCGCCGGGTTTTTCTGCAAGATCCTTGAGAAGGGGACCGGCTCGGAATGCTTTAGCGCGATGCCATGAATTCGATTTGATTCAGCTGTTGCCGGGGACACCTGCTCGTCGACATCGGTGACCGTGCGCACGCCAGCCTGCATCAATCGCACAGGAGCCTGAATGAGTCTTCCCGCAAGGGTGCAAGAGGAGAGGCTCACTACGGGGAGAAGAAGGGCGAATAGAAGGATATATTTCACGATCTGGGGATGAAGGATACAATCAAGCGGGGTGGGACGTGAACGGGCAGTGGGCTGGCTAGCAGGATAGCGCCCGGAGCTAGGATTCCTTCTTGGTAAGCTCGGCCGCCTTAGCGAATACCTTGCCTTTGCCCTGAGCGACAACCTTGCCGTCCTTGCTGAGAAGCTTGTAATCAGGAACCGCACTAGGCATGTGATCCTCGAATCCACTCTCCTTGATTTTGTCCATCATGACGGTCGGCCAGGGGAATCCCTCTTTGGCCGCCCACGCCTCTGCGGCTTTCTTGTCACGATCGAGGCTGACATGGATCATTTCGACGGAAGGATTATTTGCGATTTCGGCCTGATATTGCTTCACCAACTGTGGAGCAGAAGTGCGGCAGGGCGGTCACCAGCTCGCTGAAAAATACACGATGTAATAGTCAGGAGACTCAGTGAGCTGATGCTCGGCGAAGCTCTTTCCCTCGATCTTGGAAAGAATGCCCGGCTTNGCCAGATTCTTGCCAATTTTCTGGGCCTGCGGGGTGTCGCCAGCTCCTTCTCCGTCATTTGCAGCCAGAATGATTTTATGGCCTTCTTTCTTGAGGAAATCCCGGTCCGTTTCCGAGAGAAGGCTGATCGGGAAGGTCCTGATCTTGCCCCCCTCCAGGACTACCGTGACCGTTTTCGCGGTCTCACTCAGGGCGCGCAGCTCCCCTTCAAAAGTCTTGGAGCCATCGGCACTGGTCCATGTTCTGGCGGCCAATGGGCCTTGGCCGATAAAAGCCAGGGAGGCGGCAACGAGGAATATCTTTGAGTTCATAACGACTGATGCAACAGAGCTTATGCTAGGGAAGAGCGTCACCATGGAAGAAAAATGTTAATTTTTTAGGGAAATGGTCGCAAAGGCTTCCTTCTCGTCCTTGGTGAGAACACTACCCTCGCTGTCCACGAGCCGCACCTCACCGGGCCAAGCGTCATACTCGGTGAGTCCGGCACGTTCGAGGTCTGAAAAGAAAATAGTCGGCCACGTAAACCCCTCCTGACGAGCCCATGCGAGGGCATCCCCTGATGCCTCATCGCAGCTAACGTGAATGAGGGCCACCTCGGGATTCATCGCGATTTGTGTTTGGTATTTGTCCAGCAACTCTGGAGCATGCTCCCGGCAGGGGCCTCAGGTGCTGCCACTGAAATTCAGGAAATAATACCGGGGCGCTTTCGGCAGATCGGCTTGAACGTAATTGCCCCGGACGAGATAATTTGTCAGGCCCACAAGCTTGCTACCGAATGCCTGCGCTTTGAGAGCAGCAACGACTTCGGAACTTGGAGCCGGAGGGCGCTCCTGCAGTCCTTTAAGAGAGCTGGTGTCGGAGGCTGGACTCGTCTCCTTGCAGGAGACAGACATCATCAGACATGTAATGCCAGCGAGCAGGGAGGTCCACCGGACTGCGGGATGAAAGTGTTTGGTATTCAAGGTAACTGAGGTAGGGGATCACTCTCAATGGTTTTAGCCAGGCGGGTTGTCGAGGCTCCAGAGATCCTTCAGGAATCCTCGGAGAAGCCCCCAGGCTCGCTTGTCAGCCTCAGGGCTGTAAGCCTGGGGGATCCGGAATTTTTCGCCGACGATGTCGGCGTTCGGGACGGTGAAGCTCTGCATGGCGTTGGGGAATGGAATGATCACAAGGTCTGTTTTGACTCTCGCCATTTCATCACGGAAAGCCTCGACCTTGCCCTTCCTGAGATGGACGTAAGGGTCCTCGAGGGCGTCGCAGATCATCACCTTGGCGGTAGCCTTCCGGATCGGAGGTTGAGAGGGCACCACGTTGAATAAAGGATGAAAAGCAATTACGGCCCCAAGCCCGCGCATTCCGTTCCTCGCCATTTGAAGACAGACGTCGCCGCCGCTTCCATACCCGATAGCGGCAATCTTGGCCCCGTCTACTTCTGGGCGCTCCCTGAGAAACTTCAGATGCCCCAGCACTCTAGCATTCATTTCGCGTTGGTTCGCCTTGAGGGATCCGTCCAATTTCACCGCTGTTTTTGGGTCGTGTGCTTTCTGCCCGTTTCCGTAAACGTCCATTGCCAGTGCAGCATAGCCTAGTTCGGCAAGCATCTCTGCCCTCATGCGGATGTAATCGTTGTGCCCCCACCATTCAGGACAGACCAGAATGCCTGGATACGGGCCAGGGGTCTTTTTCGCCGGAAGGGCAAGGTAGGCCTTGGCGGCTACGTTGCCTGCCCTGAAAGTCACTTCCTCTGAACGATAGCCCGGGCCGAGGTCATCCACAGATTTTCGGGGTGTTTCCTGATTGTCCGTGGGGGACGCAGTGTCGTCGTCAAAGGCTGCTCCCTGCCCCGCGAGGGCGACGATAGCTGAGCCCGTGACCAGAACCTTCAGAAAGGGAACAGAATCCATACGATAGCGAGGGTAATCGGAGTTAAGGCTATCGCAAGGCAGCAAATGGAGAGCCCACTCCGGCAAGTTTACGGGTGGCGAGCTGATAGATCGAGCGGGCTTCACGGATCTAAGAAGCGCCGAGACCGTCCTCGTCAGGGGGTCTCGACTCCCCCTTCTGCGGTAGGAGCGATCTGGTGTGGGGCGTCCCCGAATGGGCTCGAATAAAACCTCCGACGATTTGGTCGCATCAAGGATTCGGAGGGCCTGAGACGGGGCGGGCCGGGCCCTCTCGGGTGTGGGAAAATTGGGCGAGGATGACGAAAATTCTCATAGAAAATACGATATAAGCGGAAAAATGGGCTTCGGTTAAAGTGAGTATTTTCGGGGAAAAGGGGCGATTTAGCTACACATATCAAGATATTTAAGTCATCCTTAAAGGCGTGAAGGCGATGAATGATCTGCCGGTCCCCGTGTTGTTATGTCGGATCGCTCGAGTGCGGAAATCATCGGTGCAGCGACAGGGTCATGAATGAGGATTTGGACATGGAATTGATTCAAGTAGCCCGGGAAGCTCGCGAATTGGCGTATGCTCCTTACTCGGGTTTTCAGGTGGGCTCCGCGCTTCGTGCTCGTTCTGGCCGCATTTTCACCGGCTGCAATGTTGAGAATTCCTCTTATGGGCTGACAATCTGTTCTGAGCGGGTGGCGTTGACCAAGGCGGTTTCGGAGGGAGAGCGCGAGTTTGATTCTATCGCCGTCTGCGCCCCGGGAGCTCCCGCCCCCTGTGGAGCATGCCGCCAGGTGCTCAACGAATTCTGCCCCGACGTCGCTGTATTTCTTGTTGATCCGCACGCGACTCCCGTTGGGAAAGTAACCCTCAAGCAGCTGCTGCCGTCGGCGTTCGATGGCTCTTTTTTGGATCCAACCTCCTGATTACAAAATTTTGCGAGCGATGGCTTTCAGAAAACAATTCACGGCCAAACGAGATCCAGCTGGTTCAGATCTCGAGGGGCGCTGCTCTCAGTCAGGTTTCCGGGCAAAGGGCGCGAACCGATTTTTGGAACTGCCGCGGCGGGAGGTCAAAATAGGATTTAATCTCAGAGGCGAAGTGGGTGTAGTGCTTGAACCCGAGGCGGTGTGCGATGACTTGCAGGGAGAACCCCTCGGCAACAAGGCGTCGGGCGAGGAGCATCCGGTGCCGTCGGAACAGCTCCTTAGGTCGAAGGCCAGAGGCCCTCTCGACGGCATATTCCAATTGTCGGTTGGTAAGCTTCAGATGCTCCGCGACCCCCGAAACAGAAAATTCCTCTTCTTCGGCCAGCTCGAGCAAGTCTTCGCCGTTCGGGCACCTGAAGTGCTGTCCCTCGCGCGTGATAGTGAATTTGGGGGGGTCTTGAGACATGATAGTAACAGGGAAAGATTATTGATAGGCCCTGACCTCTAAGTCCATCAGGAAGCCAGCCCATCCTTACTTTCCCACCATTTTTGATCTTAGCTACCTAGTCAATGCAGAAAGGATCTTCGCTTCTCACCAGTGTTGTGGTTTGCCGCAACAGCCAGGGCTCGGAGATTACAGCCAATATCCTGAGGCTCCGCCGCTACTCAGTAGCTTTTGAGATTTATAATCCTTACAGCATTCTTCAACTCTCGGAGGTCCTGCGGGATTTCAGAATCCGGGTGGGAGATAGAGTAGTTTACCAGGGAGAAGCGGTCGTTACGGGTCTCGTGAACACGGGGATCCTGCTGGTATGCGAAGCGACTCTTGGCAACGCCTGGCTGGATGTGGACTTCCTCTCGGACCGGGAGGGCCGGGATCCTCTCGCGAATCAGTTTGACGCTTTCGTCCAAGACTGGAAGCGGGCCCATGAGGTTGATCTGTCCTTCAAGTTAACGGTAGCGGACATGCAGAACCTTCTTGTCGGGATGCAACGGTGGATGGAGCAAATAGACCTGGGAATACGGTCTACGGCGTCTGTGGATCGCCCTACTCTTGAGCGAGAGATCATCGATCAGCTACAGGGCAGCGTTTTGGAGGAGATGCAGGGGGCAATGGTGAGTTTCGAGGAGTCGGTGGGCAAAATCCCCGAGGGTCGTGAGGCGACCCATAAGTTTTATGTCCGCCGCCAGATTCATCCGCTGGTCCTTTGCTCTCCATTCACCTATCGCACCTTTCACAAGCCACTCGGGTATGCTGGGGACTATGAAATGGTGAACATGATGGTGAGAGATTCCTACGAGGGCGGATCTCTTTTCGCAAAACTCATCAACCATTCTTTCCTGCAGACGCCCCCTGTCGTTGCCCACCGCAATCGCATTTCTTATCTCACCAAAAAGCTTAAGGCTGAGGCTGAGCGCAACGCGATGAAGGGAAGGAGAACTCGTATTCTCAATCTGGGATGTGGTCCTGCGCACGAGGTGAAGCAGTTTCTGGAAAATGAAGAACTTAGTGATCTTTGTGATATCACCCTTCTGGATTTTAACTCCGAGACCATCGAATATACCCGGAAGGAGCTCACCCGGGTTCGGGCTCAGGCTGGCAGGGTGGCGCCAATCTCCCTCCTCCAGCGCTCGGTCCACAAGCTCTTGCGACAGGCCTCGACCGGGGACGTGGATCTGAAGTGGGAATCCTTCGATATGGTCTACTGCTCGGGCCTTTTTGATTATCTCTCCCAGCGTGTTTGCCGCCGCCTCAATGATCTATTCGCCCGGCTTCTTGCGCCCGGGGGCCTCATGCTGGTCACAAATGTAAGTGATACGAATCCCAGCCGCGCATGGATGGAATATGTTCTGGAGTGGAATTTGATCTACCGGGACGACGACGCGATGATGGAGATCGCGCCTCTCAATGGTGGCCAATTCGAAACAACTCTCGATCGGGATGAAACTGGAGTGAATCTCTTCTTGGAGGTTCGGAAAAAAGACGATCATGGGAAAAGCTGATCCAGAGCGGGGAGAGAGCCCGACGCTGCTCCAGCAAAGGTTTGAAGCTCAGGAGGACGAGCACCGTCTCCTGAACTACCGCCGAGGCGCCTTTCTTGCCGCTGTTTTCATCGCCCTGGGAGCCGGTATGGACTGGGCGGCCTTTGGGACCCCCTCCGCCAAGAGCCCTGAGGGAGTTGTGGGCACCCTCTTTCTGCTACGGATGGCGTGCTCTTGCGGGCTTTTGTTTGTCCTTTTTCTTCTTTATCGGGTCCGTAGCAAGTCACGTCGAACACTGCACCTGCTTGGGCATCTCGTTGCATTAATCCCGATGGTGACTATTCATGGGATGCTCTCCGAGACCGGGGGAGGGGGCTCGCCATACTACGCGGGTCTGAATCTCGTCATGGTTGGAACGGTGCTGCTTCTCCGGTGGCGATGTATCGACGGGGTGATCAGTTCCACCCTCTGCATAGTGGGTTACCTTGCGGTAGCCCTCAACACTTCAACGAGCGTTCAGGATATAACGATCGCTTTGTTTTTCCTCTTTGTGACTGCGGCATTCGTCTGCATCGGTCTCTACTTCTATAATAAGCTTCGATTCGCGGAGTTTTGTCTGCGGGAAGAGGTGGTTTCCCAACAGGAGGCGCTGGCGGAAAACCACCGGAAACTCCAAAACCTCGACGAAGCGAAAACGCGGTTCTTTGCCAACATCAGTCATGAGTTACGCACTCCGCTCACGCTCATGCTTGCGCCTATCGAGAAGATGCAAAACCTGAATTTGGTGCAAAATGATGCCAAGGTTTCGGAGCTCGTGAACGGGATGGAGGATAACGGAATGCGGCTGCTTCGCCTTATCAACGACATCCTCGATCTGGTCCGAATGGACAGTGGCGAGATGCCGATGCGTCCGGAGCGATTCTGCCCTCTGACCTTCATAGATGGGCTTGGGAGGAACCTGCAGCCCATGGCCGACCGGAAAAGAATAGCGCTGCGCTGGGAGGCATCATGCGGGGAGGACGAAGAGGTGTATCTTGATAGGGACCGCCTGGAAAAAGTCGTTCTGAATCTGGCTGTGAATGGATTAAAATTCACTCCGGCTGGAGGGGAGGTTTCGCTTTCGGCCTCGCTCGAGGATGGCCGTCTGGTTCTTGAGGTGGAGGACAATGGCGCCGGAATGAAAGAGGAGCAGCTCAACTCTGCGTTTGAGCGCTTTTGGCAGGCCGACACGTCCGCTGCCAAGAAGCACAATGGAGTTGGAATCGGGCTCGCTCTGGTGAAGAGCCTGACCGACTCGATGGACGGCACGATCGCCATAGAAAGCGAGTATGGGAAAGGCACCAAATTTACGATCTCTGTGCCTCTTCTCGCCCTGCCGGATGGTTCCCCAGCAGTAATTTCCGGGACCGATGATCCCCTCACTTTGATCCACAATGAAGCCCGCATACGCGGGGCACTGGGGACTGCGGACCCCCGCCGCAGCTCGACTGAGCCATTCGTGGCAGTGGGTTCCAGTTTGGACGGCTCCTCCAACAAGGAGCTTGTTCTCATCGCGGAAGACGAAAATGGCTTGAGGCGCTTCCTGAAGGGGGAGATCGAGGAAATGGGATGTGCTGTTATTGAGGCCTGCGATGGCATGGAGGGATGGGAATTGGCACGACAGTTCGAGCCTCAGTTGATCATTCTTGATTATATGATGCCGGAAATGGATGGGATCACCCTGACCCAGAGACTCCGGCAGCATGACTCTACCTCACAAGTTCCCATTCTTCTGGTAACAGCCGCAGCGGATGAAACGCCTCGCATTCAAGCCCTCGAGGCAGGTGTCAGTGATTTTTTGACCAAACCGTTCACAACCGCCGAGCTCCGCCTGAGGGTTCGCAATCTTCTGGACCGACAGAGCTACCAGAGAGAGCTCGGATTAATTAACCGGGAACTCAGGGTAGCGGTAGATGAACGCGATGTTGCGCTCGAAGAAATCAAAGAGAACGAGGCGCGGTTATTGCAGGCAGAAACTCTTTCTTCGCTGGGCCGNATGAGCGCTGGGATTGTCCACGAGGTCAACAACCCGATGAACTACGTGAAAACTGCGCTGCATGCTCTTCGGATGTATGCCGATGACGTGGAGGAGCAGGAGCGCGCGGATTTTGAAGAGACGATCGCTGATGCGGAAGAAGGCGTTAACAGGGTTATCAGGATTGTCAGTGATTTGAGATCCTTCACCAAGGGAGAGGCCGTCCTNAAGGAGGAAATAAGCATAGCCGAGACTGTCGAAAATGCGCGAAGACTGCTGGCGGGAGAGCTCAGCGGGATTTCGTTCGAGGTAGATATCCCGGAGAAACATCGGGTAGGTGGCAACGCGAATCAGCTCTGCCAGGTCATGGTTAACTTGATCCAGAACTCTGCCCAAGCTCTCGAAGGGGCCCGCGAGCGCGGAATTGAGCCATGGATCACGGTTTCCTCGGCCCGAAGCGGAGAGGACCATATGGAGATAAAGGTTGAGGACAATGGGCCGGGGATTGCGGCGGAAGATCTGGATCATGTCTTCGACCCCTTTTTCACTAAGAAGGAAGTGGGTGCCGGAATGGGATTGGGCCTGAGCATCTGTCACAGGATTATTGAATCCCACGATGGCCGGATCGAGGTCGAGAGCGCCCCCGGGCGGCCAACCGTGTTCCGGGTGATCATCCCTCGGCCCTGGCAGGGAGAGATAGATGCCGAAGAGCCTGATTTTTCCGCAGGCAGGCCTGAGGAAGAGAGCCCCACCCGAGAGGTGGAGGTGGATAGTGCGGACCTTCAAAAAGCGTGGGAAAAATGAGCCAGCCAACTCTCGACTATCGCCAACATCTCATTCTGTTTGTCGATGATGAACAGAAGACACGAAAATATTTTGCCAAGCTCTTTGGTAAAACATTCCGGATCGTCCTTGCCGAAGATGGAATAGAGGGCCTCGAGCGGTTTCGTGAATACCAGGACGAGATAGGAGTGGTTGTTACCGATCAACGAATGCCAAAGGAAACTGGCAGCGATTTTCTCGAGAAAGTAGCCCTTCTTAAACCCGGTGTCGTTCGAATTCTTTCAACGGCGTATGCGGACATTGATGCAGCCGTATCCTCGGTCAATCAGGGTGGCATTTATCGCTATGTAACCAAACCGTGGGAAGTCCCGGAACTGGAAGTCACTCTTAAAAGAGCCATGGAGCTCTATATTGTCCGGCTGGAGAGGGAAGAGCTCGTCCGCCAGAAAATGATGAGCGTGGATATTCTCGCGGCATCNGATCGGATCATGTCGCTTGCAGCTCTGGCGGTTTTCCGGGATTCCGGTATTCGCCATGTCGGCGAGGCCCTGAGAATAGTGGTCCGCCTTGCGGAAGATCCGCGGGAGAGATCCCTTTCCGAGACTCTTGGCCATGAGGGACTTTCCTGGCGTGAATTATATCGCCGCCACTTGTCGTTTCTTGG
The DNA here is from genome assembly GCA_002715825.1 of Roseibacillus sp. GTDB lineage: Bacteria > Verrucomicrobiota > Verrucomicrobiia > Verrucomicrobiales > Akkermansiaceae > Roseibacillus_B. The sequence goes on along the minus strand of PBAI01000020.1, from coordinate 27,363 downwards.
CGCCGTGCATTCGTATCTCCCCGCGGATTTAACGAGCCCGGCCAGTCTCGACTATAATGATCGGTGCCGTGTTCGCGATGCGCTTGAGCCAGCTGTCTCTGGAAGTCCCGTCGTTGAATGGAGCGAGCCCCGAGGCGCACCGCCTGACTGGCCCGGGCCGCTTGAGAGTCTCCAGAAAGTGGCGGTTCCCCTGGTTGAGTCTCTTGCGAGGGTCGTTGAGGGAGATGGGTCTGTTCGACTAGAGGAATGTCTTTCCGGACTGGAATTGATCTTTCCCGCCCGCCCGCTCCGCGCGCTTCTTGCTGTAATCATGAGCTCGAGTGCGGAAGAGCCTCCCAGAGAAACCCTGAGTCTGATTGGAGCCTGCATGCGCATAGCACACCACGGCGGCGCTTTCGATTTTCTTCCAGACCCAAGCCACAATGAGATTCGATTACGTATTGGATTTGATGTGTCCCGGATCGAGCGGGCGCCCCACGATCCATTCGAAGAGCTGGCCGCCGATCTNGTAGGCAACGAATTGTTCTGGTCTCGCTTCGTTGATTAGTGCTCTCCCCTAGAAAAATCACCACCCACTAACTGAAATGATTAAACTCGTTTATTGTGTTCACCGTAAGGCCGGGATGCCTCAGGAAGAATTCTTCCGCTACTGGAAAGAGAATCACGGGCCACTCGTCAAAAGCTTCGCCGAAGCACTTAATGCTGGAAAATACGTCCAGAGCCATCTTCTGGAGTCCCCTCTCAACCAAGTGGCACAAGAGGGGCGTGGCGCCTCTGGACCTTACGACGGGATCACAGAAATCTGGTGGAATTCCCATGAGGAGCTTCTGGGAGCAATGCAGACGCCGGAGGGCGTGGCGGCCCACGAGAAGCTTATTGAGGATGAGGCCAGATTCTGCGACCTTTCCAGATCGTCTATTTTTCTCACAGAGGAGCACTCCATTTTTGAATCCCTTTGAAAGCGCACGAAACCGGCCCCCACAAGATGACCCCGCCTCATTCCCTTCAATTTTCTATCCCGCCTGCCATGCGAGTCATCTGCCTTCTGCTTGCTGCGGCAGCGAGTCTTCACGCCAACGGCTTCTACATACCGGTCCAAGATCCCTTTGCGGCTTCTCGCGGGAATGCTTTTGTAGCAACCGCTGACCGACCGTCCGCAGTTTTCTATAACCCTGCAGGATTGACGCAGCTTGATTCAGCGGCAGTGCATCTCGGTGTCTACGGTGTGCGCCTGGGGATAGATGGTGAAACAGCCATAGATGGAGGAAGCCACAGAAACAAAGCAGAGTTTATTCCCCTTCCCCAGTTTTATGCTGCTGCTCCGCTCAACGAGCGCCTGTCAGCGGGGGTTGGACTGAACGCACCTTTTGGTCTGCGCACGGACTGGGGAACAAGCACTCCTTTCCGGGCCGTCGCAACCGAGACCGACCTTACCTACGCCACGGCCTGGGGCGTCCTTGGTTATGAGCTGAGCTCCGATCTTTCTATCGGAGGGGGCCTTGCCCTGACTTATGCTGACGGAACTCTGAAGCAATTTCTGCCTCCGCCAAACCCGCCTGCGGAATTCGGCTTTGAAGGAAATGATTATTCCACTAGCTGGATTGCCTCACTCCTGTGGCAGCCAGGTGGCAAACACTCTTTCGGTCTTACCTACAGGGCCAAGACCGAACTTGACCTTTCGGGGTCGGCTTCGGCCCCGGGAGTAGGGCTCACCGTACCAGCGGCGGCCTTGGACTTGGTTACTCCGGACACTCTGGTTGCNGGATACGCNTTTCGGCCTAACGACCAGTGGACGCTGGAAGCCAATGTTGAGTGGGTGAATTGGAGGCGCTTGAAAGTTTCAACCCTACGCCAGGCGCCGCTGCCGGACAATTCGATCCCTTTTAACTGGGAGTCTAACTTCATGTATGGATTCGGGGTAACTTATGCTCCCAATGATACATGGGCCTTCAACGCAGGTTATATTTTCATAGAAAACAGCCAGCCGGATCTTAATTTCAATCCGGCAATTGCTGATGCGGATCGGCACTGGCTGAGTGCCGGGGTAAGCTACAGGGCGACAACCTGGACGGTCGATCTGGCCTACCAGTATGCATTTTCAGATCGGACAGTTCTTGATCCAACCCCTGAATTTGATGCCGGGGACCTTGTAGCTGGAGACTACAGTTCGCGTTTTCATGGGTTAATGCTCTCGTTTAATAGGTCCTTTTGAGGGCCCAGCTGGGCTACTTGCTCTTGCAGGTGTTCCCCGCGGCGGGCACAGTTTTGGAAAACCCAGTTCGTATGCGAGTTCTTTCCCTGTTCCTGCTTGGGATCGCGGTGCTTTCCGTGGCGTTCAACGTCACAAGGGCCTGCGCTGCATCCGCGGAGCAGCATTGGGCTTTCCAAATGCCTGCCCGTCCCCCTCTGGCGGGAAGGAGCCACCCGGTGGATGAACTCTTAGCTATCCGCCAAAGGGAGAAAAATCTCAAACCGGTGCCCGATGCTGCCCGGGGGGTGCTCCTGCGGCGTGCGTGGCACGTGGTTGCCGGGCTTCAGCCTCCGGCTGCTCTGGCAGTTGAGGTCTCTGGAGCAGCGGAGGAGCCTCTGTCAGAATGGAGCGCCCGCATGATCGATGAGGTCCTCTCCTCCCGGCACTATGGAGAGCGCTGGGCTCGCCATTGGTTGGACGTTGCCCGCTACGCGGATACCAAGGGTTATGATTTCACGGCCGGACGCCTCTTCCCGTTTGCGTTCACGTATCGGGATTGGGTTATAGATGCCATGAACAAGGACCTGCCTTATGATGAGTTTCTCCGGAGGCAGATCGCGGCAGACCTCATGGATGTGCCCGTCCCGGAGCAGGCCGCTCTTGGCTTTCTTACTCTGGGACGCCGCTATCTGAATAAGCATGACCTTATTATTGCGGACCGGATCGATGTCACCTTTCGGAGTACAATGGGCCTCACCATGCAGTGCGTGCGTTGCCATGATCACAAGAGTGATCCACTCACCATGCAGGATTACTACGGGCTTTACGGGGTTTTCGATAGTACGGAGGAGGTGCCCGAAGGCGAATTGCCTGTGATTGCTTCGCCTGAGGACTCGCCCGGCTACCGGGCGTTTCGCCGAGAACTTCTTAAAAGAGCCAATGCCGCGCATGAGTATGCGGCGGAAAAGATCAAGGACTACCAACGGCCTTCGAACCCTCTCGATTTTGACCGGAAGAAGGCTCTCTCGCAGCTCAACCAGACCGAAAGAGGTAAATACCGGGGACTCCTGGCCAAGATGAACGAGCTGGAGGGCAAATCGGAATTTGCGCCCTCGAGGGCAATGGCCGTTCGCGATCGACCGAGCCCCAGGGAGCCGGTCATCTTTGAGCGAGGACAGCAATCCAGCCGAGGCCCCAAGGTTCCTCGAGCATTCCCGGCCTTNTTCCGGGAAGACCCCGCCGATACCTTTAAGAAAGGCAGTGGGCGTCTCGAGCTTGCACACGAGCTGACCCGCAAGGGGAATCCTTTAACGGCCCGGGTTTGTGCGAACCGAGTCTGGATGCATGTCATGGGAAGCCCTCTTGTGAACACTCCGGGAGATTTTGGATTACAAGCGCCCCCGCCGCTGCACGCAGATCTTCTCGACCATCTGGCTCTTTACCTTCAGGAGCAAGGTTGGTCAGTGAAAGCCCTGATCCGGCATATCATGACTTCGCGGGCGTGGCAGCGCAGCAGCAAGGCGGGTCCCAAGCACGCTCAGCTCGACCCTGAAAACCAATATTATTTCCGTAGCAATCGTCACCGAAAAGACCTCGAGTCCTGGCGCGATACGACCTTGCAGGTGAGCGGCCGTCTGGATCTCCGGGCGGGGGGTCGCCCCGTGAAAATCCACGAAGCCCCGTTTCCGCCCCGCCGCACAATTTACGGTCTTATTGAGCGCCAGAATACACCGTCCTTCTTTCGAATCTTCGACTTTCCAGACTCCAGCCAGCCGGTGGTTAAGCGGGTCACCACCACTACTCCGAATCAGGCCCTCTACCTGATGAACAGCCCTTTCATGCACGCGCAGGCACAAGCCGCAGCTGAGCGGTCCTCAAAGCATGAAAATGAGCNGGCGCGAATCAGTGCGCTCTACAATCAGATTCTCAAACGGAATCCTTCACTCGCAGAATCAACAGGAGCCGTCCGCTTTATTGGATCTACTTCCGGGAAGAAGGCCCAGACCTCAGGAGCGTGGAGCTATGGACATGGGCGCCTGATCCGGGATACCGGGCGCGTGGAATTCCAGACCTTGTCCCACTATACGGGAAAGGAGTGGCAGGGGGGTCCTGAGCTGCCGGGGTCGAAGACCGGATGGGTGCACTGGCATTCCGCCGGGGGCCACCCGGGAAAGGGTGACCACGCTGCTATTCTTCGGTGGGTGGCTCCGAGAGGCACAACCATCGAGATCACCGGCGAACTTTCCAAGCCTGCTCTCAAGGGTGATGCCGTGCGCGGCCTTGTTGTTGNNCGGCGCTCAATCGTCGGACAATGGACTGTGCTTCCGGGGAAGAAGGCTCTGACGCCGTTGAGTCTGGAAGTCGCAGCTGGGGAGACAGTTGACTTCCTGGTTGAGTCAACCGGGAGCGAAGCGTGGGACAGTTTTCTCTGGAGCCCTGTTATTCACGAGCAGGGCGAACCTGTTCCTCTTGCGGAAGCCCGGGAGGGGTTCTCCGGTCCCGCGCTGGACCGGTGGCCTTTGCTCGCGCAAGTCTTACTTCTCTCAAATGAGTTTCTTTACGTCGATTGACTGGTTGCGCAACGGTTCCCTGGCAGAGCAATGACACATCACGCAACAAACCCCGAACACCTCTTTCTGACGAGGCGCCAACTCTTATCGCGTTGCGGCATGGGCATGGCCGGGGTGGCCCTTAACGGGATACCGGGGCTGGTCGCTGCGGCGGAGAATCCCGGGGTAGAGATCGGCATGAATCCGCTTTCGCCACGACGCCCACAGTTTCCAGGCAAAGCCAAGGCCGTCATCCACCTGTTCATGAATGGGGGGCCCTCGCATCTGGACACCTTTGATCCCAAGCCGGAGCTGACCAAGCTGCACGGCCAGGAGTTGCCAAAGATGCTTAAGACGGAAAGGCCCACTGGGGCGGCCTTTAAGTCGCCCTTCGAATTTTCGCAAATGGGACAGTCTGGACTGGAGGTTTCCAGCCTCTTTCCCGAGGTTGGCGGGATGGCCGACGACCTTTGTGTCATTCGGTCAATGTATGCCGATGTTCCCAATCATGAGCCTTCCCTGCTTCTTATGAACTGTGGGGATGGCCGCCTTGTGAGACCTGCGATGGGATCATGGGTCACCTATGGGCTTGGGTCGGAGAATCAGAATCTTCCTGGATTTGTCGCCATGTGTCCTGGTGGATATCCCATTCAAGAGACCCAGAACTGGCAGTCGGCGTTCTTGCCCGGGGCTTTTCAGGGAACATATGTGGATACAAGGTATTCCGACCCAGAAAAGTTGGTGGAGCATATTGAGCCGAATACTGCTGGAGGCGAGCAAAGGCGTCAGTTGGACCTTCTGAAGGAACTGAATGAAACTCATCAGAAAGAACGAAGCCAGGATGCGAGGCTGGAGGCTCGCCTGCAGTCCTTTGAACTGGCCTACCGCATGCAGATGGAAGCGAGTGACGCCTTTGACATCAGCAAGGAGCCAGAAGAAATCCGCAAGATGTACGGAAGGGGAACGCAGGCGCGTCAAATGCTCATCACCCGGCGGCTTATCGAGCGTGGGGTTCGATTCGTTCAGGTGTGGCACGGTGCCGGGCAGCCGTGGGATAATCATGACGATCTGCAGAAGAATCACCAGAAGCTGGCTCGGGAATGTGACCAGCCGATTGCCGCTCTACTCAAGGATTTGAAGATGCGGGGACTCCTCGATGAAACCCTCGTAATGTGGGGAGGGGAATTCGGGCGCACACCAACAGTCGAGATGCCCAAAAAAGGATCCAACGCTGGAAAGATCAACGGCAGGGATCATAACCATTATGGATTCTCGGTCTGGCTCGCCGGTGGAGGAGTAAAGGGTGGCTACGTCCATGGAGCAACCGATCCATTTGGGTTTCAGGCCGCGGAAAAGCCNGTGCACGTNCATGATCTTCAGGCGACGATTCTCCACCTTCTGGGCTTTGATCACGAAAAGTTGACCTATCGCTACTCTGGACGAGATTTCAGACTCACCGATGTCCACGGTAAGGTGGTTCAGGAAATACTGGCCTGAAAATTAGTGCAAAAGCGCGGAACGCAAATGCGCTCGTATGGAAGCTACCCGCGCAGTTCTTCAAAAACCTCCGGGTCGTCCCGGAGCTTTTTCCGGATGCTGTTGATCTTGGACCAACGGCTCTTGAGGCTTTCAACGAGATCCTTCCCTCCGCTCGAGGCATTTTCTTCAACCGCCTTGCAGATGTCGATGGCGGCCTCCAGATAGTCTTCAAACTTCTCGTGAATTTTGCCGTCGAGCTCCTCGAGTTCCTCTCGCGCATCAGCAGCAGCGGATTCCGCCTCCTCGGCCTCGCTAAATTTGCCTCTCATCATGGTGCGTTGAACGCGGCTGAAGACCGCTGAAGAGCGGGAATCAATCTCGTGAAAACTCCCGCCTACGGAAAGCCTCTCGGGAGCGTCTCCCCGGATATGGTCGAGCAGAAGCTTTGCGGAAATATGGTTGGGCATGGCTTCGAGGACAGCCTCGAGGCGCTCCTGCACCCGGGTATTTTTCAAGGCGGCATCACCCTGGTCGGCAACAACCTCTGCGATAGCCTTGAAGTCATCGAGGGTGGACTGAACGTCCTTATCCTTTTCCTCGCGGGAAAGGGCCCGCGCTTCGCTCATGTCCTTCATGGTGAAAACCTGAATGTCCAGCAGTTGCTGGAATCCATCGAGGACAAGAATATCATTCACCCCCTTGGCGTTACCTTCCGGCACGCCAACTATCGTACATTCTCTCCGGGTCGCCCCGCGAATTTTGGCAGCAACACCTCCGATGCTGGTTACTTTTCCATTCGGAGTGATGCCGCCGGTGCAGGCGAATCCCTCATCGAGCTTTTCCCCTGTAAACAGCGAATCGAGCATCAGCGCCATCGCGGTTCCTGCGGAGGGCCCATCGACTCGCTGATCACGATCCTGAAATACTATACTGACCTGATAACCGTCCGGGACCATTCCTTTGGGCTCATATGTAATTCGGAGGTAATCCCGGATTGATTTGAGGCTGTTCCCCATCATGTCCCCGACCTTCTGGTCAATCTTGAACTCAATACCTTTGGTTCCTTCCTCCCGCAGAGCCGTTGCAATAATTTCACTGGCTGCTCCTGCGTGCTTCCCGCTCCCGAGAGTCACTACGACCAGTCCTACGACCGAACTTTGATTCGAAGCGAGTCCTTTGGCGTCGCCTCCGGGCATCTTTTCCTTCCTTGGCTCCATCCGGCCGCCTTGGCCAAAGGGGTTCCACGGTGTTTCTTTTACGACGGCTTTTCCTTGTAGCTGATCCCAGTCGACCTCAACACCATCGTCCTCCAGCTCTTTCTGTATGCTTTCGAGGTTTTCCGCGTATCTGTGATCGGGGAGCAGGCGGAGAGCGACATCCACGCAGTAGGCGGCGCAGATCTTGTTGTCCTCGTTTTCCTTATCCTTGAGGAGGGTGCGCACTCCTCGATAAATATTTCCCACGAGGCGATCCTTGCTGGTTCCACTGCTCCCGTAGGCTTCAGCGTCCTGCTCAAGTTGCTCGTAGGTGGTCTTGAAGGATTTGGCCTCTGGATTGATGCGCCCTGCTATCCCGAGGGCGTTTGACCGGAGCAGGTTGGGCACCTTTCCATTCTTTTCCTCGGGATCAAAGTCACTAGCGATGCGGGCCAGAGCTGCAACGAGGCCCGATTTGTCAAATGTCCCTCGTCTGCCGAAGTCGAGTTCTTCCGTATCGAATAACTCTGCCTCCATGTCAGGAAGATAGAAGAGTGTGTCTTCCTGAGCGCAAAGGCAGGGCGCAAAGAGAAGAGCACAGAGGGGAAGAGTGAGGAAAAACTGGATGTTCATCGGGTCGTTGGGAGAAAGCCTAGGGGATCAAGAAGAGGCGCTAAAGCAAAAGCGTCGCGAGAGCTCGCTTGGACTGCCATCCTGCGGGAAAGCGACCCCGAAACTGGAATTTGTGTAACTACGGGTTGGTGCCTGCGCCTGTTGGCGGGTCATCTGGAGGAGCTGCCGGGATGGATTCGCGGGTGAAGGGAGCAAGTTTCTGTCGGAGAGCCGCAAATTTTGACTGCAAGCGGCCATGATAAGTTGGGAGAGGAATATTACGATAGTAGGCCACTCCGTCTTTCAGACCTCCATCTTGTTTTCCTTTGCCAAGGGTCTGGGTAAGTTGAGCGATTTCCCGGGCCTCTTGGAGCAGGTCTTTGTCGTCGGGAGAGATAAATCTGGAGAACCGCGCGATTTCGGCGCTGGTGGCTTCGCCGGTGGTCAGAAGGCGTTTCGCGCTCAGCTGGGAAAGTGCGAGTTGGGAGATCCTGCTAACGGGCTCGAGCGCGCTGCGCAAGATTCGCCCCGCAACCTCTCGCTCCACCCTCGTGGGTCGCAGGGCGGCATTACCCTGAACGAGAAGCATTTTCGCAGAGTAATGAAAGGGGACTCTGCTGGCAATTTCGGAGAGGCGCTCCCGAACCTTCGTGTTGACGCACAGCTGCCCAACATCCTTGTCCCGCCCGACGTCGCGAAGCTCCTCGTAGAGCTCGGACGTTGCGGCGAGGCCGGCGGGGTCGCTATTTTCGCTGGCAAGGTTCAAGGCGGTGTCGATAGAGCTTACGATCAATACCTCCCATCGAAGAAAAAATGCAGGGTCCTCCAAGGCGATCATAGCTCGTAATTCGGGCTCAAATTCAGGAGGCACCAGAAGCCGCCCCCCCGGGGCAAGCCGCAGAGCACGTAGATAGTTCCAGCTCTGGAGGGGCCGCATCAGAGATCCGTCAGAGGCAATTTCCGCAACCAAGGTCACCCCCGGGCGGAGGGGCTTCCCTGTCATGGAGGAGTGCATGAGGAGGGCCGCCGGCCCTGAGATGGCTTGGCCGTTGTTAGGTGCATAGCGTTCTGCACCTGTTGAGATTTGTGCTATGCGACGAATCGGCAGGTCGGGCCAGCGCCGTTCAAGTACTTTCCCGACGTTTACGCGAGCGGTAGTGATGTCTGGGCTCTCGGTCTCAGGATTCAGGTCAAAAGTAAGTATACCGGCTTGAGGGGACTCCATGACTTTCATGGAAAGAGGAACCATACGCAGAGATCGGCGGCGCTCCTCGTTCATGAGAAAAAGAGGGGTCTTTGTGCTGGCTCGTCCAAGGAGAATGGGCGGCCGTTCCACAGGGGGTGCGGGCGGAGCGACCGGCTGCGGAGGGGGTTGCTGCTCAGGGATTCTCCGGTAGGCCTCGAGTGAGGGCAGGACACGTTTCCACCGCTCGAGTTCACCTTCTGGATCATGGAGCTTGGCGAGAGGATTCCGGGGGTTGACCACGGCCAGAGCATCAACAATGAGGTTTCCAAGGGCCTTCCCGCCTGCTCCCGCGTCGGGATCAAGCAGCCAGTCTGCGATGCCCCAGGCCTGCCGCAAGGCCTGATTGATGTCGCCTTCGAAAGAGTCAACAGCATGCCCTGCGCGGAGAGATTTGTCGGTCTCCAGCGCGGAGCGGTTGGCTGGGTTGAGGCGGATCGCAAGCGCAAGTAACTGAGCGGTAGCCCGAGTTTGCTCCGGAGTCCCGTCTGGTTCGCGGGTAGCGATATTCGTGAGGTGCCCGGAGAGCTCACGCATGGTGTCCGTGTCGATGGGAATCTGATCCCTTGGGAACAGGATAGGGGCAGGGTCGGGACCAATATAGGCTGCCCCGGGCAGCTTCGCCGGGAGAAGGCAGAGGAGAAATAGCAGGCAAAGCGTCCGCATGCTGGGGAATTGTCTCCTACCACTTTGCCTCGCGCAACCTTTTGCCTCAGGGCTCTGGTCCGCTACAATTGGCTTCATGCAGGAAGACGAAGCAGAATCCTACAGGGAACTTACTCGAGACGAAGTGATGTTCTACGACACCGACGTGGGCGGGGTCGTACACAACCTTGCCTATTTGCGAATGATTGAGAGATGCAGAACCAAGCTTGCGGGAAAACTCGGCTTTGATCTGCGGCGTATGGCGGAAACCCAGATTTATCCCGTCGTGGTCAGAACCGAAATCGATTATCGTCAACCCGGGCGCCTTGGGGACGGCATAGAGACTCAGGGCCGGCTGGAAGAGTGGGGGAAAGTTCGTTTCTGGTGCAACTTTGAGATGCGGCGCTCTGCCGATGATGTTCTGCTTGTGACCTGTCGCCAGCAGCTGGCCTTGGTCCAGATGCCTGCCGGGAAGCCTCAGAGACTGGGTGCCCTTCAGCAGGAAATGGGCTAAACCGCGCCTAGCGGCCAAACATCTGGGTCCAATGAGACCCATAGTTTCCCAGCCCTACCCTTTTGTGGCCGGGGCTGAACATGTTCTTGTGATGCCCGGGAGAACGAAACCATCCCCGGTTGGCCGAACTGGGTTTGGTAGAACCCATGTAGATGTTTTCTCCGCTGGAGTTCGTGCCGCACAAGGCGGCTCGCTTCCCGAAAGATTCCTTGCCCCTGACAGGAGAAGTGTGGCTGAAAAAATTCAGGTTGGCCATATCCTCTGAATGGCCGCGGGAGGCCTCACAGAGCTTCGGGTCGAGCACAAGTGCATCGAGGCCAACAAGAAGCCGCATCTGGTTGAGTTCTTCCACGCCTCGGCGCTCTCCTTCGGGGACCATCTCAGCTTCTGCAATCTTGCGATTGGCCTTCATTATTCGCAGGCCGTTGCGGTCGAGATCGGAGAGCCCCTCAGCCACGGATTGCTCCTGAGCCAGTATGGAAGCGACAGATTCTGCATCCTCGATCGAGATGGCAGCTTTCAGTATTCCGTCTCGGAACGCTCCGAGTTTGAGAATCTGGGAGCGCTGCTCGTTTANTGCCTCTCCAGCGNCTTGCAGAATTTTTTCGCCAGAAGGGAGNAGAACTTCCCTGAGCAATGCGACAGCCGGCTCGCTCTTGGCGACGATGGCGCCCTTCATCGGCCCCTCGGCCATNATGCGAACGGAATGAAAGCTCTCCCTCGCTTCCCTGATCGCTCGTTGGTTGGACTGCCGTGCTGCTCCCGAATGCTGGCTCTCGGCTTCTTTCCGGAAAGCGTCCAGATAGGCATCCCGGAGACCGGGCCACACCTTGTCGAAGTCAGACTGCAGGCGCTNAAGCTCCCTGGGCTCTAGAGTACTGAGTTGTTCAATGAGGTCTTCGAAGCCAATGTTACGTTCGAGTCGGGTCTGGAGAGCAGAGAGAATTTCATCGGTCGCGCGTGGGGCAGCCATTACGCCAGACACGCCCACGAAAAGGGAAAGAAGAAGAAGCAAAAGGCGACCCATACTGGGGACGGTAAACGCAGACCGCAGAATAGCGAACTGCTAAATTTGCAGTTCGAGAACCTGTTCCCGATTGGGGGGCAACGGCACAGAACCACTCGGAAACAAGGCGGCTCTAAGCCGGAAGGGCAGTGTCCGGGAACTACCGTCGCCCGCCGAATGAGAATCGCAGGGACACTCCGGAGGAGCGGTTGTGCGGGCGGGGACTCCTAAAAACGACGCGGGGAGGATCGCATGGAACGGCCCGCGGGATAACTACCCTCGGACGTAAACTGTAATGAGATGACCGGCACTGGCTCGAACGTCTNGCATCGGGAAGGGAAATCCTTCTATAGCCGAAAACCGGACGGCCGTGACAGTCATACCCTCGTAAATAACGCGTGGTGTAGACCTTGTATGTCGCTGGCGCGTATCTGGGGTGGGAAGTGATGCAGTTGTGGAGGTGGCCCGCCTCTGCAGGCGGCGAGGAGATTATCCCGGTAATTGTCAGGGCTACGGCGGCCGAAAAGATCTTTATCATAAGGCATTCTCTGGGTTACGTGCCGTTGGACCTTTGAAGGGAGGAGGTTATTCATACAAACTGCTCCAATTGCCTGAAGCGAAAGGTCTGGAGGATAAGCCAGCAGGAAAACCCTGCTATGGAACCAGATCGTAAATCTGGTTGAGGACACTCAGGAGAGCCTCCGCTGATCTGGGCTCACCATGTAGGACTTTGCCTCCCGCGCACATTAATTTGGGAAGAAGAGAGTTCTCCTTCTTGAGCTGGCCGAAGTCCTTGACGCTGGACTTGATCAGGGACTCAACAGAGGGGTCCTGCTTCGCGAGCTCCAGTTGATCGTGGCCGACAATCTGCCCGACTGCGGCCTCCGCGACTTCAGGCGGCAGATCTAAAGTAGAAATTAACTGCTCATGGACTTTGGGCCATTTCGTGGGACTGGCTTTCCAGGCAGCCACGCTGAGGCGGGCTAGCTCGCAAGCGTGCTGGTGCTTTGGGCTCTGGTTTGTGATGAATGGATTGCAGGATCTATTCAAGGGGACCGGGAGGAGGATTACGCAAAAGAGGCCAGGGTGTTTCTTCTCAACGAATTGCAGCTGCTCATGCACCTTTCGGCAGGAAATGCAGGTATAGTCGAAGTATTTCACCATGACGTACTTAGCGTCGGGAGGCCCCAAATGGGGCATCGTATCGGTATTGTATCGCTTGCCCCCACGGGTGAAGGCAATTCTCCGGCCGGCGTTTTCGATCGCCCCCCCTTGATCCCGCAGCGCCTCTTTACTACTGGCATGGGTGTCCGGTTTCGGCCCCAGAATCTGACCCACGACGAGGGTGAGAAGGGCGAGGAGAGCCGCAACCGGGGCAAAGCGCAGGAGAGATTTTGACGGAGGAACATCTCGCAGAGATGCCACCAGAACAATGGAGGTAACGACTCCGATGGTATGCATGGCGAGGCACCAGGGGCATACCGCCCTTATGGTGAGATAGAGGATCCCGACAAACCAGAGAGCGGCGCCGGTAAGACAAATTGCGAGAGCTCCGTAGAGCGATCTCGAAGGACGGAAAGAGGCAATCAGCAAAGCGAGGTAGATCACGAATGCAAGAAGGCTGACCGGAATCCCGAAGAGCTGTGACCACTCTGAGCCCAAGACATTGCCGCAGCCCGAACCTTGGCCGCAGCCTGCCAGAGAAGAGGTTTTTCCGGCAAGCTTCAGCCCTGCAAGGTAGCCACAGATGAGAAGCCCGGTGAGGGAAAGGAGGCGAAGAATCAAAGGGGCTTTCACGGCAGCAGGAAGGCAAGGCCATGCCATGGGGTTAAAAGGGTCATTTCACTGCGTTGATCAGCCAAGCGGCCAGCTCGTCCGGGGGATGAAGACCGTGGGGGTGATGGCCTTTGCCGGCTTTACGCCAGACCTTCACTGTGCCGCCCAGTGCCTCGTAATTACGGGCAAGAAGCGCTCCGTTTTCCTCGGCCGGGACGACTTGATCTTCCAGTCCCAGCACGACCGCGATGGGAACTCTGTTCTTTGCCAAAGGCTTGAGAGTCTCCTCGCTGAGAGGTTGGGGGTGTTGTGATGCGGCCTTCGCCGTCACCGCATAAGCTTTCAGGCAGCGCTGCCAGTCACGTTTTGAGAATTTGCCGTTTTTCCCTCCCGGCCACGAGTTGAAGTCACAGACCGGATTGTCGCCATACACTGCACCTACTTTTTCCGGGTTGGCGGACGCCCAGTTAAAGATGATCAGTCCTCCTCTCGACATGCCCTCCAGCACAGGGCGGGGGGAGAGCCCCTCCCGGACGGCCAACGCGTGGAACTTGTCCCAGCGCGTCACTGCCGCACGTGCTCCGAAGAGACCTCCTACCTCGCAGTAGGCAAGATGGAATCCCTTTTCGAGAAGCTGCAGATCGAGGGCAGGCTGGTGTCCCCAGAAGCGAGCTCGCCATATCCAAGGGTTTCCTGCTCCCGCCTGTTTTGGCCGAACAATGATACAGCGGGCACCATCGTCCGGGAGGGCAAAGTCGAGGCGCTGATATCCGTTCCATTTTGAGGCCTTCCCCTCGGGCCACGCCGCGGCGGCGAGCATGGAGAGCGAAAAAAAGAGAACGGCAGTAAGTAAAGGCATAGCTTGGACAACAGGCCCCATTCCGGGTAGCATTTCCAGCGTGTTTCGTCTCGCTCTAATTTTTCTTGCCCTTCTGANTACGCTACCGGCTGCTGAGCTTACGGTGGCATCTTTCAATATCCGTCTTGCTGCAAGAGCGGATCTCGGCACCCGTAGCTGGAAGGCTCGGCGGGATCTCGTGGTAGAAACGATCCGAAAGATGGATCCGGATCTATTCGGGGTTCAGGAAGCTCTTCCCCAGCAAATGGACTACCTCACCCGCGAGCTGCCGGGTTACCAGAAATTCGGAGTGGGTCGCGATGATGGCAAGAATCGCGGGGAATACTCGGCATTGTTCATTCGCTCCGAGCGTCTAACGCGGGATGAGGCAGAGGGCGGGACCTTCTGGCTGAGTGGGACGCCGGAGACCGCAGGTTCAAAAAGCTGGGGCAACCAAGTGACGAGGATTTGCACATGGGCCCGATTGGTGGACCGGAAAACCGGAAAGGGGTTTTATTTCTACAACACTCACTGGGATCATCAGAGTCAGCCCTCTCGAGAACAGGCGGGCCGCCTGATGGCCAGGCGGATTGACGACCGGAGGCGAACAGGTGAGCCCGTCGTGGTCACCGGCGATTTCAATGCTACCGAGACAAATCCGGGAGTGGCCTATCTGATGGGGAAAAAGGTGACCCTGGCAGGGGGGAAGGATTTGGAGCAGTGGAGCAACCCTCTCAAGGCGCCATTTTTCGAGCTCCATCCCGAGGTCAAGGACCGCAACACCTTTAATCGTTGGCAAGGAGTGATTCCCGGTTCGCGAATGATTGACCACGTGCTGGTATCCCCTGGGTGGGAGATTCAGAAGGCGTGGATCGAGCATCACATGCGGGGCAAGATGGTTCCCTCGGATCATTGGCCGGTGGCCGCGGTGATTCGCTGGGCGGATTAGGCCTGGGGGCTCTCAAATAAGTGGTGGAGAATTGCTTCCGGGAAGCGTATTAAAGGCGAATGGTAGCTCTGGGTGTCACGCTGGGTGTTCTGCTGGTAGTATGCGCTCTGCTCGTGGCGTTCTTGTATAATCGTTTCATCAGCCGGCGAAATCGATTGCGCAATGGATTTGCGGCCATGGACGTACAGCTGAAAAAGAGGTGGGACGTGGTGCCCCAGCTCGTGGAAACAGTCAGGGGCTATGCCTCCCACGAACAGGAATTGTTTGAACGGGTGACGAGGGCCCGGCGCGGGATTGAGCTCGCGGAGTCCGCCGGTCCGGAGCGCTTTAGCCACGAGCAGGACCTTGGAGCGGGAGTCGCCAAGGTCATGCTGCTGGCGGAAGACTATCCCGAGCTCAAGGCTGGGGAGCAGTTTCTTAGCCTGCAACGGAACCTGAGTGAGGCGGAAGCCCAGATCGCAACTGCGCGCCGTGCCTTTAACGCGGCTGTCACTGAATGGAATGAAGGCGTGGGGAAATTCCCAGGTAATTTGTTGGCAGGAATCTTTGGATTCCACGTTCATGACTGGTTCGAGACTCCGGAGTCCCAGAGAAAGGTGACCGATGTTCAGCTTTAGCGATTCCTGACAATGTCCGATTCGCAAATGCAATATCCTGTGACAGACCTTTCCCAGAAGTTCCGGCAACTCGAGCACATCCGACAGGGTGAGAGGATACGCTTCACCATGCTGTTAATCGTGGGAGTGCTTGTTGTAGTGCTTGCGATCTGGGTGATTATTTTCGCCGCTAAGCAGGGTGCGGATGTTCTCAAATATCTCTTTGTGGCTCTACTCATGGTCGCATGGAGTGTGTTTCACGGTGCGTTCAGAGCTCGAGGGCGCTATTGCGAGGCTTATAAAAGCCAAGTGATTCCCGCTCTGGTCCAGAGCCTCCAGCCGAACATGTCCTATCGAAGTGGGGGACATTTCAACGACGACTTGTTCTATAGAAGTGGACTCTATGAGCAGTATTATAACATCTTTGAGAGCGAGGATGTTCTCAAGGGCTCTATCGGGGAGACCGAGTTCCAGATCGGCGAAATCAAAGTTCAAAGTNAAACCACTTCGTACAAAAATGGGAAGGAGCAGAAAGAAATTGTAACGATCTTTGATGGCCTGTTCGCAGTCGCGGCGTTTCCTCGAGAATGTCAGGGGAGTATTTTTGTGGTGCCGGATTTTGCGGAAAAGCATTTTGGAATGCTGGGAGCAAAATTCCAAAAGGTGGAGTCAGGCCTGAATCAGCACCTCCTGCGGGTCGATAACCCGGAATTCGAAAAGGCCTTTATCGTTCGGGCCACGGATCCCGCGGAAGCCGTAACGGTTCTGACCCCTGAGTTACAGGAGCAGATTCTGATCCTGCGAGCCCGATTTGGGAATGATCTTCGACTGGCGTTCAAGCCATCCCAGCTCTTTATCGCCATCCCCAGCAGCAGGGACTGGTTTGAGCCAAGGCTTTCGCGGCCTGCCTCCTCCCCTCGCCAGGTCGGGCATCTCGTTAATCAGTTAAAGGCCTGTTTTCAGATCGTGGAGGACTTGAACCTTAATACGCGCATTTGGACAAAGCCCAAGTTGCAGAACTCATGATGACAAGAAACGGCGGAGCGCGCGCCAGAGATCAGGCGGAAAACCCTTGAAAGCAGGGCTTTACCAGTAGGGTATAGTTAAGCATCGCAGATTTCTTCAAGGTGACTGGAATGGGGGCAGGCTTCCTGGCCGCTCTTTTGGTTCCCGCCTCCGGGCTTGCCCGGGAGCTTGGGGCCGCTTCGAGCCATTGGGCCTGGAGCCCTCTCGGGAAGCCGGCTCTGCCGACTTCGGTGACGTCACGAGCCAAAACGCCGGTGGATCATTTTACCTTCTCGAGGTTGTCTGAATCCGGAGTTGAGCCGGCTCCCGAAGCGGCGCCCCGGGAATTGCTGCGGCGCGTGCATCTCGACTTGACCGGGTTGCCTCCCACCCCGGCAGAGACGGAAGCCTTTCTCCGGGATCCAGGTGACGAGGCCTATACCCGGATTGTTGACGACCTTCTTGGGCGACCTCAATACGGGGAGAGATGGGGGCGCCACTGGCTCGATGTGGTCCGATACGCGGAGACGAAGGGCTACGAGCGGGATGAGTATAAGAAGTTTGTCTGGCGGTATCGCGACTATGTCATCAAGTCTTTCAATGAGGACAAGCCGTATAATCGATTCATTCTCGAGCAACTTGCCGGTGACGAAATTGAAGGGGCGACCTCGGACACCCAGATTGCGACCACCTTTCTCGCCCTTGGAACCTTCGACACCATTGCCGCCGACCGGGAGGTTGCAGTCTATGACACTCTGGATGACATCGTGGCCACCACCTCGATGGCGTTTCTCGGCCAGACCCTGCAATGCGCGAGGTGCCATGATCATAAGTTTGAGCCCTTCAGTCAGAAGGACTACCACCGGGTTCTGGCGTCTTTCGAGCCCCTCAATGTTACCGGAAGGGAGAGAGAGGTTGGCACGGACGAGGATCGAAAGCGATATCGAGAGGCCGAGGAGGTTTACCAGCGCACTACTCTAAATCCACAGCGCGAGCTTGAGGAGCACTTCTGGGCTCCCATTCTCGAGCGCTGGGCGAGGGACGGTTTGCCGGAGGGACGTAAGGCAAAGCTGAATGAGAAGCAGCTGGCTCTTACGATTGAAGCAATTCCGCTCGAACCGGAGCAACGCTCCAAGGAGCAGCAGAACATGCTGGAACGGGAACGCAACCGGGTTCGCGGCGCGGTCCGGGAGGTCGCCACGGAAGAGGAGCGCAAAACAATCTCAGAGCTTGAGCAAAGGTTGAAGAGCCTCGAGAAAGACAAGCCCCAGCCCATGATGGCCTGGGTGTATGCCGATAATGCCAAGCCTAAGCCATCGCACCTTCGAATCAGAGGGGACGTCCATCAGAGGGGAGAAGTCATTCCTTTCGGGGTTCCGGTTGTCCTAGGCTCCAAAGGGTTACCGGANCCCCGGCCTACCAGCCATTCGTCTGGCCGGAGGCGGGCTCTCGCGGACTGGATCACCGGGGCGCAGGCACCTCTGGCTGCGCGCGTCATGGCCAACCGGGTTTGGCAATATCATTTCGGAAAAGGCCTGATGGAGGACGGAAATAATTTTGGAGTGGAAGGGGGCGAGCCCACCCATCCTGCCCTGCTCGAATGGCTGGCAAACTCGTTGATTGAGGGAGGCTGGAAGCTCAAACCCCTGCACCGGCAGATCGTTCTTTCTGCCACCTACCGTCTCTCGGCGACGCATCCGGAACCTGCAAAAGATCCAGATAACAGCCTCTACTCCCGATGGCCCCTGCACCGGCTGGAAGCCGAGGCAATCCGTGATTCCATTTTGGCCGCAAGCGGGAAGCTAAACCGTGAGATGGAGGGGCCTCCCATTTATCCGCCTTTTGCCGACAAGGTGGTTGGGGCTTCATCGGGTGCGGATTGGAAAAACTCAACGGACGAAGAGGCGTCTCGACGTAGCGTCTATGTCTTTGCCAAGCGCGCCATCCCCCTCCCGGAGCTGGCGGTCCTGGACAACCCGGATTCTTCCTGCAGTTGTGCCAAGCGTGCGGTTTCAACTACCGCGGTGCAGTCTCTCCTGATGATGAATGGACGTTTCATCAATGAGCAGACCGTACACCTCGCGAACCGCCTCCGGGAGCTGGAGAGTGAGGAGGTTCAGATCAAGGCGGCCTTTGATCTTATCCTGTGCCGTCCGCCAAGCACCCGCGAGATGGAGCAAGCGAGGGAATTTCTTGGAAAGGCAGCTCGGGAGCAGAAGATCGATCCGCTCGCCTCACTCGCGCTGGTGCTCTTCAATACCAACGAGTTCAGTTACCGCTAGGAACGATGAAGCACTCCCCCCCCCCATTTCATTTTCCATGCGGAAGGACTCGCCGGGAATTCCTCTGGCAGGCGGGGAATGGGTTTTTCGGAACCGCGTTGGCCTCGATGCTGGCGCGGGATGGGGTGAAGGCCGGAGAAGTGACTCCCTCGACTCATTTCCCGGCCAAGGCCAAGAACTGCATCTTCCTCTTCATGGTGGGAGGGCCCAGTCATATGGATACCTTCGATCCTAAGCCGGTGCTGGGGAAGCGTCATGGGGAGGAGTATGATTTCAAACCTGCCAAGGGGGTCAGCCAGAAAGGCAAGGGGAAGCTCAAGGGTTCTCCTTTTGAGTTCAAGGCTTGCGGTCAATCCGGCATTGAAATTTCTGAACTCTTCCCACACCTCCGGGAGCATGCTGATGAACTTGCGATTATCAGGTCCACGAAGGCTGATAGTGCGGCGCACGGGGCGGCCTCTCTCCAGATGAACACCGGCTTTGTCCGCCAGGGTCACCCCTGCCTTGGATCTTGGGCCAATTACGGGCTTGGTTCTTCGAACAACAATATGCCCGGGTTTGTGGTGCTTGTGAATGGAGCTCCTTATTCCGGAGCCCAGAACTGGAGCTCGGGATTCATGCCCTCGGGCCACCAGGGAACGGTGTTCAAGACCTCAGGGACTCCTGTGCCGAACCTGGATCCTGCGATGGATCGTTCGCTGGAAACACAGCGTGACCAACTTGATCTTCTCGCGACCTGGAACCGTGAGCACCAGAGCCATCTACCCGTCAACTCAGAGTTATCAGCCCGGATCGAGGCCTACGAGCTTGCTTATCGGATGCAGGCTCATGCCCCGGAGGCGGTGGACCTTTCCGGGGAGACAGACCACACTCGGAAGCTCTATGGGATCGGGGCAGGCGAGGCCGATCGTTTCGGGAAAAGCTGTCTGATGGCGCGCCGACTGGTGGAGAGGGGAACACGTTTTGTACAGCTGTATCACTCGAACTGGGACACCCACGGGGACAACGACAAACGCCACCAGAAACTCTGTGAGCAGACCGATAAGCCCATTGCGGGCCTGCTTGCCGACCTGAAGGCCCGGGGCTTGCTTGATGAAACGCTGATCGTATGGGCGGGAGAATTCGGCCGCACTCCGGTNGGGACAGGCGGGCGGGATCATCATGCGGCGGGATTTTCGACTTGGATGGCCGGAGGCGGAATCAAGGGTGGAACCATTCAGGGGGCCACTGATGAATTCGGGTTTCGTGTCACAGAGGGTGAGGCTCATGTGCACGATCTTCATGCAACCATACTTCACCTGATGGGCCTGGATCATAAGGAGCTGACCTATTTCCATTCTGGGCGCGATTTCCGGCTCACTGATGTTTTTGGACAAGTTCTGACAGACATTGTGGCCTGAGAACTCCCTCGAATCTCGCAGGCATGGCCGTTCATAAGAAAAAGCATTTCAACGAGTTCGTGCTTCGTGAGGAACTCAAAGAAGAGCTCAAGCGGATTGAGGCCCTTCGCACGGACACGGTGATCAGCCTCAGGAAGAGGAACTGGAGCGTGAGAGGGCTGCTCTTTGCAGGCGCCGTAGTCTTCTTCCTGATTTTATGGAGGACTCTCCCGCCGGTGGGAGGCCCGATGGGCCTGACTTTCGCGGTGTTGGGACTGTCCCTTGGAGAGCTTTACCTGATCAAGGGAACTGGCGGGGCNAAACTACGCTACGCGCAGGAATATAAGAAGGCTGTGGGCCTGCACCTTCTCAGCAAGCTGGAGCTCGGTCTGGAGTATCGTCCGGACTATGGCGTTACGGAGGAGACCTTTCTCTCGGCTGGTTTTTACTCAAGAGACGACTACACAACCTACTGGTCTGAAGACTGTCTCGAAGGACATGTCGGGGGCACGCAGGTTCAGATGGCGGAAGTTCAGGCGAAGCGGGAGACAGAGGATTCGTTCACTGAGATCTTTTGTGGATGGTTCATGATGGCGGACTTCCCCCAACCCTTCCGGACGCCAGTGGTCGTAGGGCCTCGCGCAGAGAAGTCCCGTTCTTCGAAGTTGTGGTCCTTGCTTCCTCTGAGAAAGCAGCGTCCGCTTTCGTCTCAGACGTTCGGAGAAAGCATGGAGGAGGGAGATGATTCGGATTTCGAGAAAAGATTTGTCGTCCATGCCGCCGATCCAGAAGAGATGGCCGCTCTGCTAACTCCTGCGCTAAAGCAGCGGATGCTGGCATTCCGGACCAGTCGTGGGAGCGAGGTGCGTTTCGCCTTCAGGAATAACCAGCTCATGATCGCGATTCCTAACCGGGTTAAAGGCAAGGACTGGTTTGATCCCAGTCCGCGCAAGCCCGCATCGGACCTTCTGCAGCTTAATGCGATCGCTGGATCTTTCCTGAAACAAACCTCGGCCTGCTTTGAGATCGTGGCGGAGCTCAATTTGGGCAAAGGGACCTGAAGGGAAAGTGTCAGGGAGCCGCGGCAAAGCCGGACAGGCTACCGTTGCTTCCTTTCGGACCTGGCGGATTTCACCAGCCGACCCTCCACGGCCCCTGACGCCGGCACTCTAGGGTCGAGGAGCACTGATGCAAGGCGCGAGTTTCCGGCAGCAGCAGGATCCTATTTCCCCTTCTGAAGGTTTTCGAGGAACGAGGAGGCGGTGGCATGCCAGCGATTCTTCATCTCCTCGACCCGCTCGGGATGGTTGCGGGCGAGGTTTCGTGTCTCGGTGCGGTCAGAAGCAAGGTTATAGAGCTCCCACGGATCTCCCTCGGCGGCCACCAGCTTCCAGTCTCCACTCCGCAGCGCGCGATGGCCCTCGTGGAGCCACCAGAGGTGCTCATGAAGGGGCTCCCCGTCACCGTCGAAGGTCGGTTTAAGAGACCGCCCGGGCGCGGGTTCTTTTTGAGCCGGCTTCAAGCCGGC
This sequence comes from Roseibacillus sp., assembly GCA_002715825.1. Classification (GTDB taxonomy): domain Bacteria; phylum Verrucomicrobiota; class Verrucomicrobiia; order Verrucomicrobiales; family Akkermansiaceae; genus Roseibacillus_B. Next base: position 5,575 of record PBAI01000020.1, on the reverse strand, counting down.
GAGATCAAGGAGAGTTGGGGCGAGGTCAATGACATGGGCAGGTGTGCGCCGCAGGGCGTTGCGCTCCTTGATGCCTGCGGGCCAGTGAGCGATAAATGGGGTGGCACATCCCCCTTCGTGGACCCACGTCTTGTGGCGGCGAAAGGGGGTATTGCATGCGGTGGACCAGCCCGGGCCAAGGCAAAGGTAAGTGGAGGCGGAACCGGCTGGGGCTTTGGGATCGTGGCCATCTGCCCGCACCATAATTTCGGCGCTAGCTCCATTATCGGACAGGAAAATTACGAGGGTGTTCTCCCAAGCGTCCATGGCGCGTATCTGTTCGAGGATACGGCCTATCTCGAGGTCCATCCGTTCCACCATTGCAGCGTGGATTGCCATTTTGGCCTGCTGGAAGCCTTTCTGCTTTTCGCTGAGCTGGTTCCAAGAGAGAGGGCGATTTACCTCACCGGGACCAAGGATTTCAAGATGCTTGGGAAAATGATACGGAGGNCCGAGCTCTTTCTCGACCTTTGGGAGCGCTCCGTCCACGAGTCCTAATTTCTGGATTCGATTCCACCGCTGGGCGCGGATTCGATCCCAGCCTATCCGGTAGCGGGTTTCGCACTTCGCGATATCCTCCGGAAGGGCGTGTAGAGGGAAGTGCGGCGCCGCGAATGCGACATATTGAAAAAATGGGGTATCCCGGTGATTGGCTGCATGCTCCTTGAGATGGTCAATGGCGGCATCAGCGACCGCTACGGTTCCATAGTAGCCAGATCCCCGCTGGACGGGAGGGAGTTTCACGTCGTCTTTCCAGTGTGTTTGAGGACTGAAGAAGCGACCCTGGTCTTTAAGATAATAGGAATGCTCGAAGCCATTGCGAAGAGGCATTCCGTCAAGATGCCATTTTCCCGAATGATAACAGCGGTAGCCTGCTTCTTTGAGAGTCACGGAAACAAGAGGGGCCCATTCCGGCCTGCTTCCTCTGGTATTGCTCCCCGGGAGTTTGTCGCGGCGGATCTGTTGGGCGTAGTAGCCGGTGAGCAGTGCTGCTCGTGTGGGCCAGCATCGCGCTGTATTGTAAAACTGGGTGTAGCGTAGCCCTCCATCCGCCAAGCGATCGAGGTGCGGGGTTTGAATCTCTCCTCCGTAGCATCCCAGATCAGAGTAGCCGAGATCGTCGGCCATGATCAGCAGCACGTTTGGTGTCGGTGCTGCTGCTACCAGTCCGCAGAGGCCGAGGAAGATAAGAGGAGTGGGCCAGATCATGAGATGGCCGCAGCCTAGCGTGCAGGTCCCACGTATCGAAGTAAAATGACAACCGGGAGTCGGGGGGATCGAGGACCTGATGACAAAAGAGCGTGAGTCTGCCCCTCCTGATGTTAACGTTTCTCATGAGCCGGTTTTCCCTGCCTGTCTTGCTGGCATTTGTGCTTAACCTTGCCTTTTGCATGGCCGGGCGTGGTGCGGAAATTACCGGACTCCGAGCGGTTTCTCCTGGTCAGGTAGAACTCACGTTTACCAGTGAAACGGGTGTTCTTTACGACATTCTCGGGAGTGAGGATCTGAGGACTTTTTCCATTCTCACCCGTGTGACGGGGAGTGGGGAGCTAACCCAAGTGGTTGTCCCTGCGCCGCTAGGGCAGCTCGAGCGTCGCTTTTTTCGGGTCCGCACTCCGGAGCTCCCCCCAACCCCGGATTGGTTCAGTTCATACGGAGGTTCCGGTGAAGAGTCACACGGGCACTATATTCTTGCCTGTGAAGATGGAGGAGTTCTCCAAGTGGGAGAGACAGGGTTTCTGCCCAATAGCCGGATTCTTGCCATCAAAGTGGACCAATTGGGGAACCTTGAGTGGCGACAGGAGTATTCCAATCGGTCCACCGGAGCATCTGGCCACGGGACATACAACCTTGGGAATTCCGTGCTCGAAGTTGACGACGGCTATTGGATCGCGGGAGCAATCAATCGCAACAGTGCGGCTATCAAGGTGAACAAGGGCACCGGGGAAGCAGAGTTTGTCAGAACTCACAGCAATGGCGGCTACGATGCTTATGAGCACATGGTGGAGACCGATGGCGGGTTGGTTGCAGTTGGCTACACGAACGCAGAAGATCGGGAGAATACTTTTTTTGCCGAGGGTAGAGGCTACTTGGCGTTTCTTGATTCTGAGGGAAACAAGACCGGAGGGAGAAGTCTTCGTGACGACCTTGCTCAGGCTTACCGGATCGCGAAGCACGAGCAGGCCTTGATTGTATCAGGCCTGGTCTGGAATGAGGATGACAACCTGGATTTCGGGCTGCTTAAGATGAACGCCGATGGTAGCCGGGTATGGGGACGCCTTTTTGGAGGGAGGCGAGATGATCATTGCTTCGGGATGGATCTGGGAGCAGATGGGTCAATATTTCTCACCGGGCACACCCTCTCGGGAACAATCAACTGGCAGACCTATACCATGAAACTGAATCAAGATGGGATTCTGCAATGGGAGCGCAAGCGAGGAAACCCCCGCGGATTTGATCCCCGTTATATCCACGATGAGGCGTGGGGTGTTCGTGCCACTCCGGATGGAGGCTGCATCCTTACTGCTGGGACCGGAGATGAGTATGGCAACTATTCAGAGACTATAGGGTTAGATGTATCCGACCAGTGGGAGGTGTATGTGATCAAATATGGCCCGGATGGGGTCCTTGAGTGGGAGGCGACATACCAAGCCGAGGAAGGAGACTGGGCGGGAGAGGATCTAGCCCTGACCCGGGACGGAGGGGTTATTATCGCGGTGGACAGCGCACAGTTCGGCTTTCTTAAGTTACCCTCGTTTTAGGTGCTAAATTCATCGATCTGGGAAAAGCGGCGGACGGAGGGATCCCCATGGCCCCTTTCCCCTTTACTTCCTCGGTCTGAATGAGGATTACCGCTCCTGTTGTGAAAACCGTTAACCCTGCCCTCGTCGCCCTTGCCCTTGCCCTTGGCTCCACTTTCAGCCAGGCAGAAATTGGATCAAACGAGAGCGCTGGGGAGTTTCATACCACGATCGGAATCATTCATGGGTTGGGAGAGGTCGTGGGAACTGGTCTCGCTGCTGACGGCGAGGGTTTCCTGGTCTCCGTGGGCTACAACTATACCGATGAACTGAGCCTCAATGGACGATACGAGGTGGCAGATTTTGATATTTACCAGAATTTTCGCCTCACTCTCGATCGTAAGTTTGATCTCACCGATGATCTTTCGCTGCACCTGCTCGGAGGCTATACGTGGCAGAACCTTCTTGCGCGGAGCGTTGAAACCGATGCCATCCTGACTAACGCAGGGCTGTGCTGGGAACGAGGTTCCTGGTTCTTCGGAGCTAACTACTCGCGGGTCTTCGCGCTCGACACCTCAACTAATTTTCGCGACCGGGGGCTCTCCACCGACCTGCCCGAAAAGCATTCGGACCTCTTCGAGGTTATCGCTGGTTACCGCATGAGCGAGAACTGTTCTGTTATTCTCAGTTACGAAAGGCAGTTTGGCGGGGAAACTCAGATCCAGATGAAGAAGCACGTCGTGCTTGGAGTTCGACTGAAGTTGTAAAGCGCCTTCTGCCGCTTGCTGGAGATCTTCCTACTTGGCCAGACGCAGGAGCGCGGCATCAAGGACGCTGTCAGATTTCCCCATCCGGTCCCTGGGGGTGGCCTCCATCACCACATCCGGAGGAACGCCGAGGCCGTCAAATGGTTCTCCGGATGGTCGGAATTTGGCGGTCTGACAAAGGACGACCTCGAGCCCGGTTTTTGGCAGGGTGTAACTGTCCATCCAGCCATTGCCTCCTCCGCTCGCGGTGCCCATCAGGGTTGTGTTGGGCAGGCCCTTGAAGCCACCGAGGAAGATATCACTGGCGCTGAACGAGCCGCTATCCTGAAGAATGATGAGAGGCTTTTCGTAGTAATAGGCCTCGGGGTTCATGGTGGAGTCAAAGGCGAGAACGTAGAAGTCACTGAATTTTCCCTCCGGGAGCACCCACGTGGGCTTGAACGCCTTGATCGCATCCCCAATGTATTTGCGTTGGTCTTCTGTTTTCCAATGCGAGGAGGTCACCGGCTGGGCAGACATGCTGGACATATTGAATCCGTCCGGCATGGGCTTGGGGAGCTCCATAGGCTTCCTGTAAGCCGAGAATTCGATGATACGCATAGGGTCTCCGGGCTTCAGGAAGTAGGGCATTAGGGTCAAAAGGATGTTTTTGGAACCTCCTGGGTTGCCCCGGACATCGATGATCATTCCCCTGGTGTCCTTGAACTGTCTCATCAACTGGTTGAGTTGTGCGAGAAAGCGACTGCTCCCGGTCATTTGGGGAAGCCTGATGTAGCCAACCTCACCAATCCTGCGGCTGTTTCCCTCCGGGAACTCTGCTTCTCTCTGTGGTCTCCGCGCGACTTCCACTTCCAGCTTGCGGGAGCTTTTCCGGTTTTTTGATTCAAGTTCTAGCAGGATTGTCTCCTTGGCGGGTAGACCTAGCTCCGCCCGAATGTAATTCACATAGCCCAGCATCTGAAGGGATTGCCGCAGCCTCCACTGAGGAGACTCTTTCACCACGGTGTAGGAGGCGACTTCCAGCCATTCGGCAATGGGGCGCCCATCGATCGATGTGACGTAAGGGTGCTTCGGGTCGACGAAGCTCTTTCCATCAACAAGGTATACCCGATCCTTGTAGCTGCCCGCGACGAAGGGGGCATATCCGCGCGGCATATATTGGGAGGGGGGAGAGGCTAATCGGGCATGTCCGTCGCAGAAGAGGCTGATGAGCTTTGCCAGCTGAAGACGGAACTGGTTGAGCGAAGTCTCTTCGTCAAGGGAACCTCGAATGGCATCAAGCGCTCCCTGATAGTCAACGGGGCGGAGTTCCAAATAAGAGAAACACTTCATGAGGACATGTTCGAGGTAGTCGAGGTCTTCCTCCAGGTCCTTGCGGGAAACCAGCTTGGCCTCTCTGAGCTCGGGCTTGGTGACAAGAAACTTATGTTCCGCCGCGATATCCTTCTTCCGCTCCCGTGCGATGGCGGCAGGATCAAAGAGAACACCGGAAAGAACGTGAGTCTTGATGTAAGAGCGGACTACCTGCCGGTCCGTGGGTGCCACCTCGTAGGCCTTTTTCACGAAAGGCAAGCCGCGTTTCGGTTCGCCTAGACCCTCGGCATACACCTGCCAGCCCAGCATCGCCATGGTGCGGGCATACTCGGGGTGGTCCTGCGGCATCTGCGAAAGCAGGCGGGAACCCTCTTCGGCATCACCGCGCTGGAGGGCACGCATTCCCTCTCGGTATGGGTCGAGGACGGGCCTCTCTCCTTCCTCGAGTCCGGAGAGCTTAAGATCGAGGTAGAGGTCGCTGCTGGTCGGACCGGCTTGATGAACTTCTACCGCTATGGTGTTCAATGCCCCGTATTTGAGGCGGGCGACGGGGATCTTGATACTGAGTTCGCTGCTTTCCCTGATAGCGCGGGTGGCGCGACTACGGGCCGTGAGCTTGCCGGCTTCCAAGTTGTCCCGGGCCACCTCCTTGCCATTGAGGTAGATCGCCACGCCGTCGTCGTAGGTGGCGCTGAGGCCAAGTTCTGCGAAGTC